>NZ_BAAIYF010000006.1:0-372655 GCF_057546105.1 Paenibacillus sp. YAE3 | reverse complement strand
GACCGGGATGGACGTACCGCTGGTGCACCAGTTGTTCCGCCAGGAGCATGGCTGGGTAGCTACGTACGGACGGGATAAGCGCTGAAAGCATCTAAGCGTGAAGCCCCCCTCAAGATGAGATTTCCCAATTAGTAAGACCCCTTGAAGACGACGAGGTAGATAGGTTGGAGGTGGAAGTGCAGCAATGCATGGAGCTGACCAATACTAATCGGTCGAGGGCTTATCCTAAATGACCCACCAAAGTGAAGAGCAGCTTCGCAGCTGATTCCAAGTACTTTGGCGGGGCCCGGAACAAAAACCGGGAAATGCTACGGAAATTAAAACGCAAAACGTTTCGTATCTAGTTTTCAGGGAGTCAAAACAACTTTTTGAAGCTCAAGTGGTTTCGAAAGGCAAGTATGACTTTCGGCATTTGGCGATGCCGATTCCTGTACATATCGTATTGAAATTCAATCGTCAATCAAGATGAAGCGAATTTCACAAACGATTTTGAAGCTGCGATGTTGCAGCGAAAAATCCCGTTTGGTGGCGATGGCGGAGGGGTTCCACGCGTACCCATCCCGAACACGACCGTTAAGCCCTCCAGCGCCGATGGTACTTGGACCGAAGGGTCCTGGGAGAGTAGGACGCTGCCAAGCGGAAACCACATCCTTTGTGGTTATTTTTTTGCGAAACGTTCCCCGATAGCTCAGTCGGTAGAGCACTCGACTGTTAATCGAGTTGTCACAGGTTCGAGTCCTGTTCGGGGAGTTCAATTCCAATAAAATGTTTGAAAGCTGAAAGCAATCATCATTATTGGATAAGACGCGGAGAGGTGTCCGAGCTGGCCGAAGGAGCACGATTGGAAATCGTGTAGGCGTCACAAGCGTCTCGAGGGTTCGAATCCCTCTCTCTCCGCCAGCATTTCAAACTTTACATATTAAGGCCCGTTGGTCAAGGGGTTAAGACACCTCCCTTTCACGGAGGTAACAGGGGTTCGAATCCCCTACGGGTCACCATTATTTTCCCATGATTGGGACGAGAACCTAGTTGGGTTCATAGAAAATTTAAGGAGACTTAGCTCAGCTGGGAGAGCATCTGCCTTACAAGCAGAGGGTCGGGGGTTCGATCCCCTCAGTCTCCACCATTATTCCTCAAAGCGAAAAGCTTTCAGGATTCATAAAGGCCTGGAACCGTGGTGTAGAGGCCTAACATGCCTGCCTGTCACGCAGGAGATCGCGGGTTCGAATCCCGTCGGTTCCGCCATCATTATTGTTCTCTAGGATCATCTTACTCAATCATTGCGCCGGTGTAGCTCAATTGGTAGAGCAACTGACTTGTAATCAGTAGGTTGGGGGTTCAAGTCCTCTCGCCGGCACCAGAATTGCATATGGCGGTCGTGGCGAAGGGGTTAACGCACCGGATTGTGGCTCCGGCATTCGTGGGTTCAAGTCCCATCGATCGCCCCATTTATTCTAAGCTATTGGGGATTAGCCAAGCGGTAAGGCAACGGACTTTGACTCCGTCATGCATAGGTTCGAATCCTATATCCCCAGCCATTTTACTCAAGGCAATTACGAGCCATTAGCTCAGTTGGTAGAGCACCTGACTTTTAATCAGGGTGTCGAAGGTTCGAGTCCTTCATGGCTCACCAGTTTTTCAATTGCGCGTGTGGCGGAATTGGCAGACGCACTAGACTTAGGATCTAGCGTCTTCGACGTGGGGGTTCAAGTCCCTCCACGCGCACCATGAATATGCGGACGTGGCTCAGCGGTAGAGCATCGCCTTGCCAAGGCGAGGGTCGCGGGTTCGATTCCCGTCGTCCGCTCCATTTAACTGTTTACCTTCTTTTCGGGATGTAGCTCAGCTTGGTAGAGCACCTGGTTTGGGACCAGGGGGTCGCATGTTCGAATCGTGTCATCCCGATCTCTTTCTTTTTTTCACGCGGGTGTAGTTCAATGGTAGAACTCCAGCCTTCCAAGCTGGTAGCGTGGGTTCGATTCCCATCACCCGCTCCATATAGATTTAAAACAAACACGCCGAAAGGCGTTTTTTTGTTATATAGCAGTCCATTCAGGTTCCTCCGGTTTTTGGATATTTCCTGGTGCAACCGCCGCCTCAAAAAATGATGATCGGAATAAGCATATAAAAAGGAAGGGTATGATTTTCAAAAAGAGAACGGCCTGGCCCGAGAAATCCTGCGGATAGTAAGCGGTTTGCACAAAAAGGAGGTCATCCGAATGAAAAAAGTGTGGATCGATGCCGGACATGGCGGCAAAGATTCGGGGGCTACCGGTAATGGATTGCAGGAAAAGGATGTTGTTCTTGCGCTAGCATTAGTCATTAAAAAGCGTTTGGATTCGGAATATGAGGATGTACAGGCGTTGTTATCCCGAAGCACGGACGTGTTTGTCGAGCTGAAGGACCGAACCGGCCAGGCTAATGCCGCGGGCGCAGATCTTCTGATTAGCGTTCATTGCAATGCGGGAGGCGGCTCGGGCGGTTTTGAATCTTATCGTTATACGTCGGCATCGGCAGCGACGGTGAAGCTCCAAAACCTGCTCCATACGGAGATCATGGCTGGTTTGAAACCTTTTGGCGTCGCGGATCGAGGGCAAAAGACCGGGAACCTGCACATGTGCCGCGAGAGCCGGATGCCGGCCGTTTTGACGGAAAACTTATTCATCGATGTCGCGTCCGATGCCGCCAAGCTTAAACAGCCGGCCGTGATGGAGGCGATCGTAAGCGGGCATGTCCTCGGAATCGCAAAATATTTGGGGCTGAAAAAGAAAGAGGCTCCCGCTCCGGACGGCCCCGAAGTAACCGTAATCGCCAATGGCAAAACGCTGAGCGGCGCCAAGCTGGAGGATGGGGTAGTCACGGTGCCTCTGCGTGCGATTGCCGAAGCCTTAGGGGCGAACCTTACGTGGGACAATCAGACGAAAACGGCTACCATTACAAATAAATCATAAGTTTAATGCCTCGAATATAAAAAAGGGCCGCTTTCAAAGCGCCCTTTTTTGCTTCTGAGCATATCCTGCCCCAATGCTATTCTGTCTCATAACATTAACCTTGTTCTAACCCGTTTTTTTCACGAATTGCTTTTGTTTGACCATGCCTTTGGCGGACAGCTGGTACACCGTGACGTCATAAACCTCGGTATGTCTTGCCGCATTCGGATCCCGGTCAGGGTTCCATTTTAGATTTTCCCGCTCGATCTCCACCTGGATGGTGTTGGCCGAAAGAAATGTCGCATTGACGCCTACGCCGCCAAACGATTTTCTAAGAAAAACCTTTCCGTTCTTGTGCACCCCGACCACCTGGACCATGCTTCCGCCGGTAGCGCCCGACAGATACAGCAAAAACGTGTCTCCGCCGGATGCAACGGTAAATTGAACGGCGCCGCCCGTGTTGATCCAGGATTCGTCGGCTTCGCGCCATACTTTTTTTCCGTTCAGCTTGATGACCGGCAGGAATCCCAAGCCGTCCACGTTTTCTTTGTCAACGACGAGCCCGTTCAAAAGCTTCATGGGAAGCTTGGAGGCGTCCATGCCCAAATAAAGCTTGGGATACGTTTTGGCCGCAGGCGGGTTCGATTTTGCCGAAACGCTGGCAGCAGGCAGCAGCAGGCAAAATATCAATACAATAGATAAGAGCTTTTTCATCCGTGTTTCTCCATCCTTCTCACTATGTAGTCGTTCATGAACCTCAACCCCAAATTATACCATACGCGTCCATCATTCATCTACCAAATATCATCAATTGAACACAGGGTAAAAATATGAATATTGACAGATCATAGGAAACGGGGGAATATCAGAGTGAAAAGAATCATAGATTCATCATTAAAACATAGATTCATATCCTTGGGGAGGCTGCGATGAAAAACAAAGTGAAAGTCGGCGTAATCGGTCTCGGTGCCCGCGGCATGGGATTATTGACGGGCGTTATTTTGCATATGGACGACGTCGAGGTCGTGGCGGTTTGCGACAAATACGAGGACCGCGGCGAAGCTGCAGCGAAAGCGGTTGCAGAGAAGGGGGGCGCACGTCCTTTCGTGACGCGGGATTACCGGGACGTGATGGCGCTTGGCGATATCGACGCGGTCGTCATCGGCGCTTCGTGGGCCGACCATATCGATATTGCGGTGGCCGCGATGGAAGCCGGCATTTATGCGGCATGCGAGGTAGGCGGGGCTTATTCCGTCCAGGAATGCTGGAAGCTTGTCGAGGCCTACGAACGCACACGGGTGCCCTGCATGATCATGGAAAACTGCTGCTACGGCCGGGACGAAATGATGGTGCTCAACATGGTGAAGCAGGGCGTGCTGGGCGACATCGTACATTGCGCCGGCGGCTACCATCACGATCTGCGAAGCGAAATTGCTTTTGGAAAAGAAAACCGCCATTACCGCTTGAACAATTACATCCATCGCAACTGCGAAAACTATCCTACGCATGAAATCGGGCCGATCGCCCGCATTCTGAACATCAACCACGGGAATCGCATGGTTTCGCTGGTATCGATGGCTTCCAAGGCAAAAGGCATGCAGGAGTATGTCCGCAAGGAAAAAAGCGATGATGCCGAGCTGATGCAAACGGAATTCCTGCAGGGCGATATCGTGACGACCGTCATTAAATGCGCGCATGGCGAAACGATCACGATTACGCTCGATACGACGCTGCCGCGTTATTATTCCCGGGGATTCACCGTCCGCGGTACGAAAGGCATGTACATGGAGGACAACCATTCGATTTATTTGGACGGCATGCATGACGACTTCCATATGGGCTGGAAACCGCAGTGGGGCAACGTGGAGCAGTTCCGGGAACAATACGAGCACCCGGTATGGAAAAAATATATCGAAGAAGGCGTCAAAGGCGGCCATGACGGCATGGACTGGCTTGTGTTCAAAGATTTTTTCGAAAGCGTGAAACAAGGGACCGAGACGCCGCTGGACGTATACGACATGGCCGCTTGGATGTGCATCTCCGCTTTGTCCGAAGAATCGATCGCTTTGGGAGGACATCCGGTGGCGATTCCGGACTTCACCAACGGCAAATGGATGAATCGTTAATCCCCGGCACAACGAATAACAAAATGCAAGGCTGTCGATTGCCTCAATCGGACGGCCTTTTTTCGTGTTCAGGTTTATTCCCGGCAACATGAACCGTGAACGTTAGCTGAGAATACTTTTATTCCTTCCTTGGCAGAATAAAACCTATCCATATTCCACGAAAAAGGGGAAATTCGAGATGGCAAACGTAAACACGGCTATAATTTATTACAGCTCCGGCGGCACCAACTACCAGCTAGCGCAATGGGCTGCTGAAGGCGCAAAACAAGCGGGTTCCGAGGTCAAAGTGCTGAAAGTGGCCGAAACGGCGCCGCAATCGGCGATCGATTCCAATCCGGCCTGGAAAGCAAACCAGGAAGCGACGCAGCATATTCCGGAAGCCAGCCTGGCCGACCTGGAATGGGCGGACGCGATCATTTTCAGCATCCCTACCCGTTTTGGCAACTTGCCGGTGCAAATGAAACAATTTCTGGACTTGACCGGCGGGCTCTGGTTCCACGGCAAGCTGGTGAACAAGGTCGTCAGCGCCATGGCTTCGGCGCAAAACCCGCATGGCGGCCAGGAAGAAACGATCCTTTCCTTGTACACGAGCATGTACCACTGGGGAGCGATCATCGCGGCGCCGGGATATACCGATCCATCGCTTTTTGCGGCAGGCGGCAATCCTTACGGCACATCGGTTACGGTCGGCCAGGACGGAAAAATGATCGAAGACGTCAAGGAAGCCGTGATGCATCAGGCAAAACGCACCGTAACCGTCGCCGATTGGGTGAAAACGGGTTTGGGCAAACAGTAATCCGAAACGCCGGATTCTTCGGTTTCCCCGAAAATCCGCAGCAAAAAGGCCGGAACTTGGGATTACAAATCTCAAGGCCAGCCTTTTTGTCATGTCGGAGCTCAGTTAAGAGACTCTCATTATTGCACTTTTACGACGAGGGCATTGCTGATGAGGCGTCCGGGCGTGGTCAAATATTTGCCGTTGTAATACAGGCCGCTGGATGCGCCGCCGTCCAAATTCATCGCTTGGTAAGCGCCCGCTTGGCGCATGATTTCCGCGAGCTGCGGAATCGTCGCCCCGCCCGTCGTCAGCAAGATCAATTTATGGTCCTTGGTGATGCCGAGTGCGCTGCGTGACCCGCCGCCCGTCAGTATCTTCGGATCTTTGAACCCTTCCTGCTTCACGTTCAGCGACACTTTGCCGTTAAGCAGCAGGCGCGGGCCGGCCTGAAGTCCTCCCTCGATGCGCCCTTGGTCGTAAGCCGTCTTAAAAGACAAACCGGAAATCAAGCTTGGAAGCTGGTTTTTGTCGTAAGCAAAAATGACCCGCTTGTCGCCCGGGCTTGCCATCTTAATGTCGCCTTTGCTTAAAATGTAGCCGTAGGGGGCTTTGTAGCTGCCATTGGTGTAAGCGTCAAAAAAGGTGCCGTTGATCGCGACGGCCGCGTCGCTGCGTTTGGCGATGCTGGAGAGCGCTTCGACCTTGCCCGGCGTATTGCCCGCCAGCACCACGTCCAAATGAACGTTGGGATTCATCAGGTCGACGGTAACCATCTGCGCGGCGATGGAACGGGAGCCGATTTTAAAAGTCTTCTTTTCGCTTACGACCGGCTTGGCTTCGGCTTTGCCGTTATTGCGGATGACGACGGGCAGAACTTCCGACGAGCCGTTTGCGGCGATGGTGACGGCATTGCTGTCTTTCAGCCAGGCAAGCTTGTAGCCTAGCTCTTGGCTTACGAGCTGTGCAGGCACGTAGACGACCCCGTTGTCCCTGTACGGCGCATCCTGAAGGGAAACGGAGCGGCCATTGACGTCAGCTGTTTTTTGACCAAGGGTCATCGCTATTTTCGTGGAGCTGTGCGTGATTTCAAGCCGTTTTGCGGCGTCGTTCCACAGGATCTGATTCCCGTCAAAACCGTTAAGGAAACGGACGGGCAAAAAAGAATGGCTGGTTTTCGCATCCATGACGACGACGTTCCGCGGCGGCGCCGATGCCAGCGCGGCTGGCATCATGCAGATGAATGCGAGCAGCAAAAACGCGATTGATCTTTTGAACATATGTGCTGTAATCCCCTTTTGTATGATCTATCCTGCATGTGTAATATCGGAATAATCATGCTTTTGTTGAATAGGGGATAGGACATTGTTTCTTTTAGCCGGAGGTTATTCCGCTACCCGTACGTAAAAGCGTTCTCCATGCCTGTCCACGACGACGGGCGATTCGAAAAATCCGCTCAGGTTTTCCGCCGTCAAAATGTCTTCCGTTTTGCCGCTGCCGACCGCTTCTCCGCGTCTCATGAGCAGCACATGGCTGAATGCAGGCAAAATCTCCTCCGTATGATGCGTCACATAAATCAAGGTCGGGGCGTTCGGCTGGCGCACGAGCTCCGCAATGCTTTCGAGCAGGCGCTCCCGCGAAAAAATATCCAGCCCGTTGCAAGGCTCATCCAAGATCAAAATGCGGGGGTCCGCCATCAGCGCGCGGGCGATGAGCAGCTTCTGCTTTTCGCCCTGGGAGCAGGTCCGGTATTCGCGGTCCCATAAATGCCCGCAGCTAAGCGTCTCCATCAGTTCGCGGGCCCGCTCGAAATCTTCGTCGCTCGTTTTATCGTACAGGCCGATCGTGGCGTGTTTGCCGCTGATCACGATATGCTGCGTGCGGTCCGAAGCGTACAGCCGCTCTTGGAACGAATTGCTGACCCAGCCGATCGATTTGCGCAATTCGCGCAGGTCGACTTCGCCGAACAGATGGCCAAGGACACGCACCGAACCCTCCGAAGGCCAGATATAGCCGTTGACGATATTAAGCAGCGTCGTTTTTCCCGAACCGTTCAGGCCAAGCAGCGCCCAATGCTCCCCCGGTTTGACCTGCCAGCTGACATCCTTCATGAGCGTATGCTGCCCGCTTCTCCAAGTAATGTTTTGAATATCGATGATCATGTTCGTATCTCCTCTCTCCAGTCCTGATTAGAAATGTCGTTCTCCACATGTTAAAACAAATCCGCGCGCTGTCAATACCGCCGCCCGGCCCGGCAAAGGCGGGAAGCGGCCGGCATTAACGGATTTCCCTTCATCTTACCCGGGTTATGGAGGCGTTGTCGCCGCGATAATTGCTGGCCTTGAAAGCTTTTTTTGCTATAATGTCAACAGGTGAAGCGATGATGGAGATGAGTATTCGAACAGAACGGATCGAGCTTTTTAAGGGCGCCGACCGGTTTTCGAACCGGTCCCACCGCCACGGGCATTGGTATCAGGTGACCGTTCCGGTTCAAGGCGTATGCCATGTTACGATGGAAAATAAACCTTACCGGCTGAACGGGGGCGAGGGATTGGTCCAGCATCCGGGAACGGAGCATTTTTTGCGGCTTGATGCGGATTCCAGCGTGATCATCATCAAAATCCGCGAGGATGCGCTGGGGCTCGAGCAGGCCTCCGGCAGTCTGCCGGAATTTGCGGTCCGTCAGCGGATGTATCCGGGGGAGCTGTCCCGCCTGTTCCGGCATTGGACGTCGGAGCTGATGTTCGGCGATGCGCCGGACTCGCTTGTGGCCCAGGAGACGGAAATCCAGGTGCTCCATTATTGGCGGACAACGCTGAACGGCTCGAATCCGGACAGCGGGCTTGGAAGCAAGGTTCGCGATGTGCATATCCATCAGGTGCTCGAATATATGCACGCTTATTATGCGGAAGCCGTTTCGGTCGATGACCTGGCCGCCGTCGCGAGGCAAAGCCGGTTTCATTTCATCCGGAACTTTCGCGAATGCACGGGCGTTACCCCGTACCAGTATCTGCTGATGCTGAGGGTGGACAAAGCTAAGCAGCTGCTCAAAAGCTCTGCCGATTCGGTGGCGGACATCAGCTGCAGCCTCGGCTTTTCCTGCACGAGCCAGTTCCACAGGGCATTCCGGAAATTCGCCGGCATGACGCCGGGCGAGTTCAGGCAAAGCTGAAGCCGGGAAGGAAATACGGCGGAGAAGAAGTGCTTGAAAACGGGCAGCGGCTCGTTTTTTGTTCAAACTGTTCTTTTTTGAAGAAGAGAGGGGATAAACGATGCGCAAAGAAAGCTTTATCAAACCCGATCCGGCCGGCTGGCTTCAAAAGTTTCGTTTTTCGATTCCGATCAAGGTGCGCTACTGCGAAACCGACATGCTGGGACATGTCAACAATGTGAGCTATTTTATGTATTTCGAGCAGGGGCGCATCGAATATTTCGAAAATTTGGGCTTGTTCGATTCGATGTTCGGCACGGAAAAGGTTGCCGTCGTCGCCGATCTCGAATGCCAATACCTGGAGCAAATGTACCGCAGCGACAAGGTTCAGCTTCATGTGCGGGTGGCTTCGATCGGAAGATCGTCCCTGGACGTGGAGTATGCGGTGGTGGCGAACGACCGGCTCAAGGCGGCGGGCCGGGGAGCGATCGTGCTGATCGATACGGGGACCGGTAAAAGCACGCCGATTCCGGACGTTGTCCGCGGGGCGATTGCCGCTTTTGAGCAAGAAGGCTTGAGCGGGGCCTAAGGTTTGTGCTGCAGCTTATTTTTTACTTAAGGAGTTTTTACGCATATGGCGAAATCGAAGTTATACGTCGTTTGGGAAGGGAAAAAGCCGGGGATTTACGCGACTTGGGCGGAATGCCAGGCTCAGGTAACCGGCTTTCCGGACGCCAAATATAAATCGTACGAATCCCGCGCGGAAGCGGAAGCGGCGTTCAAAGGCGGATGGAAAGGCAACTGGGGGCAAGGCAAGTCAACGTCCTCCAAGGCGGCCGGAAGCGGGAAATCCGGAGCCGGAAGACCTTCGCCTGCAGGGGAAGAGGAAATCGTGTACGACAGCATTTCGGTGGACGTGGGTACACACGGCAATCCCGGCCCTGTCGAATACAAAGGCGTCGATACGAGAACGGGGGAAATTTTGTTCTACGTCGGGCCGATCGAAAACGGCACGAACAATTTAGGGGAGTTTATCGCCATCGTGCATGCGTTGGCTTACCTGAAGAAGCTGGGCAGCAGCAAAACGGTGTATACCGATTCCCAAACCGCTTTGGCCTGGGTTCGCAAGAAAAAGCCCGCGACGACGCTCGCCAGGAACGAGTCCACGCGCAAAATTTGGGAGCTCACCGACCGTGCGGTGCAGTGGCTTGAAAACAACACCTACGAAAACAAGATTTTAAAGTGGAACACGGAAAAATGGGGAGAAATCAAGGCGGATTTCGGGCGGAAATAAATGCGGAAGGATGCAGAAGCCCGGACAAGCAAAATAGCGGTACGAGATTATCCGTTGAAAGCAAAGGAAGTGTATTGCCCGCCAGCGAACCCAATCCATGACAGGAAGCCGTCCCAAGGTTGACATGACCGGCAGGGACGGCTTTTTTGTTTTCGGACGGCCCAATCCTTGCAGCGAAAAGGCAAACATGGACGGGGCGTGCCGAAGTTACTTCGGTTCCCCGTATTCCAGCACGACCATCTGATGGCATTCCAGCTCGGGGATGATGTACGTCAGCTTCTCACCGTCTTGCTTAAAATCGAGCGGCTTCCTTTGCGGAGCCAGATATACGGCGTTGACGGCTTCGGGGATGCGGAGCTCTATGGATACGTGATAGACCGGCAGGATGTCCTCGATCACTTCGACGCCTTGCCCCCGCCTTACCGGCGAAGCGTACAGCGCATGCTGCACGTAACGGGACTTCGACGCCTGCTTCTGCAGGGTGGTCGTGCCTTGGGCCTTCAGGGAAGTGCGAAGCGTAGGCTCCGGCAGCAGGCGGTTCAGCGCGTACAACACCGTTTCTTTCAGCGCAAGGCTCCCTTTGACGGCATAATCTTCGAAGACGTTCCAGGCGATATAGATGCCGTTGTTGCTTTCAACCATGCCCGGACCGCCGTCCTTGCCGCTGCTTGGCGTATGCTGATGCGAGCAGAAGGCGAACGCGTCCCGGTTGAAATACGGATCTTCCCTTCGCCCGAGCTCCGTGCCGGTTTCGGTCAGCTCGACGCGCTGGCCTTCCGAATAGAAGACAAACGCCGCTTCGCCCAGGCTTGCGAGCGGGTGGAGCGGGCGGTAAAAATCCGGACGGTAAGGATTCGTTCCGGCATGCCGAACGCCCAAATCCAGCGCAAAACCGTCCCGATCCGCCCACAGTCCCGATTCTCCCGTCGCCAGCAGGCGTCCGCCTTGGGCGAGGTAGGCCGACAGCTTGGCATGCAGAGGTTCGTCGATGCGGATCCGGTCGGGCAAAATAACCACTTGATAGGCGTCAAAATCGCTTTCAAGGTCCACCACGTCAAACAGGATATGGCCTTCGGTCAGTATGCGAACAGCCCCTGCATCGGCTTGGCCGGTAAAGCTGTCATGCCCGCCGTCCGCTGCATGCGAGCCGGCGGCTTCGACGGAAAGCAGGGCCACGTCGGCGACATTCGCCGCATCGCGGCACCATTCTTCTTTCGCCTCTACCTCCGCATAAGCGCTGCCGATAAGCCGGTAGGTCGCTTCGTCCATCCGTCCCAGGGGATGAAGCTGGTCGCCGATCGAGCAGGCCGCACCATGGGCAAGGCTGAGGGCCGTCTCGTAGCGGAGCGCGTTCGGATGTTTGTACCCTCCGAATTCCCCCCAGGTGGTGTGGAACTTTCCGGTCATGCCGAGGAAAGGCGTCCCGAGCGGCTGCACGTAACGCGCCGACAGCGGGAAATGGTCGTAGCCCCAGCCGCCGGTAGGGAGCGACTCCAGCTCAAGGTGCGTGTTCATCCCGGCCAGATCGCGGCGGCCGCGCCGGATATGGCCGCCGTTGTGAAACACCGGCAGGCCGGGGGTGTGGGCATCCACCGTTTCCCGGACGCGCCGGGTGTAGTTGGCGTAGGTTCGCTCCCATAACGGTTTCATGCCTTCCGCGTCGCGCGGGTCGAGCCCCTCGGCCCTTGCTTCGGCGACGCAGCTCGCGCAATAGCATTCCCTCACGCCGACGATGTCCAAAAAGATGCCGTCGGCCTCGTAGTTTCGGACGACCTCGGCGATTTGCGACAGCAGAATGTCCAGATACGGGGTATTCAGGCACAGCAGGTGATATCCGGGCCTGAACAAATCCTCGCTGCCGCCGTAACGCGGGCGCACCCACCACTCGGGATGGCTGACGGCCAGCCTTTCGTCGAATCCGGCGGATAAGTAGACGGGCGTTTTGACGTCGATGTCATGGGCTGCCTCGATCATTGCCCCGAGAAGGTCAAAAGACAACCCCGGATGGATGCGGTTGGCTTCGGACGGGTGATAGGCCCATCCGTGATGGCATTTGGAAAAGACGGTGATGGAATCCACATGCCCAAGCTTCAGCATCTGTTGGAACTGTTCTTTTTCGAACCTGCTGCCAATACGGTCGATCGCTTCCGACGTATGAAAATCGAGGTGTACCTGGCGAAAACGCATCGTGAATGTCCTCCTTTGGTTTGGAAAGGGATTTCTTTTCCTAAAGGTAACGGAAATGCAGCTGGCGTACTACACAAAATAGCGACTTAATATCGCACGATATCGACCTTCACACCATGACCGGAGTGATAAGGGATGTTAATATAGAACATAATGGATCCGTTTTCAGAAGTACCGGTTTTATTGGATTTAAAACGATATCGATCTGAACAAGGGAGGGGAGCCCGGTGAAATGCCTGGAGCTTGCGATCCCGCCGCTGCCGTCGCTGGTGACCGTCGGACATGCGATGTGGGTGCCGGGGAACTGCCATTTTGAAAGGTCATTTGACGTGTATGACGTCATCTTCGTCAAAAGCGGCGCCATGTATATGCGGGAGGATCGGGAGGAATACGTGATCCGGGGCGGGCAATTGCTGGTGCTGGAACCGGGCAAAACCCATGCGGGCAGCGCCCCGTGCACGGAAGAAACGGAGGTCTACTGGGTGCATTTCAAGCATGCCGCGGCGCTCAGAAGGCTGGACGCGAAGGACATTCCGTGGTCTGCCGTCCTTCCGCAGGGGCGCGACAGCGATACGAAGCCATCCGATCAGACGATGTACCTTCCGAAGCATGGCGACGTGCCCTTCGCCAAACTGCTGCCGGCCTTAAACCGCATGGTGAAACTGAATGCGCAGCTGTCCGTGGAGGAGGCGCTGCAGCTGCAGACGTTGTTCGGCGAGCTGCTGGGCGCGCTGCAAACGGAAGCGAAAGCGAGGCCCGCCCCGCGTTCGTCCGAGCTGGCGAAGGAAACGGTCCTGTATTTGCAAAACCATTGGAGCGAGCCGTTCCATTCCAAAAGCATGGAGGACGCGCTCCATTTTCAATTCGACTATATTACGCGCTGCATGAAAAAATATACGGGCATGACGCCGCTTCAATACGTGCACCATCTTCGGATTTCCCATGCGGTCACGATGCTGGCGCAGACCACCTTGTCTGTGCAGGAAATCGCCGAAAGGGTCGGCATCCCGAACGCCAGCTTTTTCGGCAGGCTGTTCCGCGAGCGTATGGGCATCACGCCCGGGCAATACCGTCTTCAACGGCAGCGCCAATTATAAGGCAAGAAGATGGCTGCTGAGAGCGGGGGAGTTCTTCAACCAAAGTACAACCTCACCTAATTCAAAGTGATAATAGATCACTCTGTTGTACATTCAGTGAACATTCGGAGGAATAGAAAATTGATGATCGTATCTTTTAAAGACATAAAAATGGCACTCGTCTTGCTTCTTTTGTTCATAATTACCGTTACGGGATGCTCCGCCAAAATGCCTGTATCTCCAAACGAAGATCATTCTTCAACGGATCTGCCTCAAAATACGTCCACCACCACCGAGACCGGGAATGAAACACCGCTTGCCGAAGTGACGAACATACCATCAAACCCGCCGGTTGAGTATGATCCTGCCTGGCCGGACCGAACGGTACGCTCTTCGAGCGGGCATCTTGTGAACAGTTGCGTACCAGAGAAGCTGCGCGATCAAGCGACTACTTTGACAACCAGCGACGGGGTGCATCTGTCGGCACTTGTGCTTGGGAGCGGAAGCAAAGGGGTTCTGCTGGCACACGAGCAAGGCTACAGCATCTGCTCTTTTCTTGACATGGGTACTGAACTGGCAGATAGCGGATATCTGGTCGTTATCCCTGAATATCGCAATCACGGCGCCTCACAGAATTTCCCGGAGGATAATCAGAATATAGATCGTGATGCAGACGCAGCCTTAAGCGAACTCAAACGATTGGGTGCACAAAAAGTGTTTTTGGCAGGAGCCTCATGTGGCGGTAGTACAGCAATCATTGCAGGCGTTCGTCAAGAACTGCCTGTCGAGGGACTCATTATTCTTTCTTCTCCTGCACAATGTGGCCCGCATGATGCGATTCCAAGCGTCAAAAAGCTGAAAGCGCCATCCCTGTTTGTTTTTTCACCCGGTGATTATGGAGGATCGATTGAAAAAGAAGTGCGCAAATTATATCAAGCATCCGGAGCAACGGATAAAGAGCTCATTGTGGATCCAAGCGGATATCACGGAACCGATATGTTTCATAAGGGGGAGCAGGGTGACGCATTAAAGTCCAAACTGATTGATTTTGTTAAAAAGGTATTTCATTAAAGTACACTCGAAAAAGCCCCGCACTCCCGAATCGTTCATGCCATTCCGGGGAGGACGGGGCTTGTTGAAGAGGTTCGAATGTATAAGTTCTCAGGCTAGCCGGCATCGACATCACGTTAATCGCGACAAATGAAGATGGGGGTTCGTCGAAAAAGCATCTTTCTTATTTCCCGGTTGCCCGTAAAATCTAAAGATCCGCCGCGACGCGGAAACCGGTATTGCCCGTCGAGCTGTCCGGGGTATTGCCGCTTCGGGCCGCCACGCGGTAACGGTTGCAGTAGGAATGATGGCAAAGGTAAGAGCCTCCCTTAAGCACGCGCGCCTCGCCCTCGGCGGGACCTTCCGGGCGCTCCGTCGAGCCGCGCTGCCCGGGATCGCGCGTAAACCAGTCGGCGCACCATTCCCAAACGTTGCCCGAAACGTTATAGAGGCCGTACCCGTTCGGTTCATAAGCGTCAACCGGGGCGGTGCCGAGATATCCGTCGCTGGCATGGTTTTTCGTCGGAAATACGCCCTGCCAAATGTTGCACCGGTGCTCCCCGTTGGGACGGAGGACGTCGCCCCACGGGTAACGTTTGCCTTCGAGCCCTCCGCGGGCCGCCGCCTCCCATTCGACTTCGGTCGGCAGGCGTACGCCGGCCCATCGGCAGTAGGCCTGGGCATCGTTCCATGAGACGTGCACGACCGGATGGTTCAGCCGATCGGCAATGCTGCTTCCCGGCCCTTCGGGCGCTCTCCAGCAGGCGCCTTCAACCCCGTGCCACCACGGCGTTTGCTGAGGCGACCCGACGATGGCGACCTTCCCGGGTTCGGGCAGCAGCAGGTGAAACACGTACGACCAGCCGAATTGTTCCGCTTCCGTCACATACCCCGTGCTGTCGACGAACGCCGCAAAATCGGCATTCGTTACGGCGTAGGGCGACATGCGGAACGATTGGACGCGCACCCGTCTGGCCGGCCCTTCGGCATCGGAAGGGAACCCTTCCTGATCATCGGTGCCAAGCCAATATTCGCCCTCCGGAATGACGGGCCATGAAGAGGGATCCGGGCGCAAAGCTCCGGGTGACTGCGATTCGCTTGCGTGAGCCGCTGCCGCGGCGGTTAGGGCTTCGGCCGGCGTCCGTGCCGACTCCATGGCAGGGGTGCCGAGGCCGGCCGATCCGGCGACGGCTTTCCTTTTTGCCGCGCAGCAGGGAGAAACGTGGCGGTCTTGATGCGGTTCGTGGTCGGGTTTGTCGGGCATTCCGAACGTGGATGCGGCTGACATGGCGAAAACTCCTCTCTGGGTGGAAGGTTCAAACCGATTAGACGGTCAACTGGCTCAGCATCATTAACGCGGCTCCGATGGCGATGGCTTCGTCGCCGTACGTGCCTCTGCTGAAAATCACCTGGTATTTCGGATAATGATAGGTTTTGCGGATGGCCGTTTGAGTGGCCGTATAAAAAAACAGATTCGATTCGGTCATGAGCGGGCCGCCCAAAATAACCTTTTCCGGATTCAAAATGTTCAGCAGATTCGCAAGGCCGACGCCGAAATACGCCGCCGCTTGCGTCACGATTTCGGTCACCATCGGGTCCATTTGCTTCAGCGCCTCCATAATGTCCGGATATTTGGCCGGCTCCCCCGGCGGCAGCCATTGCCGCAAAACGCTGCCGCGGCCGATGCGCAGCCTTGAGTTCACTTCGCGTTCAATGGCATAAACCGACGCATACGAATCAAGCGCCCCGTAATTGCCCTGCGGCGTGCGGTAGGGGTGGCCGTCCGCCTGGATGATCATTTGGCCGAAGGAGCCCTCCATATCGACGGCGCCGTGAATGAGCTTGTTGTCCGTCATCATGCCGAGGCGAAGGCCCGTGCCGGCATGGACGTATAACATGTGGCGGAAATTTTTGGTGCGGTTTGCCCAGGATTCCGCGATGAGCGCCGTATTGGCGCCGTTATCCAGCATGACGGGACAGCCGAGCCGTTCCTCCAGCAGCTTCACGATCGGCACATGGTTCCAGCCGGGAGCGGCAAACCATTCGGGTTCTTCGATGATGCCGTCCTCCCTGCTCAGCGGCCCGACGGCGCCGATGCCCATCCCGATGATCCGTTCTAGGGCAATCCGGTGTTTGTCCATCCATTCGCCGGCTTGCCCGGCCACCCGCTGCAGAAGGGCCGCGGGCGTGGTTTCTTCGGTCATGCGCCATTCTATGGCATCGATTTTGTTGCCTGCTAGATCAAGCAGCACAAGCCGGGAGGACACCCGGGATATGTCGAGCCCGAAGGCATAACCGTAGCTGGCGTTCACCCGATAAAGAATCGGGCGCCGTCCGCCGGTGGAGGCTCCAAGACCGCTTTCGGTGATGACCCCGATGGAGACGAGCTCATCCAGTACGCGCGTTAAGGTGCTGACCGTAAGCCCGCTTGCGGCGAGCAAATCGTTTTTGGCGATCTCCTGCATCCGGCGGATGTCCTGAAACAGCTCCTTCGCCTTGGGCGACGGGATGCGGCTTTGCGCATCGATTCGTTGGTTCTTTTCATTAGGCATATTAGGCATAAATCACAATCCCCACAATCCCTGAAACGATAATCATGGCCAGCGGATGCACGCGGAAACGAATCATGGCGGTCAGGGCAGCGATAAAAATGGCGATGCTGGCAAACGTGCTGAAGGAAAATCCGGTAATAAAACCGGAGTGGATCGTCATCGTGTAAGCGGCGTATGCAATCAAGGCGATCACGGCCGGCTTCATGCCGTTCAGCGCCGCTTGTATCCACTGATTATCATACACACGGTAAAAAACGGTAGCAACCAGGAACATGACGATGGCGGAAGGCAGCACGATGCCCAGCGAAGCGACCAGGCTGCCGATCCATCCGCCCGCGGCATAACCGACATAGACGGCGCTGTTCATGGCCACCGGCCCCGGCGCCATGCCGGCAATGGCGATCGCTTCCGTATATTGCTCCGCCGTCATCCAGCCTTCCTTCAGCGCGGCGTGTTCGATGACCGGAAGCATGGCGTACCCTCCGCCGAAAGACATAAATCCAATTTTGAAAAAAGTCCATAATAGCTCCAGCAGCATGATCTCTTCCTCTTCTCCCCAAGCGGGTATCTATTCTCGGACTTCCGGGCGTTCCGGAAGCTGCCGTTTAATCCGATATAAAAAATTGAATATTCATGGTCCATATGGGCCCGGCCCAACGCGATCATCACGGAATTTACATGGGAGGATGGTCGCCCTTGTTCTCGGGGGAGGCTTTTTGCGGATCCCCCATGGGGGACGCTGCCTTGGCAACGATGCCGATCACGACGCCGACCGCCAGGACGAAAAGGGGCGGAATCGGAAAAAAGAGCAGCAGGACGAGGCAGGCGGCGGCGACGCCCCATGCCAAAGGATGATTCAGCGCCTCTTTGCGCATCCGGACCGCCGCGTAGATGATCAAAGCGACGACGGTGGGTTTGATGCCGTGCAGCGCCGCCTGCACGTAACGGTTATGGCTGAAGCCCGCCGCAGCTGCGCATAAAACGAGCATGATGAGGATCGTCGGCAGGGAAATGCCGGCAACGGCGGCAAGGAGGCCGGGAATGCCGGCCACGCGGTAGCCGACCAGCGCGGCGACGTTGACTCCGATGCCCCCGGGAGCCGCGCCGGAAAGCGCGGTCATCTCGCTCATTTCCTTGGAGCCCAGCCATCCGCGGCGTTCCGTGACTTCCTTATCGATGACGGGAAGGATGGCGTAGCCGCCGCCGAAGGTGGTGGGTCCGATTTTCAAAAAAGAAACAAAAAGTTTCCCGCATAAGCGAAGCTTGCGTTCTCGGTTGGCTTCCATGGTTTTTGCTTCCTTCTTTCCTTGACTTCCTGAGGTGTTCGCTTTCAGTATATCGCACTTTATTTCTTTTTGGAATAAAGAAAGGCCCTTATTTGCTGACAGAGATGAACAAAACGGGATCGAAATCAAGAAAACGAAGGAAAATCCATTTACTTTCGATCAGAATGGAGGTTAAATGGAAATGATTTCGAATCCATGTTTTTGAATTCATCTCCTGGGGAGGGGAACGTCCTTGAATCGGAACAAACCGAATGTTTTGCTGATTACCGTGGACCAAATGCGTTACGATTGCCTGAGCATCGCAGGCCATCCCGTGGTGGAGACGCCGAATTTGGATGAGCTGGCCCGCACCGGCGTGCGTTTCGACCGCGCCTACTCCGCGACGCCGTCCTGCATTCCGGCTCGGGCGGCGATTTTTACCGGGAAGTCCCAGACGGGCCACGGGCGCGTCGGGTATCAAGACCGCGTGCCGTGGCGTTACGACCGCACGATGCCGGAGGAATTTGCGAAGGCCGGATACCACACGCAATGCGTCGGCAAAATGCACGTATACCCGGCCAGAAACCTGATGGGGTTTCACCATGTCGTGCTGCACGACGGGTATCTGCATCATAACCGGAATAAGTACAGCATCCCGGTCTCCGAACATTACGACGAAGTGGACGATTACTTGCATTGGCTGCGTCGGCAGGAACCCGGTGCGGACCTGATCGATTCCGGATTGGACTGCAACGCCTCGGCGGTGGCCCGCCCGTGGCATCTTCCGGAAAAGCTCCACCCGACGAATTGGGTCGTCACCGAATCGATCGATTTCCTGCGCCGCCGCGACCCGGGCAAGCCGTTTTTCTTGTGGATGTCTTTCGTCCGGCCCCATTCGCCGCTGGATCCGCCGCAGGCGTATCTCGATTTGTACGAAGACGCGGAAATCCCCGATCCGCCGGTCGGCGATTGGGCGATGACGTCCGATCCCGGTTTGGAAGGATACAATCCGACGACAAGCCGAGGCATCGTCCCGAAACGCCGGCTCAAAAAAGCGACGGCCGCCTATTACGCGCTCATCACGCATATCGATCATCAAATCGGCCGCTTTATGCAGGCGCTGGCGGAATACGGCGAGATGAACGACACGGTCATTTTGTTTACCTCGGATCATGGGGAACTGATGGGCGACCATCATCTGTTCCGCAAGTCGCTGCCTTATGAGGGAAGCGCGCGGGTGCCGTTTATCGTCAATGATCCGGGGAACCGCCTGGGCCTTCAAAGGGGCAAAGTGGTGGAGGAGGTTGTGGAAATGCGGGACATTATGCCGACGTTGCTGGATGCCGCAGGCGTGCCGATCCCCGATTCGGTGGAGGGGGGCAGCGTGCTCCAGCTGGCTTCTCGGGCTGCCGAACGTCAAGGCGTTGCTTGGCGTTCCTACTTGCACGGAGAACATTCGCAAGGCAGCCAGTCCAATCATTGGGTTACGGACGGCAAGGAAAAATATGTCTGGTTCTCCCAAACCGGCGAGGAACAGTTTTTCCTGCTCGGCGAAGATCCGCAGGAGCTGCATAACGCCATCCGCGACGAGTCCTGCCGGGAACGGATCCGGCACTGGCGATCGGTGTTGGTTCAGGAGCTGAAGGATCGCGAAGAGGGATACTCGGACGGCGAACGGCTGATCGTCGGGCGAACTCCGGCCGCCGTGCTTTCGCATGTCCGCGGATGACCGCAATGGCTGCCTTAACGGCAGCATCCTGCGACCGGCATGTCAATCCAATAAAGGAGGGGGATTCGGTGATCCTCGAAGAAGCCGTCGATACGGTCGTCTCCAGTTTGACGAAAGACGAATACGTGCAGGCGATATTTTTAAAGGGTTCGATGGGCAGAAACGAACATGACGCATTTTCCGATATTGATTTGTATTGTCTGGTGAATGCGGAGGATCTGGATTTGTTTCTTCCGAACCGCATGCGGCATATAAGGGCGTACAAAGAGCTGCTGTTTTATGACGAGATCTTTATCGTTGCGCCGCAAATATTGGCCGTATACGAAAACCTGGTTCATCTCGACCTGTTCACCGTGACGGAAGAAAACTACGTTGCCAAAGATTTTATCAAGGTGCTGTACGATCCGGACCGAAGGCTGGCTCCATTGGCCGCCAAGCAAAACCTGGCTTTGGAGCCGGCGGAGTTTCAGGATGCCGTCGACGACGCGGTATGGTTTTTGTATCAATATCACGCCGCCTCCCGCAGAGGAAACGATCTGTGGAGCATTCAAACGCTTCACAACGCGATGACGGATCTCTCCAAAGTGTTATTGCATAAATACAAGCCGGAGCGGGCGCAGCTTGGCATGAAGGATATGGAACGCTCCTTGCCCGAAGAACAGGCGGCCGCGGTCAAACGGATCTATGCCCACATGACGCCGGACCACCATAAAGAAGCTTGCAGGTTCATGGTTGATTTGATGCTGCGGGAAGAAGCCTGGATCTTTGCCCATGTACCCTCCCCTTTGAAGATCAAACCATTATGGGACGTGATGAAAAACATAGGATCGGCCGACCCGCGAACGAAGGCGTGAACACCCTGGATCCGGCCCTGAAGCGCAAAAAGAACCCTGTTTTCCTTCAGCTGGAAGCAACAGGGTTCTTGGCGTTCGTTTCACGGTTTCAGGCGACCCGTTACCGATGCCGTTATTATTTGGCGCGGATATCCAGGACTTCATACTGGATGACTCCCATCGGTGCGGTCACGCTAATGACGTCGCCGACGGACTTGCCGATCAGCTCTTTGCCGAGCGGGCTTTCGTAGGAGATTTTGTTGCTTTGCACGTCGGCTTCCGCTGGACTTACGATCCGGTATTCCACGACTTCGTTGAATTCCCGGTCGTTCAGCTTGACGTAGGCGCCTACGCTGACGACCGAAGCATCGGTGCTTTTGACGACCCGGGCTTTGGTGAGCATTTTCTCCAGCATAATGATCCGGGTTTCCATGAACGACTGGTCGTTTTTAGCGGAATGGTATTCGCTGTTTTCCTTCAGGTCGCCGTAACTGATCGCTACCTTCAGACGTTCCGCAAGCTCTTTGCGTTTTACGGTTTTTAATTCCTCCAGCTCGGCCTTCAGTTCTTCCAGCCCTTCGGGAGTCAAAATGATTTCTTCATTTTCATTGGACATATCGCAACACCTCTCTCTTAAATTGTACACGAAATGCCGGCTAAAACGAAATATCCGAGAAATTATCGTTATAACCAAACTTTCTTACCGGTGCGGCACGTTTTCCCTTATGCTTCACATATAAGGGAGTTAGCACAAAAACATCCCGTATTTCAAGGAGGAATGCATTCTGAAAACGATGTTTACATACAACTGGGCCGTACGCGAGGAATGGTTGAAGTGGTGCGAAGAAATAAGCGAAGCCGAGCTGCTTGCAAAACGCGCCGGCGGCGTCGGCGGAATCCTGCATACGCTGTTTCACGTCATCGACGTGGAGTGGAGCTGGGTCCGCTCACTGCAGGGCAAAAGCGACTTCGATGAAAGCTTCGACGACTATCGGAGCATCCGGCAGGTCCGCGAGCTGGAGGACGTATTCCGCCCTGAAGTGGAAGCATTCGTGCTGGACTGGAACGATGGCTTGGAGGACTTGGTGTACCGCGACATCGGCGGGGACGGCAAAGAACGGGTCCTCACGTGGGGAGAAGTCATGCGGCATATGATCGCCCATGAAATCCACCATATCGGCCAGCTTTCGGTATGGTCGCGCGAAATCGGCAGAAAACCCGTGTCGGCCAACCTGATTGGGCGCGGCCTGGCTTCAGGCATCACCGGCTGATTTCGGCACCCGTCTGCCTGTATGTTATACTGGATCTGACGCTTTTTGGCATGGAAACCGGGCAGTATAAGGAGGCGGATGATGGAAAATGGATGCTCCGATTCATTTGATCGAATACGAAATCGCTTTGCTGGTGCGGCTTACGACGGCACACAGCCCCAAGCTTGGAAGTCTTGACCGCTCAGAATATCTTTTGCTTAGCGAGCTGGAAAAATTCAGCCCGCTGGCCATTAACGCGCTTGCCGACCAGCTGCTGCTGAATTTGTCCACGGCGAGCCGCCAGGTGGCTGTGCTTGAGGGGAAAGGTTATATCCGGCGTTATCCGGATTCGAACAACGGCAGGATCAGTTTGGTGGAAATTACGCCCGAAGGAAGGGACATTCTCCGCAAGGTTCAGCAAGCGCGTTACGCGGCCTATGCCGACATGCTTTCCGGTTGGTCTCCGGCCGAGCTTGAGCAGCTGCAGGATCATTTGACCCGGCTGAACCGGGATTTCAAAGCGTGGAACAAATAAGGACCATATGAATATGGCTGTGTTTGGCTAAAGGAGGCGGAAGATATGTTGAAAGCGCTAAAATATCCGATCGTACAAGCTCCGATGGCAGGTGGCGTGTCGACCCCTTCATTGGCTGCGGCGGTGTCGGACGCCGGCGGACTCGGTTTTTTGGCCGGAGGTTACAAGACGAGCGAAGAGCTTGAAAAAGAAATCAGGGAGCTGCGTGGACGGACCGCAGCGGGCTTCGGCGTGAACCTGTTCGTGCCCGGTCCGGATACCGCGGATCCCCAAGCCCTGGAAGCGTATCGGGAAAAGCTTCTGAAGGAAGCGGAAACGCTGAACGTATCCCTTGGAGCCCCGGACTTCGACGACGATGATTACGCCCGCAAAATCGCCTTGGTGCAAGCCGAACGGGTGCCGGTCGTCAGCTTTACGTTCGGGTGCCCTGCCAAAGAAACTGTGCAAACGCTTCAGGAGAAGGGCATCGAGGTGGCAGTCACCGTTACGAATCCGGAGGAAGCGGCGCTGGCTCTTGATGCCGGAGCGGATGTGTTATGCCTGCAAGGGGCCGAAGCCGGAGGCCATCGGGGAACTTTTTCGAACGATCCGAACCTTCAGGAGGATATTGGGCTGCTGGTTTTGATCCGGCTCGTCCGAACGTTGACGGATAAACCGGTCATCGCGGCCGGAGGCATCATGGACGGAGCGGGCGTAAGGGCGGCGCTTGCCGCCGGAGCGGACGCGGCCCAATTGGGGACGGCGTTTCTGTTGTGCCCCGAAAGCGGAACGAACGCCGCTTACCGGAAAGCGTTAACCGATCCCGAATTTACCGCTACCCGCATCACGCGTGCATTTACGGGCAGAAGGGCGAGGGGGCTCGTGAACAGGTTCATGGAAACCTATGATGCGGAGGCCCCGGCCGCATATCCCCAAGTGCATCATCTGACGCAGCGCCTCCGAAAAGAAGCCGCCGCGCGCGGCCAAGCCGACTACATGTCGCTGTGGGCCGGTCAAGGGTACCGGATGGCCCGGGCGATTCCGGCAGCGCAATTGATCCATGAACTCATGATGGAATTTCACGGGAATTAGAACTTATAGCTCATCAAGAAACGAGATATGCCGCCTTCGGGCGGTTTTTTTCTTTTCCAAACAAAAATTGGCTATTGCATGTTCAAAATTACATATTATATAATACAACTTGCTGTTTACAATATATAATCATTTCCGAAAGAAATCGCTGAGACAGCGGATTATCACCCGCGGATCCCAACAAGAAAGGAGGAGTCCGATGAAAACGACGTCGGGCCGTCTAGCGGCCATCTCGGAATCGGTCAAAATGCCGCTGCCGTCGTATTTGATCATTTCGATTTTGACGATCTTTGCGATCGGTCCGCAGTATTTTATCAATCTGTCTTACATTATGAATCAGGTCATTATCCAGAACGGCCTCGATCTCAGTTCGAACGATCTCCTGCTCCCGTCCACTTTGTCCAACATCGCCTTTGCCTTAGGCGTCCCTTTGGGCCCGGCATTCACCCGGAAATGGGGGCTGCGGAGCAATTATCTCCTGTTCGTCGCGATATTTTTCGTCGGCTCTGTGGTTAACGTGTTTGCGGGGGATTCGGTTTCCTTAACGATCGGGAGAACCATTCAGGGGTTAAGCGCGGGATGTTTGTTTCTGACCATTTTGCCCGTCAGCTTAAAATCGTTTCCCAATAAAATCCGCAACTATTTCCTGCTGATGGTCATCACCGGTTTGTTCGGGGCAAGCGCGGTCGGCGCCATCTTCGGCTCCGTATCGCTGAGCGTGGGCGCATGGCGTTGGCTGTTCATGCTGAACATCGTTTCCACGGCCTTGTGCCTGCTCGTCGGCTTTATCGGGTTGCCGCAAAGGAAGGAAGAACATGAGACGCAGCCTGTCGGCAAGTTCAACCTGTTCCTGCTCGTGGCACTGATGCTTTCGCTGACGGTGCCGCTGTGCAATTTGGTGGACAAAGGCTTTTCCTCGCTGTACGTCTGGCCGTTTTTGGCCGTCGCAGGCATACTTCTGGTTCTGTTTATCATCGCGGATCTCAAATCCCCGAATCCGCTCGTGCCGTTTCGCACATTGAAGGCGCCAAAACCGGTCTCGGGAACGGTCATGGCGATCGCCTCGCATGTCTGCCTCATTTTGGCGATTGCGGGGATCAACGGCTTTTTGCGGAATAACCTGAACCTGCCGTACCGGTATCTCGTTCATTTTTACATCTGGTTTTTTGTCGGCATCGTGGTGACGGCCGTTTTGAAAACATGGCTGTTTGACCGTCTGGGCGCCGGGATTCTCGGTTTTGCCGGTTCGCTGGCCGTCATTTACGTCAGCCTGCAGTGGCGCGGCATGGGGCCGGACGTTTCCTTGCAGACGCTGTATTTCCAAATCGCGCTGCTCGGGGCCGGCGTCAGCATGGTGCTTGTCGGCGGAGCGCTGGGGACGGCGCTAGCGGGCGATATCCACCAAGCTTCGATGAGATCGGTCACGCTGCATTCGATCCGCAATTTTGCGGGAGCAATCGCCACGCCGCTGCTGGGATGGTATTTGACGCGGCAAAACGCCGTCAATTATGAAGAAATCCGCGGCCGTCTCGGTTTGTTTGGCGGCGAGGCCAAATCGGAAATCGCAGGAATGACCCGCGGCCTCATCAATGAAGGGCTTCCAGCGGCCCAAGCCCAAAGCATGGCCTCGTATGAACTGATTGTTCATACGAAAAGGGCGGCGATTTTGGGCGCTTATCACCATCTGTTTACGATCATGGCCTGCGTGGGCGTGATCATGCTGCTGGCCTCGGTAGGGAAAATCGTCACCGGCAAAGGCAGATCGCTTGTGCAAAAAGAAAAGCGGCTGATGATGCCGAAACCTGAATCAGCCGATCTTGCGCCAAGCGCCATACATTTTACGAAATAAGGAGAAACGATCGATATGATTAGCCGTACCCGATTAATCATCGCCAATGTTGTGGGCGTGCTCGTCATCTGCTTTTTTATAGGAGCAGGCGCCTATTTTTATTACGAAAAAGCCAACTTCATCAAAACGGAGGACGCTGTCGTGGCTGCCGACATGATGCCCGTCGTTGCTCCCGCCCCAGGGGTGCTGACAAGCTGGAACATACAGGAGGGGGTCGACGTAAGCGACAAAAGCATCGTCGGCGGCGTGTCCGACGGCACGAAGACGATCCCTGTCAGCTCGCGGATGAAGGGCAAAATCATTAAAAACGACGCGCGTGCGGGCGTGCCGGTGCAGGCCGGCCAGGTGCTGGCGCAGGAAGCGGACATGGATCATTTGTACGTCATCGCCAACATCAAAGAAACCCGGCTGAAGGACGTTCGAATCGGCCAAAGCGTGGACGTTACGGTCGACGGCGATCCGGACGCCACCTTCGAAGGCGAGGTCAAATCGATCGGATATGCGACAAATTCCGTATTTTCCGTCCTGCCGCAGCAGGGCTCGACGGGCAGCTACACGAAAGTGACGCAGAAGATTCCCGTCAAAATCTCGATCAACCAGGCGTCGTCCAAGGTGCTGCCCGGCATGAACGCTGAAGTGAAAATCTCGCTGTAACGATTCAAGAACCTTGCGTTTCCATAGGGAAATGCAGGGCTCTTTTTGCTTTATTCTCCGATATACCAGTGGAAATCACCAAAAGAATCGGGGTATGATAGGAGGAAAGCAATCATAGAGGATTTTGCAGAAATCCCGCAGCAAGGCAGAATTTACGCGGAATTAAGGGGTTTATGATGAAAAATGTGCTGGTTACGGGATATCGCGCGCATGAGCTGAACATTTTCGGGCAAAAGCATCCGGGAATCGCGTATATCCAAAAAGCCGTAACCGCCAAGCTCGTCCAGCTGGCCGAGGAAGGGTTGGAATGGGTCATTTCGCCCGGGCAATACGGCGTCGATTTATGGGCCTGCGAAGCGGCGATTGGCTTGAAGCGGGACTACCCCGACCTGAAAGTGGCCATCATAACGGCTTTTGAACATCCCGAAGAGAACTGGAAGGAAGACAAAAAGGAATACTACAACCGGATTTTGCAGGGAATCGACTACTATGGGGCGGTCAGCCGCCAGCCTTACAGCGGGCCATGGCAATTCAGGGCCAGGGACGACCTGCTGTTCCGCAAAACCGACGGCATCCTTCTGGTCTATGACGAGGAGACGGGCGAAGGCAGCAGCGCCAGGTTTTACAAGGAACGCGCTTTAAAGCTGCAGCAGGAGGAAGGATACGGTTACCTGAGCATCAGCACCGAAGATATTCAAAACCTGGCGGACGAGGAAACGTCCGGCTGGGACGATGCGGCGGGTCCGGAGATCGGCTGAGGCTTGGCCTCAGGCTGCTAAAAGGGAATGATTCATGCAATATCCTGATATATTTTTGGGGAAAGGAATGATTGGATTGATCCGATTCGGAACGATTGGCACCAACTGGATTACGGAGCGTTTTCTTCATGCCGCTGCGGAGAACGACGATTTCGAATTGACGGCGGTATATTCCCGCACGGAGGAAAAGGGGCGCGAGTTTGCGGCCCAGTTCGGCGAACCGAAGGTGTATACCGATTTGAACGCCATGGCGACAAGCGATTGCATTGACGCGGTTTATATCGCCAGCCCGAATTCGTTTCATGCGGAGCAGGCGATTTTATTCATGAACCACGGCAAACATGTGCTGTGCGAAAAACCGCTTGCCTCGAACAGCGACGAGGTACGGCGGATGATTGCGGCGGCCGAGGCCAACAACGTGGTGCTGATGGAAGCGATGAAATCCACGCTCATGCCGAATTTCAGAATCATGAAGGACAATCTGTACAAAATCGGCCAAGTGCGGCGTTATTTTGCCAGCTACTGCCAATACTCCTCGCGTTACGACGCGTTTAAGCAGGGAACGGTGCTGAACGCGTTCAATCCGGAATTTTCGAACGGCGCGTTGATGGATTTGGGCATTTATTGCATCTATCCGCTGGTGTCCTTGTTCGGCAAACCGGAAGAAGTCAAAGCGTTCGGCGTCATGCTTTCTTCCGGCGTGGACGGGGAAGGCAGCGTCATTATGCGTTATCCGGAAATGGATGCGGTCGTCATGTATTCGAAAATATCGGACTCGTTCCTGCCTGCTGAAATCCAAGGGGAAAACGGAACGATGGTGATCGACCGGATCAACCAGCCGTACGACGTCAAAATCCAGTACCGGGACGGCAGCGTGGAGAACCTGACCCAGCAGCAAATCCATGAATCGATGTATTACGAGCTGGAGGAATTCATCCGCATGATTTGCCGCGGCAAGCGCTGCAGCAAAATCAATTCCCACGAAACGTCGCTTGCGGTCGCCGAGGTGATGGAGGAAGCGCGTAAGCAGATTGGACTGAAATACGCGGCCGACTTATGGTAATGTTCGACCCGACGATTTTCGAAAATCTTAAGGTGGCCCTTGAAAATCAGCTGTACGATCTCGATAACATTGACGGCCTGATCCGGATCATCGGCCGCGACGATCGGCTTGAAATGTCCGTCATGTCCCGGGAGTTTGCCATCAGGTTCGAATTGGCGGGAAGGCCGGAGGTTTTTGCGGAGATCCGACTGGCAACTTCCCTTGCCGATTTGTCCGCCGAAATTTTGGAGATCGAAGACGCCCGGCCGGGATGCCGGCTAAAGATCGGCTTCGGGATGAACGTCACGGAAGCGGAGACGGAATGCGGGGAGATCGAACGGATTTTGAAAACGATCTGGCCGGATATTCCGCTCGTGCAAACCTTGACCCGCGTCTACGGGGCCGCCAGTGGCGGCTATGAAAATAAGGCGGAACTGAGGTTCCAGCGGAAAATCGACGAGGAACAGATGGGAGATCTGCCTGAACTGATCCAATATGTGCTCCGGTCTTTGGCGGAACTTTGCGAACGTTCGTCCTGAATCGTCATGCGGGAGGTTTTTTTTCGTCATGCGTCATTCGCTAGCTGTCTCAATGGCAATGGGAATCTATTGAAAAGGTGGTTCCGAGGATGCGATTTAAGCCTTTAAAGCTGTTGGCCGGGGTTGCGGTGCTGGCCGTATCCTCCGCGCTGCTGCCGGGCGTGCCGGGCAGTGCGGGTTGGTTGGCATCGTCTCAAGCCTATGCGGCAAAGCAGGATCAGCCTGCCATCAAGCTGTTTTTTCGGTATAAAACGCCTTATTTTGACGCGAAGCCGACCTCTGCTTCCCGGTGGGAGGATCTGAGAGCGGCCGATTACGGGCTCGCCGGAGAATGGGCATACGTCGAACCCGCGGAAAGCGGCGACGGCCAACCGGCCGACTCCCTGGGCGGGGATCTGGCCGCGGCAGCCACGGATTCCGAGAACAGCCGCTGGATTCCCCGCTGGTATACGACCGACGCGGCCAAGTCCATCGTGGAAACGGAGCCGGCTTACGTCACCCTGCATCCCGATGCCGAGCTGTCGCTCACCCCGGGGAGCAGCTTGAAATGGGCGCCTCCCGGACAAGGCGCGCGGTTCATTGCGCTGGCCGGGTGGAAGGATTGGACGGCCGTGATGGTCAGCCCCCGGGCATGGCATGGGGAAGATCAGATGTACAGACCCGTGCTTCTATGGGTGAACGCGAAAGCGGTTGCTTCCAAAAGCGCGATCCCGAAAGGGATTTTAAGCCGGGGGTCCGCCGTGCCGGTTGACTTTGCAAGGAATTTGACCGAAATGCTGCTGGAAGAAGGCGATGCCGCCTCCAAAGTTCAGCAGCTGCTGGGGACGCCCGACGTGAGGGAGCGTTCGGCCAATCTCGCGGAAACGCACGAACCGATGCGGCTGGGAACGACCTGGCGCTACGAGCTTCCGCAGGCCCGGTTCACGGTCACCTTCTCTCCCGAGGGCAAGCTTGCGGCTTGGAAGTGGATGCTCCCGGCAAACGGGAGGCTGGAGCTCAACAGGACGGCGGGGAGCGACTACCGGTTTACATACGATTTCCTAACGATGCCGATTCCGTCGACGATGGACGTCAAGCCGGCATGGCGCAACCAAGGGAATTTGAATTATGCCTATCTGATCGGCGCAACCGGCGACGTGCTGCTTGTCAACGGCGACGACGGCGGATTCAGCGGCATGCATTACGCGTCTTCCATTTATGCCGTGGACCGGGACACGGGGAAGAAGCTGTGGCAAGCGGATGCGGGATTCGGGATGTTTGGAGCATCGCTTGACGCTTCCCGCGGCACGGCTGCGGTGTATACCGAATACGACCCCGGACGGGAAAAGTATGAAGGCCGCATCCGTGAATTCCGTTTGCGGGATGGGAAGGTCGTATGGGAGAAAAGCCTGCCGAAGGAACGCCAGATTCGGATGCATGCAGTCAAAGGCGCCATTCTGTTGCAGCAGACAGCTTCGAACGGAGCTTCCGAGGTGCTCAGCGTGCTTGATCGTGCGACGGGCAAACAGCGGTGGAACCGAGCGCTGACGGGCAAACAGCAAGTCCTTGAAACCGGGGCGGAAGATCCCTGCATTTTGCTGCAGGACGGCTCGAAACTGAAGGCGCTGGATCCGCTGAGCGGAAAAGAGAAGTGGAGCGTGCAGGGAGCCGGAGCCGTGCAGCAGGATCCTCAGGGGAATCCGTACTTCGGTTACGGAAATCTCCGGCAGCCGCTGGGGCATGACGCGAGCCGCTGGTTCCTGATCGGCAGCGAATGGATGCTGCTGAATACCGAAAACGGGAAGGTGCTTGGCAAATATCCGTGGAAACCGCAGGAGCGCTTCGAAGCAACCAATGACTCAAGATATCTTTTGGTGCAGCGTTCAGAAGGCACGGGGGATTTCGACCATTCCAAAGTCAAGGAAACCGTTTTTTATGACGCTGTCCTGCGGCGCAGCCTATGGACGTTGCCCGGCAAGGCTGCAAACGGCATGATCGACGGAAACCGGCTGTACGTCGTGCTGGACGGAAGGCCTGCAGCCGTCGACCGGGAGAAGGGGACGCTTTTGTGGCAGATGCCCGTCACCTCCCGCGAATCCTCAAGCCCCTACGCGATGGATGAGATGGCCAAAACCCGCTTTGCCGTGCTTTCGCGGCATCTCCTGCTTGGTTACGGCTCCGATCTGCTCGTGCTGCGCAAAGAAGATGGCAGCGTGCTGGGCAGGCTGCCGAACCAGCGCGTCGATTTCGCCGAAGCCCGCTACCGGAACGGAATCGAAGGACTTGTCAATCAAAGCGCCGGGGGCGAGCTCTATATCGGCTCCTCCAACGGGGGATTGTCACGATACGAGCAGGCCGAGCTGGAACGACAATTGGAACGGATCGATTCCGGCCAGAGACCTTAGATAGGACGAGAGAAGGGCCCTGTGCGCTGCACGGGGCCTTCCGTGCATTCAGAACGGGAAGCTGAGCTGTTCCACCTCAGGCCCGGGCAGCGGCGAGCCGGGCATCCATGAAGAAGCCGGGACGGCCGCTACGGCCGCAGGGGAAGAGGCGTCCCGCTTCTCCGGCTCATCGTCGTACAGCTGAAGTTTTTGCTTGAGCTCCCTTGCGAGCAGCTTGATCTTATCCGCATAGCGGGGATCGGGATAGGCGCCTTGAAACAAGCTTTTGTAGCGGGGGACCAGCTCCGGTTCATGTTGTTGCAGCATGTGCAGAAACCAGCCTTTCACGTCCGGGGACAACCGAAGAAGCGAGGTCATCGCAAACGAGGCGCGGTGATCCTTGGCCGCCGTCATCAATTGCTCGAGGCTTTCCCGGGAATCCGTCAGGAAGGGAAGGATGGGGGCGATAAACAGCCCGGCGCGCACGCCGGCGGCTGACAGCTTTTGCATGGCTTCCAGCCTTTTATAAGGCAGCGGGGCGCCGGGTTCCATCATCCGGATGACCGCCGGGTCCAGCGAATTCAAGCTGATGTTGACCGAATCGATATTCATCCGGCTGAGCAGGTCAAGATCGCGCAAAATGAGCGGCGAACGCGTGGTGATGCTGGTGCGGATCCGGTATTTGGCCAGGACCTCGAGGCAAGCACGCGTAATTTTCGCCTTGATTTCCACCGGCTGATAAGGGTCCGTCGCCGTCCCCAACACGACGAGGCCGACATGGTTTTGCAGCTCGCCGATATCGTAGCTGAAACGTTGGGCCAGTTTGGACAGCTGGGCATCCAGAGCTTCGGCCGCGTTGGTTTTTAACATGATCCGGTTTTGGAAATCATCGTCCGCTTCCCGTCCGATAAAGGATTGGAAAGCTCTGGCGTAGCAAAAGCTGCAGCCGTGGGCGCAGCCGCGATAGGGATTGATGGACCAGTCGAAGGGCATGCTTTTTGCCTGCACCTTGTTCAGCGTTTGTTTGACGGTTTGGGTTTCGTATATTTTTTTGGCCAAGGATATCCACCTCTTGATTGCGAACGTTTGTTCTTGTTTATATAATATACTATACCTCAATCGGTTTTGAAAATGTTATGGAAAATGGAGGAGAAAACATGCATCCGCAAATGATAGATATCGGAGTCAATTTGACGAACCGCTCGTTCCATAAGGATCGCGAGGAAGTCGTCGCACGGGCGGAGGAGGCGGGGGTTTTCCCGCTTATCATCACCGGAACCAGCGTCAGAAGCAGCGAGGAAGCCGCGCGGTATGCGGGACTTCGTCCCGGGAAGCTGTATGCGACGGCGGGCGTCCATCCCCATGACGTGAAGGAATGCGAAAGCGGCACGCTGGACCGGCTGCGCGAGCTGGCGTCGCTGCCCCAGGTGGTGGCCATCGGCGAATGCGGTTTGGATTACAACCGGGATTTTTCGCCGCGGGACGTGCAGCGCGAATGGTTCCGAAAGCAGGTCGAATTGGCGGAAGAGCTGGGAATGCCGCTGTTTTTGCATGAACGGGATGCGCATGCCGATTTTGCCGCCATCATGCGGGATTATCCGGACATGATCGCCAAATCGGTGGTGCACTGTTTTACCGGGTCGGGGGAAGAGCTTGAGGCGTATCTTGATATGGGCTTCCATATCGGGATTACCGGTTGGATTTGCGACGAGCGGCGCGGCCGGCATCTGCGCGACCTTGTGCAGCGAATTCCGCTGGATCGCCTCATGATCGAAACCGATGCGCCTTATCTTACGCCGCGGGACCTCAGACCGAAGCCGAAGGACGGAAGGAACGAGCCCGCTTTTCTTGCCCATATTGCCCGGGTGATCGCCTCCTGCATGGGAAAGGACGTGGAAGAGGTCGCCAGCGGCACGCTCCAGACGACCAAAGCTTTTTTCCGTATCCCGTAAAGCAATTTCCGATTCTTATATATTCGCGACGAGGCTCTGTTGTATAATGTGCTTTAGGACACGGAAGACAGGATCTTCCACATTTAAGAAGCAGGCGGGATGAGACACTTTGAGGCATGTTATCAAAAAAGGAATCACACTTCGGTTTACCATTTCGCTGCTGGTCATCACGGCGATTTTGCTTACGATGCTGACAAGCATTACGTCTGCCGTGCAGGTTAACCGTACTTCCTTGATCGACAATTATTTGAGCAAAAACGAAGCGTATTCGAAAAAGCTTGCGTCCAATACGAGCGAGCTGCTGAATACGATGCAGGAAAACATCCGGGCGATTGCCGACATTTCCGGCCGCGATGGCAGCATCACTCCCCAGATGTTCGATGATCTGTTCCAGGAAAACACCCAATATTTCAACTCGATCCTCATTGCCGACCACAACCGGGTGGTCCGGGCGATCAGTCCGCACACGACGGGAGTCATCGTGGGGGACAAGCTTTCCTCCGAACAGAGCATGAAGGCCGTAACCATGAAAAAACCTTTCGTTTCCGAACCTTACCGCGCAACGACGGGGCGGCTGATCATTCTCATATCGGCCCCGATCATTGATAAGAACGGGAACTATAAAGGATTCGTGGGAGGAACCATTTACCTGGAGGAAAAAAACGTGCTGAGCACGATGCTCAAGGAGCATTTTTTCGGCGACGGCACTTACGTGTACGTCGTGGAGGAAAACGGGGATTTGATTTTCCATCCGGAACAAAGGCGCGTCGGGCAGCAGGTCCTTCAAAATGAAGTCGTGCGGAAAGTGGTGTCGGGCGAGAGCGGCTCCCAAAAGGTCACGAATACCTTGGGCCGGGTTTTTCTGGCGGGGTATGCATACGAGCCAAGCAGCTCCTGGGGGATCATTTCGCAAACGCCGTATGAAGTCATCGACAAGCCGCTGCGTCATTTGGTCAACCGAATGCTGCTGTTTTCGCTGCCTTTCCTGATTTTGATTCTGGTCCTCGCTTGGTGGGTCGCAAGCCGGATTGCCAAGCCGCTTCATACGCTGGCGAAATTTTCGGATGAGGCGACCTTGAAGCCGGTGCCTGCCGAAGACATTCCCGACATAGATTCTTCTTATTACGAGGTCAGGTTGTTATCGCAAAGCGTCAAGATTGCGCTGCAAAACATGAACCAGGATTTGACGCATTTGCGGCATGAGGTCAACATCGATGAACTGACCGGTCTTGTCAACCGCAGGGGATTTGATAGCGTGCTGGCCGGCTGGCTGAAGAGCAACGTGCCGTTTGCGCTCATTTTGATCGATATCGACCATTTCAAGCAGGTGAACGATACGTACGGACATGTCATAGGGGATGAAGTGCTCCGCTATTTGGCGCGCCTGATGCAGCTGGTCGCCTCCGAAGAAGACGTTTGCTTCCGCTACGGCGGCGAGGAGTTCGGCATCCTGATCAGGCATTGCGGCCTGGGCCGGGCCAAAGATTTGGCGGACCGGCTGCGGGAGCAGCTGGCCGTGACGAAAAGCCCGACCGGGCAACCGATTACGATATCCGCCGGCATTTCGGCATCTCCGGCCCATGGCCATTCCGCCGAACAGCTTGTGATGCGGGCGGATGAGGCGCTGTACCATTCCAAAGAAAACGGCAGGGACCGGACGACGGTGAGCCGGGGGGCGTAGGCCTGGCTCACCTACCGCAAAACTTTGTGATTGTGAAAACGGCCATCATGTGTTAAGATGGAAACAATTAGAATGATCGGAGGGTTCGCGAAGTTATGATTAATATTAAATTCCGTTTTTTCTCTTTGTGCCGCTAATTGAATAGTGCTCAAAGGCTCTGCGCTGTGCAGGGCGAACGGGATTGGTATGCATATCTTCGGATGAACCCAATATCTTCATACGCGTGCCGTCTAGGCTGTTTCAGGCTGAGGCGCGCAAGGGTTGCAAAGGAGAGGCTTCGAAAGCCCCTCCTTTGCTGTTTTCAGGTACGCTTTACGGCTGCATTCGCGGCTGTTTTCCTGAACTTAAACGGATCGATGCGAATCCAAGGCCTTTTAGGCTTTTTTAGGCATGCGGCAGACCGCCGGGCAGCCGCTTGTTTCTCCGTTCGTCCCGAACCACAGGCAGCAGCCTGCGGTTTTTTGCGTTTTTTCGCCAATAATAATCACTTGGAGGGATTCCTATATGAAACAACCTGAATTGCTTGAAACGATCGATCAACGCGCCGTGCTCGTCGGCGTCAATTTGAACAACCAGCGGGATTTCGACTATTCGATGGAAGAGCTCGGCAACCTGGCCGAAGCCTGCGGCGTCGAGGTCGTGGGCCAACTGACGCAAAACATGGAGCGGGTCAACAAATCCCACTACATCGGCACGGGCAAAGTGGAGGAGCTCGCAGGTTTGTATAGAGGGCTCGAAGCCAACCTGATCATTTTTAACGACGAACTTTCCCCTTCCCAGCTGCGGAACCTCGAAGCCGACCTGGAATGCAAGGTCATCGATCGGACGATCCTCATTCTGGACATATTCGAAAAACGCGCCAAAACGCGCGAAGCTCAGCTTCAGGTCGAGGTGGCCCAGCTGCAGTACATGCTGCCGCGTCTTGTAGGTCTGCGCGAATCGCTGGGGCGGCAAAGCGGCGGCGTCGGCCTGAAAAACAGAGGGGCGGGGGAAACGAAGCTGGAGCTGGACCGCCGCCGGATCGAGGAAAAAATAACGGCGCTGAACAAAGAACTCGAGTCTTTGGTGTTCCAGCGCCAGACGCAGCGCAAAAAGCGCAAGAAAAACGAGCTGCCGGTCGTCTCGCTTGTCGGTTACACCAACGCGGGCAAATCGACGATCATGAACGCCATGATCGAGCGGTTCGGGGCGGCGGGAAGCGCCGAAGAAAAAAGCGTGTTCGAAAAGGATATGCTGTTCGCCACGCTCGAAACCTCCGTGCGGAACATTCAGCTCGAGGACAACAAAAGCTTCCTGCTCACCGACACCGTCGGTTTTGTCAGCAAGCTGCCGCATCATCTCGTCAAAGCTTTCCGTTCGACGCTCGAGGAGGTGGCCGAGGCGGATTTGCTGATCCATGTCGTGGATTATGCCAACGAAAAATACGAGCAGCTGATCGAAATCACGGAAAATACGCTGAAGGACATCGGCGTTACGGATATTCCGACCGTTTTTGCCTACAACAAATGCGATTTGGCAGGCCGGAACATTCCGGAGGTGCAGGAAAACGGGATATATCTGGCGGCAAAACCGCGAATCGGCATCGACGAGCTGGTTGATCTTATTAAAAGCTTCATTTTCAAGGATTACGTCCGGTGCGAAATGCTGATTCCTTATGACCAAGGCCAAGTGGTGTCTTATCTAAACGAGCACGCGGACATTCAAGCGACCGAATATGAAAACGAGGGGACCCGCCTTACGCTTGAATGCAGACAAAAGGATTATGATCGCTACCGCGAATACGTGATCGGCTAAAAATATGAAGGCCCGGATCGAGCGATGCTCGAACCGGGCCTTTTTTATGGAAAACGAACCGAAAATCCTTTATTTGTTGATCGTAAATTTTTTAATATTTTCTTCAAGGTCGCGGGACAGGCCCTTAAGCTGGGTCAGATAGCCGGCGACATCCTCGATCGTGGCAAGCTGCTCTTCGGCCGCGGCGGATACGTCCTGCGTAATGGCCGCGTTTTCTTCCGTAATGGCCGAAATATTGGTGAAGACGTCGGTCAATTCGTGGCGTTTTTCCACCATGACCTGGATATGCTCGTCCACTTCCGTCGTTTTATTCATCTGGCTGTTGACCGAGACCATGATTTCATGAAAGATCGATTCGGTTTCCCTCACGGCCTGCTCTTGGTCGGAAAACAGCTCGCGCGAAGTGCCGATGGCTTCCACCGCATTCGAGATTTGACCGTTTACGCTTGAAATGATATGGCTTATATTTTTGACGGCTGCGGCGGACTGCTCCGCGAGCTTGCGGATTTCCGCGGCGACCACCGAAAAACCCCGGCCGTGTTCGCCGGCTCTTGAAGCTTCGATGGCCGCGTTCAGCGCCAGCAGATTCGTTTGCGCCGAGATTTCCAGGATCGTGTCGAGGATCGTGCTGATTTCGCCGGCGCTGCCGCTGACCTGGGAAATGGCTTGGGCCGTTTCCTCCGAAGATTGGAGCGTACTGTTGAATTTGCCGACAAGCTCCTGAACAATAACGATGCCGCGCTGATTCAGTTCCCCGGTCCGGCGGGACAATTCGAGAATCTCTTGGGTCGAGGCGGTGACCCGATCGATGGCACCCCCGAGCTCTTCGACTTTTTCGGATCCCATCATTACCGTATTCGCCTCGTCGCTTGCCGCGGAAGAGAGCTGGATGATCGATTCGGTAATTTGCGCAGAGGCTTTTTGCGTCTGGTCCATGCTGTCCTTCAGGTTGAGCGCCGATTGAGAAACGATGTGCGCCGAACCTGAAATTTTGCCGATCATCTCTTGAATGTCCGTTTTCATCGCATTGATCGCCCTGAGCATGGCCCCCGTTTCGTTGCCTTTTTTCAGCATCGACTCCGGAATTTCGGTCGCCAGGTTGCCGCTGCCGATTTGCTGCAAATAATGCACCGACGCATTCAGCGGTTTAGCGATCGCCCTCGAAATAAACAGCGAAATCGCAATGACGATGACCACGATGATGAGCATGACCAAATAAATGATGCGCTGGATTTCCTTCGTGGACTCGGCGATCTCGCTTTTGTCCATCATCGCGATGTATTTCCAGTGCGTTTCCGGCGAAACGTAGACGTTGACGGTGTAGCTTTTGCCGTTCAACGAGACTTCGAAATGCTTGTCCGTCATCTTGTCGATATCGGCGAACGCTTTGACGTTCAAATCCTTCAGCGTTTTGAAATTCGTTTCCGGGTTTTTAGGATTCGCCAGAATCGTTCCGGTTTCATCCGTCAGAATGACGTAGCCGGTTTCCCCGATTTTAATGTTGTTGATCGTTTGGGTGAGCGCCTCCAGGCTGACGTCCACGCCTTGAACGCCCACGACGTTGCCTGCTTTGTCTTTAATGGTCACCGAAGAGCTCACGATCGGCACGTTGCCTGTAAACGAAGCGTATGCGCCCGTACGTTTGACCTTATCCGGATTTTCGATCGCCTGCGTATACCATGCTCTCGTTCTCGGATCGTATTTGTCTTTGGAGGTTCCCTCCGGCCATTGGATGTATCCGCCCTCCTTCGTGCCCAGATAAATGTAGGAGATGCTCGGATGCGTCTTGGCGTAGTTCACATACAGATTGTATATTTCCGATTCGATCCCGGGCTTTTGCGAAGGCGTCATTTGGATCGTTCCGTCTTTGCCTACCGCGTTGACGTATGAAGTAATCGAACCGTCGATTTGCTGCACGAGCGGGTTTTTAGCGAAATATTCGACCGATTCGTTGACGGTGCTGAAATAGAGGTTCATGGCTCCGCTGACCTGCATGATTTCCTTCCGGGTCGCGTCGTAGAAATTCTTCTCCATGTCCCCCGTGACTTTCTGGTTGATGGCAAAACCCAGCGACAACGTGGACAGCAGGACAAGCGCCACCATCGTGACCAGGAACTGCATCTTTAAATTCCACTGCAATTTCTTTCTCAAGTTGTTTCTCTCCTCCATGTGCAGGAAGCCGCAAATTTCGAATCTTGCAACATCCCTGTGTTTTAAGCATGAATATTTTTCTCTCTGGGATATATATCGGCAGGTATCGAAGTTTTGTTAAATTTTGTCGAAAAACGCATCGGATAATCAGGACTTTTGTCTATTGCTATTCAATAAACGTAGGTAAATAACGATAAATAGGTTGGGAGAGAAATCATGCTGTAAGAACTACGGCCAATGACAAAAGACATCAGGAGGTATGACAACGTGAGAAAAAAGCATTTTCATTTCAAAGCGCTGCTGGCCATTTTGCTCGTGACGGCCCTGCTGCCATGGAACCAAGCACACGCGGAAGCTTCAGAAAAACCGGCGTTTGATCCGTTCGAAAAAAGCATCGACGAAATCGCAAACGCTTTGGATACGAACCAAATCACTTCCGAGGAGCTGGTCGAATACTATCTGAAACGCATCGAGGCCTTCGACAAGCAAGGTCCCGCCATCAATTCCATCATTACGGTCAACGACAAAGCCTTGGAGACCGCCAAAAAGCTGGATGCGGAGCGCAAAACGAAAGGGCCGAGAAGCAAGCTTCACGGCATTCCGTTTGTCGTCAAAGACAATTTCGACGTGGTCGGCATGCCGACGACGGCCGGATCGGTAGCCCTGAAAAACGACTACCCGTCCAAAAACGCGTTTACCGTGCAAAAATTGATCGACGCAGGGGCGATCGTCATCGCCAAAACGAACATGTCCGAGCTTGCCGCTTCCTACGGCCGATTGGGATACAGCTCGATGGGAGGCTTGACGCTCAACCCGTATAACCTGAACCGCGACGCTTCCGGTTCCAGCAGCGGCAGCGCCGCGGCGGTCGCGGCCAACTTTGCCGTTTTCGGTCTGGGAACCGATACGTCCGGTTCGGTTCGCGGCCCGGCCAACGTTACCGGTCTTGTGGGCATTCGCCCGACGCTTGGGCTGACCAGCCGCAGCGGCGTCGTGCCGTCCGCCCTGTCGCTTGACGTGACGGGACCGCTGGCGCGAAGCGTGAAGGACGCCGGCATCGTGCTGAGCGTCATGGCGGGAACGGACAAAAACGACAAAGCAACCCAAACCGCCCATCGTGTCGTGCAGAATTACGCAAAATCCCTGGATGCTTCCTCGCTGAAGCATGCGCGCATCGGCGTAGCCACCGATTTCTTCGGCGACAATGCCGAGGTCGATTCCATCACGAAACAAGCGATCGCCAAAATGCAAAGCATGGGAGCCGTCGCCGTGCCGGTATCGTATTCCGCCCAGACGAAATATTTGTGGACGCCGATTCTCGGGCCTGTAGGCGATGCGGAATTCAAAACCCAATTCGAAAAATATTTGGGCATGCTGCCTGCCGGCGGACCGAAAACGCTGCAGGAAGTCATCGCCATCAGCGAGTCGCCCGAGGTGATGAATTCGGCGACGCCGGTCAACCCGGCACGTCTTGAAGGCCTCAAAACGGCACTTGCCAAAGCCGACACGTTGAATTCGAAAGAATACAAAAAACTCGTGCACCAAGAAATTCCCAAAACGCGCAAAGAAATCATGGACATCATGAAAAAGAACAAGCTGGATGCGATCGTATTCCCGACGATGTCCTGCCCGGCATCCAACCGGTTCGACAAAGAAGACCCGACCTACGTATGTACCGCGTACGACACCTACGCTGCAAGTTACGTTGCGTCGGCAACCGGATTCCCTGAAGTCACCGTCCCTGCGGGTACCGTGGAAGCGGGCGTGCCGGTAGGCATTTCATTCTTCGGACCGGCATACAGCGAACAAAAGCTGCTGAACCTGGCTTATGCCTTCGAACAAGCAACGAAAGCAAGAACGGTTCCGCAAAACACGCCGAAACTGCCATAACGAAAAGGGCAGCCCTTGCATTCCGTCCTTCTCTCCCGTCGATGAAGCAGGCGGATGCAATGCACCTGCCCCGTAAAACGGCGCCATCGAAGCCGTCCCGCAAACTGCGGGGCGGTTTTTGGCGTTGGACGAGACGGCCGGAAGGGTTGAAACGGAGGAATTCGGGTAATGAAATGTAATAGAAGGACCGTCCGTCACGGATATCCGGGCTGGATCAGGGAATATTAGGCATTGAAAAGAAACAGCGAGGTGAATGATGCATGGCAGCACCGGAGCAGCACGTCAAGCTGCATGGATTCAACAATCTGACGAAGTCGTTGGCCTTCAACATGTACGATATCTGCTATACCCGGACCAAGGATGAGCGGGAAGCGTACCTTGAATATATCGACGAGCAGTATAACGCGGAACGTTTGACGGCCATTTTAAAACAGGTTTCGGACATTATCGGCGCCCATGTGCTGAACATCGCCAAACAGGATTACGTCCCCCAAGGCGCGAGCGTCACGATTCTCGTATCGGAGGGGCCCGTGGTGGAGGTGCCGAAGGAGTCGTATGCGGAATCGCCGGGGCCGCTGCCCGAATCGGTCGTCATGTCGCTCGACAAAAGCCACATTACGGTCCACACGTACCCCGAATATCATCCGGATGACGGGATCAGCACGTTCCGTGCCGATATCGACGTATCCACCTGCGGGGAAATTTCGCCGCTGAAGGCGCTGAATTATTTGATCCATTCCTTCGACACCGACATCATGACGATCGATTACCGGGTGCGGGGGTTTACGAGGGATATTACGGGGCATAAGCTGTTTATCGACCACGACATCAATTCGATCCAGAATTACATCCCGGATAACGTCAAAGACCTCTACCACATGATCGACGTCAACGTCTACCCGGAGCATATATTTCATACCAAATGCAAGCTGAAAAAGTTCGACCTGGACAACTATTTGTTCGGATATACCAAGGACGGATTAAGCGAACGGGAGCAGAAGGAAATCACGGAACGGATCACGCAGGAGATGGATGAAATTTATTACGGCAAAAACATGAGCTGAGGAATCGTTTCCTCGGCTTTTTTTGTGCGGAAGCGGGGGGCGCTGCAGACAAATCATGTGTTAAGGTTTGCTTGAACGACGACTTGGTCCTTCCGCAAGGGTTTTTGCGAAATGTCATCCGGCCGCCCATAGGCTCATACGATGGAAATTAGGCCGATTTTAATATGGACTTTAGGTCTTGTTTTTCGGCTGCGAGTGGTCATAATTTCCTGATTTTTTCAAGAAACTGGATTAATGGTAGGGAATCATGTTTAATTTTTTAGAAAAAGGGTTAGAGAGGACTGATGGTTATTTCTCGCTTATTCCGGTCTATCGCTCTTATGCTGTTTACGATCGTTTTATTGGGAGGTTGTCAAAGCGTGAACAAATCGGAAAACGACGGCCAAATGCAGGAGGCCAAAAACCTCGCCATCCAGTATTTCAAGGATGAATACGGACTGGACGTGGAAATCACGGATCAGGAAAAATTGGACGAATACATAACGCCAAAAATTACGATGAAAGGCCACGTCAAAGGCAAGCCGGAGGAAAGCTTCAACATCGCGGTCGATTACGAGGACAAAAAAACGACCAACTTCGTCATGAGCCCGGAGCTTGAAAAGGCCATTCGCGCCAAAGGGATCGATCCCTTCGCGAAAAAGGATGCGTCCAACTAGGACGCGGTCACGTTCGGATGAACCGAGGGGGGAGGAGCACGTTTGAGCAAAGGATCTGAAATCACGGACGAAATGTATAAAACCATGTCGGATCTCGCCTACTCCGATTTGAAAAAAGGGAGCAAGCCGCAGGAGCTGCCGGGCTGGGAAGTGCTGGAGGATGCTGCCAACGACGATTCTTCGGGGTTTGACGCGGTCACGTTTTACAACCCGGAAACGAAGCAGGCGGTCATCGCTTACCGCGGAACGGAAGGCGGCAAACCGTTAAAGGATGCGTTGCCGGACTACGTGACCGACGGGGGCATCGGCCTGCGGGAGCTGGATCGGAAATTGGACAAAAGCTTCGAGGTTAAAATGCCCTGGGACGACAAGGTGCAGCAAGTCGAAGATAATCTGGGCATTACCAAGGCCAAAGATTGGTTGGGCGATGCCGGCAAAGCCGTGGACAAATTTTTTGACGGCGACAAGCAGCTGTATCAGGCCGAAGATTACGCCAATGAAATGAAAAGCAAATACAAAGATTTGAATTTTTCGTTGACGGGACATTCGCTTGGAGGCGCCAATGCGCAGTATGCCGCGGCTTATACCGGATTATCGGCGGTCACGTTCAGCGCGCCTTCCGTTATGGGGAGCTTGACCAGCAGCGCCAGACGCAAAGCCGAAAACGGGGAATTCGATTCGCAAATCATCAATTACGCCCATCCCGGCGATATCATCGCCAGCGGCACCTTGGGAGGTTACGACCGGCACGTCGGCTCGACGTATTACATCGACTCCAACTACGAGGATGCCAACGAGGGGGTCGGCGTCATCGACAAGATCAAAAACACGCTGGGCGGTCCTTATTACCATGGCCTGAAACGCTACAAATTCGACGAGAACGGATATATCGACAACAAACTGTATCACGGGGAAACCGGAGAATATGTCGGAGGATCGCCGCGGGCGCCGCTGTCTTTGGCCGAGGCGCTCGGGATACCAAGCGCCTTTATGGGGCCGATCGGGCTCGCGATGGGAACGGGACTCGCGGCGGCCATGAGCGCGGGCAAAGGCATGATCCGCGTGACGCCGGAGGAGCTGAAAAGCGTCGCCGAAAAATGGAGCCAAAACGCCCAGCAGATCAGCTCCGATATGCAGGCGGTCAGGGCAAAGCTGATGAAATATACCCAGTCCAGCCACAGCCGCAGGCTGCAGCCGATCGTGGCGCAGCTGGACGCTTCGGTCAGCGGGCTGACGAAATGGCATGTCGAGCAGACGACGCAGTTTCTCACGTTCATCAAATCGAAGGCCGAGCAATTCCGTCAGGCCGATGCTTCCGGCCCGTAATTGATGCAATAAGCTTTCGAAGCGGAGGGATAACATGAGCGAAATCCTTGTAGAGCTGGTCGATCTGGAGCAGGCGGAGCGGGAACTGAGCTGGCTGCTTGCCCGTATTCAGGCCGACGAGCAGGAAGCCCGAAGCCTGTACGCCAGGCTTAGCGATTGGAACGGGCAATCGGCGAACGTGACGCGCGAATACGTGGAAGCCTTTTTTACCGGATTGGCCACACGGGTGCGGGCGATCGAGCAGCAAAAAGCGGAGCTGATCCGGTACATGCAGGTCATGAAGCAAACGGATCAAATGAGATAACGGGAAGAGGGGACGTCGTATTCCATGGGGAGTGCGGCGTTTTTCTTTTTTTATTCAGATGGATAAAATTGTAAAAGAACCCGCGTATATATCCCTTATTCCACCGAATTGCTCGAAAAAACATTCCGGCAGCCCTTCGCAGGATATAAATGATGTTCGTATGGAGTCTGAACGCGAAAAGGACTGCTCCGGGAATTTCCTAGGAACAGTCCTTTTTAGGGCCGGGATTTCGGGGATTGCCCAATGATTGCAAAAAACGTGCGGATGCGGGCTCACGTAATCCGTTTTCGGAGCCAGCCCGATACCAGATCCGTCAATACGACAAGCGCGATAATGCCGAGCAATATGATGCCGACCCGGTTCCAGTTCCGAACCTGGAGCGCAAAGATCAGCGGCGTCCCGATGCCGCCCGCGCCGACCAGGCCAAGCGTCGTGGCCGAGCGGATGTTGATTTCGAAGCGGTACAGCGAATAAGAAAGAAACTGCGGGATCACCTGCGGCAGCACCGCGTAACGAAGGACCTGAAGGCGGTTGGCGCCGGAGGCGATCAACGCTTCCTGCGGCCCGCGGTCGATGTTTTCGATCGTTTCCGAATACAGCTTGCCGAGCATGCCCACCGAGTGGATGCCCAGCGCGAGGACGCCGGCAAAGGAGCCGGGCCCGACCGCTTTGATGAACAAAATCGCGACGATGATCTCCGGGAACACGCGGATGACGCTCAGCGCGATTTTGCCGCTGCCGGAGACGGCAAGCCGCCTGCTCATGTTCGTGGACGCCCAAAAAGCGAACGGAATGCAAACGACGGCGGCGACCACCGTCCCGAGAATGGAAATGACCAGCGTATCCAGCAGCCCCCGAAGCAAATCCTCTCCCTCCGGTATATAGACGAAGGACCAGTCCGGGTGCAGGAATCCCTGCAGGATGGACTTGGACACGGTCCCCGCCGTACCCTGAATCCCTTCAAAACGAATTCCCTGGATCGACCAGTAATAAACCGCGATTACGATCAAGGCGGTCAGCGCGAAACGAATCCGCGCACGGAACGCGGAGCCGGAAGCTTTTCCGGTCACGGGCGTCGTGTTTGATTTCATAGCAGTTTCCTCCGGATCATCGTACTTCCGTAATCGATGACGAGCACGATCGCAAGCGTCAGCAAAATAATGATCGCGGCCCGGTCATAACGGAACAAGCCGAGCGAACGGTCGAGCAGCAGGCCGATGCCTCCGGCCCCGACAAGTCCGAGAACAGCTGCTGCCCGCACGTTGACTTCAAAGGTATAAAGCAGGTAGGACATGAAATAAGGCAGAGCCTGGGGCACGACGCCGTACATAATGATCTGCAGCCGGTTGGCGCCCACGGCGGTCATCGCTTCAAGCGGGCCGGGATCGATGGCTTCGATCGCTTCGAAGGTCAGCTTGGCGATGATTCCGAACGAGAAAAACACGAGCGCCAGCATGCCTGCAAACGGCCCGATGCCAAATACCGCAACAAAAATGGCGGCAAACAGCAAATCGGGAATGGTACGGACCAAGTTGAGCACCATCCGCGTCGGCAGGGAAACCCAGCGGCTGACGCCCAAATTGGAAGCGCAGAGCAGGGCAACCGGAACGGCGAGCAAAGCGCCAAGCGTCGTGCCCAGAATGGCGATCTGCAAGGTTTCCATCATCGGTCCCCAGATCGTGGGCAGGTAGCTCCAATCCGGCGGAAACATTTCCTGCAGGAGGCTCCCCATTTGCGGCAAGCCGACGATCAGCTGATACGGGGTCGCTTCCGTCCGCACCGAACAGGCAATGATGACGGCGGCAAGAATGATCCATCCGGCAATTTGCTTGTATTTTCGCGGCGGCTCCATGCCGGAAGCGGCCGGATTCAGCGAAGCGGGAGAAACGGTCGTTTTCATCATGCTCCTCCCAGCAGCTCGTCCTGCTGCACGGGACGGCCGTAAATTTCGGCAAAGGCTTCGTCGGTCGCTTCTTCCGGCGTGCCGTCGAACACCACTTCCCCCGCGCGAAGGCCGATGATCCGCGTCGCGTATTCCCGGGCGAGGTCGATGAAATGCAAATTGATGACCGTGGTGATGTTCATGTCCCGGTTGATCCGCTTCAAGTCTTCCATGACCTGGCGCGTGGTGAGCGGGTCCAGCGAAGCGACGGGTTCGTCCGCCAAAATGACCCGGGCTTCCTGCGCAAGCGCCCGCGCGATCGAGACGCGCTGCTGCTGCCCGCCCGAGAGCTGGTCGGAGCGCACGTATGCTTTTTCCCGGATGTTGACCCGCTGCAGCGCATCAAGGGACAGCTCCACGTCCTGTTTCGGAAACCAGCCGAGCAGGGTGCGGAGCGTGGAATGATAGCCGACCCGTCCGGACAACACGTTCCGGATGACGGTCGAACGTTTGACCAGGTTGAAGCTTTGGAAAATCATGCCGATATCGCGCCGGATGCGGCGGAGCTGGCTGCCGGAGGCGCGGGTCACCGATTGGCCGTTCACCCGGATGTCTCCCGAGGAAATATCCGTCAGGCGGTTGATGCTCCGCAAAAAGGTGGATTTACCCGCACCGGACAGGCCGACGATGACGACAAGTTCTCCTTCGCGGATGGTGAGGTTGATATTGCGGAGTCCAACCGTTCCGTTGGCATAAACCTTCGTTACGTTATCGAATTCGATCATGGCGAACCAACTTTCTGTAATGGGTTTGAATGGAAATGCGTTCCGGCGTCTGCAATGGGAAACAACACCGCCATCGACTTCATGGACGGTGCTGCCCGATAGAAAGGTATGGATATGCCGGAACAGTCGGCGTTACTTGATTTCCTGGCCTACGACCTCGGCGTATTCGCGGACTGATTCGAAGTTTTTGTCGTCGCCCGGGGCGTAACCTACATGCGTATAGATGTCCTTGATGATTTTGGCGCCTTCTTCATCGTTCGTAATATCGATAAATGCCTGGCTGATTTTATCCCTCCAGCTTTGGTCCATGTCGCTGCGGACGCTGACGGTATCGTTCGGGATTTTGGCGGTGTAATGGAGGACGCGGGTTTTCTCGAATACGTCGGGCACGTCCTTTTTCACCGTATTGCGGGCATCCTGGAAGACGGCGACGGCGTCTACCTGACCGTTCAAAAGCGCCATGATGGCCGCGTCATGCCCTTTGATCGTTACGCCCTGCACGTCCTTGTCCGGGTCGATGCCTTCTTTTTTCAGCTCGGCCGCCGGGAAGACGTAACCTGCGGAGGAAGTGACGTTCTGCCAGCCGATTTTTTTGCCTTTCAGGTCTTTCAGGCTTTGGATCGGGGAATCTTTTTTCACGACAATCATCGCTTTGTAGAAGTCGACTTTTTCGGTCGTGTCCTCGCCGGTTTCGTCCTTGATGCCGTAACGCTGCGCCTGCAGCAGAAGGTCGGCCGCTTTTTTGTTGTCATGGGCCAGCACGTAAGCGTTCGGCGGCAGGAAGCCGACGTCGACCTGCTTGGAAGCCATCGCTTCGACGATGGTGTTGTAATCCGGCGATACGGTAACGTGAACCGGAATGCCCAGCTTGTCCCCGAGCAGTTTCTCGAGCGGTTTGGTTTTGGCTTCAAGCGTATCGGCATTTTGGGACGGCACGAACTGAACGTTCAGCTCTTTCGGCACATAGCCGGAAGATGCCGCTTCCGCGGTGCCCGAAGCCGCGTCTCCGCTGCCGTTGCCGGCGCTTTTGGAGCCGCATGCGGCAAGGCTGGCTGCAAGCGCCAGCGTCATGCCGATCGCAAGTACTTTTTTAAACATGATGGTCCCCTCCAGAATTTTTCTATGGTTTTTCGGCCGGAGCATGCCGTCCGACAGGAATGAGCGTAACATAGGCGCGGGAAACAAGGGTTAACGGAAAGGGCGACTTTTGTTGATTGGCCGTAAAATATCCGCCCGATCCGCCGCATTTCTGGTCCCGGGGCGGCCGCGAATCTGTCCCTATATATGGTAAAAAACCGTAATCGGCGATTTTACCCCCGTTTAATATGCGGACGGTATAATGGGCGTAGCCAGGATCGAATGGAGAGGCGAAAAGGAGTGGTGAACGTGAATGGCATTCCGAATACGCAGGCGGACGGCTTGGGAAGAAACGCCGAGCCGTCCATCGAGCTGCGGATTATGTCCACGACGGACGTGCATGCTTGTTTGATGGACTACGATTATTACCGGGACCGGAAGGATGCCGCGGTCGGATTGGTCCGGACGGCGACCTTGGTGAAGCGGGCCAGGGCGGAAGCAGCAAACGCGCTGCTGACAGACAACGGGGATTTGATTCAAGGCACGCCGCTCGGCACGTTTGCCGCGCGGGTCGATCCGGACCGGCTCAAGGCGGGGGACTGGATTCACCCGGCGATTCGCGCCATGAACGCGATGGGATATGATGCGGCCACGTTCGGCAACCATGAATTCAATTACGGGTTGGAATATTTGGACCAAGTCGTCGCGGGAGCTTCCTTTCCTTACGTCAACGCCAATATATACGTGCATGAAGCGGAAGCGGGGAGGAAATTTGCCGTCAACCGCTACCGGCCGTACGTCATTTTGACGAAAACCTGCGTAGACGGGATGGGGCGGTCGCATGAGATCCGGATCGGTCTCATCGGTTTCGCGCCTACGCAAATTCTGGACTGGGACCAGGGCCACTTGGCCGGAAAAGTGCAGGTCAAAGACATGGTCCTGTCGGCGCTTGAATGGGTTCCGGCTATGAAAGAGGAGGGAGCGGACGTCATTGTTGCGCTGGCGCATACCGGTTTTGACGCCGGCGTATCCTTGAAGGATCACGATGCCGAAAACGCGGTGCTGCCCCTCAGCCTGGTGCCGGGGATTGACGCCATCGCGTTTTCCCATACGCATCGGACGTTCCCGGCAAGGGATTTCGCTTCCTTGGACGCTTCCTTTAAACATGCGGACGGAACGCCGCTGCCGGCGGTCGACTGGCAGGAGGGGACCATCAACGGATTGCCGGCGGTGCAGGCCGGATATAGCGGGGCGATGCTCGGAATCATCGATTTGACGCTCCGGCAGCTGGACGGAAAATGGCAGGCGGTGCATGGAAAAGCGATGGTACGGGAGATTTGCGACGGGACGGAGGGCAGCGAGTCCGCGGAACCCGATGCCGAAATCGCCGCGCTGCTGCAGCAGGCGCATCAACAAACGGTTGCTTATGCCAACGCCCCCATCGGCCGGACCGAGGTTCCTTTGCATACGTATTTTTCCTTGGTGCATGCGGATGCTTCCGTGCAGCTGCTGAATCATGCCCAAAGGGATTACGCCCGCCGGAGGATCGCTTCGCTTGCGCCGGATCTGCGGCATCTCCCCGTGCTTGCGGCCTCGTCGCCGTTCAAAGCCGGACGGAACGGCCCGAACGATTATGCGGAGATTCCGCCCGGACCGATTGCCATCCGCAGCGCTTCGGAGCTGTATTTGTTCGAAAATACCGTCAAGGCCGTCAAATTGAGCGGTGCCGCCCTGAAAGAATGGCTTGAGTTCTCGGCGGGAATCTACAATCTCATCGACCCGGACGAAACCTCGGAGCAGCCTCTTCTGAACCCGGCGTTTCCCGCCTTCAACTTTGACGTGATCGGCGGCGTTACGTATCGCGTAAACGTCGCCCGGCCGGCAAAATACGGCCCCGACGGCACGCTGCTGAACCCGGACGCGAGCCGGATCGAAGACTTGCGGCATGAAGGGGTCCCGGTGGACCCGGGGCAGCCGTTGATCGTGGTCACAAGCAATTACCGCGTGTCCAGCGGCATCGTGCCGGGCCTGCGCGAAGCGGAACTGGTGCTCGACTCGGCGGACGAAAACCGTCAGGCGCTGATCGATTATATTGCGGAGCAAGGCTGCCTCGTCGCGGAACCGGAGGAAAACTGGAGTTTCAGCCCTATCGGGAAACCGGTCAACGTCATCTTCGCAGGTTCGCCCGAGGCGGCCCGATACGTGAAGGACTTTCCGGGGATCGCGCATACGGGGCGGACCGACGCTCGCGGGTATGGCCTATACCGCATCGATTTGGCCGCGGATCTGTCGGAAACGTCCATGCCTTCCGGGCCAAAGCCGGTTCGCCAACAACATACGAAATCCGACGGATTGCGCCGCTTTTCATATTTGCCATAGTGATCCGCTCCCAGATTTCATCGACATGCAGAGGTTTCGGATGTCCCGAGACCTCTGTATTTTTATTGCAAAGATAAGGATTAAGGCGCTTATGCGGCGTTCATTTTTAATATAAAATCCAACTACCAATCGGTTGGGGGCGATGTTATGAATAAGGTGTAAAATTTTACATTTTCAGCAAATTGCAATAATACAGGGGTGCTACGTTTAAGGGGAAGACGATTTTGACAAGAAAACATGGGGAGGTAGGGAAAATGAAAACGGCCATTCCGTTCCAATTCCGGGGCAGGCAGCTTGCCGGTGCGTTTTTGGCAATGATATTGATGTTGTCCGCCCTTTTTGGCGGTCTGCCTGCGCAGGCGGCATCATCCGTTCTTACCGTGGCCGAAGCCATCGCCAAAAACAACAGCGGCGAAACCGCCACGATCGAAGGGTATATCGTCGGCGAGGTCTACAATTCGAAGCTCCTTTTTTCGGGTTTTCAGGACGACTTAAACGTGCTGATCGCGGATTCCCCCGGCGAAACGGGCAAGGACAAGCTGATCGACGTCCAGGTGACGGCGAGCTACCGTCCGCAGATCGGCCTCAAAACCAATCCCGGCAATCTCGGCAAAAAGATTCAGGTCACCGGAACGCTGACGGCGTACAGCGGCATGTTCGGCGTCAAAAGCCCGACGGCCATCACGTTATCGGGCGAGTCCGGCGGCGGGGATCCCGGAAGCGGGGGCGGGACGCCAAATCCGTCCGATCCCGGCAGCGAAAATATCGGCGTGCCTACGACGCTTCCCGACGGAACCGGCAAAAAGGTGTTGTTTGACCAAAGCCACGGGCAGACGGCCGGCGCCGCCGATTGGGTGATCGACGGAGCCTTTTCCGATTTTGCGGACGGCTTAAGGGAAGCGAACTTTCAGGTGGATGCGCTGGAACGGACGCTCCCGATGAGCGCCCAAGCCTACGCTGAACCGACCGTTACTTTGAATAAATTGAAGCCGTACGACGTGTTTATCATCGGCGAAGCCAACATTCCTTTTAAAGCCTCGGAGCAAGCCGCGATGCTGCAATACGTCAAGGAAGGCGGCAGCATTTTCTTCATCTCTGACCATTACAATTCCGACCGGAACCTGAACCGTTGGGATTCCTCCGAAGTGATGAACGGATACCGCCGCGGAGCTTTCGGCGACCCGACCAAAGGCATGGCTGCCGCCGAAGCCGCATCGGGCGCGATGAGGGACGTGACCAGCACGGATTGGCTGGGCCAAAACTTCGGGGTCCGTTTCCGCTATAATTCGGTCGGCGACGTGACCAAAACGGATGCGGTCAAATACGACCAATCCTTTGGCATCACGGCAGGCGTCAACGACGTCGAAATGCACAGCGGCTCGACGCTGGTCATCCTCGATCCGAAGCGGGTCAAAGGGATCGTATACTTGCCGCAAAACGTGCCCGGCTGGAACAACGCGGTCGAAAACAGCGACAAGAAAAATTTCCCGACCGGGGGCGTATACAAAAACGGCGGCAAAGCCGAAGGACCGTATGCGGCCATCGCCAAGCTGGGAAAAGGCAAAGCCGCGTTCATCGGCGACTCTTCGCCGGTGGAGGACGCGAGCCCGAAATACGTCCGCGAAGACAACGGCAGCAAGAAAAAAACCTATGACGGATTCAAAGGCGAAGCCCAGGACGGCGTCTTCCTCGTGCAAACCGTAAAATGGCTGGCCATTCACGAGGATTACGAGACGTTTGAAAACCGGGGCATTGCGCTGGACGAGCCGACGCCGCTGCTCGGAGCGCTCGAGGAACCGGCGACTTCGGCCGAAATCCCCGGCACGGAGCCCTGGACGACACCGGCTGCAGGCTATAAATGGTACGATCCTGCAACGTATAAAGCAGGCTCTTACGGTTCCGGCGATAGCGGTCCGGTGGTGACGATTCCGGAGCTGACCACGATCCGAAACGCCAGGTCCGCTGCGGACAACAGTTACGTGACGGTACAAGGCGTCATCACGTCCGAACCGGGAATATTCGGCGGATCGGGATTTTATTTGCAGGACGGAACCGCCGGCATCTATGTCTATCCAAGCGCGGCAACGGGATTCCACGCAGGCGACAAAATTAAAATGACCGCCCAGAAAACGGTCTTCAACTCCGAGGCGGAGCTGATGAACGAAGTTCAGGTTGCCAAGCTGGACGATTCGGCGGGCATTCCGGCGCCGACCCCCATCGTTCAAGATACGGTGAACGACAGCAATCAAGGGCAGCTGATTACCCTGAAAAATATGACTGTACGGAATTACCAGACCGTTACCGGTTCGCTGGAATTCGACCTGGTCAACGGAAGCGTGACCAACCGTGTGCGCGTGGACAGCCGCACGGGGGTTCAAGCCGATAGGCTGAAGCAGTCGTTTCCGGAAGGAACGAAGGTCGACATCACCGGCATTTCGTCCATCTTCAAAAACAATTACCAGCTGAAGCTGCTGAAACTGGAAGATATCCGGCCGGCGGGAGCGGGCCCGGAGAAAAGCAATGCGGCAACGATGACGGGGCCGGCTTCCGCTTATGCGGGGGCTCCCGTCGACGTGGCGGTTGGCGTCAGCGCGTTGACATATTCCTTTACCGCAATGGACGTCACGATCCAATACGATCCGTCCAAGATGACGTTTCAAACGCAAACCGATCAGGAAGGCCGTCCCGTTCTCGCCGAGGGGGCGGTCGCTTCTTCCAGGGAAGGCTTGAATTTGCTGGCGGCGGGCATCAAGCCGGAAGCGGGACAAATCCGGCTGCTGCTGGCAAGCACCGGGGAGGCGAATGCGATCAAAGAAAGCGGCGAATTGTTTCAACTGCATGGCAAGCTGAGGGAGGATGCGGCCGGCAGCGCGGAATTGTCGGTGACGGCATTTACGGTATCCTCGGACGGCGCTTCGCAGGACATCGACACGGGCGGGGCCGCCGTTCAGATCCAAGTGGCAACGGCTGACCGCAGCGCGCTTCATGCAGCCATTCAGGATGCGCAACAACTGGCGGATCAAGCCGTAACGGGTACCGAACCGGGGCAATATCCGCCTGCGGCCAAGGCCGACCTGCTTGCGGCCATTCAAGCGGCAACCGCGGTTTACAACGATGCATCCGCTACCCAAACGCAAATCAATGCGGCGCTGGCTGCGCTGACAAGCGCCGTTCATACCTTTAAAAACGCGGTCATTCCGGTGCCGTCCGTTCCTGTGGACAAGTCCGCCTTAAACGCGGCGATCGCTTCGGCTCAGAACGTATACGACCGCGCCGCCGCAGGCGAAAAGATCGGACAGTATCCGGCGTCGGCCAAGTCGGCGTTTCAAACCGCGATCCAGTCCGCCGTTTCGGTGAAAAACAGCTCCGCGGCTGCCCAAGCCCAGGTTGATGCCGCGACAGCCGCGCTGAACAATGCGGTTGCGGCCTTCAAGACGAAGCTGATCACGCTGGTGCCGGGAACGGGCAAAATTACCGTGCAGGACCTGTCGATCATGGCCAAATATTTCGGCATCACATCGGCCGACGGCAACTGGAGCCGCGTGGCCTCCGCCGATCTTTTCAATGAAGGGGAAATCACGATCCGCGCGCTGGCCGGCGTCGCCCAAATGATTATCGGCGATTGGTACGGCAAATAAACCAACGAAGGATGAATCCAACACCCATCGCAGAAGGCGGCCGTATGCCGTTTTCTGCGATTGGCATGTTCGAAAGGATGAAGCCCATTGCTGAAAAAGTTAGCCTCAATTCTCGGACTCGTGCTCGTATTCGGGTGGTTTGCCGCGCAAACGCAGGCGTCGGCGGATGACGCAGCCCCCGGCGTCTCTCTGCAATCAACGTCCAGCGGGAATCAAATCACGGTCGTCGTGACGGGAGAACATCTTAAAGATCTGTACGCTTACGATTTCACGCTGAAATACGACGCGCAGAAGCTTTCATATCAAAGCGCCTCAGCAGGCCCGAACGGTTTCTCCGTCGATCCGATCGTCCGAAACGGGACGGTCCGGATCGCGCATACCAAGGTAGGCAAAACGGCCGGCGACAACGGCACCGTTCAATTGGCCTCCGTTCAATTCGCGAGGCTGCAGAAGGGCAGCGCCGACGTTTCGCTGCATGACGTCAAACTGGTGGACTCCAAGCTGAATGCTGCCGCAAGCAAGATCATTACCGTATCCATTTCGATCAAGGAAGGAAGCGTCCCCGTACCGGCTGCCCTGAAAGATATCGGCGGTCACTGGGCCAAGGACGCCATCGAGCAGGCCGTGCAGCAAGGCTGGGTGAAGGGTTACGCGAACGGGACGTTCCAACCGGGCAAGGAAGTGACGCGGATCGAGTTGGCCGCCATGCTGATCCGGGCCCTGGGGGCGGGCGACGCTGCCCGCCAGCCTGTCCAATTTAAGGATGCGAAGAAAATTCCGGCATGGGGACTGCCTTTCGTGGAAGAAGCGGTAGTCCGGGGGATCATGAACGGTTACGCCGATGGATCGTTCGGGCCGGCGAGGAAGATTACGCGGGCGGAAATGGCCGCCATGGCCGTCCGTTCGCTGCCTTCGACCGAAGCGCCGGCAGGCGGCGGCAAGCCTGCTTTTGCCGACGGCGCGCAAATCCCCGCCTGGGCCAAGCCTTACGCCGAGACGGCGGCACAGCGGGGCATCATGAGCGGGCGAAGCGGCGGCTTATTTGCGCCAAACGCCCATGCGACCCGCGCCGAGGCGGTGGTCGTCATTTCGGCATTGCTGCAGCAGAAATAATGCTATCGAAAATATCGATAGCATGGAAAAAATTCTTTATTGAAAGAAGCTTCCGCTAAATCGAAGATATGTGCTATACTTATGTAAGTAACCATTCGGGTTGCTTTTTCATACGATGACGCAGTATCATGGTATGAACGAACTCAAACCAATACTAAAAATATGAATATGGATCTTCGGGGTAAGGTGAAATTCCTGACCGGCGGTGAACGTCCTTGAACGCCAAAGCGACGTCAAGCCCGCGACTCCTGCTTTTCAAGCGATTGAAAGGCAGCGACTGACCTGGTGGGATTCCAGGGCCGACGGTAAAGTCCGGATGGGAGAAGATCAATAGAGCAGGTTTGCCGGAAATGTTTTTTCGTAACATTTCCGCAGGCTTATTTGATCAGCCCCCGTTTTGTCGATTTCGGTCGATATACGGGGGTTTTCCAATGTTGACTCCGTATTCAGGCAAGGGGATTAGGAATATGGAAAACGTAAGCAACAAGTTCAAGCTGAATCCCGCCCTGCGCAAGCAGGCGGTCCGCCCGAAAACCGGCTTTTGGCTGGTCGTGCTCGGGGCGGCATTGTGGGGAGCGGACCCGCTCTTCCGGATCATTTTGCTGCGCGAGCAGATCACGCCGACGCAGATCGTTTTGCTCGAACATATCATCATTGCGCTGTTCGTGGCGCCGATGCTTTGGAAGCACCGCTCCGAATTAAAAGGGCTTAAGCTGCGCCATATCGGCGCGCTGCTGTTCCTGTCCTGGGGCGGCTCGGCCATCGCGACTATTCTGTTCACGCTGGGGCTGACCCACGGCAATTTGAACGCTGTCCTGCTGCTGCAGAAAATGCAGCCGATTTTCGCCATTCTCATGGCGCGGGTCCTGTTGAAGGAACAGCTGCCGAAGAAGTTCGGCTGGCTGCTGCTGCTTGCGCTGGCAGGCACCTACCTGCTCACTTTCGGGTTTACGTTCCCGTTCGGCCATGTCAACGATTTCGTCCAAGTGGGAAGCCTGCTGTCCCTGGGCGCGGCGGCGCTGTGGGGCGGCTCGACCGTCATGGGCCGCCTGATGGTCGGCAAAATGGAATACGAAACGGTCACTTCGCTTCGTTTCATCGTGGCGCTGCCGCTCCTGATCGCCATTACGATCAATCAAGGGGATCCTTGGCATGTTCCTTCCGGCGCTGGCACGATCGCGGCCGTATCGATCAACTTGCTCGGCCAGGCGCTGCTGCCCGGCTTGTTCAGCCTGATGGTGTATTATAAGGGCCTGACGACGACCAAAGCGTCGGTGGCGACCCTCGCGGAGCTGAGCTTCCCGATGGTCGGCGTGCTCATCAACTGGATCGCGTTCCAGGAGGTCGTGAAATTCCACCAAATTTGCGGGTTTGTCCTGATCTGGGCCGTCCTGTTCATCATATCGCGCCAAAGCGCAAAGGAATCGTAAACGTATTTTCTGGTGGCCTTCCCTATAAAATAATTCAAAGCTGTTGCCTTAAAAGGCTGCTTCCGGGGCGGTTTGTCCGCCCGCGAAAGCGGCCTTTTTTTCGCGCGTGAATAACTTTTAGGGACCCAAGATTTTCAGTCATGATTTAAACGGTTCGACATACATTTTTATAAGTAAGCGCTTGCAGAATACGTTTTAGAAATGGTCGGTGCAATTCAAGATTCAAGATTCAAGGTGTCAATGTGATGAATGGGGGAATGTTCATGAGGCTGAAATTCGCTTCGAAACCGCTGATGGCGCTTTTGATGGCGGGAGTTCTCATCGCAGGCTGCCAAACCGTGCAGCCGCCGTCCGCTTCGGAAACGCCGAAAACGCAGGAAGGTAACAAACCGCCTTCGGGCACTCAGACGGAGCCTTCCAAAGAACCCGCGACCGGAACCTCCAAAGGCGACGCCAAGGAAACGCCGCGAAACGAAACGTTGTACGTCAACGGCCTGCAGTGGGGAGCACCGACGAACTTCAACCTGCTGAGCGGCAATCCGGCTTTTCCGATCAATTACGGCAACTCCCGGGAGCTGGTGTACGAAACGTTGTTCATGATCAACCAGCTGAACGGGGCGCTTGAGCCGCTGCTCGGAACCAAATACGAATGGAAGGACGATACGCTGCATGTCGAGCTGAACAAGGACGCGAAATGGAACGACGGCAAGCCGTTCACTTCGGAGGACGTCGTTTATACTTACGAGCTCGGCAAAAAATACGACATCAACTGGAGCAGCTATTGGACGAATATTTCCGAAGTAACCGCCGACGGGGCCAATGCCGTCAACATCAAGCTGAACAAGGATAATCCCAACCGGCTGAGGGTGCTGGACAGCATTGAATTGATCCCGATGCTTCCGAAGCATGTTTGGGAGGAAATCGAAAAGAAAGCGGGCAACGACCTGTCCGCCATCCGGAAAGAAGTCAACGATAACCCGGTCGGCACGGGGCCATACAAGCTGTATTTCTACAACGACCAGAAAATCACGATCGAGCGCGACGACAATTATTGGGGCAAATCGCTGTTCGGCAAACTGCCGGCTCCGAAATACATCACGCACGTCATTTACAAGGATAACGCGGCCGGCGACCTGGCTTTCAAGAGCGGCCAAGTGGACGTATCGCAGCAGTTCATTCCGCAGGTCTGGAACATGTGGGAAAAGGGAGCGCCGATCAAGACGTTCCTGAAGGACGCTCCGTATTACGTGCCGGGTTCCATGCCGTCCGTCTTCTTCAACATGTCGAAAAAAGGGCTCGACAACGCCGACGTCCGCCGCGCCATCGCGATGGCCATCGACTACAAAAAAATATCGGATCTGGCGATGAGCGGCTACTCGGCGGCGATGGAACCTTCCTTGACGCTGAATACCGACGCCGAATCCAAATACGTCGACAAAGACGCGATCAAACCGCTCCAGTGGACGACCGACGTCAAAGCGGCCAATGAACTGCTCGACAAAATCGGGGCCCAAAAAGGCAAGGACGGCATCCGCGTCCTGAACGGCACCCGCCTCGGTCCGTATGAAATCGAATGCCCGTACGGCTGGTCCGACTGGAACGCGGCGCTGGAAATCGTCGCGCAAAGCGCGAAGGCGATCGGCATCGAAATCCGCACGAAGTTCCCGGAAGCTCCGGTATGGACGAACGACCTGCAAACAGGCAAGTTCGACATCATCATGAACACGCCGGCCGGCGGCGTCAATCCGAGCCAGCCTTGGAGCCGGGCCCATGACATCATGTACTCGAAAGGCGTGGCGCCTGCCGGAGAAATGGCGTTCTGGAACTGGGGACGCTACAAAAACGACAAGGCCGATCAAATCATCGACCAAATCCCTACCGTCACCGACGAAGCGCAGCTGAAAAACCTGTATACCGAGCTGACGAAAATCTGGCTGACGGATATCCCTTCCGTTCCGCTGATGTACCGCCCATGGGTGTTCCACACCGTCAACGAATCCGTATGGAAGGGGTTCCCCGTCGACGGGGACGGCAGCAACATTCCGCCGCAAATCGCCATGGACGGCGCGGGCATCCGGGCCTTGTACCAGATTCATAACTGAGGAGGCCGCGCAATCCGGAAGCCCAATCATGTTCGAGTGACGGCCCAAAGCAAACATGCACGCAGCCTGCATAAAGGACGGCTTTCCAGGCCGTACCTATGCGGGCTCTCCGTCACCGGCAGCATGATATTCCGCCGCGCAAGTCCGAAGGGGGGAGCTTTTCGTGAACGCCTATTCGAGATATTTCGTGAAAAAGCTGTTTTGGTACGTGCTGACGCTCGCCATCGCCATCACGCTGAATTTTTTCCTGCCGCGGATGATCGAAGGCAATCCCGTAAGCATGATCGTTTCGCAAATGTCGCAGGGCATGACGGACAGCGATACGATCAAACGCGTCTATGAGACGTTTATGGCCGAATTCGGGATCGACAAGCCGATTTGGATGCAGTTTCTCATCTACGTCAAAAACCTGTTCACCGGCGACTGGGGAACCTCCTTCGGGCTGTACCCGAAAAAGGTGACCGACATTTTGGCTTCCGCCGTGCCGTGGACGGTCGGGCTCCAGCTTCCCGCCATTTTGGTCGGCTGGATTTTGGGCAACGTGCTCGGGGCGGTAGCCGCTTATAAAAAAGGCGTCTTCGACAAAGCGATTTTTCCGGTGGCCTTGTTTATCAACTCGATCCCGTTTTTTACGCTTGCCATCATCATGCTGTACCTGTTTGCGCTCACCCTGGGGTGGTTTCCGCTTTCCGGCGGGTACGATTTTCAAATGGTGCCAAGCCTTAGCTTCGAATTTATCGGCTCGGTGCTCCGCCACCATACGCTGCCGTTTTTGTCCATCGTGCTCGTGACGATCGGCGGGCAGGCCATCGGGATGCGCGAAATGTCCATCTACGAGCTGAACGCCGATTACGTGCTGTACGCGAAGCTGCTGGGCATCCGGGATTCGAAAATCGCCAGGTACGTGTTCCGCAACGCCATGCTTCCGCAAATTACGGGACTGGCTCTGTCCCTCGGGACGATGGTCGGCGGCTCCCTGATCTGCGAAATCGTGTTCAGTTACCCGGGGCTCGGCACATGGATGTTCACGGCGATCCGCCAATTGGACTATCCGCTGATCTCCGGCTGCACGCTGCTGATCGCCATCACCGTGCTGCTCGCCAATTTTACGATCGACATGGTTTACGGATTGATCGACCCGAGAATCAAAGCCTCGCAAATGGAGGAACAGTGAGATGAAAAATTCGTTCGCTATTCTTCTGAAATCGCCGAAGTTCATGATCGGCGCCGTATTGTTCCTGCTGATGCTTGCGCTCGTGCTGATCTACCCGCAGATCAACCGCAAGGACCCGCTGGAGATGATCGCCCTCGCCTTCCAGCCCCCGGACGCCAACCTGTGGCTCGGCTCGGACAATTTCGGGCGCGATTTGTTTCTCGAGCTGATGTACGGCATCCGGACTTCCATCCGCGTCGGGCTGATCGCCGGCGTGTTCGCCACCGTCATCGGCCTTTTCATCGGTCTGGTTTCCGGCTACGTCGGCGGCATGCTCGATAACCTGCTGACCGCCGTCACGAACATTTTTATCGTCATCCCGTCATTCGTCATTCTGATCCTCATTTCGGTCAGCATCAATTCGCGCAGCTCGCTCGTGACCGCAATCATCATCGGCATCACGAGCTGGCCGTGGACCGCGAGGGCGGTCAGGGCGCAAACCACGTCGCTGCGAAACCGGGATCACGTCCATATCGCCAAAATATCCGGTCACAGCACGCCCAAAATCATCGTTTTCGAAATTCTCCCGTATATCGCTTCGTACGTCGTCATGGCGTTTGTGCTGCAAACCGCCTCGGGCATCCTGTCGGAGGCGTCGATCTCCATGCTCGGCCTGGGGCCGTACAACACCATTTCGCTCGGCATCATCATGAACTGGGCGCTCGTGTTCGAGGCGCCGGTGGCGGGGGCATGGTGGGCGTTTATCCCGGCAGCGTTATCGATCGCGCTGATTACGTTCTCCCTCTACATGATGAACACGGGCATGGACGAGATCTTTAATCCGAAAATAAGGAGCTAAGGCGTATGAGCACGAACATTTTGGAGGTCAGCGGCCTGAAGACCTATTATAAAACCCGCCTGAAGGAAAAGGTGTTTGCGGTGGACGGCGTCGATTTTAATCTGGAGGAGGGGAAGACGCTCGGCATCGCGGGAGAATCGGGCTGCGGAAAATCGACGCTTGCGCTCAGCCTGATGGGCTTTTATTTCCCGCCCCTCCATTACGGCAGCGGTTCCATCCGAATCTCCGGCAACGACATTATGAAGCTGAGCAAGGAGCAGCTGAGGTCGAAAGTTTCCGGGCGCGAAATCGCCTATATCCCGCAGGCGGCGATGAACGCGCTTAATCCGACGCTGCGAATCATCCGGTTTATCGAAGACATCATGAAGGAGCACCGGCCCGAATTGTCCAAAAAGCAGGTATGGGAGCTGGCGGCAGATCGTTTTAAGACGCTGAATCTGCCGGAAAAGGTGCTGAAATCGTATCCGAGCGAGCTGTCGGGAGGGATGAAGCAGCGGACGGTCATCGCCATTTCCACCATCCTCAATCCGAAAGTGCTGATCGCCGACGAACCGACTTCCGCGCTGGACGTCACTTCGCAGAAAGCGGTCATCAAGCTGCTGAAGGATCTGCTGGACAAAAAGTATATCCGGTCGCTCGTTTTTATCACGCATGAGCTGCCGCTGCTTTATCATGTCACGGACGAAATCATGGTCATGTACGCGGGCGAAATCGTCGAGCGGGGCACGGCGGAGCAGATGATTTTTGATCCCGTCCATCCGTATACGAAAAAATTGATGGGTTCCATCCTCGTTCCGGAGGAAGGCATGAAAGGCCAAAAGCTGGCCGCGATTCCCGGCGCTCCGCCGAATCTGAAGCAGGTGCCGCCCGGCTGCCGGTTTGCGGAACGCTGCTCCTTTGCGCAAAGCGAATGCAAAACCGGCAAGGTGCCGATTCGCGCGGGCGGGAACCATTGGTACCGCTGCCTGTTTGAAACGGAAACGCTGAAGGAGTGGTATGCGAATGAACCATCGTGACCTGTTGATCCGCGGCAGAGGCCTTACAAAAGTGTTCGGTTATGGCAGCCAAAAAACGACCGCCGTGGATGCGGTGGATTTCGATTTTCATAAAGGGGAAATCATTTCGATCGTGGGCGAAAGCGGAAGCGGCAAAACGACGCTGGCCAAAATGATCATGGGCCTTCTGAAGGAATCCTCCGGGATCATCGAGTATAAAGGGCAGCCCCGCCGTTTGAAGTCCCATGCCGAACGGAAACGGTATTGGAAAGATATCCAGGCGATTTTTCAAGATCCGTTTTCGTCGTTTAACCTGTTTTACCGGGTGGAAAAATTGCTGCTCGATTGCATTAAGCTGCAGGGGCTGAAGCTGACGAAGGAAGAGCGGTACCGCAAAATGCAGGAAGCCTGTTCCTTCGTCAATCTCAAATTCGAGGAGCTGCACAACAAATACCCGTTCGAGCTGTCCGGCGGCCAGATGCAGCGGCTGATGATCGCCCGGATTTTCATGCTGCACCCGAAGGTGCTCATCGCCGACGAGCCGACGTCCATGGTGGACGCGTGCTCCCGTTCGACGATTCTCGATATGCTGCTGAAGCTGCGGGACGAAAACGAAATGACGATCATCTTCATCACGCATGACGTAGGGCTGGCTTATTACGTAAGCGATACGATCTACATTATGGAAAAGGGGAAAATCGTCGAAAGCGGCCCCGCCGAGGACATGATCCTGAATCCGCAGCACGGGTATACCCGGCAGCTCATCAACGACGTCCCGAAAATCCACTCGGCCTGGGATTTGGGGTCGTAGGAAGGAGCTTGGCTTTGCGCGAACCAAGGATGGAGCCGGAGGAAATCTCCGGGCTCTATCCCTGCATATAAAGGCTGCCTGGACTGCGAATCATTTCCGTTTTTATGCGATCGATTCCTTGAAAATGGCTATGAAAACGAAACGTAAAATATTTTTTTTAGCAGCTTTCTTTTTGATGACGGCTAAAATATTCCAGCTAAAAGCATGCATGAAGGGAGGGGGACGAAGCCCGAACCCGGCGCGGATCAAGAAACGGAAGGAAATTTCATGGTCAAAACAGATGGAAAACATTGCTTTGAAGCGCTTTCAAAATAAGGTTTACAGATGCCGGGTTCTGATTTAAAATAAAAAAGGTTTTAAGTTGTCGACAAGTATACTTGTAATATTGAAAAATCGGTTCAGGATGAAAAACTGCGAAAGGTTGGAACGGCACTGCGCGGATATGATAAAATCCTATTAGTATGCTTACGAATCGGGATTGATAAACAATCCTTGAAATAGGAGAGTTGTCTGATGTTGCAGTATCCTTCGGCCTGGCTGCAGAACGCATCCCTTGGGGAAACCATCGCGTGCGAGCTGAGGCTTCGAATCATCAACGGAACGATCAAGACGGGCGAGACCATTTCGGAAAATTGGGTGGCTTCCGAGTTCGGCACAAGCCGTTCCCCGGTGCGGGAGGCTTTAAAAACGCTCTCAAGCGAAGGACTGATCCGGCTTGAGCGCATGGGGGCCGTCGTGGTCGGTCTGGACGTAACGGATGTCGAAGAGCTGTACGACGTTCGTTTTTTGATTGAAAGCTTCGCTCAGCAGCGGCTGGCCCAATCGGATGTGACCGGTTTGCTCGGCTGCCTCCAGCGGATCGTGGACAAAATGGAGCTGGCGATGAAACATAACGACGCCGTGGAATTTTCTTACCAGGACTTATCCTTTCATGAAACGATCATTACGGCCGCGAACCACAACCGGATTTTGCATCTTTGGAAGAGCATCCGGCCGATCGTCATGACCGTCATGCTGCTCACGACCGACGAAATTTTTTCGAAAGGCGAACAAAAGCTGCATTCGGTCATCGACAAACATTATACGATCATGAAAGGCTTGGAATCCCGCAAAAGAGACGTCATCGAACAGGTGGTCAGGGAATATTTCGCGGATTCCAGGAAAACGCTTCACAGCAGCATCCCCGGCCGTACATCCTGAAGCGGTCGGCACATGTCCCTACGCGGACGTTGCCGCTCAAAGTTGTCGACAAGTATACCAATACTTAAATTAAATGCTGGCAAATGGGCATGATAATTTGAAGGGAATTCATAAATCATCCAGAAAAACCAGGTGAAGAAAGGTAGGTTGTCTTGATGTCCAGTATTTTCGGTATGAGCCATAATTGGACGCTGATCGTTTGGACGCTTGTCGCGATTGCGTTTTTGATCGTATTTATCGCCAAATTCAAGTGGAACCCGTTCGTTACGCTGCTGCTGTCGGCGCTGATCCTCGGCTTTTTGACGGGCATGAAACCGCTTGATATCGTCGACTCGGTAACGAAAGGGCTTGGCGGAACGTTAAGCACGATCGCCATCGTCATCGGCCTCGGCACGATGCTCGGCAAGATGATGGCCGAGTCCGGCGGTGCCGAGCAAATCGCCACGACGCTCGTTAACCGCTTCGGCGAAAAACGCGTGCACTGGGCGATGATGATCGTCGGTTTTATCGTCGGGATTCCGGTGTTTTTTGAGGTGGGCGTCATTCTGCTCATTCCGATCGTGTTTACGGTCGCGCGGAAAACCAAAATGTCGCTCCTGCAAATCGGGATTCCGATTTTGGCGGGGCTTTCCACCGTGCACGGTCTGGTTCCGCCGCATCCGGCACCCATGATCGCGATTGATGCATACAAAGCCGATTTGGGTAGAACCATATTATATTCCTTAATCGTCGGCCTTCCGTCGGCGATCGTGGCAGGACCTCTTTTCGGCAAATGGATCGGCAAACGGATCAAGGTCGAGCCGCCGGCAGAGCTGGCAGAGCAGTTTTCGTCCAGCGGCGAGCGCAAGCTGCCGGGCTTCGGCATTACCTTGTTTACGATCCTGCTTCCTGTTATTCTGATGCTGATCGGTTCGATCGCCACCATTATCGATCCGAATGCCAAGCATGGATTAACCGTATTTTGCGAGTTTATCGGGCATGAAGTGATCGCGCTTTTGATCGCGGTCGTCTTTTCCTTTTTTTCGCTCGGCTTCTCGCGCGGTTTCACCAAAGACCAGATTTCCAAATTCACGAGCGAATGCCTGGCTCCTACTGCAACGATCATTTTGATCATCGGCGGAGGCGGCGCGTTCAAGCAGGTGCTCATTAACAGCGGCGTCGGCGACGCGATCGCGCAAATCGCCACGTCCGCGAATATCAACATCATTTTGTTCGCATGGTTCGTAGCGGCGTTGATCCGCGTGGCGACCGGTTCGGCTACCGTGGCCATGACGACGGCCGCAGGCATCGTCGCTCCGGTGCTGGCACTGAATCCCGGAGCGAGCCCTGAACTGGTCGCGCTGGCAACGGGCGCGGGTTCCCTCGTTCTGTCCCATGTCAACGACGCCGGTTTCTGGATGGTCAAAGAGTTCTTCAACATGTCCGTTCCGCAGACGCTGAAATCATGGACCGTGATGGAAACGCTGCTGTCGGTGGCGGGGCTTGCGTTCATTCTCGTCGTCAGTATGTTTGTATAATAATGAAACAAGAAGTTTCATCGATTCAAGAAAGAAGGTTAAAGCATGAGCAATAACATGATGATCGGCATCGATATCGGCACGACAAGCACCAAGGCCGTCATTTTCGAGGAGAACGGCAAGGTCGTGGCCAAGGGCAGCGAAGGCTATCCGCTCCATACCCCGACGTCATCGATTGCCGAGCAGGATCCGGACCTGATTTTCGCCGCCGTCATTCATTCGGTGAAGCAGGCGATGGAAAAAAGCGGGGCAGCTCCCGAGCAGATCATGTTCGTGTCCTTCAGCTCGGCGATGCACAGCGTAATCCCCGTCGGCGCGGACGGCAAGCCGCTGATGAACTGCATTACGTGGGCGGACAACCGCAGCGCGGAATGGGCGGAGAAGCTGAAAAAGGACATGAACGGGCATGAGATTTATTTGCGCACGGGCACGCCGATTCATCCGATGTCGCCGCTGTCGAAGCTGATTTGGCTGCGTCATGACGAACCTGATATCTATAACAAAGCGGACAAATTCATTTCGATCAAGGAATATGTCTTCGCGAAGCTGTTCAACCAGTACATCATCGATTATTCGATCGCTTCTTCGACCGGCATGTTCAATTTGGAGCAGCTCGATTGGGACAAGGAGGCGCTGGAGCTTGCCGGCGTCAAGCCGGACAATCTTTCCGTTCCCGTTCCGACGACCCATGCCGTCTCGGGGCTGAATCCCGTTTACGCCGAGGAGATGGGGCTTTTGGCCTCCACTCCTTTTATCGTGGGAGCAAGCGACGGCGTGCTGTCGAATCTCGGCGTCGATGCCACCCAGCCGGGTGTCGTCGCGGCGACGATCGGCACAAGCGGCGCGATCCGCACCGTCGTGGACCGGCCCGTGACCGATCCGAAGGGCCGCATTTTCTGTTACGCGTTGACCGACAAGAAGTGGGTCATCGGAGGACCGGTCAACAACGGAGGCATGCTGTTCAAATGGGTACGGGACGAGTTTGCCGCCTCCGAAGTGGAGACGGCGAAACGCCTCGGCCTTGATTCGTACGACCTGCTGACCCGGATCGCGGAGCAGGTGAAGCCGGGGGCGGACGGGGTGTTGTTCCATCCGTACTTAACGGGCGAAAGGGCGCCGCTGTGGAACCCGGACGCGCGCGGCTCGTTTTTCGGGCTGACGATGCATCACCGCAAGGAGCACATGATCCGCGCCGTGCTGGAAGGCGTTATATTCAATATGTACACGGTGCTGCTGGCGATGGAGGAAATCATCGGGCGTCCGACCAAAATCCACGCCACCGGCGGATTTTCGCGTTCCCCGCTCTGGCGCCAAATGATGGCAGACATTTTCGATCAGGAAGTCGTCATTCCCGAAAGCTACGAAAGCTCCTGCCTCGGCGCCGTGGTCCTTGGCCTGTACGCGCTCGGCAAAACCGATACGCTGGACATCGTTTCCGGCATGATCGGGTCCACCCACCAGCATAAGCCGATCAAGGAACACGCGCAAATTTACCACCGGCTGCTGCCGATTTTCATTAAAATTTCGCGGAACCTGGAAGAAGAGTATAAAGCCATCGCCGAATTCCAGCGGCAATTGTTCTAGTTCGGGCGCACGCATTGAACCCCCGTATGACATGGGTCATACGGGGGTTTTATTTTAGGAGGCGCAGTAAAATAAATACGCTACATGGCGCCCGGCGTTCCGGATCCTTTGTAGGGGAAGGGACTTAACCTGTTGAAGCCGGTTTAAGGAAAAGCGGGCCTTTTATTCTGCTTGAATTTTCCGAAAAACGTCGTAGCTTCTGCGGGCGCATTCCGAGATGGCGATCGGGTGGAAGCCGCTGACGTCCGCATACAACGTATCGTTCAGCGGCGCGGTCCACGATTCGGGCAGCGCTGCGGCTCCAAGCGATGCGCCAAGAATGGAGCCGACTGTCGCGCCGTTGCAATCCGTATCCCAGCCGCCAAGCACGGCGGTCGTGATCCCCTTTTCGAAATCGCCGCCGGAATGGATGAGCGCCGCCGCGCATAAGGCTGCATTATTGTTGGTATGAACGGCGTGATAGTGCTTGAAGGACTCCCATATTTTGGCGACCAGCTCCAAGGTGTCTTCCGTTTCCGCTGCGATCTGTACCGCCAAGGCCACATCTTCCGCCAAACGGCAGTTTTTCGGAATTTCGCTTAATCCGATCTCAATGATCCGTTTCACGTCGTTCTCTACGAATGCGGCAGCTATCATAGCCGAACAGAACATCGCGCCATAAATACCGTTCTTCTCATGGGAGAAGGAGGCATCCCTCCAAGCCAGCTCAGCCGCAAGCTCGGGCCGGCCGGCGGCCCCGTAAGCATAGCCGTCGACACGGATCTGGGCGCCGATCCATTCGCGGAACGGATTCAAATAGGAACGACACCAGCGGATATGTTTTTCCCAATCCTCCGGCTGCTCTCCGTTAATATACGAAGTGACGCGGGCAAAATTCAAGTAGGATTGCGCTTCGGCCGTGAACACCTGACCAAACGTCAAATGCCGGTGCCACAGCTTGCCGACGTCCCATGAATTAAAATCCAGACCGCGCTGCTCAAGCATAAGCAGGCCAAGCACCGTATAACGAATGTCGTCATCGGTTTCCATGAAACGGATATTGTCGCCGCAGCTGGCCAGGCTGCTCCAGCGGGCGATATCGATGCCGTACTCCGCTTTGGCTGCCGAATCGCTCGGCGTGTAGTGGCGGATCGGCCACTGTCCGGCGCCTTCAAACCACAGCTTGACGTTATGCCATCCCGGTTTGCCGTCCGACCCGCTCATAAAGGCGGGAGCCTCCAGCGGCTTGCCTAGAGCGCACCCAACGGCCCGGCCGAGCCAAGCCCCGTAAAACTTGTCCTGCCACTTATCTTCGTCCCTGTTGGCGGCAAGCATTCGTGGGCCTGTCGGGCGTTCGTTCCGAATCGATTCCAGATCGTTCGGCTCATCATATTTAAAATCCGTGCTTGGTTCTAATTTCGCGAGCTCGCGGTAGACATCCATCAACCGCGTTTCATCGGTGCCGGCGGCGTCAAGATGCTCCCGGAAACCTGCGACGTCGCATCCCTCTTCCCGGCGCTGCGTTATTTCCGCCAAGACCAATTCCCGTAATCCATGCCACTTCGTCATGGGCGTGCTCCCCCTTCATTGGCGTCCAGCCAAATCGAATTTTGCACTCATTATAACTTGCATCCGGAAGCCGTGACTTCTCAAATTGTGCAGGCGACCCTCTCATTTTTTGCTAGCGGAAAAGTTTCCCCCCGATTGCCGGTAAGCATTCGGGGACATGCCGACCTTTTCGTTGAAAATCCGGTAAAAGGTTGCCAAGCTTTGAAAGCCGCAGTCGAATGCGATCTCGGCGACGGATTTGTCCGTGCCGGCCAAATCCCGTTTGGCCGTCTGAACGCGCAGCAGCGACACATATTCCGAAAAGCGATAACCCGTCGCTTCCAGGAATGCCCGGCTTACGCGAGAGACGCTCAGCCCGAGTTCATCGGCCAGTTCCTTCAGGCTGATCGGTTCGCGATGGCGCTGCTCAACCAAAGCGGCCAGCGCTTGCGCATGGCGCGCAGACTGAACCATGCCGCTTCGTTCCTCATCCGTAAGCCGGTCGTTATAATGGCGCAGAAGGCGGCCGCATAGCTGAATCAGCGCGCTTTTTGCCATCGCCGGATAGCCAGGGGCTTTCTCCCGCAATTCTTCCGCGATGGCCAGCATCCAGGGGGCAAGCTGCCGCGCAAGCGCCGATCCGCCGGGGATATGATTGCAAAAATGCGCCGCGCGGTAAGAAAAAGGAAGCAGCAAGCCGGGTTCTTCCTGCAGCAGCAACGCGGCATCAAAATTAATGAAAAGATATCGGCTCGGGTCCGCCGGGTCCGCTTGGGCGATGTGCGGTTCCTCACTATTGACCAGAAACAAATCGCCGGGGCCGGCCTCATACCGTTTATGGCCGAAGAAAAAGAGGCCCTTGCCCGACAAGCAAAGGCCGATTTCCAGGCTTTCATGCACATGGGGCGGCTGCCTGTGCGCCGCGGGCGTCCATTCGAAAGCATTGATGGGAATGGGGTTGTCGTACGTGATATGAAGTTTCATCGGGACCTATGCCTCCTGACGGGATCGCTTTCCAGTAACCACTGAACGGGTGGTGTCTTTCCTCTCCCGTTTTAACTTACATATATACATTTTGAAGCATTTTCCACTCAGCCTCAAGCTTCTTGCATTCCGCCTTATCTTCCCGAATTACTGGGCGCAGGGAAACGGCGAAACGATCCGTCTCTTCGCGGAAGAACAAGACGAGAGGATCCGGAATGCTGCCGTGAAGCAGCGATATAGCCCAAAAACTGGACTAACGCAGGAGACATGGCGTTTGTGCCCCTTGCCTACGAGGCAAGGGGCATTTTTTGCTGATCCGGAGGGATTCGTTCGCGGTCAACTAGCTAGCGCTTCTGCTGAGCTCTTTTCGTTTGGTTAGTTGAGGCCGGCTTTTTATCCCATGCCAAAACCAAAATCAGTCCAATGATGCATGCCGCCCCCAGCCATTGGAAACGTCCAAAGGGCTCTTTCAGCCAAAACACGGTCGTTAAAACCGCAGCCAGCGGTTCCAAACTGCCTAGCAGGCTTGTTTCTTTGGGCGACAGGCTTTGCAGGCTTTCGATATAAAACCAAAAGGCGATCATGGTGCCGAAGAGGATCACGAATACCAGGTATACATAGGCTTCCGGCGTCAAGCTTTTAAAGTCGATTTGCCAAGGGGGATGAATGACGCTTAATCCCAAACCGCCGATGACCATCGCCCAGCCGACAATGACGAGGGAATCGTATTGCTTCAAAAGAGGACCTGCGTATAAGGTATAAAAAGCCAGCGCCGCTCCCGACAAAACACCCCAAAAGACGGCGGGAGCCGGCACGGATAATCGGGAAACGGAGCCGTCGGTCAACAAGAAAAAACAGCCGGCTAAAGCGAGGAGGACGGTCAGCAAATCCTTTCGCGTGAAAACCGTTTGTTTTCGCAGAACTAAATAGATAATAATCATGACCGGCGCTAAATATTGCAGCAGCGTGGCGACCGCAGCATTGCCGTATTTAATCGATGCCATATACGTATATTGAACCGCAAGCATGCCCAGCAATCCGAAGGCAACGAGCTGGAGGGCCGTCTTTTTATTTTTCCATACGACAAATAGTTGCGAGCGGTCTTTCGCCAACCATTGAACGGCCAAAAGCAGCACGCCGGCGATGAGCAAACGCGTCGTTACAAGCCAATCGATATCGACGGCCGTTTGTTGGAAAAGCTTTTGGGAAACGGTGCCGCTGATCCCCCAAAATACCGCTCCCGTGGTCACGAGAAACAATCCTTTTTTTCCTGATGATTTGTCCATGAACGGGATTCTCCACCTTAAATATAATGATAGTGTTATAATAGGTGGAAAGTCTGTTTAAATATATCGATATTGAATGAAAAAATATAAATATATTGAGGTAGTGGTCGTTTGCAGATCAAAAATTTCAAGATTGGCCAAAACTTAAAGGAACTCACCGAGCATCGGACGGTCGTATTGCCGGTTGCCTGTTACGAAACGACGATCCATCAAAATATACACGGATATATTCCGCTTCATTGGCACGATGAACTTCAATTTGTCCGGATGGTCCAAGGGGAAGCAAGCTTTCAAATCAACGAAGAGAAATTGGTCGTTCGACAAGGCGACGGGCTCTTTATCAATAGCGGCTGCCTGCACATGGCGGAGGAGCTGAATGAATCGGGCTGCGTCTATATCTGTTTGAATGTGTCCCCCGATTTCGTCGTATCGCCAGAGCTTTACGCCACATATGTAGCCCCTTATATTCAAGCGACGAATTTGCCCCACTTATATATTGAGTCCGATAAGCCTTGGGGAAAAAACATTTTGGATGCCGTATGGAACATTCATCAATGGCTTCAACAAAAGCCGCCTTACTTTGAAATCGATATGTCGCTAAATCTGGCGCTCATTTGGAAAAACCTTGTCATGAACGGCTTTCAACTCGAGCACGACCCGATGGAAGCGGCAAAGAATCGGCGGATGAAGGAAATGTTATGCTGGATCGATACGCATTACGCCGAAAAAGTCACATTGGATGAGATCGCAAGAGCCGGCCGATTGAGCCGTTCGGAATGCTGCCGGTATTTCAAACGAATGTTAAATACGACTCCGCTGAATTACGTGATCGATTACAGGATTCAAAAAAGCTTAGTCTTGCTGCAGCAAACGGAATCCAACGTGACGGAAGTCGCCTATAAGGTCGGATTTAACAGCACGAGTTATTTTATCGAAAGATTCAGGAAGTTGAAGAAGGTCACCCCGTTAGCCTACAAAAAATTAAAAATGGATGGTGGAAAGCTGGGACCGGCAAACATCAATTCATGATCGGCGAAACGAAAGGCTTCAGCCAAACGGCTGAGGTCTTTTTTTGCGTGTAACGTTTATTCGGGTCATCTGCTCCCATTCTCGCAAATACGCTTGGAAAATAGCAATTTTTCAGGGCAATCCGCCCGGATCGGCCTATGCCGTCCCGGGCCGAATGCCGATGATTGACATTAGTAGATTTTGAGAGAACCGTGGCGTTGGCCATGTCGAAGCTCGTTTACTTCACGTATACATACAGTATCACCAGTGACATCCATTTGAACGAAACCTAAGGAGGGGGGGCGGATGGAGTTTTAATAGAAAACGAGATTCCAGATTTCGAAGCAAAGGAGAGTTGTGCACTGGAAATAACATTTTTTTAGTTAGAGATGAGGGTTTAACATGCATGATTTCATGGTGTTGATTACGGTCTGTTCCTTCTTGTTCACCATCGGTTTTATCTTTTGGCGTCCCCAAGTCAACGAAGCGATTCCGGCAACGATCGGCGCGGCCTTGGTTCTGATCAGCGGCAGCGTCACGCTGGCCGACCTGGGGAATATCACGGAGACGATCAGCGGCGCGGCGGTCACGATCATGGCGACCATCGTCATGGCCATCGTTCTGGAAAGCTTCGGTTTTTTCCATTGGGCGACGGAGCTGCTCACCAGGCAGGCCAAAGGCTCCGGAATCCGGCTGTTTTGGCTGACGAACTTGTTCTGTTTTTTGATGACGCTGTTCGTGAACAATGACGGCAGCATTTTGATCACGACGCCGATCCTGCTGATGATGCTGAAAAACATCGGGCTCAAAAACCATCAAAAAATACCCTACCTAATCTCGGGCGCCCTTATAGCCACCGCTTCCAGCGCTCCGATCGGCGTCAGCAACATCGTTAACCTGATCGCGCTCAAAATCGTGAACATGGATTTGTACATGCATACGGCCATGATGTTCGTCCCCGCAACGCTCGGCCTCCTCCTGCTCACCGTCATCCTGTTTCTCATCTTTTACCGGACCCTGCCGAAAAGGATTCCTTCCCAACCGAAATGGATCTTAAAACCCGGGCAGCATCCGCTGCAGCAGCCGCTTCAGCAGGAAGACCGCACCAAATTCATGAGAAATATTTTGATTTTCGTTTTCTGCGTCCGCATCAGTTTGTTCGTCGCTTCCTTCGTTCACTTCCCGGTATCCTTGATGGCCGTCATCGGTTCTGCGTTTTTGCTCGCCTGGCGCTGGTACCGCCTTAAAATCCCCCCTACCGACATGCTGAAAAAAACGCCGTGGTACATTCTTGTCTTCGCCTTCAGCATGTACGTCATCATCTACGGCTTGAACAATATCGGTCTGACGGAATGGCTGATCCGGATGCTGCAGCCGCTCGTGTCGGGAAGCCTGCTGTACGCCAGCGTGCTGATGGGCGGCCTGCTCAGCGTTTTATCCAACATATTCAACAATCATCCGGCATTGATGGTCGGGACGATCACTTTGACGAATATGGGGCTTGACCCGCTCACGTTAAAAATATCATACTTGGCCAGCGTCATCGGAAGCGATATCGGTTCCCTGCTGCTGCCGATCGGCACGCTCGCAACCTTGATGTGGCTGCATATCGTGCGCAAAGGCGGCGTTAAGATCGGTTGGGGCCAATACCTGAAGGTGACAGCCGTTGCGATCCCCGTCACCGTGTTGTTTACGCTCATCGTCCTTTCGTATTGGGTCAGCTGGATTTTTTGATAATATCAGAGAGACGAAAAAGGACCTACGTTTTCGGGCAGGTCCATAATAGAGATGATGGATATATAGCATAATCTATGCCGGTACGGCCGAAAAGGAATAGGCAAATTTCTGTTTCAGGCACGGGACCATCCGTGACGAATCGGCAAAAAAACGGGACTTCAGGCGCTATAGGGCCGGAAGTCCCGTTTTGGTTTGGGAGGAAAGTGATGGATTTTGTCGAATATAGAGAACATCCGAAGGAAAGGAAGGAAGATTATTCGATGAGTATGAAAAAAAGCGGGCAGTCGTCCTTACGGGACGATGGAGTGCCGAAGAGAAACGCCCGACAGGGAACGCGCGCACGAAACGGAGGGCTCCGCAAATGGGCGATCATGCCGTTCGTTGCCGCCGGGCTGCTGCTGGGAACCGGGACGATAGCGACGCCGGCGTTTGCTGCGCAGGTGCTATCGGCAGGGACGGACCAAGATCAAAGCGAGGCGCTCTCCCATTTGAACAGCGTCCGGGCGAAGGCCGGACTGCAGCCGTTGCAGCTTAACGGCCTGATATTCAAGGCGGCAAGCCTTCATGCGGCGTATTACAACGCGAATCACGGGAAGAAAACCGAGGGCGCCCATAACGAAACCAAAGGGATGCCCGGGTATACGGGAGCAACCGTAACGGACCGGTTGAAAGCCGCCGGCTGGACGTTTGGTTCGAAGGGGTATTCCACCGGGGAGGTCATGCATTACAAGCAGGCGAGCAGCAAGGATGCGATCGACGGCTGGCTGGACACCGCCTATCACCGCAAAATCATTCTGAGCCCGAAATACAGGGAAGTCGGCTTCGGTTTGGCGGACGGAACGGCCGTGGCCGATTTTGCCGGTTTTTCGGAGCCTGGTCCGATCCAAGGAGGCATCTCGGTTTATCCCTATGACGGCATGACGAACGTCGGGGTCGGTTTTTACGGTCTTGAATCTCCGAACCCGTTGAGCCAATTTAACGTGGATCATTCCGGTTACATCATTTCGGCTACGACGGAACGGGATATGGTTTGGCATGAAGCGCAAATCGCGGACGAAAGCGGCGCGGCGGTGCCGTATTATGAGGAGCTTTACGGCGGGGATACGTTGTTCCTGTATCCCAAACAGATTCTGAAAGGCAATCATACATACAAAATATCGCTTTCCTATCAGATGAAAGGAACGTCCGGGAAGTTGCAAAAGACATGGTCTTTTACCACCGGAAAAGGACATCAATTGGTCTTCGTCCAATCCCGATATCCCGAGCTTGTTCTCAATGAAGGCGGGGAACTGCCGATCGAAGCCGAGGGGATGTATGACGACGGGGTGACGGAACCGCTCCAAACCGGAGTCGGCTACGTTAGCAGCGAGCCCAAAGGGCTGGCCGTCTCGCCGGAGGGCATGTTAAAAGGCGTTAAACCCGGCGATTATACGGTAACGCTGACATCGGGGAGCGTTCAAAACCGGATCAAGGTCAAAGTGCTGCCGAAGCTCAAGCTAAAGGAATATCCGGGAACGAATCCCGCCGCGATAACGGATATCGCCGGGCACACGGGCCGGTCCGCGATCGAATGGGCCCTTCGGTCGGGAGTGATGACCGCATCGGACCGCAATCAGTTTCGGCCCGATGCGGCGGTAACGGAGGCCGAATTCTGGACGGCGCTGCTTCGCATGTACCGAGTCGATGATGAAGCTTATGCGCCTGCAAAAAAAACGCATTGGGCGGACGGAGCTTATAAAGCCGCGGCCGAGCGGAACATTCCGCTTGCCGGAATCGCTAACAAAACCGCAAGGGACTTGGCGATTACACGTCAAAAAGCGGCCGAAATCATTGCTGCGGCGGATGGGGTGAACTACCCGGAAAGCCAAGCGGTCTGGTACGTCCTTGCGCTCGACTATGTAAAGGGCGTCACGGAACGCTCGCTGGATGGCTTCAAGGGAAGCGAGGAACTTACGCGGGGGGAGGCGGCGGAGCTGCTGCAGTATTTGCGGCCGAAGCTGAAAGAGCTTCGCGGCAGACCGGCGTCCGTAACGCCGTCAACCGTGCTGCCGCCGCTGCCGAAACGGGAAGTGTACCGTAAGCCGGATCGGTTGGAGGACTACATGTTCGTCGCGGATTTCCGTGCCGACCGTACGCTTGCGCTTGACGGAAAGTTTGCGGGCCACGCGGGGGAAACGTTGAAAATCATGGTGCAGACCGGGGGAGACCGGCCGCAGCAGATCGAGGACCTTCACGTTACGCTCGACAAGGACGGTGTTTTCCACCTGGCTACCGCGGGACCGTATAACGAGGATGCCTTAAACCTGTACCTGGTTACGCCCGAGGCTTATTATTGGATCGATGTCGCTGCCGGAAGCTTGAACGTGAACCAATATAAATAATGGCTGCATGTTTGGAAAAGCCGCTCCTTGAAACAAGGGGGCGGCTTTTCCGTATGTTTTGCCGGATTCAATTCGGGCTTTACATCACCATTGTTCTAGTGTACTATCTAACTATAACACTAATACAAAGGAGATGTGAACGTGACCCAATCTCAACCTATACATGGGGATGCCGCCGTGCTTTCGCTAAGAGGCGTGTCCAAAAAAATCGGAAGCAAAAAAATCGTCGATCAGCTGACGTTCGACGTCCACGAGGGCGAAATCGTCGGGCTGCTCGGCCCGAACGGAGCCGGGAAAACGACGACCATCCGGATGATTGCCGGGCTGATCCGGATGACCGAAGGAGACGTGTTCGTCCGCGGCAGCAGCATCCGGCATGAGTGGAAGAAGGCGATCCGCCATATCGGGGCCATTATCGAGAACCCGGAATTTTACCCTTACATGACGGGCTACGACAATCTGAAGCAATATCAGCGGATGAACGAATGGATCAGCAACGAGCGGATCGATGAAGTTGTCCGGCTGGTGGGACTCGAACAGGCGATGAAAAAGAAAGTGAAAGCTTATTCGCTTGGGATGCGCCAACGTCTGGGCATCGCGCAGGCGCTGCTGCACGAGCCGTCGGTCCTCATTCTGGATGAGCCGACGAACGGCCTGGATCCGGCCGGCATCCGCGAAATGCGCGATTACCTGAAAACGATCGCCCGCGAGGAAGGCATTTCGATCCTGGTGTCCAGCCATTTGCTGCTGGAGATGGAACAGCTGTGCAGCCGGGTCGTCGTCATTCAGGACGGGAAGCTCGTGACGGTACGCACCGTGGGCGAAAGCGGCGGATCTGGGCCGGAAGAGAAAAATTTCGTGCGCGTCATGTTCCGGGTCGGGCGTTTCGAGGAAGCGAAGCAAGTGCTGGGAAGCCAGGAGCATGCCGAGATTTTGCAGGTGGCGGAGGACCAAAGCGAACTGCTGGTGGCGCTTCGCTACAAAGATATTCCGGACATGGTTACCGCGCTCGGCGCCGCCGGGGTTCCGATTTACCAGATTACGGAGCTGAAGCAGTCGCTCGAAGACGAATTTTTGAAATGGACGGGAGGAAACCGCATTGCTTAGTTTTAATCGGCTTGTCATCAACGAGTGGCTGAAAATGTCCAAAAAACGCAGCTTTTTTATTCCTTACGCCATCATCGCCGTTGCTCTTGCCGGGCTGGCCTGGGCCTTCAAACGCTGGGGCGGGGATATGATCGGCTCCGCATTCGAATATACGGCCATGATGGCCTCGACGAGCGGATTCGGCCAATTTGCCGCTATGCTGGCCGTCATTTTCACTGCAGGATTGGTGGCAAGCGAGCATAACCTCGGCACGATCAAATTTCTGCTGATCCGCGGCCAAAGCCGCATGAAAGTGCTTGCTTCCAAATATGCAGCGGCGCTGCTCTTTACGCTATCGCTTTTCGTTTGGCTGATAGCGGTCGGATTCGCTTCCGGCGCGGCGTTTTTCGGAATGGAAGCTTCTGCCGGTGCTTGGCGGGATCTATGGATCGCGGGCGGGAGCGCTTTGGTGTACAGCATCGTTTACGTGACGCTGGGTTTCATGATGGGCGTGCTCACCCGTTCTACGGGCGCGGCGATGGGCGTCAGCATGGCGGCGGTCGTGCTCGGCAGCCTGACGATTCCGAAAAGCTTTTACAAATACGTGCTGTTCCCGAACACCGATCTGTCGGTGTACAGCCACGGAGGGCAGCCGCCGATCGAAGGGATGACGCTTCCTTTTTCCATCGCGGTACTGGCGGTATATATGGTCTTGTTTCTTGGCGCCAGCTTTGTTACGTTTAAGAGACGTGATATAGCCTGATGCGGCATAGGAGCTAAGCTGACGGCGAAAGGAGTCTGTCCACTTGAGCATCGAATTCGACAACAATTTGCCGATCTATCTTCAGATCATGAACCACATCAAAAGACAGATCGTATCCGGCCTGCTCCAGCCCGGCGACAAAATTCCGTCGGTAAGGGAGCTGGCGGCGGATTTGCAAATCAACCCCAACACGATTCAGCGGACGTTTCAGGAACTCGAGCGCGAGGAGGTCGTTGAGACGAAACGGGGTCTGGGAAGATATGTGACAAGCGAGGAATCCAAAATTATGGCGATCAAAAAGGAAATGGCCGGAGAACTGCTTCACCAATTCATCCATGGCATGCAGGAGCTGGGGTTCAAAAATCAGGACATCGTGACGATCGTGAAAGAGGCCGTGGCGGCCGAAGGCGGCAAGGACCGGAAGGAGGAGCATCCGGATGGACGCGCTTCTGAAGGTTAACGGCATATCGAAAACTTACGGCAAAAAGCAGGTGCTGGACGGCGTCAGCTTCGACATCGGCCCCGGCAGGCTGGTCGGGCTTCTCGGTTCGAACGGCAGCGGCAAAAGCACGCTGATGCAAATTATTGCGGGGCTGACCCCGGCCGCGGCCGGCGACATCTCGGTAATGGGCAAAACGGCAGGCAGGGAAACGAAAAACCTCATTTCCTACATGCCGGACCGCCCGATGACCGAACGTTGGATGAAGGTGAAGGATGCGATTGCCTTTTACCACGATTTTTACGCCGATTTTGATATAGAAAAGGCCCGCGAGATGCTCGATTTCATGAAACTGGACGAGAAAAGCGGCGTTAGCATCCTATCCAAAGGGATGAACGAACGGCTGCAGCTGACGCTGGCCCTCTCCCGGAACGTCAGCCTGTATTTGCTGGATGAGCCGATCGGCGGTGTCGATCCGGTGGCCCGCGGCAAAATTTTGGACGCGATCGTCCGTTTTTACCGCGAAGACAGCAGCCTGATCATCTCCACCCATTTGGTGCGGGACATGGAACGGATTTTCGATGAAGTGATGTTTTTGCGGGACGGCCGCATCGTGCTGCATGAGGAAGTGGAAAACATCCGCATGAAGCATGGAAGGAGCGTGGACGACATGTTCAAAGAGGTGTTCGGCGAATGATGAAGCTGCTCAAATACGACCTGAGACGGAACGCGAATTTGCTGCTGGCCGTCTGCGCCGTGCTGATTTTATGCGAGCTAGGAATGATCTTGTCTCCCGCGATGCTGGAGGTTAAACTGGGCGTCATCATCGTCGCCAACTTTGCGGCCGCCGTTATTTTCACGATCAACAACCTGAGGGTGTTCGACTACAACATCAAATCGGTGAGCCGCAGGCTATTGCCGGTAAACACCCTCTCTTACGTTTGGGCGTCCCTTGTCTACGCCATCCTGAACACGCTCGCAGTCATGGTGATCGCTGCCGGGGCGGGAATGTATTTTCTGGGCCGCTTCGATACGTCTTTTTGGGGAGATGCGCTTCATCTTCCCGTATACGTGTGGATCGGATTGGCGCTGGAGACCGTGATTACGACCGTTTACGGGTTTTTGTTGTTTTACGTCGTGATTGCGCTGGCCCGCAGCATCACGAAAAAAGGCGCGTTTTGGGTCGGCCTGCTGCTGTTCATGATCCTGTCGGCCGTCATGGACTGGCTGGAAAACCTGCTGTTCGGCCAGGATTCCACGCAGGCGTTCAATCTGGTGACTTTCCATTACGAAAACGGAACCGGCACGATTACGCATGATTCGCTGACCGCCATGGCCGGATGGAACTGGCTGGGATCGTTCGTTTTCGAGCTGCTGCTTAGCATCGCGTTTCTGTTTGTCATCAAGTGGTGCGTGGAAAAGCGCATCGAAGCGAGATAACCCCATATTGTCAGAGCCTGCCGCGGACGTATTCGCGCGGGCTCTATTTTTTCGTAAATACATACCGGCTTTGGAGTTTTTGCGCTCATTCTCCGTGGTTCTGAAAATAGACGTCGATCATGATCAGCGCATCAGCTTGCCCGTTGGAATCGAACATCGTTGAAAACACAACAATGTCCTTGGTTTTTTCATCCGTTACGGAGGGGTATTCGTCGAGGAACTCCCCTTTTTTAAAATCGTAAATATAATTCAGGTTTGCGCCCGTCGGATCGGGGATATCGTTTTCGCCATAGAGGCTTCTGATTTGTTCGAGCCGCATGCCGATTTCGGCGCCGCGGGTCGTTTGGTATTGGCCCAGGGTCTCTTTTTCCATCGTAATCATGGCGACGGAGTCGTTCCTATAGAACACGAGGATGCCGGGGGCGTATTCCCATCGGCCTTTTCCGGCGTCTTTGCCTTTCCCCAGCACTTTTTCGGCATCCGCCCGTTTCATGCCAAAATGGACTTTTTCGCCGCTGGCGGTTTTGACGATGCCCATGTCTTCTTTGGCGAACGGCTTGTCATCTTCTTTTTCGCTGCCGCCGCCGCATCCGCTTAACGCAAGAATCAATAACAGAATCCAACCAAGGCTCCTTTTCAAACCACCCACCACCTGATCTTTTTTCTAAATTTTACTATATTAGGTTCGATTGGCAACTTGTTTTTTGTGATGAGGAACGGGCCCGTTTCAGGGCTGGGGATACGCGCCTTTCGCTTGCCAACCGCATTTGCGACCGGGTACAATAAGATTGACTTAGAGGCGGAATTCACTTTTATATGCACAAATGATGAACATATTCCGGGCGAGCCGTTTGGGAAACGTTGACATGGTACGGGAAGGGGAGGAAAACATGCCGGGCACACAGGAAATGGGGAAAACGCTGCTGAGCATCCGCAGCCACTTGAACGGCCTGACGAAAACCGAGCAGAAGGTCGCGCATTATATTTTGGAAAACGCCCAGGATTTGATTTACGATTCGGTGACGGAACTGGCGGAGAAGGCGGAAGTAGGCGAGACGACGGTGCTGCGTTTTTGCCGGAAAATGAAATTCCAGGGTTTCCAGGACTTCAAGCTGTCTTTGGCGCAGGACTTGGTGAAGCCGACCGATCATATTCATGAGGAAATCGCCGAGGATGACGACCCGCTGACGCTGAGCCAAAAGATTATCGGCACGCATCTGCGCACGCTCGAGCAGACGAGGGAGCTTGTCAGCGAGGAGCAGCTGACCCAAGCGATCGATGCGCTGGCCGAAGCCGCGAACATTCATTTTTTCGGCGTCGGTTCGTCGGGATTGACTGCGGCCCAGGGAGCGCACAGCTTTGCCCGAATCGGCAAAAACAGCATGGCGAGCAGCGACACCCATTTTCAGGCGATGCAGGCTTCCCTGATGAACAAAGGCGACGTAGCCGTAGGCTTGTCCATTTCGGGCAGCACCAAGGACACGATCGACAACCTGAACATCGCCAAAAAGGCGGGTGCCCGCATCATCGCCGTCACAAGCAACGCCCGTTCGCCGATCACGAAAATCGCAGATATCGTGCTGATCGTCGTCGGCAGGGAAAATCCGCTGCAGGGCAGCTCGCTGGCGGCCAAAATGTCGCAGCTTGCGATCATCGACATCCTGAACGTCGCCGTATCGTTAAGAATGAAAGACCAAGCGATCAAATACAGGGAAATTACCGCCAAGGCGACTTCGGACAAGCTGTATTGACTTGCAGGTTTGTCGGAGCTGTTGTCGGCGCCCAGGTTCTCCGGCGTTCGTACAGGCATGAAATAACAAGGCTGTTCCTTCGTAGCTCAAGACTACGGACGGAACAGCCATTTTTGGCTTGGTTCGCCTTTCGAGGCGCGTAAATCATGACGGGAAATCGACTTGCCTAAGGCGCATACGCCGATACGGCTTCCAGCAGCCGCCGGTAAGCCCGGTCAAAAGCGGCGGGGTCCGTGTCGACCTCCGTAAAGCTTTTCATGCAGGAGGCAAGGATGTCTCCGGCAAGCTCCGGGTCATGATCTCCTAGACTTTGCAGCAGCTCGTAATCCTCCACGCCGGCGCGCATGGCTTCCAGCCTCATGCTGAGGAGCGGGCCGTCGGGACCGGGATACACGATGTGGGTATCTCCGGCAGGTACGCGCCGATCGTGGACGTCGGGGGCAAGCAGCGGATTCGCCAGCTCGAACGGATCTTGGTTTTGGAAATAATAATTGAATCCCCAATGCAAATATCCGTCCAGCCCGTACTTCGCGTTGCCCCAATGAAGGTAACGCGTCTTCAAAAGCGGAATGTCGAGGAAGCGGTTCAAATAATCGCCGCCCGGATTCCAGCACGTGTAAAACCACAGCGTATCCCCGCAGCTCCGGTAATGCTCGTAATCTTCCCGGCGGAGCTCGTATTCCTTATTGGTGGGAACCCATACATCCACGGCTCCGGCAACGCCCGTATCGATGACGGCGTCGATGAGCGGCACCCCGGGCAGCCATTTGCGCACGATCCCCGACAGGATGCGATAGTCCGCAGCCGAAGGCGCGATCGGCTCATCCGCCACGTGTTGAACGAGCAGCGAAAGCCACCCCTTCTTTTCAAGCCAATCCCGCCATGCGCTTAGATATTGGGACAGAAAGGCGTATCCTTCCCTTGAGGTGGCTTGGATGCCCGGAACTGCATTCAAAACGAAGGCCGGATCTTCCCAATTCACACGTCCGGCCACATGGCCGCCTTCGATATGGGTAAATCCAAGCTTAAGGAACAGCGTGATCAGCCGTTCCGCTTTCGAGAAGTCAAAGGCATAACGTCCATCGCCAAGGGCTGTGACGTCGATAAAAGAGCCGTTCACCATGAAATGGGTCTGACGGCAGCGCCTCATCGCCAGCCCATATTGTTCGAGTATCGACCAAAATGCTTCGGACCAGGGCTCCAGGCCGTGCCGCTCGGCGATGTTGCTCGTCGAAAACCAATTGGAGATATGGAGCCGTCCGTGTGCAGGAATCAAGGCCTTAAATATCTCGATGTGAACGGGGATGACACAGGTTTGATCATCGACCGTCAGGGTAACGCCCCCGCCGTAAATGCCCGGAGCAGCCTCTTCCGGAATGTGCCAGCATAGGTAGTAGGCTTCGTTTGCGTTCCTTGCGGCACACGGCTTTTCGACCGGAAGCAGCGCATCGTACACGCGGAACGGGGCTTGGCGCGTCACGTAAGGAGGAGCCGGCGTCCCGACGGGCACGGTAGATACGTCGATATCGGTATTTTCGTTCACTTGCACGTCCAGCAGCCGGTAGATCTTAAATCCCGATGCAAGGGCGGTAAGGCCCCGCAGCCCTTTTCCGTTGTCATGAAACGCCCAAGTTATAACCTTATGAACCGGCAAATCGCCCAAGAGAACCTGACAGCCTGCATAAGAGCCACGGGCTCCCGCGATTCGAATCTGAAGCTCATGTTCGGAGGGATGCGTGACGGATTGATCCGGGTACAGCCATTCGTTGGCGCTAAACACCTGGTATTTCAAGCAGATTCACCTCTTTATGCTTGAGTTTGCTTAAGCCGAAAGCCGGATCATTCCTTTTGCTTTTTGGCTTCTTTGATCTTGATTTCGGATTCCTCTTTAAGCTGGCGCAAAAACGACGCAATGTCCATGTCCGACTGGGAAAACTTGAGCATGGAGCCCCCGATGTCGACGTATTGGTCCCAGGTACTGATTTTCGCCGGAGGCAAAGCAGGGGACGTCTCGTAAAAAGCGGCAACGTTTTTTCCTTGGAACACCTCCACGTTTTCGCCGAAGTGGCTGATGACGTCTTTATTATTGAACAACGGCGGTGCATCCCCGATTTTGGCGAGCTCCGTCTGATGCTCGGGGGACAGGTAAGCCGTCAGCACTTTGAAGGCCGCGTCCTTATGCTCGCTGTATTTGTTAATGACAAGCAGGTTGCTTCCCGCCGGCGGAGCGGATTCTTCCCCGTCCCCCCATACCGGCAGCGGGGCCGCCTCCATGTTCGCGGCAACTTCGGGGTCGCCGACGCCCCAACGCAAATATTCGATCCAAGAGACGATCATGCCTACGTTTTTCTTCGGAAATTCATAATCCTTGCGGGCTTCCGGATCTTCGTTCACAATGCCGGGAATGCCGTAAATCTTTTTCATCAGTTCAAAATACTGCGTCACGGCCGGCTCTTTGTCGATCAGCACTTCGCCCGTGTCCGGATCGGTCAAGTTTACCGCAAGCTGGGACAACGGAACGGTGACCTCGCCCGAGGCGAGCCCGGGTCCCATCTCCAATCCGCGGTATTGAACCCCGTCGCGTTCCGCGGTCATCTGCTTCGCAAGCTCGACCACCTCGTCCCAGGTCAAACGTTCCGTGGGATATTCGATGCCGAATTTGTCGAACACTTCTTTGTTGTACCAAATGCCGTACGGACTGTATTGAATGGGGAATCCGAGAATCCGTCCTTGGCCCGTGCGATCCATCGCGCGAATGGAAGCGACGAGCGAAGGGTCCAGCGCCTTCAGGTCAAACTGGTGTTTTTGAATCAGGTCGTCCAGCGGCTCGATCATGTCCAGCTCGTATAAGGCATCGAGCCCCCAGTTCGCAAAAATGATGTCGGGGACGATTTTCTGGGCGTTCAGCTCCTGGAGGGGATCCATCTGAGCCTGGGAATCGACCAGCTCGATCGTCACGTTCGGAAGCAGCTTTTCGATTCCGCGGTACCGCTGCTCGAAGGCATCGGCCCCCCAAGGGTACAAAATTTTAATGGTGACCGGTTCATCGTTTGTTTCTTTGGGCGTTTCCGCAGGGCTTGGCGTTGCTTCGGCGCTGTCTTTTGCGGTTTCCGCGGGCGGAGGAGCGCTGCCGGTTGAGCTTGCCGAGGAGCAGGCGGACAACGCTGCGGAGAAGAGAAGGAAAAAGGCGGCAAGCAACATTTGATAGCGCTTTCTTCGATTCATAAAAGGCAACCCCTTTCTTAATTCAATTCAGTTTGGCGACAACTTCATTATAGGGAGGGGGATGTTAATTTAGTGTTAAAGGTTCGGATGATCTGGTTGCAGGCGCTGCTCCGGGGGTATACCATGATCATAAGCCTAAGGCTTACGGCGCGGGGGATCGGGCAACAGCCGAACGGCGCCGGAATAAACCGTTCCTCCGGTCGACGCCTTTCCGAATCCAACGTATCCAAAGGAGGTGAGCGCGATGCCGGAAATACCGGATCACCTGGACATGGGGTTGTCCATCCTGTTTATCGGCTTTAATCCGAGCCTGCGGTCCGGAGAGACCGGGCATCATTACGCCAATCCTCGCAACAATTTTTACCGGATATTGTACCGGGCGGGATTGACGCCGCGGCTTTACGAGGCCTCGGAGGACCAAGACCTTTTGAAAATGGGCTACGGCTTCACCAATATCGTTGCGAGACCGACGCGGGGAATCGATGACATCGATCGCAGCGAATATGCCGAGGGCAGGGAAATTCTCCGCGCGAAGCTCCGGAAGTATCGCCCGAAGGTGGCTTGCTTTGTCGGCAAAGGCGTCTATGCCGAATACAGCCGGAAAAGCAAAGTCGACTGGGGGTTTCAACCGGACCCGGTCATCCCGGAAATCCACGAGTTCGTGGCTCCGTCGTCCAGCGGTCTTGTACGGATGCCGATGGAGGAGATCGTGGGGATCTACCGCCGATTGGCGGAATATATCGCGGAGCACGGGGAGTAAGGGCGTGGCTTGCTCAAGGTTCAACGGACACGACAGACAGGACATGTAAGACGACAAGGACGCACACGCTTAATTAGCCGCGAACTGCGGCTTTTTTTCGTTTGCCGAACGTGTAATACATAATATTTTTTGTATGTACGTGGCTTTTTGGCTCCCTCTGGTGTCTAATTCATTGTAAATCAAGAGGAGGTTTTCACCATGTCAGGAGCTCATGACACAAAACCTGTTTATCCGGATGAACAGGAGATCATCACAAGCTTTGAAAGAGCGTATGAGCAGCATCGTCAACGAATCCGCCAATATTTTTCGCTGAAATTAAACCCACGGGTTGCGGAAGACATGACTCAACAGGTTTTTTTAAAGGCTGCCGAAAATATTCACAGCTTTAAAGGTACCTCTAGTTTATTCACGTGGATTTTTAAGATCGCTCAGAATACAGTAAAAAACGAATATCGGAAGTTATCCCGGAAAAAAGAATCTCCTTTTGATTTTCAAGATTACGAATCACAGTCGATCTCCCTTGAATTTACGAAATATGTTGATTTTCGGATTGATATCGGAGCGGCGCTAAAAGAATTAGATGAGGTAGACCAAGAAATTATTGCCCTGCGTTTTTTTGTGGACTGTATGTTGTCTGAAATTTCTAAAATCGTTGGGATGCGTGAGAGTGCAGTAAAGAACAGATTGTACAGATCACTGGAAAGACTAAAAAAAGAACTCAAAGAATGGGGAGAAATTACCATTATGTCTATTCAAGATTTGATTTCAATTGTAGATAAGGGTGGCAACGAAGGCTCGAGTCATCGTTTGAAGAAGGTACAACATGACTTGTTCGCCGAACTCAGCAATAATGTAGAACGTATCTCGACAAAATACAATCACCGTCCATCACGAAAAGTCGTTATTGAAATATACCCTGATCTGCCAACGTTTCATCAAGCTGTAGGAGAAGCCGATGCACCCAATTGGTTTATGGGCACATATGAAGGACATATTCTTAAAATCGTATCTCCGTTGAATCCAGGACCCGAACATACGTATCAATCCATCCTGAAAAGCACGGTCCATTTGTTCACCATGTGGCTAATCAATGATATTAATCCAACGGCTCCCAAATGGATCAGGCAGGGGATAGGCGGATTCGAAGCCAAACAGATGACTCAGGACTTTATTAAAGGTTCGACGGAAGATGCGATCCGCAATCTGGCGATTCCATCATTTGATGAATTAAATAACGATACCTGGGATTTCGAAACGATGAAAGGATTCCAGTTCTCCTATATGTTCGTGGAATTTGTATGTGAACAATACGGAATCGATGCATTAAACAAAGTGATTCGTAATCCTCATGATTTTAACGGGATCTTTCAATGTTCTGAGCAGGAACTCCATAAGGAAATGGTTGAGTATATAAAGAAGTAATACTTTTACGACAGTGTTTTTGAACGGGAGAATTCATATATGGCGGCTGGCCGCATACGATTAGGCGAAGGAGCTTGTTGAATAAGGGAGGTTGTCCCAAGATGTCCGTACACGACCATCCGATCCAGATCGCCAGGCGGCATTTGCCGCAAGGCGCCGAACTGGCCAACATCGACGGTCCCGCGCCCCGTCCGGCTGTTCTTGCCGCCGATATTACCGGAGACCGAATTCCCGAAATCACGGCGGTTTACCGTTTGCAAGGCGAACTATTTGTTATGGTGCTTGTTTACCGGGAAGGGCGCTACGAGGCTGCGGCCCGGATGAAGGGACCGGGATACGGCGTCACTTACATGGCTGCCGCGCCGGTCCTGCAGCCTAGCACGAACAATTTAGTCATCGGTTGGCGGATCGGTTCCATTTGGTCGAAGTTGTCCGTTTATGCCTGGTCGGGTGAAGTCCTGACCGATGCCGCCCCGTCCGGCATGAGCTTCAGCTTCGTCCATGTCGAGGATATGCCCGGGACGAACGGACGGGACGGACAGGCCGAAATCGCCCTTTGGATTCATGATACGGGGGACGCATACCGGGTGGATGTGGTTCGGTGGAGCCAGGGCGCGTTTGTTGCCGCGCCGGATGCGTACCGTTACTATTTTCCGACCGTGGTGCGGTATTACGAAGGGCTGACGCGGAAGCATCCGAATTATTCCTTTTACTGGTATTACCTGGCGGACGCCCAGTATCGGGCCGGGATGCCGGAACCTGCGCTGGCTTCGGTGCGCCGGGCCCTTTCCTTTCCGGATCCCTATCCGTCCAAGGAAACGCTCCGCGAACTCGAGCGGAACATCGAGCAGACGCTGCACGGAAGCGGACGCTTTCCGCAGCCTTCCGGGTTGTTTCCCGCATCCCTGAAAACGACGCACGGAACGAAGTGGGGATATATCGATGCTGAAGGTAAATTGGTGATTCCGGCCCGGTTCGACGATGCCCGGGATTTTCAACAGAACGGTCTTGCCATTGCCGCGGCAGGAGGGAAATACGGGGTGATCGATTCGGCGGGGCGTTTTGTCGTTCAACCAAGGTACCAGTGGATCAATCCCTTTTCGGAGGGCCGGGCCGTTGCGAACGACGAACAAGGCTTCAGGCTGATCAATCAAGAGGGCCAGGTGCTTACCCGCAAAGCATATGCGTTTATTGCGGATATGCATGAAGGCCGGGCCGTCTTCAATGTCGCGGCCGGCGGGAATGGAAGCAGCCGGTACGGTTATCTGGATCCGGAGGGACATGAAGCCATCGCTGCGCAATTTGCGGAAGCCGGCGATTTTTCCGGCGGCAAGGCCGTCGTCAAAATCCAAGAAAACGAATACGCCTTGATCGACCGGACCGGCCGCAGGCTGGCGACGTACCCTTATGCTTACGTCGGCCCGATTGGAGAGGGGCTCCTTGCATTCCAAAAGGATGCGGGCGGGAAATACGGGTATATCGACGAGAAGGGCAGCGTCGTGATTCCGGCCGCTTTTACCTCGGCGTTCCCGTTCCATCAAGGCCGTGCCATCGTTAATACCGCCGAGGATTACCAATCCAGATTCGGCGTTATCGACCGGCAGGGGGAATGGGTGATCCGCCCGGAATACGACGATATTCGGGATCTGAACGAAGGGCGGTTTGCGCTCGGCCGTGCCGTCGATCCGCAGCAGCCTTTCATCGGCTCGGTGTATGCCATTGCGGACGATCACGGCCGCAGGCTGACGGAGTTTTCTTACCGAGACGTTTCCAATTTTGAAGGCGGTTTGGCATCCGCGTATGACAGGCGGTTTACGTTTTTGATCGACAGGTCCGGGCAACCCGCCCCGGGGTACCCGCGGGTCAGCGGCAGCGGAACCCTGCAGCTGGAAAGCGAAGGACTGATCAAGGCATTCGTCGACCAGCGGTTGTCCTATATCGACCGCAGCGGGCAGGTCATTTGGCGGCAAAACACCGTCATTCCGCTGCAGCCTCCCTACCTCGTGAAAGAAGAGAAATATAAGCCGAATCCGGATTACATTGTGTATTATCCGGTCGTGGAAGGAATCAAGGACCCGGCAGCTCAGCGGTCGGTGAATGCCAAGTTGAAGGAGCTGTCGCAGGTAAAGCCCGTTCCTGCGGATCAGACGCTGGACTACACCTATACGGGCGACTTTGAGGTTCTGTTTTATAAACAAAACCTGCTGGTGCTGGAGCTTGACGGGTACCGGTATCCCCTTGGCGCGGCACATGGCATGCCGACAAAGGCATTTGCAATGATCGATCTGGCGACGGGGCGGATGTACGGCCTTAAGGACTTGTTTAAACCCGGCAGCGATTACGTAAAGCGGCTGAGCGACATCGTCGGCAGGCAGATTGAGGAAGACCCGCAATATTCTTATGTATTCCCTGGAAGTTATAAAGGAATTTCGCCGGATCAATCCTTTTACGTGACGGAAGACGCCCTGCATCTTGTTTTCGAGCCGTACGAAATCGCCCCGTATGCCGCAGGTTTCCCAACCTTTACGATCCCGTTTGCCCAAATTCGCGATTTGATCGATACGACAGGGGCGTTTTGGAAGGCGTTTCATTGACGGGACGGCGCATGCATGCTGGTGCAAGGCCGTTCCGGGCGGCTTGTGACCGGCAATACGGGGAGGGGAAACGAACCGGCATGCCCATCGTAATAACGCAAAAAAAGCTGTCCGCAAAGGACAGCTTTTTTCGATTTCAGGTGTATCAGTATCCCCAGATCATCGCAAAGAGCGTACCGAAAATCGTGGCAACGCCGACGAATACCGCATAAGCGATGTTGAGGTAGAGCGTCTTTTTCGAGGACGTTTCGCCGATGTGCATGAACAGAACCAGCTGCAGCGAAGCCTGAATCAATGCGCTGATGATCAGAATGACCATGGCGGCCGAAAACGTCAGATCCCAGTAAATCACGCCAAGTGCCACGAGTGAAAGGACCAGCGAAAAGATATATCCCATCACGTGACGTATCGGGAACAATCGTGCCATATTACATCAATCCTTTCAGGTAGACAAAGCTGAAGATAAAGATCCAGACGACGTCAAGGAAGTGCCAGTACAGCGAGAAGATGAACGATTTGTTCGCGGTCTCGTCCGTAAAGCCTTGGCGACCCACTTGAATCAGGATGCCTGCGCCCCACAGGATCCCCATGGTCACGTGAAGACCGTGGGTTCCGAGCAGGACGAACAAGCTGGACAGGAATGCGCTCGTTTGCAGCGTCGCGCCTTCATGCACGTAGTTGACGAATTCCGTAATCTCGATGCCGAGGAACCCGAGGCCCATCAGCAAAGTGACGACGAAGAAAATCATCATCGGTTTTTTCAAGCCGAGGCGCATGGCATGAATGCCAAGGCCGCAGGTAAAGCTGCTTGTGAGCAGCAGGAACGTTTCCCAGATAACACCGCCGACCTCGAAAAGCTCTTTGCCGGTCGGGCCGTTGCCCGTACGGTTCCAAAGCGTGAAGTATACGGCGAACAACGTGGAAAACAGGACGATTTCTGCTCCAAGGAAGAGCCAGAAGCCGAAGATTTTGTTGCTGTTCTCCTCGGTTCTGTACTCCAGCGGCAGCGTGTCATTTATTTTCATACGGTATCACCCCGCAGTTTCTGTTCGGTAGCGGCGATTTCCTTCGGTGGAATATGATAGCCGTGATCGCGTTCGAAGGAACGCACCGCCAGCATGATGACCACGCCGACGCCCGCGATGATCGCAGGAATGAACCAGCTGAACACGAGGAAAAAGCCCAGGAAAAACATGATTACGCCGAGAATGAACGGTTGCCCGCTGTTGTTTGGCATATGAATCTCTTCGTAAGGTCCTTCTTCATAAAGCGGAACGTTATGCTTTTTGGCATGCCAGAAAGCATCTTCGGAATGCACGACAGGCACTTTCGCAAAGTTGTAAACCGGAACCGGGCTTGGCGTGCTCCATTCCAGCGTACGCGCATCCCATGGATCCCCGCCCTCGTTGCGTGGGCTGTGGCGGAAGCTGTAGAAGAAGTTGTAGCACAGGACCACGAAGCCGACCGCAAGAATGAGAGCGCCGATCGTCGCGATCATGTTCAGCGGACCGTAGCCGGTGCTGGCCGAATAGGTGTACATCCGGCGCGTCATGCCGTTAAGTCCAAGGAAGAACAGCGGCATGAAAGCCACGTTGAAGCCGACGATGATCAGCCAGAAGGCCGTTTTGGCCAGACGTTCGTTCAGGCGGAAGCCGAACATTTTAGGGAACCAGTAATGCATGCCGGCCAGTACCCCGAATACCGTACCTGGAATAAGCACATAGTGGAAGTGGGCCACCAGGAACATCGTATTGTGATACTGATAGTCGGCGCTTGCCATCGCAAGCATGACGCCGGTTACGCCGCCGATCGTAAAGATCGGGATAAAGCCCATCGCGTACAGCATCGGAGACGTGAACGAGATTTTGCCTTTGCGGAGCGTAAACAGCCAGTTGAAAATTTTGACCCCGGTCGGAACCGCGATCGCCATCGTCGTGATGGAGAAAAAGCCGTTGACCATGGCGCCTTGGCCCATCGTATAGAAGTGGTGCGCCCATACGAGAAAGGACAGGACCGAGATGGCGACCATGCTGACAACCATCGATTTGTAGCCGTACAAATTCTTTTTCGAGAACGTGGAAATAATATCGCTGAAAATACCGAAAGCAGGCAAGATAACGATATATACTTCAGGGTGTCCCCAAACCCAGAACAAGTTGGCCCAGAGCATATCCATACCGCCGTTGGCCATCGTAAAGAACTGGCTTCCGAACACGCGGTCGAACATCATCAGGGCAAGCGCTACGGTGAGCACAGGGAAAGCAAACAAAATAATGACGTTCGTAATGAGTACCGACCAGGTGAACATCGGCATACGCATCAGTTTCATGCCTGGAGCACGCATCTTCAGGATCGTCACGATAAAGTTGACGCCCGTCATCAGCGTACCGATACCGGATATTTGCAGCGCGAGCGAGTAGTAGTTATTGCCTACCGTCGGGCTGAATTCAAGGCTTGCGAGCGGGAAGTATGCGGACCAGCCGGCATCCGGCGATCCCCCGATCACAAACGAAATGTTAAACAGCATCGCTCCCATAAAGAACATCCAGAAGCTGACGGCGTTAAGTCTAGGGAAAGCGACGTCGCGGGCCCCGATTTGCAGCGGAACGACCACGTTCATCATCCCGATGACAAACGGCATCGCCATGAACAAAATCATGATAACCCCGTGCGTCGTAAATATCTCATTGTAGTGCTGGGCATCCAAAAATTTGGAGTCCGGCGTCGCGAGCTGCGCCCGCATCAACAGGGCGTCGACGCCGCCGCGGAACAGCATGATCAACGCCGACAAAATATACATAATGCCGATTTTTTTGTGGTCCACGGTGGTGAGCCACTCACGCCACAGATAGCCCCATTTTTTGAAATAGGTCAATCCGATCACGATGGCGAGCGATACGAGCACGATGCTGACATCGGCCGCGTAGATCATCGGCTCGCCGGTAACAAAAAATTCGTCCCATTTCATGCAGTTTGTTCTCCTTTCTCCATGATGTTAGTGACCGTGTTCCATGGAAGAATGATCGTTCATGTCTTTCATGTCACCCATGTCCTGCATATGATCCGCGGAATCCTTGCCGGATTCCTTGCTGTCTGTCGAATTGTCCCCGCCATGGCCGTGTTCGGACATATCCATAGGCGGAGGCGAGAATTTCAGGTGCGTGGAGCTGTAAGACTTGCGTCCGACGAAGTCCGTATGCAATACGGAGTTGAATTCCTGCTCGGTCAGTTTCGGAGCGGTTTGCTGCACCTCGTTGACCCATTTCGTGTAATCAGCAGGAGATTGGGCAAGTACCTCGAATTCCATTTGGGCGAAACCTTTACCGGAGAAGTTCGAGTTTTTACCCATGTACGAACCTTCATGTTCGGCGACGAGATTCAGCTTGGTGACCATGTCGCTCATCGCGTATTTCTGTCCGCCGAGCTGCGGAACCCAGAAGCTTGAAATCGGACCGTACGAGTAGAGACGGAACTCGACCGGACGGTGCGTAGGGATGTTGACGTAGTTTACCGTTTCGATGCCTTCCTCCGGATAGCTGAAGTGCCATTTCCAGTTGGAAGAGGAGGCGTAGATGACAAGCGGCTTTTGATCCTCATAGCCGGCCGGCACCTTTTCTACGGCATAAGTCGTACGTACGGTAACGACAGACAAAATGGCTACGATGATAATCGGAATGGCAGTCCAGATAAATTCGAGCCATTTGCTTCCTTCCATATGAGGCGGTTCATAATCGTCCGGCGTTTTGCTGGCCCGGTATTTGGTCAACATGAAAATGTACAGGATGTACACGACGATTAACACGAGCGCCATCATCAGAATAGAGAAGATAATTGTATTGGATTGTGTTTTCGCTACCGGCCCTTTCGGATCCAGGACCATCAGTTTCGTATCGCATCCGCTGAGCAGCATGACGACGGAAATAAAAATGAGTGAAAACAACCATCTTTTTTTCTTCACGGGAAACTCCTTTCTAGCATGCCTTAATCGCTGAGTGTTTGGATAATTCGCGAATCCTTATAGCCATAGCATAGTAACTTGTGAAAAAGAAAACAAATACAGTAGAATACATAATTGTAAATAAAATACAATTATTCTGTGATAATCTTCACATTCTTCACGAAAAAAGGCCAAAAAATCCGATTAAGCTTTGAAAAAGGCTAAATTCGGCGATTTTCATTTTTGTTCAAAATTGAACGGGCGGGGAACAGTTGTGCCAGTTCTGTCACAATTGAAAGGGTTTTAAGCCCGGGGTAAGTTTTTTTACCCGTGTCCGGCGGTCGCTGAAACCCGCTTGTACCGCGGCATCATGTGCTAAAATAGACATAAATTCGTTTGCCGTAACAAACATCACAATAAGGATTTTGCAATCCGGACCATAGGAGAGGAAACGCAATGGGAGAGAAACGGACGAACGCAAAAGGGATATTTTTTGACGTGGATGATACGCTTTACGATCATTTGCAGCCGCTGAGGGAGGCGCTTCGGCATGTGCTCGGCACCGGAGACGACTTTCCGTATGAAGCGGTATATCACCGATTCAGATATTACAGCGACAAGCTTTCCGCCAGCCATGGCGCGGTCAATGCCGCCGGAGCGGAACGGGATTTGCAGGAGATGAGGATCCAAAGGGCCAAACTGGCTTTGGCGGAATTCGGGATCGCGGTGACGGATGGGGAGGCGGCCCGGATTCAGGAACAATACCTGGAGCGCCAGTTCCGGATCCGCCCGTTTCCGGGGGCAACGGAGCTGATCGGCGAGTTGCAGGCGGCCGGTCATGTCGTCGGACTGATCACGAACGGACCGGCGGAGCACCAGATGGCCAAAATCAAGGCGCTGGCGCTGGATGCCGCCATCCCTTCTGGCCATATTTTCGTATCGGGGGCGGTCGGTTACGACAAACCGGATCCGCGCCTGTTTGCCCGCGTCAATGAACAAACGGGGACGGATCCTTCGCGCTGCTTCTACATCGGCGATTCGTGGCGAAACGACGTGATCGGGGCGCTGGATGCGGGCTGGACCGCGATCTGGTTCAACCACAGGCAGGTTGAGCCCGAAACGGAACATCAGCCGCAGTATACGGCAGGCAGTTACCGGGAGCTTGCCGGGCTGCTGCTGGCTTAAAGGATTCAGGGATGAACGAAAACAAAGCAGCCGCATTCCCGTTACGGGGTCGCGGCTGCTTTGTTTTCATTTACATCCTATAAACGATTTCTCGTATAAGTTCAGGCAGGTACCGACGCACCGGCATTAACGTTCCACAGTCGCATCATCAGGCGGCGATTGCGGCGGAACCTGTTTGCGTTTGTACATGAGCCTGGAGACGATGATGCCGATCGCGCCAAGTCCGATGAACAAAATGGCTCTGACCGCAACGGATACGTCCGGCAGGTCGGCGACGATGACTTTGACCAGCGTGAGGAACAGCAAGCCGATGCCGGCAAGCCGGACCATCCGGCGCTGAAGCAAGACGCCGCATACGATGACGGCGATGGCGTACACCGCCCACACCGCGGACAAAACCAAATGCCGCAGGTCTTTCGTCAGCCCGCCGGTCAGCACGTTGGTCGCCTCGGTCATAAAAATGATCGCAAGCCCGGCATCGATCCACATGAGAATATCCGGCCAGCGGTTGGACAACATCCGTTGCGGCATACGCCGCAGCGCGTACGACAGAACCGCAAGGGAGGCCAGCAGCACGAGCCAGGAAAGGGTTTCGGCGGAAAAGATGCGATGGATGGCCAAAAACAGCGTGCCCGCCGCGCCGTACAGCAATACGATGGCTGCCGTGATTTGCTGCATATAACTTTTCAGCACCATGCCTAGGACGATGCCCGCGGTTCCAATGACGATCGCGGAAGCCGGCGCATAATGCTGGTTCGAAATATCGAATGCCCACAGGAACCATGCGACGGTCGCGATGGAGACGAACACGGGGGAACGCTGTTCCTTCATGTATTTGCCCCATGCGGCCAGCGTGTAAACCAGCGCCCACACCAGCAGCATCAACGGCCGCCAATGAACGGAACCTTCCCACAGCGGGTACAAGGCATAAATCCATAATGCCATGACGCCGAATCCGGGGAATAACGACAACGTTTCGTCAAGCTTGCGGCGTCCGGGCCCGAAGAAGGCGTAAGCGAGCAATGCCGCATGCTGAATGAATACCGCTCCGATGAAAACGTGGCGGCTTTCATCGAAGTCGCCTGCCGCGTAAGCGATCAGAAGCGGCAGATGAAGCACCCCGGCCGCGACGAAATAGGCGGCGCGGAAATCGAATTTCAAGGCGACGGCGATCATCGCCAGCGAAAACGCGGTCTCGTATCCCGCCAGCACCCAAGCATTCGGCTCGGCGGAATGCACGAGGAAAGGAACGAGATACCCCGCCACCGTCGCGATGATGATCAGCGTTTGCGAGCGGCGTCTGAGCGCCGTAAACACGCATAGCGCAATCGAAATGACGTAAAGCGCAAACGCGATGCCCGAAGGGATCAGGTCATACAGCTGATGGGCCGCAAACACGGACAAGATGAGGATGCCGATCGAACCTCCCAAAAGCACCTGTCCGAGCGCTTCCCGTTTGCTGCGGAGCTGCCGTTCGCCCAGCCAATACATGACGGCGGCTGCGACGACGCCCAGCAGGCAGCGCACGGGCTCGGTCAAATATCCGGCTTTGACCACGGCCGTAAATCCCCATAACACGCCGAGCAGCAGGACCACGATAAAGACCCGCGGAAGCCATACCCTGGCGATGAGATGCTCCCAGTCCTTCGGCGGCCTGGGTTCGCGTGGAACCTGCGGCTGCTGCCCGGGATAAGCGTACGGATTCATTCCCGGCGGATAAGGCTGGCCGGCCCCCTGCATCCGGGGCTGTTGCGGCGGAACCTGGCCCTGATAACCTTGGCCCGGGACGCCTGCAGGAGGATATCCCGGCATGCCCTGCGGTCCGGGCCGGTAACCCGGCCCCCCTTGTCCCGGAGCCGGAGGGCCATACATGCCCTGGCCCGGAGGGGCCTGATGCCCCGGCATTCCCTGCGGGGGAACGGCCTGGTTCGGCACCCGCGGCTGACCGTAAGGCGGAGGGGGCTGCGGTGGATACCCGGCATGCCCCGGAGCGCCCGCGTGCGGAGGCGTTACCCCCGGCGCCGGCCCCTGAACGGGCTGGTCCGCCCCGCGCCTGGCATGGCGCAGTTCCGTCAGCTCAAGCTCCATTTGTTTCATTTTGGCTTCTAGCTGTTCAATCCTTTTTTCCAACTCCAATGGTTAACCACTCCTGAATTCCCAATATTAAGCTCTGTTGCCGTATATCCATCTTACCACAGAATGACGGCGAATTTAGCACGAAATATGCTCGGAATTCGCTTGGAATAGGCTCAGAACATCTTTGCGAGGGAGATCAATCCCGTAATGGTCACGACATTAAACAGGGTGGAGAGCAGCACGGTTTGGGCGGCGAAATCGGGTTCGTTCCGATATTCTTCGGCCAAAATCGACGTATTGACGCCCGTCGGCATGCCGGATGCGATCAGCAGCGCCTGCGCGGGTATTCCTTTGAGTCCCAGCGCGAAGACGAGCGCGCATCCGATGGCCGGACCGATGATCAGCTTCAGGAACATGCTGACGTATACGTCCAAGCGGTAAAGCTTGAGCGGGTATTTGACGATCTGCGCCCCCAGGGTCAGCAGCGCAATGGCAACCATCGATTGCTGCGCGTAGGTTAAAGGCTGGGATACGAACAAAGGCAGCGGCGCCTGGAGCACATGCAGCAGCAGCCCCAAAACCAAAGCATACGGCACGGGCATCTTCAAGAAGCCGATCAGCATGCTCCGGTAGTTGCCTTTCATCTTCGCTCCCTGGATCGCGATGACGCCGTACGTGAAGGTCAGCAGGCTTTGCAGGGACATGATCAGCGCCTGCATCGACGAAGCGAGCATATCCCCCTTAAAGACGAGCGCGTTGATCGGCATCCCGTAATTCCCGGAATTGTCGAGCATGATGCTGTTGTTAAAGGCGGCCTTCATGCTGCTTTCGAATTTGAACAGGCGCCCCGCCACGGTCCCCAGCAGCCATAAAATGAAGACGTACAAGGCGTAAAACATAACGACGGTCCCCAGCAGCTCGCCGGACATATCGGAATGGTACATGCTCATAAAAACCGCGGCCGGCGTGATGAAATAAAAGTTGATTTTGGATAAAGTGTATAAATCCAGTTGGAAAAGCCGCTGCATCAGCGAGCCGAACGCGATCAGCACAAACACCGGCAGCACGACTTCAAGCAATATGGTAGCAATCATATATTCAGCTTCCTTTTTCTTCATGATGTAAATGGCGGGCTTATTCATTATAGCACCACGTCAAAGCGGCGGGGCTCCAAAATCAAGCTCTTTTCGCAAAAGTCGCGCATTTTTTGTTGGAATAATATTCATTTTTTAGTAAGAAAGGCCGATAAATATAGCATACACGCAATAAGGGATCGCACTGGGTATCCAGACGCATGAACATGGAGGTCCTTAGTACCATTCATTGCAGCGCCAGGGCATAAAGCTCGAGTGTCCCAAGGTAGAAGTTTAAATGGTGTAACGGGGATTTTGTCGAATTACATGCAGTGTCTTTCAACGGAACCGTTTTCCATTCGGCTGTCGAAAGCATGGAAGGCGTCAGGCATCGCAACATTTGCAAAATCCTGAACGGGAGGTTATTTACATGCTGCCTTTTTCGGAACAATCGCAAAGAAGCATCCGTAACGGCCTTTTTGAAAAGGATGTGTACGAGCTGTACGCCAAAGCCCGCAGCTGGAACGATTTGTCTCGAAGTTATATGAACTTTGCGCGCCCCCTGCTGGATGCGGGCTTCCGCAAAGCGGCGCTGGTCGTGGCCCACATGAGCGTCAAAGCGAAGCTGAAGCAAATTTATTTGCAATCGGAAGGCAGGTTTCCGCCGGAGGATCTGTATTATGACGAATTGATCGGTACGCTTCGGCATGTCGCCGAGATCGATTTGGAAACGGAGCTGTTTTTGAACACGCTGCAATATATCGCGGAGTCGGAAGATTCAGCTTTTTTGGCCCAGAACGACGGCGACCACCTGACGAAAATGATCGAGCGGGTGGAGCAGACGCTGGAAGGGCTCGACCGATGCGCGGTTGGCAGCGGCGTGGTCATCAGGCTTGAAAACTAGCAGCGAAAAAAAAGAAGCCGGTTACGTCATCCGCAGATGATGGTCGCCGGCTTTGTTCTCGCTTAGCACCTGCTCGACTTTCGAAATGTGCAAATCCATGCGGGCGGACGCCTCCCTGGCATCCTGCTTGGCGATGGCTTCGCAGATGCGGATATGTTCCTGCAGCAATCGCTCGGCCGAGGAACGCTCGGCGTAAAACCACAGCGCGCGCATATCCTTCATGTTTTCATGCAGACGGCTCGACAGCGATTCCATCAATTCAAGCAGCAGCGGGTTGCGGGTTGCGGCCGCGATCTGCTGGTGAAATTTCACGTCGGCCTGTTCGATGAAATGCTCGTCATCGGAATTTTCCATCTCTTCGAGCAGCTTTTCGAGGACGGTCAAGTCCTCTTCCGTTCGATGCAGCGCGGCAAGCGCGGCGCATCCGGTCTCCAGAACGCGGCGCACCTCCAGAAGGTGGCGGAGCGATGCGGCCCGTCCTTCCCATAAATCGTCGTAACGCTGCATCGGGTGGACCGGCGCGGCTTCCGGAGGAACAGCTTTGACGAACGTTCCCCCGCCCTGTTTAATGTTAAGCAATCCCATCGCTTTCAGCGCGCTCAGCGCCTCCCGGATCGTCGATCTGCCCACGTTGTATTGGGCCGCCAGGTCGACGACGGAAGCAAGCCGGTCCCCGGGCGCAAGGCGCCCGTCGAGCATCCGTTCCTTCAAATCGTTCATGACCCATTCGTACTGCTTAAGCGGTCTCTGCTGGTTGGTCATCTTCCTCAACGTCCTTTCCGAAATTCCTGATCCGTCTCTATGGTTTCATTCCGTTATTGGTATTCAACTGGCCCGTCATGCAGCATGTTTCGCGAGTTTATAACATCTGAAGCATTTTTATCATCGGCAGCGGACAAGTATGAAAAAAAATTTCGACGCGTCTATTTTCGATTCATCTATTCTAGTGTATACTTGTTCCCAAGAAAAGTCATCAGATGACCTGATTAATTTAAATATTCCATCGATACCGAACGAATCCAAGGGAGGGACTTTCCTTGCTGCAAGAAGAAGTCAAACGCGAACTGATCTCGATCCTCGGCAGCGCATACGTCAAGGACGATCCGCAGTCGCTCGTCACCCATTCCTATGACGGCACGCCGATGCTGCAATCCTTGCCGGACGGCGTTGTTTACCCGTCCAGCACCGAGGAGGTGTCGCGGATCATGAAGGTGCTGAGCCGCTACAAAATCCCGGTCGTGGGCAGAGGTTCCGGCACCAATTTATGCGGGGGCACGGTACCCGTGCAGGGCGGCATCGTCATGGTCATGCACCGGATGAACCGCATTTTGGAAATCGACCTGGAAAATTTGACGGCCACGGTACAGCCCGGATTGAACACGAAACAGTTCAGCACGCATGTTGAAAGCCTCGGCTTGTTTTACCCACCGGACCCGAGCAGCATGGCCATTTCCACGATCGGGGGAAACATTGCCGAATGCTCCGGAGGGCTGCGCGGCCTGAAATACGGGACGACCAAAGATTACGTGATCGGCCTGGAAGCGGTGCTTGCAAGCGGCGACGTGATCCGCACGGGAGGCAAGCTGATGAAGGACGTGGCGGGGTACGACCTGACCAAGCTGCTGGTCGGCTCGGAAGGGACGCTGGCCATCATTACGGAGGCCACGCTGAAACTGATTCCGCCTCCAAGATACAAGAAAACGATGCTGGCCATGTACAAGGACTTGTATGGCGCCGCCCGCACCGTATCGAAAATCATCGAAAACCGCATCATCCCGGCCACGCTTGAAATTCTGGATAACGCCACCATCCGCGTCGTGGATGATTTCGCGAAGCTGGGGCTGCCGCTCGACATGGAGGCGATCCTGATCATCGAGCAGGACGGCGATCAAGAAGCCGTGGAACGGGATATCGCCATCATTACCGAGGTTTGCCGAAGCGAACATGCCGACCAGGTCAGCATCGCGGCCAGCCCGGAAGAGGCCGAGAAGCTGCTGACCGCGCGCCGCAGCGCGTTTACGGCGCTCGCCCGGCTGCGCCCGACGACCATACTGGAGGACGCGACCGTGCCGCGCTCGAAAATCGCCGACATGGTGGTCGAAATCAACCGGATCGCGAAAAAGCACCAGGTGCAGATCAGCACGTTCGGGCATGCGGGGGACGGCAACCTCCATCCGACGGCAACGACCGATGCCCGGAACAAGGAAGAGATCGTCCGGGTCGAGGAAGCGTTTGAGGAAATTTTCGAAGCGGCGATCCGGCTGGGCGGAACCATCACGGGCGAGCATGGCGTCGGGATGGTCAAGTCCCCGTATCTGGAATGGAAGGTAGGCCCGGCGGGGATGGACGTCATGAAAGCGATCAAAAACTCCTTCGATCCGGATAACCTGCTGAATCCGGGCAAAGTATTCGCGAAGGAAACGCGGAAACGGGTGGTGATCCAACGTGGCTAACGGGCAAACGCAACCGATGAATCCGCTGACCGAAAAGCTCCGGTTACGCCTTGACGAAGATCAGCTGACCAACTGCATGCGCTGCGGCTTCTGCCTTCCGGCCTGCCCGACGTTTGCGGAAACCGGGCTGGAGGCCGAATCCCCGCGGGGACGGATCGCCCTCATGAAAGCGGTGACGGACGGCCTGATGGCGCCGGATCAGGCTTTCGAAGACCAGATGAACCATTGCCTCGGCTGCCGCGCCTGCGAGCCGGCGTGCCCGGCGGGCGTCAAATACGGCCAGCTGATCGAGCAGGCACGGGACGCGATCGAAGACCATAAACGGCATAAGCCGCTTGTGAGAGCCGCCCGCCACGCCGCCTTCAAGACGGTATTCCCGCATCAGAACCGGATGAAATGGGTCGGGCGCGGCTTGCGGTTTTATCAGAAATCCGGGCTCCGTGCCGCAGCCCATGCGACGGGAGCGATGAAGCTGTTTCCGAAACATCTGCGCGATATGGAGAAAATTTTGCCGGATGCCGCCGGGCGCGGCGTCGTGGAGCAAATCGGCGACCGCCATCCGGCGAAAGGCGAAAAAATCGCGACGGTAGCCTTGTTCAGGGGCTGCATCATGGACGTGCTGTTTACCGACACGAACATCCACACGGTCGATTTGTTGACGGCCGCCGGTTTTGAGGTGGTCATCCCGCGCGAGCAGAACTGCTGCGGCGCGCTGCATGCCCATAGCGGGGAAGCGGAGGGCGCGCGCGAGCTGGCCAGACGCAATATTCAAACGTTCAAGGCGGCCGGCGTGGATTATATCGTGTCCAATGCGGGCGGATGCGGCGCAATTCTGACCGAATACGACCATCTGCTGCATGAGGATCCGCAGTGGCGGGACGATGCCGTTTGGTTTGCTGAACGGGTCGTCGATATCAGCGATTTGCTGGTACGCTTCGGAAGAAAACTGGACTTCGTCCGGGACGATGCAGCCGGCGGTACGGAACCGGTCCGGATCACGTATCAGGATTCGTGCCACCTGCGCAACGTCATGCGCTCATCGGACGCTCCGCGAAAATTGATGCGACAGGTGGAGGGAGCGCAGTACGTGGAGATGACGGGCGCCGACCGCTGCTGCGGCTCGGCAGGCATCTACAACATTACCCAGCCGGCGATGGCCGGGCAAATTTTGGACCATAAGATGGAGCATGCCGAAGCTACCCGGGCTTCCTACCTTCTGACCAGCAATCCGGGCTGCCTGCTGCAAATGAAGCACGGCATCGAGGAACACGGGCTCAGCGGGCGGATGGAGGCGGTCCACATCGTGGATTTCCTGCATGAACGGCTGAACAAATAAGCGCCCCTCTCGTGGCCCCAATAGATGAAAAGGCCGCCTTTTCAAGCTGACGCAGCTTGAAAGGCGGCCTTTTTTCTTATTCGTCCAGCTTGAAGCGGTCGATCATGGCCTGCATGTCCGTCGCCATTCGGGCGAGGCCCGCCGCGGAGGAGCTGATTTCCTCCATGGACGCGAGCTGTTCCTGGCTCGCCGCGGAGACCTGCTCCAGCGAGGAGACGGTATGGCGGGAGATGCCGGCAACCTCGTGGACCGCAGCCGAAATTTGCTGGCTGCTGGCCGACATCTGTTCCGTGATGGCCGAGATGTCCTGCACCTGGTCCGAGATCCGTTTGGCGGAGCGCTCGATGTTCACGAACGCTTCGAGCGCTTCCGCGGTGACGTCGAGCCCATGGCTGACGTCGGCTTGCACCTTGTTCTTCATGACGTCGAAGGCGCTCGAGATCAGATCGGTCATCTTGACGATCGTTTGCTGGATTTCGTCGGCCGTGATGCTGGACTGATCGGCCAGCTTGCGAACCTCATCGGCGACGACTGCAAACCCCCGGCCATGTTCGCCGGCACGGGCCGCTTCGATGGCCGCATTCAGAGATAGCAGGTTCGTTTGCTTGGAGATTTCGGCAATGGCGGTGCTCATCGCGGCGATGCTCGCGCTGTGGTTATGCAGCTGATCCATCAACGCCGCGGATTCCACCGTGGATTGGCGGATCGTATCCATCTGGGCGCTGACCTGGCGGATTTTTTGGCTGCCGGCCTCGACGTCTTCTTCCGTGCGGCCGGACGAATCCACGATCGCTCCTGCCGACTCGGCGATTTTCTGGATTCCGCGCGTCATTTCTTCCAGCGTACGGGCGCTTTCCTCGGTGGCCAGAGCCTGGGTTGCGGCGCCCTCGGACGATTCGGAGATGAGGCGGGAAACCGATTCGACCGTCTGCGCATTCATTTCAGTGCTGGCGGTCAGCTCTTCGCTGGACGCCGCCAGCTGGCTGGAGGTGTTGCCCATGTCCATGACCATGCTGCGGAGGGAAGCGACCATGCCGTTATAATTTTCGGCGAGCGTTCCGATTTCATCCGTGCGTTTGGTGCTGACCCGCTCGTTCAGATGTCCGTTGCTGACCCGGATGGCCGAGCGGTTGAGCTGCTCGATCGGTTTGGTCACGCCGCGGATGATGAAGAACAGGATGACAAGAATAGCGGCAACGGAAATAACGAGCACGCCAACGGAAGTGTACAGGATCGGGCGCGTCGCGTCGGCGTATTCGCTGTCGGGAAGGATGCCCACGATTTTGAAGGAGGTCGTTCCGTTCGTCGTGAAATACCCCTGCTGCGGCACGTGGGTGTCAGGGTTGGTATAGTGGACGAAGCCTTCCTTCCGGCTGTGCATGATCGCCAGCTGCGGGCCGGTCGCTACATCGCCGATTTTTTTGGTCGGATGGGCCATCATGCGGTCGTTGCGGTCCATGATGTACAGGTATCCCTTGTTGCCAAGGTGAAGGTTATTGACGACCTTATCCATCTCCTTCATGCTGAAGTCGACCGTGATCGCCCCTTCTCCATCAGGCAGCATTTTGGAAATGGAAAGCACGTAATTGCCGGTCGTGTACGATATGGACGGATCGGCGACCATCGCCTGATTCGGATATTGTTTGGCGAGCTTGTACCACTCGCGGGTGCGCGGATCGTAGTCGTTCTGCTTGCCGGGATCCGGCGCTTTCATCCAGGCTCCCCGGTCATTGCCGACCGAGACCAATTCAACCTCCGGGTGTTGGGATTTGTAGTCGTTGATCAGTTTCCGGACCTTGATCGAGTTCACGCTGATGTCCTCGGACGTGATTTGGCCTGCGAGCATTTTTACGTTGGATACCTGCATTTGAATCATGCTGTCCACAAGGTTGTCCAGCAGCGTGACGCTGGATTTCGTCGTTTCCTCCATTTTGTCCTGCAGCTCCGTTTTCGCGCTGTTCACGGAAAATAACGCCACGAAAATGTTGGGAATGATGACCATGAGACTGACAATGACCATGAGTCTGGTGCGCAGTCTTTTGATCTTAAGGAGGCGCAAAACCGCGTTGAGTTGTTTTTTCAAAAAGATTCCCCCAAAAATATATGTATGTTGTGGTCCCTTGAAGAGTTCACCTCCTATATTTCGACAAAAACAGTGCGAATTTTCATAGTGCAAATAAAAAAAGAGAATTCGGTCATGACCGAATTCTCCAACGCCCCTTTGATCAGGCAGGACTTTTCTATTGCAATTGCCGCCATTCCTTCATCGCCGCGTTCAGCCGTTCCATCGCTTCGGCGACGGTCGCTTTCGGGCAGGCGACGTTCATGCGCATGAATCCTTCCCCGCCTTGGCCAAAAGCTCCGCCGTTGTTCAGAGCCAGCTTCGCTTTGGCCAGCAGGAAAGCGGAAAGCTCGTCCTGATCCATGCCGAGAGCCCGGAAATCGAGCCATAGCAGATAGGTCGCTTCCGGTTTCCGTACCTTAATTTCCGGCATATGCGTTTCGATGTAGTTTATCACATAATCCATGTTTTGCTGCAGGTAAACCAAAACCTCGTCCAGCCATCCGCGTCCCCCGGTGTAGGCCGCTTGCGCCGCCGTGCTGCCGAGGGCGCTGATCGATCCCACATGGTAAAGCCGGAGCGCGCTTTGGAAGGCGCTGCGGATGTCCGGATCCGGAATGATGATGTTGGACGTGTTCAATCCGGCAATGTTAAAGGTTTTGCTTGGCGACGTACAGATGATGGATCTCTTTTTGGCGTCTTCGGAGATCAGGGCGAGCGGCGTATGGGCCTTCGCTTCGAATACCAGGTCCGCATGGATCTCGTCGGAGACGATCAGCACGTCATGGCGCACGCAAAGCGTCACCAACGCTTCCAGCTCTTCGCGCGTCCATACCCGTCCGACCGGATTGTGAGGGCTGCACAAAATGAGCATTTTGATTTGCCCGCCTTGCAAAATCTCTTCCAGGCCCTTCAAATCCATGGAATAATGGCCGTTTTCGGATCGGAGCGGGTTGACGACCAGCTCGCGTCCATGTTCTTCCACGACGCTGTGAAACGGAGGGTAAACGGGCGGCTGAATCACCACTTTGTCTCCCGGAGCGGTAAAGGCCTGGACCGCAAAGCTTAACGCAGGCACGACGCCCGGGCAAAAGACGATCCAATCGGTGTCGATTTCCCAGCCATGGCGCTCTTTCATCCATCCGGCCACGGCCCCTTTATATTCGTCCGTTTGCATGGTATAACCGAATACCCCATGCTCGACGCGCTCCTTAAGCGCGGAGATGACGGATGGCGGGGATTCGAAATCCATGTCCGCCACCCACATCGGCAGCGCGTCCGCCGTACCGAAAATATGTTTCATGCCGTCCCACTTTTCGCAGCCGGTCATGTGTCGTGATATCGGTTTGTCAAAATTCAAAATATTGCCCTCCTCGGAGATAAGTAGAAGAAAATAAAACGTTCATGCCTATATTATATCAGAGGGAAACTTGGAGAAGGAGCCGCAGCCGAGTAAAATAAGCTTAGATTAAAACTTTGTCCGGCAAGGGAGAGGAGTTGTCTTGCAGCTGATTGCCATGCTGACCATGCTCATGGATCATATCGGCATCGTATTTTTCGAAGACCGGCTTTGGCTGCGGATGGTCGGCCGGGCGGCATTTCCGATTTATGCCTACGCCCTCGTTCAAGGGCATCGTTATACGAAGTCGCCATCCCGATATTTGGTCAGGCTGTTCGTACTGGCCTTATTGTCGCAAGTGCCTTACCAGCTGGCCTTGAATCCGGGAGGGATGAACGTCGTCGCTACCCTGTTCATGGCTGCGGCCGTGATGCAGGCGCTTGACCGTACGTCCCGGGTTTGGGCGAAGGTTGGCATCGTGCTTGGCGCCGGGGCGGTCATGCAGCTTTTTCCGTTTGATTACGGTTGTTACGGGCTGCTTCTTGTCTTGTCCTTCCGCTATTTTGCATCCGAACGCCTTCTTTTTATCCATTTGCTGCTGAATTTGGTTTACATGCTCGTTTACGGGCTCGGCGGCATGCTGCAGATGCTGAGCATCGTGCCGACGCTGGTTCTCGTCTATGGGCCGGCCGCATGGAAGAGGCTTGAGGAATTCCGGGTGCGTAAATGGGTGTGGCGTTCCTTTTATCCCCTTCATTTGCTGACGCTAGCCGTCTTGGAAGGGGCCGCATGGTAACCGACCGGAAAAATGCCTTCGATTTTATTCAGCGGGAAAAGAATCCGGGAAGGAAACTTCCCTTTGGCCTGTACTTCGACAAAATCGGTCCCGATTTGCACCAGGCGGATGCTGGAGAAGGCTTTCCCCGTTTTGAAGGTCGTCCTAAGGCCGACCCGGACGGTCCGGGCAGCGGGTTTAACGTCGAAGACCCGGATCGACTGCAGGCTTAGCGGGACGAACAATTCGCCCGAAACCTGGATGAAATTTCTTTTGAAGACGCGCTGCAATCTTCCGGGCTCAAGCCCCAAACCTTCGCCGTTGATTTCCGCCAGATGGCCCGTCAATTGGGCAAGCCGCTGCTGGAGCGTAATGTTTTTCCTCCGTTTGAGTATCGACAAGGAAATCCCCTCCGTTTCGTGTTTGTTCTATTGTATGAGCTCCTTTTTGGGCGGGTGCGGGGTGAAGAGGCTCCCGGGGAAAAAAGACGAAGGGTGAAATTTTCCATTTCCGGCAATGCTACTACGGGAAGGCGCAGCAAGCGAAGCCGGGAGGGAAGGAGAACAACGTGAAAAAGGATTCCGAGAACGTGAAACTTTGGGCTTTGGAAGGCCCCAGCATTCAAATCGACCCGACGTTTCCGTACTATCAGGACCGTTCCAGAGACAGCGTCGCCGAAGAAATCGAGCTTGCCGGTTACCGGACGGTCCATTATTTCGTCGTGAAGGAAACGGCGGTCGACGGCGAATTGATCGATTGCCTGCACCGGCGGGGCATCGCCGTCTGGGCGCTTGTGATCGGCAACGGGACGTTTTCGACCGCAGGTTTGCCTCCGGAATGGCCGTCCTGGAAAATGGGGCTGATGAAGGAGTTAAGCGACGGGTTCGTACGGTTTTCCCCGTTTTCGAAAGCGTACGTGCAGTGGAAAAAAGAAGCCGTGGCGCGGATGCTCCGCGACTATCCGTTTGACGGCATCGAAATCGCGGAGCCGTATTTCCCCGAATGGGACGGCCTCCGCCGCGGGGTCTACGGGGACATCGGGCCTGCGGCTCAGCAGGCTTTCAAAGAAAAATACGGTTTTGACGTTCCCGAGTTCGCGAACAGGTTCGCGGCCAATTATTATAAAAAAACGCCGGACATTTACGCCAAATGGATCGATTTCCGTGTGGACGCCGTCAATGCACTCATCGATGAAATCATTAACGGCCGCGGCGGGGCGCGGGATTCCCGTCCCGATGCGCTGGTTGCCACCTGGTCGCTTGCCGTGGACGGCGGAGCCGTCTCCACGTTAAGGCTGAAGGAGTGGCAGGGGCTCGACGCGATTTCCATGATCGGCAAGGTCAAACCGGACCTGCACATGCTGCAGACGCATTGGCCGGATTGGATGAAACGCGGGCTTAAAGCGGAATACGTCCGGTCGTACGAAAGTTTTGCCGCGCCGATCCGCGCCGCGTATCCCGAGCTTCCGCTCGGCATCCAGGCGGATGTCGGCTCCAGGGCCAATATGGTCAAAAGCCGGGAGTGGCTGAACGCGTTCCAAAACACGGTCTACGATCTGGGATATCATACCTGGACGGCCTATGAATATCATTTGGGCGGGTACATGTACGAGGAGCCTCCAGAGCCTCTGACGGCGGTCGTCCATGGCGCCGCGGACGTGACCGTATCCTTCAACAAACGGCTCGATCCCGAATCCACCGGCGTCATCGTGCTGGATGAACACGAAGGGCAATGGGGCGAGATCCAGCCCGCGGAGAGCCATGTCGACGGGAACAGGCTGCGGCTGCGATTTCCCCGGCTGCCCGAGCGGCGGCCTTTTCAGATCGAGCTGCGGCAGGTAAAGGATACGCCGTCGCTGTGGCACGTCAAAGGCAAACGGCCGAACGAAACGCCGCCGGGGACCCGAATCCTCGTCAAATGAAAACAAAACGCTTGGCGCCATGAATCCTGAACATGAAAAAGCGCCGGGAATCGACAGATTCCCGGCGCTTTTATTCGTTTATTGGGCGGTATATCCGCCGTCCACCAGCAGGCTGGCGCCCGTTACGAACGAGGCGTCGTCGCTGGCAAGGAACAGGACGGCCTTGGCCACCTCTTCCGGCGTTCCGAGACGGCCGATCGGATGCAGATCGACCAACTTCTGCTTCTCCTCCGGCGGCAGCACTTTAAGCAGCGGCGTTTCGATATAGCCGGGGCATACCGCGTTGACGCGGATGCCTCTGGAGGCATATTGGATGCCGAGGGTTTGGGTCAGCATGACCACGCCGCCTTTCGACGAGCCGTAGGCGGTGACCCCGGCTTTCGCGGCATGGCCATGTATGGAGGCGGTGTTGACGATCGCGCCGCCGGTTCCCTGCTTCAGCATTTGAATGAGAGCATATTTGTCGGAGAGAAACACGCCCGTCAAATTGACGTCGATCGTCTTCTGCCACTTTTCCAGCGAGAGCCGGTCGGCGGGATCGTCATTGGCGACGCCCGCATTCGCGAACATGATGTCCAGCTTGCCGAAGGCGTGCACCGTGTGCTCGATGAGCTCCTGGATCTGGTCTTCCTTCGTGACGTCGACCTTGAAGAAGATGGCCTGATGGCCGTCGTCCCGCAGCCGCTTGGCATGTTCTTCCCCCGCTTCGGAAAAATCGGCGATCACGACGCTGGCGCCTTCCTCCGCGAACAATCTCGACGTCGCCTGGCCGATCCCGCTGGCGCCGCCGGTAACAATGGCCGATTTGCCGGATAATTTCATACGCTAAACGCTCCTTTGCAGACATGGATATCAGTATTTTTCTTCCCTTATCATGGCCTGCTTTTGAAATAATATCCTGCCGGAGCCCTCCGGCCAGCAACAGTTGTATACGGAAGTAAAGACCGGTATATAGCCCCTGCCCGGCGGCGCTACCTATAATAAGGATAGAAACAATCATGAAAGGCATCATCAAGGAATTTCAACAAAATCGGTAATTCCAAACATGGGAGGGTCATTTGTGCAAAAAATACGTAAAATCGGGCTGGCGCTGACGCTGATCCTAAGTCTGAGCGTCACGGCCTGCAGCAGCAAAACCGCTGAAACCGGATCGGCGGACCCGAAAGCGGCCGAGCAGCCGGCTTCCTCAAAGGAAGAGGGCGTGATGGAAATATCGACCGTTCGTGCGCAAGACCCGTATTTGAAGTTTGACGAAGGGGAAAATTTCGACAAAAACGCCGTGTACGACGCGTATGAAAAAGACATCGGCGTCCGCATCAAAAACCAATGGGTCGTCGACGGCACCGTGGACGGGCCGCAGTTCCAGGAAAAGCTGAAGATGGCCATCACCACCAACGACATTCCCGATTTCTTCCCTGCCACTCCGGCCCAAGTGCAGCAGCTCATCGAAGCGGACATGATTCAGGATCTGACGAGCGTATACGATCAATACGCCAGCGATGAGACGAAAGAGTTCATGCAGAAGGACGGCGGGCTGCAGATGAAGTCCGGCACGTTCGACGGCAAGCTGATGGCGATCCCGCAGACGGGCAACCCGTTTGCTCCGCAGCTCGTATGGGTGCGTTCGGACTGGCTCAAGAAGCTGAACCTGCCTGAACCGAAGACGATGCAGGATTTGATGAACATCATGGAAGCTTTCGCGACCAAAGATCCGGGCGGAACGGGAAAATCGTACGGCATCGCCTTGAACAAAAAATTCGACGAAGGCGCGCTTGGGCTTGTCGGTTTCCTGAACGGCTACCATGCGTATTTGAATCAATGGATCGACGACGGAAACGGGGGATTGACGTACAGCGACATCCAGCCCGAGATGAAGGAAGCGCTGCGCGGCCTGCAGGACATGTTCAAAAAAGGCCTGATCGATCCGGAATTCGCCGTCAAGGACATGCAAAAGGAGTCCGAACTGATTTTCAGCAACAAAATCGGCGTGCTGTACGGCGCGGAATGGACGCCGGCCCATCTGGCCCAAGGCGCCGTTAAGGACGGCAAAGTAGTCCAGGAATGGAGCGTGTACCGCCTGCCTTCCATTGACGGCACGGAAGCTTCCACGCAAATCGAGCTTGGCACGAACAGCTATTACGTCGTATCCAAAAAGGCCAAACATCCGGAAGCGCTGATCAAGCTGCTGAACCAATGGATCGCGGTCGACAACCATCCGACCCCCGAGCAGAAGGTTTACGAATACGGCAAAGACCTGAAAGAAAAAGGCAACAACTATTGGCTGTTGAGCCCGGTCATGGCGTTCAATCTGTCGAGCGACAACGGCGACGTGCTGCCGAAAGCAATCGAAACGAAGGATGCCAGCCTGCCGAAAACGAAGGACCAAAAAACGCGCTTCGAGCGCGCGATGAAATACGTCAACGGCGAAGACATCAGCATGTGGTGGGAATATCTGATCTCCGGACCTAAAGGAGCGGTGTCAAACATTCCTTACCTCAAGGAACATAACCTCTTCCATCAGAACAAGTTCTACGGCGCGCCAACGCCGACGATGGTGGAAAAACGGGAAATTTTGAACCGCAAGCGCGACGAAATTTTCCTGAAAATTATCATGAACCAGGTATCGATCAACGAATTCGACAAGTTCGTCGAAGAGTGGAAGAAGCTTGGCGGCGACGACATCACGAAAGAAGTCAACGAATGGTACGCGAAAAACAAGTAATCGGTTTGGAAGCTTGAAGGTGTAAATCAATTCGACAACGACGACGGTAAGATCATTCGCGGGGAATCGGAAATCGATTCCCCCCTTTTTCTAATTCGACTTGAAGCAGGTGACGTATATGAATCAACTCGCACGCAGATGGAAACGCGAATGGCCGCTGCATTTCATGGTGGTTCCCGCATTGATTTTCCTTGTCCTATTCAGTTACATCCCGATGGCGGGCGTCCTGATGGCCTTTCAGAAGTACATCCCGACCAAAGGGCTGTTCGGCTCTCCGATGGTGGGCTTGAAGCACTTTAAATATTTGCTGGATTATCCGGACATCGGCCGCATCGTGTTTAATACCTTGTACATTGCGACGATGAAAATCATCGCGGGGCTTGTCGTGCCGATCACGATCGCGATTTTGCTGAACGAGCTGCGCCAGGAATGGATGAAACGCACGTTCCAAACGATGGTCTATTTACCGCATTTTTTGTCCTGGGTACTGCTGAGCGGAATCATCATCGACGTGTTGTCCCCGTCGACGGGCATTATCAATCAAATTTTGGGGCTGTTCGGCGCCAAGCCGATTTTTTTCCTAGGGGACAACAAATGGTTTCCTTACGTGATGGTCATTACCGATGTGTGGAAGGAATTCGGCTTCGGCACGATCATTTACCTGGCGGCGCTGACGAACATCAATCCGTCACTTTACGAAGCAGCCGAAATCGACGGAGCCGGCCGCTGGAAGCAGACCTTGAACGTCACGCTGCCCGGCATGATGCCGATCATCGTGTTGATGCTGACGCTGAATATCGGCAACGTCCTGAACGCGGGGTTCGATCAAATTTTCAACCTGTACAGCCCGCAAGTGTACGAAAGCGGGGACGTCATCGACACCTTCGTTTACCGGATGGGCATCGAGCAGGCGCAATACGGATTCGCGACGGCCGTCGGACTGCTCAAATCCGTCGTGTCCTTCATTTTGATTTCGGTATCGTACGTCATGGCCTATCGCTTCGCCAATTACCGCATTTTTTAGAAAAGGAGAACAGTCATACTTATGAAGAAGTCATTTGGAAGACGGCTGTTTCTGGGCTGCAATCTCGTATTTCTGACGCTAGTGTCGTTAATGTGTCTCATGCCGATCCTTCATATTTTATCGATTTCGTTCAGCTCCGGTTCTGCCGCATCGGCCGGCAAGGTGCTTCTCTGGCCCGTGGAATTCACGCCGGCGGCTTACCAGAACGTATTCGGCAAACCCGAGTACCTGCGGGCGTTTTGGGTTACGATTCAGCGGGTCGTGCTGGGCACGGCGATCAGCATGTTCCTGACCATTCTGACGGCGTATCCGCTCTCCAAAGAAACGCATCAATTCGGGATGCGCACCTTTTACGCCTGGATTTTCGTGTTTACGATCCTGTTCAACGGCGGATTGATTCCGTGGTACATGACGATCAAAGCCGTGGGCCTCATCGATTCGATCTGGGCGCTGGTGCTGCCGGGCGCGGTGCAGGTGTTCAATATCATTTTGCTGCTGAACTTCTACCGCAACCTGCCGAAGGAGCTGGAGGAATCGTCCCGAATCGACGGGGCGGGCCACTTCACGACGCTGTGGAAAATCTATGCGCCCTTGTCGCTCCCGGCGCTGGCGACGACCGGGTTGTTCACCATCGTGTGGCATTGGAACAGCTGGTTTGACGGCATGATTCTCATGAACCATCCCGACCATTATCCGCTGCAAACTTTTTTGCAATCGATTATCATCAAGATGGACCTTCGTTTCTTGAAATCGCAGGACATCGAGCTGATGCAGAAGCTGTCCGACCGGACGAGCAAGGCCGCGCAAATTTTCGTCGCCGCATTCCCGATCCTGGTCATCTATCCGGTGCTTCAAGGGTTTTTCATTAAAGGAATTGTGATGGGGAGCGTCAAAGAATAATAGTTCCGGCAGAATCTCAACTAACGGGGGACGACCGATGAAGCTGTTATTCCGAATGAAAGATTCCTCGATTTTTATGAAAATGATGGCGGTGTTCCTGATCGTTCTGCTCCCCCTCATGATGATTACCTGGTTTATCAACGAGCGGGGGGCGAGCAGCATCCAGACGGAAATTTCCCGCTCCACCTTGAATACGGCCGGCTTTTACCTCGATTCGCTCGATAAAGAGGTTGAGCGCATCATGCAGTATTTGCCCAACTACGTCATGGACAACGATTTGATGGAGCTTGCGGCCATCGGGACGGACATGACGGATTACGAGCGCGCCCAAAGCATCACGCTGATCCAAAAACGCCTCGACCTGATGAAAAACTCGAGCCCGTTCATTCGGGAATCCAAGGCCTACGTGCCGATGATCGGGCGCACGCTGCTCAGCGTGAAATACGAGACGGGGATCAATGAAGCGGAATACGCGGCGATGCAGCATGACGGGCCGTTTTACGACGATCCGTTCGTCTATTGGAACGACCGCTTGTTCCTCACGATGTCCTACCCTACGAATACGTTCCGGGATCCTTTATATATGGTGGGCATCGAATTATCCACGGGCAAAATCAAGGAAGCGCTGCAGCAAATCGCGGGTTCGCCCGGCGGCGAAAGCATGCTCCTGAACGTGGAGCGGGGCTGGGTGATCGGCAGCGACGAAAAACCCGAACTGCAGGATGCGCTCAAAGACTTTATTTTTCAGAAGCAGTCGAAAGGAACCAAGCAGGGTTATGAGATGGTCCGGTTCAACGACGGGCGTTACCTTACCGTTTTCAAATACTCTGACGTGTGGAAGTCCTATTCCGTTACCTGCATTCCCGAATCGGCGGTACTCGGACCGATCCAGACGTACAGACGATGGTTTTTATGGGCATGCGGCCTTGCGGTCGGGGTAGGGGCGTTTTTCTCCTATTCGCTTATCAAGCTGATGTACCGCCCGTTAATGAGGCTGATCCACGGTTTCAAACGGGTGCAAAAGCTGGAGCTTATCCCGCTGACCATCGATCGAAGGCGGGACGAATTCGGTTATTTGTACCAGGCCTTCAACGACACGGTCCATTCGCTGAAGACGCTGATCGAGCAAAATTACGAGCAGCAGATCCGGAACCAGCGCTCGGAGCTGAAGCGGCTGCAATCGCAGATCAATCCGCATTTTTTGTACAATTGTTTTTTTGTGCTGTGCAGGCTGATCAAGTCCGACAAAAAGGAGAAAGCTTACCAGTTTTGCCTCTATATCGGTGAATATTTCCAATTTATTACGAGGGATGACGAAGATATTATTCCGCTTGAGCTCGAGATCCAGCATTCGCGCACTTACGTCGACATGCAAACCGTTTGCTACGGCGATCGCATCCAGGTCCGTTTCGAAGCAGCGGCGCTTCCGCTGCGGGTTCCGCGCCTCATTCTCCAGCCGATTATCGAAAATGCCTATAAACATGGCATCGGCGGGATGGCGGGCAGAGGCGATCTCCGCGTTTACAGCGAGCAGAGGAAAGACCGGTTCACGATCTGCGTCGAGGATAACGGGAACAGCCTGGACGAGGAGAAGCTGGAACAACTGCGGATCCGATTGGCCCATGCCGGGGACCGCATGGATGAAACGACGGGGCTGATCAACGTGCATCGGCGAATTCAGCTTCATTACGGAAAGGAATACGGGCTTGAAGTATCACGATCTTCGCTGGGCGGACTGAAGGTGCTTATACATCTTGGCATGGAATAAGGAGGAATCGGTTATGCGTAGGCTTTTGATCGTAGACGATTTGCCGATCATCGTTGACGGTTTGCTGGAATTGTTCCAAACGACGGAGCATTTGGAGCTCGACGTGTTGAAAGCGTATTCGGGCGAAGAAGCGCTCCAGTTGATGCGGGAAGGGCCGGTCGACATCGTCATATCCGACATTAAAATGCCCGGACTGGAAGGCATCGAGCTGTTGCAGATCATTCAGGCCGATTGGCCTGCCTGCAAGGTGATTTTCCTGACGGGATACAACGACTTTCATTATATCCGGAGCGCGATGGCTTACGGAGGATTCGATTATATCCTGAAGGTGGAAAGCGACGACAAGATTATCGCTTCCGTGGAACGGGCCCTCGAAAAGCTGGAGGAGGAGGGAAAACACCTTCGGATGCTGGAGCGGGCCAACAAGCGGATGCGTGAGGCGCTCCCCCTGCTTCAAAAAGAGTATATCTGGGACCTGCTTCAAGGCAAGCAGGAGACTCCCGAGGAGCTTGCGCGCCATTTCGAGGAGCTTGGCATTTTGCTTCGGGCGGACCGGCCCGTTCTGCTGCTGCTTGGAAGGGTGGATACGTGGAAGGAATCGTATACGCCTATGGACAAAGCGCTGCTCCTCTACGGCATTCAAAACATTGCGGAAGAATACGCCGGAGCCGGCATGACATGTTATTCCTGCGTTTACGAAAACTCCCGCATCATATGGTTGCTGCAGCCTTGGGAGGAGGAAGGCGCCGGGGAGCCGGATGCCTGGAAGGCGGGATACGGACATATCAGCGGGTTGCTGGACACCATTCAGCAGACCTGCCGGCGGCTGCTGCGCGTGTCGGTATCTTTTGCGATCAGCAGCGAGCCGACGGCGCTGCCTTCCATCTCGGAGCGCTTCCATTTGCTGAAATATTGTTTCGTCTACGGGCTTGGCCTGTCCCCTTCCGTCATCGTCTCCGACGTGGATTTGCTGAAGATGCAGGAAGGCGGGGAAGGCAAAAACGATTACTGCCATCATGCCCGGCTGCAGCTGCTGCAGCGCTGCCTCGAAAACAAGCACCGGGAAGAGTTCAACAAGCTGTACCTTCATCTGACGTCCGTCTGGACCGACGATGCCCATGCCTATGGGCGCAAGATGGAGTTGTATCATTCGATGGCGGCGATGTTTCTGTCGATGATGGACCAGAGTGAAGAGTTCAAGCAGGAAGCGTCAAAAACCCTGGACACGATGCTGCTCTACCGGAAGGATGAAGGCATCGCCTGGCCGGACGTCAAGCAGTATTTTTGGAATTTGGCCGACTGTTATTTTGCGAAGCAGGAGGACCAGGGCGAGGAAGTGCCAAGCGATCTGGTCAAACGGGTGCACCGTTACATCGAGGAGCATTTGGCGCGCGACATCTCGCTGATTGCGATCGCGGAGCATGTCGGGCTCAACCCTTCCTATCTTTCGAGGTTGTATAAGCAGCTGACGGGGATCGGCTTGTCCGACTATATCAACGAATACCGCAACCTGAAAGCGAAGGAATGGCTGCTGAACAGCACGATGAAAGTGGGCGAGATCGCCGGGGAGCTTGGCTACAATTCGGCTTTGGCGTTCATCCGCTTTTTCAAAAAGCAGAACCAGGCGACGCCCCAGGAATACCGGCTGCAGCGCCAGGCAAGGGAAGTCAACAATAGTATATGAATGTACGGAAATGTCTCTTTCGGGCCTTGCGCATGGTGGCGTACAATCAGGGCATTGCATCACCATAACGAGGAGGAACCCGCGTGAAGACATTAACAGCCGTATTGCTTGGAGCAGGGAGCCGGGGACGGTATATTTACGGGCCTTATGCCGAGAAACATCCGGAGGAATTAAAAATCGTCGCGGTCGCGGAGCCCCACGAGGAGCGCCGGCGGCGAATCGCGGAAATCCATGGTATCGCGCCCGAAAACGTCTATGCGTCATGGGAGCAGGCTTACGCAAACGGGCGGATCGCCGACGTCATGATCATCAGCACGCTGGACCACCTGCATTTTGAGCCGGCGATGAAGGCGCTTGAACTGGGTTATCATATTTTGCTGGAGAAGCCGATGTCGCCCGTGCCTGAAGAATGCATCCGGATCGAGCAGGCGGCCATCGCCCGCAAGCGGGTGCTGACGGTCAGCCACGTGCTGCGCTATTCGCCGTTTTGGTCCGGCATCAAGCGCTGCATCGAAGCCGGGGAAATCGGCGCCGTCGCGACGATCCAGCATGCGGAATTCGTCGGCTACCGGCATATGACGCACAGCTACGTGCGCGGCAACTGGCGGAATTCGGCCGAAACGAGCCCGATGATTCTGGCCAAGTCCTGCCATGACCTGGACATCATTTCCTGGCTGATCGACCAGCCGTGCACCAGCGTCAGCTCCTTCGGATCGCTGCTGCATTTCCGCAAGGAGCATGCGCCCGCCGGTTCAACCGATCGGTGCACGGACGGCTGCCGGGTGGAAACGGAGTGCCCGTTCTCGGCGCTGAAGCTGTATAACCAGCCTCCGGAACATCCATGGGCGCGGTACATTACGCATGACCTGTCCCCCGAAGGGATCATGAAGGCTTTAAAGGAGGGGCCGTTCGGGCGCTGCGTTTACCGCTGCGATAACAACGTCGTTGACCACCAGGTCGTCAACATGGAGTTCGCGGGCGGGGCCAACGCGACGTTTACGCTGTCGGGCTTTACCGAAAGGGAAGTGCGAAGCGTACGGATCATGGGCACGAAAGGCGAGATCTACGGCGACATGGAGGAAGGAACCTATACGCTCCGCCGCTTTGCCGGCGGGGAGAAGATCGTATTCCATTGCGGCGTTACCGGGGACGGCCACGGCGGGGGAGACGAGCGGATGGTCGCGGATTTCCTTCGCCAGGTGCGGGAGCACGGGGACGGCTCCGGCGCGGCGCTCACTTCGGCGACGGCTTCGCTGCAGAGCCATTTGATCGCGTTTGCCGCGGAGGAATCGCGGCTTCACGAAGGGAAATCCGTCAAACTCGCGGAACTCGTTCAGCGGGCGACGGCCGGTTCCGATGAGATGTTAGGCCTTCCGTCATAAAATTTTAAGGAAACTTGAAGGTTATTTTCATCTAATTTTAAGAATCGGCTTCTATAATGAAGCCATACCCCTTTTATAAATATATTTCTTGCGCCCTGGAGTCCGCTGCTCCGGGGTATGTTTTTATATGCGCGGCAACAAAAAAAGAGCCTCCGATTCGGTCGAAGGCTCTTTACTCTATTTATTTTGCAAATCGATTTCAGCTCTGTCTAATCGCCAAGCTCCTTGCCCATCCCTTTGAGGAAGCGCAGGCCGAAGCCGATGGCGCGGTTGACGTCGGGATCCTTCAAGGCGCTCATCAGGGAAAATACGGTCACCTTTTTGTCCTGCGGCTTGCTTGCTTCCTCGAGCCCTTTGGCCACGCTGCCGAGCAGCTTGGAGGTCTGTTCCGGGTCGATCTGGGCCAACGCTCCGGCCGCCGCCATCCCGTTGTTGATCATGTTTGTCACTTCGGGGCGCTTCAATTGATGCAGGGCGATTTCGGCAACCTTGGCTTTCGCTTTCAGAAGCGCCTCGGCCGCTTCCAGCACGCCGCTGCCGTACAGCTCGCTGAGAACGTCGATCGCTTTGTCGATCGCCTGTTCATGCTCCGCCAGGGAGTCCTTGAGCTGGTCGAGAGACTGCTGTTTGACTTCTTCTTCGGTTAAAACTTTCTTTTTGATAAACGATATAGGTTCGGCCATGTTCGTTCCCCCTTCCTTTAGTCCACAAGAGAAACATAATCCGGACGGCTCCATTTGCGGTGCACTTCGACGCCGTTTTGCGGATGCCGCTTTTTGTTGCGCGGATTGCTGAGCGGCAGCGGGCTCGCGCCTTTGACGTTCAGGATTTGCATCCGGACTCTCGTCTGCTTGTAGGCAGGCGTATGCGTGCGGACGTCGACGGCACCGCCCGTCAGCAGGTTGACCGCCGTCTCATGGCTGGTGGAATGCATCGGAACGTACACTTCGTTGCGGTGCACGCGGTCCGTCACGAGGGCCTTCAGCTTGATCGCGCCGTACGGCGATTCAAGGCGCACGAGCGATCCGCTTTCGACGCCGCGTTCTGCGGCAAGCTCCGGCGAAATTTCCACGAACACCTCCGGCAGCTTCGCGTTGATGCCATGCGATTTGTTGGTCATGTTGCCTTCATGGAACTGCTCCAGCAGGCGGCCGTTGTTCAGCACGAGATCGTATTCGGCCGGGAATTCCACCGGCGGGATGTAATCGACCAGCGAGAAGCGCGCTTTTTTGTCCGGGAAATGGAATCCGTCGGTATACAGCAGCGGCGTATCTTCGCCGGTCGGCGAACCCCAGGTGAAGCTGCCCCAGCCTTCGAGCACCTCGTAGCTGGCTTTGGCGAAAAACGGCGTCAGGCTGGCCATTTCCGCGAAAATTTCGCTCGGGTGGGTGTATCCCCAATCAAAGCCGAGGCGTTTGGCGATTTGCGTCGTGATCCACCAGTCCGGCTTGGAGTCGCCGAGCGGCTCGAGCGCTTGATACAGACGCTGGACGCGGCGTTCGGTATTCGTGAAGGTGCCGTCCTTCTCCAGGGAAGGGGTGGCAGGCAAAATGACATCGGCAAACTGCGCGGTTTGGGACAGGAACACGTCCTGCACGACAAAAAAGTCGAGTTTGCTGAGGAGATCCTGCACATGGTTGGCGTTCGAATCCACCCAAGCCATGTCCTCCCCGACCAGATACATCCCTTTCAGCTCGCCGCGCTCCACCGCGTCAAGCATCTGGATGTTGTCCATGCCCGGTTTCGGCGAAATTTTGACGCCGTACGCCTGCTCGAAACGTCCGCGGGCTTCGTCGTTCGATACATGCTGGTAGCCCGGCAGCCATGGCGGAAGCGTGCCCATGTCGCAGGCGCCCTGCACGTTGTTGTGTCCGCGAAGCGGGTACGCGCCGGCACCCGGACGCATGTAGTTGCCCGTCGCCAGCAGCAGGTTGGAAATCGCGGCGGACGTATGCGAACCGGCAACGTTTTGGGTAACGCCCATGCCCCAGCAGATCGCGGTTCCGTCGGCTTCATGGATCATGGTCGCGATCGAAATGAGCGTCTCTTTGGAAATGCCGGTTTCTTGTTCCGCGAATTCCAGCGTGAATTTCTCAAGCAGCTGCTTGTATTCGCCGAACTGATGGACATGCTGCTGCACGAAAGCTTCATCATGCCAGCCCTGGTCGATCATGTATTTCGTGACGGCGCTCAGCCAGACGAAATCCGTGCCTTGTTTCGGACGGATGAACAAATCGGAGCGTTCCGCCATTTCATGCTTGCGCAGATCGGCTACGATCAGCTTCTGGCCATGCAGCTTGTGGGCGCGTTTGATCCGCGTCGCCAGCACGGGATGGCCTTCCGCAGGCGCGCAGCCGATCAGGATGACCAGCCCGGCCGAAGCGATGTCTTTGATCGATCCGGCATCGCCGCCGATGCCGACGGTGGACATCAGGCCGTCCGAGGCGGGCGACTGGCAGTAGCGGGAGCAGTTGTCGATATTGTTCGTTTCGAACACCTGGCGCGCCAGCTTTTGAATGACGTAATTTTCCTCGTTCGTGATTTTGGAGGACGAGATGAAGCCGAGCGCATTGGAACCGTATTCTTTTTTGATCCCGCCGAGCCGTTCCGCAACGAGCGACAACGCTTCGTCCCAGGTCGCTTCCACGAACGCGTCCCCTTGGCGGATGAGCGGCGTCGTGATGCGCTCTTCGCTGTTGACGAAATCCCAGCCGAATTTGCCTTTGACGCAGGTCGAAATCGCGTTGACCGGCGCGTCGTGGGACGGCTGGATTTTCAGGATTTTGCGGCCTTTGGTCCACACTTCGAACGAGCAGCCGACGCCGCAGAACGTGCATACCGTTTTCGTTTTGCGCGTTCTCGTGTCGCGCATCGCGGCCTCGATTTCGGAGATGGCGAAAATGCCGCTGTAACCCGGTTCCACCTCTTTGACCAGGTCGATCATCGGATCGAGGATCGGCTTGTCGATCGCAGTCATGAACCCAGCTTCGCCCAGCATCGATTTTTCCATCAAAGCGTTGCACGGGCAAATCGTGACGCATTGTCCGCAGCTGACGCAGGAGGAATCGTTGATGGATACGCCATCGTCCCATTTGACGCGCGGAATGTCCGCTTCCCAATCGATCGACAGCGTCTCGTTGACCTGCAGGCTTTGGCAGACCTCGACGCATTGTCCGCAGGCGATGCACTGGTTAGGGTCATACCGGTAAAACGGATGGGACATGTCGACCTCGGAAGGGTCGACCTTCGGCCGGTAAGGATATTTTTGATGCTCGATTTCCATCATTTCCGCCGTGTTGTGCAGCTTGCAGTTGCCGTTGTTGTTGTCGCACACCGTGCAGTACAGCAAATGGTTTTCGAGGATCCGGTCCATCGCTTCGGTTTGCGCTTCTTTCGCTCGTTGCGAGGAAAGCCGGACGTCCATGCCGTCCTCGGCTTTGGTCGAGCAGGCGCGTTTCAGCTGGCCGTTGATCTCGACGATGCACGTATCGCAGGTCTGGATCGGATCGACCTCGGGAACGTAACAGATTTGGGGATGCGACAGGCCGGCCAGGTTAATGGCTTCGAGCACCGTCATTCCTTCTTTGACTTCGACCTGTTGTCCGTTCAAAGCAATGCTTACCGTTTGTTTGCTCACGAAAATAACCTCTCTTCCCAACATTTTTTCCTGGAGTTAACGGAAGACTTCGGGCGCTTGTATATGCATACAAAAACATGCAGAATTTTGTCTCAAAAGTTCCGCAAACAAAAAACTCCACTAAACCCGGTCCGCTAGTTCTGGTGCGGCAGGTTGTAGTGGAGTAACCGATTAGCAATGGCCTACTAAACTGATCATTCCGTTATGAAATTAACATGCAATGAAAAAACTCACGTCTCGCCATGATTATACTACTTCCGCCCGAAAAAACAAGGTTGAAATATTCTGTACAATGTCCCTAAGATTTAGTATAGTGTTAAACTTGTGATGAGGTGATTGAGGGATGAAAAAGGAAGTTGCGTTTAACGACATCATCCGGAAAGTCCGGAAAGACACGTTTGGCAAAGGGCCTGAACGCATTCATACGACCTTCGTCGAAAACATGGCGATCACCCGGATGTACGGGAATTTTACCCCTACCGAGAAGTTTATCGCGCAGACGCCGGAAGGCAAAAAGATGGTGCACAGCGCCAGAACGCACATGATCAAGGATTTGTACAAAGACCAGGTGCCCGAAGGGCTCGAAGAGCTTTGCGGCTCCCGGCTCGTGCATCTGTTCACGGATATCAAGGTCGATGAAGACGTGGCAATTTCCGTGTTCATGTTCGAAAAAAATATAGAGTGAGGAAGTGGCCGGCATGAATGCTGTGACGAAAGAACGGGGGAGCATCATCCGCTTCGAGCAGGGCCGGATCGCGCAAAAATCCGATCTCGTCGTCGCCGAGCATCCCGTCACGATCAAAATCAACGGCGAGGAATTCGCCACGCTCGTCTGCACGCCCGAGTACATCGAGGATATGGCCGTCGGGTATCTTGCGTCGGAAGGCGTCATTGCCGGCATCGACGAATTGCAGGAGTTATGGGTGCAGGAGGAGGAAGGGTTCGTCCACGCGACCGTCAGCCGCTGGAGTCCGCTTCACCGCCAGCTGTACAGCAAACGTTACGTCACGTCCTGCTGTGGCGCCAGCCGGCAGGGATTCGTTTTTTTCAACGACGCCAAAACCGCCAAGCGGCTGCACGACGTACCGGTCGAGCTGTCTTTTGACGACGTTTTCAGGCTGGTGCGGCAGATGCAGGAAGGATCGGAGACGTTCAGCCGAACGGGGGGCGTCCATAATGCTGCCCTTTGCGACAGGCAGGGCATTTTGCTGGACCGGATGGACATCGGGCGCCATAACGCGCTGGATAAAATTTACGGTTACTGCCTCAGGCGGGACATTCCCATGAACGATAAAATCATCGTGTTCAGCGGGCGGATTTCCTCGGAAATTTTGCTTAAGGTCGCCAAAATCGGCTGCGGCGTCATCCTGTCCAAGTCGGCGCCGACGGCGCTTGCACTGGAATTGGCGGAGAATCTGGGCATTACAACGGTCGGCTTCGTGCGCGGACAGTCATGCAACGTGTATACGCACCCGCAGCGCATCATCGAATGCCGGCCGATGCTGAATCAAAATACGGCAGATGCAGAGCGGCCGGACGCGTAAGTCCGGCTGCCGCTGGCACGCGAAATGGAGTGAGAGCATCATGGAAACCAGTGATTATTTCAAACGAGCGCTCCGGGACCTGCGGATTTCCGTGACGGACCGCTGCAATTTCCGGTGCCGTTACTGCATGCCGGAGGAGGTATTCGGCAAGGATTATCCGTTCCTGCCCCGGGAATCCGTGCTGTCGGTCGAAGAGACGGTAAGGATCGCCAGGATTTTCGCCCGGCTCGGCGTGCGGAAAATGCGGATCACGGGCGGCGAGCCGATCCTGCGCAAGGAGCTGCCGGAGATGATTCGCGGCATTGCCGCCATCGAAGGGGTGCAGGATATCGCCCTGACGACCAACGGAAGCCTTCTGGCCAAACAAGCCGCGAAGCTGCGCGAGGCGGGGCTGATGCGGGTGGCGGTCAGCCTCGACGCGCTGGACGACGAGACCTTCATGGCCATGAACGGCGGCAAAGCAAGCGTGCGCCAGGTGCTTGAAGGGATCGATGCGGCAGCGGATGCCGGGTTGGCCGTCAAAGTGAACATGGTGGTACAAAAAGGCGTCAATGAGCATGCCCTGCTGCCGATGGTCCGCTATTTCCGCGAAAAAGGCCATATTTTGCGCATGATCGAATATATGGACGTCGGCAACACGAACGGCTGGGACTTGAAGCATGTCGTGAGCAAAAAGGAAATGCTGGAGCGGATCGGCGCGGAATTCCCGCTGGAGCCTGCCGCCCCCAATTACGCGGGGGAAGTGGCTTCACGCTATCGCTTTGCGGACGGCAAAGGCGAGATCGGGATCATTTCCTCCGTCAGCGACGCGTTCTGCCGGTCCTGCACGAGAGGCCGCTTGTCGGCGGACGGCATGTTCTACACCTGCCTGTTTGCCACGAAGGGGCATGACCTGCGGACGCTGCTGCGTTCGGACGTTTCGGACGAGACGATCGCCAAGGAGATCGGTTCGATCTGGGAAGGCCGCCATGACCGTTATTCCCTGGAGCGGGACGAGGCCAGGCAGAAGCGCGACGGGGCCAAGGTGGAAATGTCCCGGATCGGCGGCTGAAACGTTTAGAGGACAAAAAATCTTGAAGTTCACATTGTTGACAAAAATAAAACGTATGTTATCATGTGTTATGTCAAGCAAATGAAGGGGTTGTAGGCATTGCAGCCGCTTTATTTGAACGATTGAACGTGTGATTGATGCTCCTATAGGATGCGTGTAGGAGGATTAACCGGCACAAATCTTTCTTTTCGGTTCTGGCGAGAAGAAAGATTCGTGGCGGTTTTTTTGGTTTTCCCGTTAACGCTGCTCTGGTAAGCGTTTTCGGACGACGAAATGGTATTCAGTTCAACGAAATGGTATGGAGGTATGCAGCATGTCGTTTTACACACCGCAACAAATAAAGGAAATCGCGGCCGAAAACGGGGAAAAGAAAGCCAAAATTCCCGTCTCCTCGGTGCTTGTCCTTGGTTTTTTGGCCGGGGCTTTTATCGCTTTGGGATTTTTGCTGGATATTCGCGTCATCGGCACGGCGCCGAAAGAATGGGGTTCGGTCGCGGGTTTTTTGGGAGCGGCGGTGTTCCCGGTGGGGCTCATCTTGACCGTGCTCGCGGGCGGGGAATTGCTGACGGGCAACATGATGACGCTGCCGATGGCTTGGTTTTCGCGTAAAATCGGGTTCGGTGCCGTGCTGAAAAACTGGGTTCTCGTCACGGTCGCCAATTTTATCGGGGCGGTATTCGTCGCTTATTTTTTCGGCCATGTCGTCGGTTTGACCGAAGGCGCTTTCCTTGCCAAAACGGTGGCCATCGCCACCGGGAAAGTGCATGACAGCTTCGGGCAAGCGTTCGTATCCGCCATCGGCTGCAACTGGCTCGTATGCCTTGCGGTATGGCTCGCCTATGGCGCGAAAGATTTTGCCGGAAAAATCGTGGGCATCTGGTTCCCGGTCATGGCTTTCGTCGCCATCGGCTTTCAGCACGTCGTCGCCAACATGTTCGTCATTCCGGCCGCGATTTTTGCCGGGCAAATGACGTGGAGCCAATACTTCCCGAACTTCGCGGCCGTCTTCCTCGGCAATCTGGTCGGAGGCATCGTCTTCGTGGCCGGCGCCTACTTTATTGCTTACCGCCAGCCAGCAAACGCAGAGGCGCTGACGATGAAGGAAGCTCAAAAATCGGCGTAAAGCGACTTCACGTTCAGCTTTAAGGTTTGAATAAACTTCAGCACCGCCATCACAGCCGGTTCTTCCTTGCTTTGCAGCAGGGACAGATCCCGGCTGATTTTTGTTCCCCGGATCGGAATTTCTTGCAGTTCCCCGCTTTCCAGCTCCTTGCGGACGACCCAGCGCGACAAAAGGGCGATGCCCAACCCGCAGCCGACCGCTTCCTTGACCCCTTGGCTGCTGTTGAACACGAAGCTGCGTTTCACGGCAAGCCCCCCGTCCTGGATCAGCCTGTCGCTGTAGGCGCGCGTGCCGGAACCCGTCTCCCGCATGACCCATACCTGATTTTGAAGCCGGCCGAAATCAACGCTTTTTTCGGAAGCGATGGGGTGGTCCGGCGCGGCGATCAGCACCATTTCGTCTTTCATGAAAGCCGTCACCTTCAGGTCTTTCGCATCCACCTTGCCTTCGACCAGGCCGATGTGGAATCTGCCTGCGCGGATATCCTGCAAAATATTGCCCGTATTGCTGATATGGACCTGCACGTCCACCAGCGGGTACAGCTGCGCATATTCCGCCAGCACCCTCGGCAAAATGTATTCGCCGATCGTAAAGCTCGCTCCCATCGAAAGGGAACCCGTCACTTCGTCCCGGAGCATATGGATATCTTCCTTCGCTTCGTCGTACAAAGCCAATATTTGCTGTGCCTTGAGAAATAAAATTTCTCCGGCCTCGGTTAGCTTCACGAGCTTCGGGGAACGGTGCATCAGTTTGGCTCCCAGCTCGTTTTCGAGGTTGCGGATATGAAGGCTGACGCCCGGCTGGGACAAGTTCAGCAGCTTGGCGGCCTGCGAGAAGTTCCTCTGCTCAGCCACCGTCACAAACACTTTTAATGTATCGGTAATCATGGGGATCTTCCTCCAGTGTTGGTTCGGGATGATCGGTCATCCCTGATTTATGCATCGTCTTCGTCTTTTTGCTTCTTCCCATAAATCGTAATACATAGTTTGCATTTTGCAATAAATAAATTGCGATGTATCAGGTCATGAGTTTGCAATACCCCCAGGTATAAACTTCATTTCGCAGATGAACAATACCAAAAGAATTCCGCATCTTCCCAATGATAAGTTTTCCTCATGATAGGGATAGCAAATCGGTATTTCCCTTCCCCGCCGGCCGACTTTATAGTGAGCGTATGAGAACACCGAGTGAAAACAAAGGGGATGCAATGCCATGATTTCAAGGGAATCTGCGGCTCCGCGCAGAAAAAGGAACACAAACGCATTTATGTTGGGGATCGGCTTGACGCTCATTTTATCTTTGCTTGCCAAGGGGCTGTCGCTGCTTCCGTTTCTGAGCATTATGGGTCAGCTGGTTCTGGCCATTATTCTAGGCATGATCTACAAGGCGGCGGTCGGCGTGCCGGAATCGATTATGCCGGGTGTAGGTTTTTCCAACAAAAAGCTGCTTCGTTTCGGTATCATCCTGCTGGGGATGCGGCTGAATTTGGTGGATATCGCCCATGCCGGGCCAAGGGTCGTATTGATTGCCGCCATAAATATTACGGTAACGATCTTTGTTGTATACGGATTGGCGAGACTGTTTAAAGTGGACCGTCCGCTGGCGCTATTGACGGCATGCGGGACGGCCATTTGCGGCGCCGCCGCGGTTGTGGCCATCGCGCCGCTGATCAAAGCGAGAGAGCAGGAAACCGCCGTCGGCGCGGCGACCGTCGCGATCCTCGGCACGTTGTTTACGCTGCTATATGTCGGGCTTTACCCGTTCCTCGGACTGACGCCTTCTGCGTACGGCGCGTTTGCGGGCGGCACGCTGCACGAGGTGGCGCACGCCATCGCGGCAGCGGCTCCCGGCGGCAAGGAGGCGGAGGATATGTCCGTTATCGTTAAGCTAACCCGGGTCGCGCTGCTGGTTCCCGTCTCGCTGTGCGTCGGATATTGGGCAAGCCGCAAGCAGGAGGGGACGGCGCAAAAAAGCAAAATACAAATCCCATGGTTCGTCCTCGGCTTCCTGCTGATGAGCGGCGTCAATTCGCTCGGCATCATTCCGCATGCGGTGACCGCGCAAATCATCAACCTCGCGTATATCCTGATCGCCATGGCGATGGCAGGGCTTGGCCTGAACGTGGATTTTGCCTTCTTCCGCCGCAACGGGGTCAAACCGTTTGCCGCCGGAGCGTTGGGATCCGTCGTGCTCGCCGGCCTCGGTTTATTGCTGGTTCATGTGCTGGGGTTCGCATAAAAAAGCAGCGTAAAAAACATCAAAACGGCCGCCGTGATCCGGGGCCGTTTTTTCATGTCCTGCGTTAGACTTTCGTTTCTATTTGAAGAACGTCCGCATGTTACTCCGTCTCGTCGCCGTCAAAGCCGTTGATCAGGTCGGTACCATGCATATCCTCGATGGTCGCCACGGGGTCGACGGGGCTGTCCATTTGGATGTCGTCCGCATCGGGCACGTCTTCCAGCTCGGTATATTCATCCCCGCTTTCTTCGCCGCTTTCATCGGCGCCTGCCTCGACGGCTTGCCCGGAGGTTGTCTCCCGACGGCCGCCGAGCTCGTCGCTCATGTCCGAACGGACATAAAATTCCACGTCGGCCGCGTCAGGTTCCGCGGAAATGCTTTGCGCCGTTTCGGTGTTCACGTCGCGTAAATCGTCCGCGGGCAGGCCGTCCTCGGCGGGATGGTCCCCGGCATTTTGATAACGTTCATAGGTCCAGTCGGCTTCGGATTTGTAAGGTTCGGGCATTCGCTTCATCTCCTTTTCATGAAATAGTTCCATGCAATGGTCTGGGATTCATATTTACCCTTACCCGAAACGGACGGAAATAAACCTTAAATTGGTTCGGGCTGTAAAATGCCGCATGCCTGCCGGACTTCCGAACCATTTCGGTGTCGGGAAATTGCGCAAAGTTTTGGAATCGAACATAATGAACCCAAAGAGATGTTGCGGAATGCCGGGCGATTTTGTCGGTTGGCCTTACATCATTCGAACCAATTTGGGGTGTGTCCTATGAAAATATCGTTGCAAAAAGTCATCATTCTACTGGTTCTCGTCATAGGAAATTTCCTTGGCGCCATTTCTTTATCGGCTGTGCCGGCTTCGGCTTCGGGGGAGGGGGATGGCCGGTGGGAGTGGGAGTTCAAATGGAGCCCGCCGCTTTCGGAGCCGGACCAGAAAGACGGGGGCTGGCGGCGGCTTGATTCGCTGCGGGAGCTTCCCCGGCCCGCCCAACATGACAAAGAGGCATGGTACCGGACCGTCGTGCCGGGACTGCCGGAAGGCACTCCGGCATTGCTGCTGAAAAAGGTCTACGGCGAACGGATCGTGATTTATCTAAACGAACGAAAAATTTACGAGCAGGCCCGCAGCTATATGTATGACGTCCATAAAATTTTGCTTCCGTTGCGCCCCGAAGACGAAGGGAAAACGCTGCAGGTCCAAATCGTGTCGGAGAAGGAGCGGAACCGGATCGGAATCGGGGGGGACGTTCTTTCGGGGGATTACGCGTCGCTGCTTAAGCAGTACGTCCAATCCAATATGGACGATTTGATTTTGGGCAGCTCCATGGTTTTCCTCGGCGTCATGATGCTGATTCCCGCTTTGTTTATGCGCAAAAGCCATTTGGCCTCCTGGCTGGCGTTAACGGCCGTGCTGACGTCGATCGGCGTTTTGATTTTGACTTATTCGCCGCTGTTATACAGCCTGTTTAACCGATACGGACAGTGTTTTTTGGTCATTTACGACATGGCGCTGCTGACGCTGCTGCCGGCAACGACTTTTTTCTTCGAAAAAACGGTCGGCACGGGGTATAAACATCTGATCCGGCATTTCCGGAAATTCCAAGTCGTTTATTCGGCTTTTTGTCTCGTTTTACTGGCCGTTAACGTCGCGCTCCACGACCGGCTTATCGCCATTTACGACCTGTTTTCGGTCAAAACGCTCGGTTACCTGATCATTTTGCAGGTCGTTCTGCTGATTGCGAGCTCCACCTGGTATGCGGCCAAAGGGAACCGGAACGCGTTGATTTTTACGCTGGGGTTTGCCGTGTTCGGCCTCACCGTCATGGTTGAAATGGCTTGCTATTTGGGCAGCGGGGGGAAATACGAGCTGTTTTGGTGGAAATGGGGGGTGCTCGGGTTTGCGATCGCGCTGATCGCCGTGCTTGGCCAACGGTTTGCGCAAAACCACCGTCAGATTCTCATCTATTCGAAGGAACTGGAAAGGTTCAATACGGAGCTTCAGCGCTCGGAGAAAATGGAGATCATCAGCGAGCTTGCGGCGTCCGTCGCGCATGAGGTGCGCAATCCGCTCCAGGTGACGCGCGGGTTCCTGCAATTGCTGGAAAAAAAGTCGGGAAGCAAGGAAAAGGAATATCTGAACCTCGCTTTGGAGGAGCTTGACCGCGCTTCGGGCATCATCACCGATTTTCTGACCTTCGCCAAACCGGAAATCGACCAGGTTCAGCTGCTGGACCTGGCCGACGAGTTCCGTCATATTGAAGGGATTCTGATTCCGATGGCGAACTTCCAAGGGAGCAAAATTACGTCAAGAATTCCGCCAGGCTTATATGTTCAAGGGAATTCTTCGAAATTCAAGCAGGCCTTTATCAATATCGTCAAAAACAGCATTGAAGCGCTGCGGGAGGAAGGACAAATCCTGATTTGGGCTTACGCCCAAAAGCATGAAATCGTCATCCATATCCAGGACAACGGCGAAGGCATGGAGCCCGCCGAACTTGCAAGGCTTGGCGAGCCTTATTTTTCGAACAAAACGAAAGGCACCGGCCTCGGGCTGATGGTCACGTTCCGAATCATTGAAGCGATGCAGGGGCGGATCGAATTCAAGAGCGGCAAAGGGATCGGAACGGAGGTCGTCGTCCGTTTCCCGAAAGCAGACGGGCCAAAAGGGTAAAGCAGGGGCCGGGACCGCCTTGGACCTTACACCAGAACCTCCTCCGTGCCGCCTCCCCGCAAGTCCAGCCATGCCAGATAAAGGCTGATCGTTGCCGCGATCAAAAACAAAACCGCCGCAACCAGGGCAAGCTCTTTGGTAGCGCGTTGGCTAAGGAAGTTATTGCGTTGGCCGGGGGAGCCGTTACGTTGATTAAGGGAGTTATTGCGTTGATTAAGGGAATGGTTTCGCTGGCTATTAGAAGCGCTGCGCTGACTGACGGAGGCATTGCAGTTCTTTCCACGCATGGGTACAGAACACTCCTTTCATAAACCTTGATTCAACCGGATAAAACGCATAACGTACTCACAGTAGATTATGTTCGGCAAGGGAATGCAGTTCCCGCAGCGGCTTAAAATGGACGAAGAAAAGCAAAAAAGCAGAAGGGCTCCTTCTGCTTTTTTTCATGGCATCATGGAAGCATCCGACAGATAGAAGCCTCCTGCTCGCGCTGTCTGCTCCTTCTATCAGGCTTTGCCAAGCGCAAAGCTGACGATCAGAATGATCAAAACGATGGACGTGATAACGACGTACAGCTTGTCGCCTTCCCGGACAAAAACCCAAATCGAAATCGCGACCCGCAGCACCGGCGTAAGGATCAGCAGCATCAATCCCACCGTGATCACGGCATAGGGCTTGAGCTCGATCAGACCGCGGAAAATGTCCGGCAGATCGTGCGGGTAAGTGTCTCCGGGGTACCCGCTTCCGCCCTGAATAAAAAGCAGGATGAGGCCAAGGATGATGACGGCGGCGCTGATGATAACGCCGATCCGGAGCCAGCGGCTGACGGCAAGTTCGACGTCTTGAATTTCGCTGTTTTCGTTCATGCTACAATGCCACTCCTTCATAAATCATTTGAAACGCGACATAAAGGAGCACCGGGATAAACAGCATGCGGATCGTTTTGCTCTTCATCCGCTGCATGATCTGCGCCCCGATCGTAGCCCCCGCAAGTACGCCAAGGGCGACGGGCCCGGCGATATGCGGATCGATATCCCCGCGCAGCAGGTATACGCCCGCGCTGGCGGCGGCGGTGACTCCCATCATGAAGTTGCTCGTCGCGGTGGAAACCTTCAGCGGCAGTTTCATGAACACGTCCATCGCCATGACTTTAAAGCTGCCGCTGCCGATGCCAAGCAACCCGGATACGACGCCCGCGCCGTACATGACGCCGAACCCTCCATACACATTTCCTACATTATAAGTGATTTGCTCTTGAGACGCTTTGTCGTAATAGCTTCCCCCGAGCTTCAGCTTGGCGGCGGCGGGATGCATGGCGATCTGCTCCTGCTGGCCGCCTTTTTTTCTTTTGATCATATTGACCGCCGAATAGACCAGCAGCAGGCCGAAAATGATATACAGAAGATTGGGGGCGATCAGTCCTCCGATAAAGGCGCCGGTAATGGCGCCGACAGTCGTGGCGATCTCAAGGAACATGCCGACGCGAAGATTGGTGATGCGGTCGCGTATATAAGCGATCGCCGATCCGCTCGACGTCGCGATGACGGAAATGATGCTGGCGCCGATGGCATGCTCGATGCTGACGCCGAAAAGCAGCGTCAAGGCCGGAGTCACGATGATGCCCCCTCCCAGCCCCAGAACGGATCCGACGATGCCGGCCAAAATGGAGATCAGAAGGATTTCCAATGAATACATGACCAAGGTAGAACACCTTCCTCTCGATAAAAATGAACCCGATTGCTTTTTCCTCCGTAGTACTTGTAAACTAGGAAGTAGATTGATTTGACAATCGAATCGATTACCGGTTTATTATACAACGATTGTAAAATAATTAATATACAATCGGATGTTTTAATTGCGATTTTAATTACATTGTAAAATACCGGCAGCCGTTCCGAAGGAGGCTCGCTAACATGGAAGAGGAGGAAGACCCATGCGATTTAAACAATTGGACGAAAAAGACGAAATGATCCTCAAACATTTGCTGGATAACGGCAGACTGAGCCACGCCGAGCTCGGCAGGCTTGTCAATCTGACGCGCGCGGCCGTCCGGGAACGGGTGAACCATCTGATGGAACAGGGGATCATCGACAAATTTACCGTGACGGTCAATCCGATCAAAGCAGGCAAAAACATGTCCGTATATTTTAACATCGACGTGGAATGGAGCCGGCTGGAAACCGTCGCCGAGCAGCTGCTTGGCGACGAGGAAATTACGAGCGTATATCAGATGAGCGGCGGCCCGCACCTGCACGTTCATGCCTTGATGGACGATCAGGAGCACGTCGAGCGCTATCTCGCAAGGCTTCGGAAGCTGGAAGGCATCACGGGCGTCCACAGCGAATTTTTGATCAAAAGGTTCAAGGAGCGGGAAGGCCTATTGATTTAATTTCCCTTTGTCCTCAGTATTTCCGACTTGCAGGGGTGATACCCGAAGAATGATTTTCGTTTGCCTAAAAGGCGGGTTCATGAGAGGAGCGTATAAAAATATGAAAGAAGATTGGGATGAAGACATTGATCTGCAAAAGGAACTGCAGAACATCGAAGCATGGGAGAAGGAGCAGAAGCAGGTCTTTTTCTGGGAGAAGCTGAGCCGCCTTCCTTTTATGCTGCTGGACAAAGTCACGCCGAAGCTGATCCGCGATAAGCTTGGGGATTTGCTCGGGGAAATGGGAAGGTTTATGCAGACCGGCGGGCAATATCTCGTTCAGCCCAAAAGCGTGCTCAGGCTGCTTGAGCAGAATCGGCAGCAATATAGCGGAACTTTGGCGGCAGGGGGAACGATTGACGAACCCCAAGGCGGGCTTACGCTGGAACAGGCGCGGGAGCTGCCGCTTGCGATCATGGACCGGACGGCGGAGGAGCTGATCCGCGGACGCGTCAAATTCGCAGCGGTGCAGGGCGCGACGACGGGTGTCGGCGGCGTGTTTACGCTGGCCGCGGACATTCCCATGGTATTAGGCTTGTCGCTGAAGGTGCTGCAGGAAATCGCGGTTTGTTACGGTTATGATCCCCGCACGGAGCAGGAACGGATTTTTATCGTAAAATGCCTTCAGTTCGCTTCCGCCGACGTCGTCGGAAAAAAAGCGGTGCTGGAAGAGCTTGCGCTGTTCGAGCGCGAGGACAAGGAGCTCCAGGTCTTTTCCCAAATCCAGGGATGGCGGGAGGTCGTGCAAACGTACCGGGACAGCTTCGGCACGAAAAAGCTGTTTCAGCTCATTCCGGTAGCCGGCATGATTTTCGGCTCCATCAGCAATAAAGAGACGATCGGGGACGTGGCGGAGGCGGGGAAAATGCTGTACCGCAAGCGCAGAATTTTGGCGCGGCTGAACGAAAAAAACATGGCCATCAACGATTCGGATCGTTGATGGCCATGCCCGCGGGATCAGGATTTCGTTTCGTCGCTTTCGCCGGACCACCGGTTCAGCTGCTGGTCGGAAGGAAGCAGGAACGTCAGGATGCCCAGGAGCGGCAGGAAGCTGCAAATGGCCATGACCGTATTGACGCCGGCCAGGTCGATCCATTTGCCGAGCACAAGCGCCCCGAGGCCGCCCAGCCCGAATGCAAGACCCGTAATCAGCCCCGATACGGTGCCGATTTTTCCCGGAAACAGCATCTGGGCATATACGACGGTGACCGAAAAGCTGGAGAAGACGATCAGCCCAAGCAGCGCAAGGAGGACGCCGACGCCCCATAACCCGACATGCGGCAGGAGCAGCGCCAGCGGCGCGGCAAGCACCATGGAAGCAAAAATGACGTTTCGCTTGCCGATCCGGTCCGCGACCGGACCGCCGAAGAAGGTGCCCACGGCTCCCGCGCCAAGGAACAGGAAAATGAATATTTGCGCGTCGTCGACGCTGAGTCCGAAATGATCGATCAAATAAAACGGAAAAAAGGTACTGATCGAAGAGCTGTACCAGGAACGGACGAAAACCAGCACGACAAGCATGACGATCGCAAATCTGACCTTGGTGCGCACCTCGGGTTTCAACCGGCGCGCTTGCGCCTTTTTCTTTACCTGGGCTCCGCTTTGGAGCTTGCGGCCGTACCATCTGGCGATGTACATCTGGACGGCGATGCCCGCTCCGGCGACAAGGGTGAACCAGATCGACCCGAACAATCCGAGCGGAATGAAGATCCACATCGTCAGCATCGGAGCGAGGGACTGGCCGGCGTTGCCGCCGACCTGGAAGATGGACTGGGCCAAACCTCTGCGCGAGCCGGAAGCCATATGGGCGACTCTCGACCCCTCGGGGTGGAAGGCCGCCGAACCAAGGCCGACGAAGACGACGGCAATCAGCACCGCCGGATAAGATTCCGCGAAGGCAAGAAGAAGCATGCCCGTAAAGGTAAATCCCATGCCGATCGGCAGCAGCGCCGGCTTCGGCTTGCGGTCCGCAAACCAGCCCACTACGGGCTGCATGATGGAAGAAGTGAAATTTATGGCAAAGGAAATCCAGCCGATTTGCGTGTAGTTCAAATGCATCGAGCTGCGCAAAATCGGAAAGATCGCCGGTATGACCGACTGAATCGAATCGTTGAACAAATGAACGAGACTGATCGCAATCAGGATGCGGAAGACGGTGGCGCCGGCGTCGGTGCCGGCCAGAGGCTGCCGTTCTTTTTGCGGCGCGGCGGTATTGACGGTTGGAACTGACATGTGGACCTCCTGATCTCATCGAATGGATAAGGAGATTATATGACAGATAATGGGTAGGCGTATACCCCTTACTTGATGATGACCCCTCCGAAAGGAATCACCTCGCGCAATATCCGCTTTAAAATATGGTCCTGGTCCATCTCTTTTTGCAGGCGCCTTCCTTTGGGTCCCGCATGGAACAGCACCGTTCCGCTGCCCGTCATTTTCCATTGGTAGTTCATGTGCTGGCTGGCCAGCGTGTTGCCGTATACGGTCAATTCCAGCTTGGCGTTTTCGGGATAAGCGACGAGGCTGCGGGCATCCACGTAAAGCGGTTCGCTTTGGCGAAGTTCGGCTTCGTACACCGCGCCTTCCGTCAACAGCCCGATCGTGCCCGCGCCCGAAAATTTCATTTTGACCGCGTCTTTCGTGATCAGCATGTTTTTGATGTGCAGAATCCGCGCCTGCATTTCGATGCCCGAACTGTAAAAGAAAATGTTGCGGAAATCGTACAGCAAATCGCTGCCTTCCCGAAGCTCCACCGCTTTGACGGCAAACCCGGGAGGCAGGGCGGCGGTAAACTCGCACGGCCCGCTTAGATCCGCCTGAATCAGCTTCTTTTTGCGGTACATACCCTTGACGTTCATCAAACGGTCGCTGCGGCCGTCGGAAGGCCCGCGGTACGTGATGATTTGCTCCGGATGAAGAATATGCACGGTTTCGCCGGAACGAAGCGCAAAATCAACGGCTTGGCCGACTTCTCCCCCGGATTCCCGGATATCGATATTCAAAAACGCTTTCCCCTTTCTGGTGCGATCCGAGGCTACCGCCGCACTCGACGGTTCGAACGCCGCATCAAGAACCTCAGTACGCGTATCCCGATAAAATACCCTGCCACAAGCAAAATGACGGCAATCAGCATCGTTTTGAATTTTCGGGCTTTGGCGTCCTTCAGATCGCTTTGTTTCTTCAGCTCGTTGACGGTTTCGGCCAGCTGACGGTTTTGCTGCACGAGCTCCGCGTTTTGCTCCTCGAATGCCTTGGCGCTTTCTTTGGCCCGATCCAGCTCGTCCAGCGTTTGCCGATAGCTTTCCTTCAGTTCGTTGACTTCCCCCGGCAGACCGGAAAACTTCTCCACGCCGTTATAGAAATCGTTAAAATAATTGGCGCTTGCGGGAGGCGGAAAAAGAGCCGGGCCGAAGAAGAGAATCAGAAATAGGACGGCGAATTGCGGCAAAGCGAAACCGTTGCGCCGTTTTCTTTTGGTCATGATTACACCACCTGATGCATAAAATGGAACAAGCCCCGGTTGTTTCATTCCAGGTTCGCCCGTTTAAAAAAATATCGTAAAGAAGCGGATACCGTCCCTTCCAGGATGGATCCCGCTTCCCATTCCAATGTTAAAAAAGCTTGTACATGTTTGTACATAGACAGCCGATATCCCGCAAGGCCTGCAGGCGCTGCGCGAAAGGTTCGCTAAGAAGAAAAATCGTCAAACGCAAAAGGAGAGATCGTTATGGAAAAAGAACACCAATACAAAAAAATGCTGATCACGGTAAACGGCAAACCTGTCGGCAGGGAGATCTGGATCGACAAGGTCACTTACGCGCCGGTAGCGGCGAACCCGCTAGCCGACAAGGCGTCCGGTACCGGAACCGGACCGGTGGCGGGCTGAAAGCCTGCCTTCGTTTATAGGAATGATCCAGCCCTTTTTTACATCATATCATAACCGTGCGTAAAAGTCCGAAATCCGAAGGGATTCGGGCTTTTTTCGGTGTTTTTGCCGAAATGGGCCGAAAGTGTGAAGTTTGCTGCGCGCCCGGCAAAATAATATTTTTATTTCAACCCATAGTTACACAATTCGACATTTATTTTTGTGTAGTTCTTATATACTATAATGGGTATTGAGTAGGTCTTTTTGCGCATCTGAGCAAGGATGGGGGGGAATTAAAAATCGCCAAATATCTTCGCTGGCTGTTGAAAATATGCTAACATGAAAGAAATATATCATGCGAACATACGTTCCATGACATAATGATGTCAGTCGATCTTGGTACGATAGAAAGATGACATGAAGAGGGGTGAAATCCTTGCATTCAGGTATTCAGGAAAATTTTACATGGAACCGGAGTCATATTCTTGCAAGCGGCTCCAATACAGTCACTTTGTTGGTTGAGTGGTACGGGGGATCCTTCCGCCAATCCAGAAGAAGAAACACGCCCAAACTGATCGCCCAAGATGTGCAACTGCACTTATGGCTTGAACCGCAAGTTGCTTTGGTCCGCATCCACGGAGCGAAGGCGATGAAAAACCTGGGTCAATCACTCATGATTCCTCTTGGTCATCTGTATGACGGCGTGAAGCAGTTTCTGGCCATCGAGCTTGCTCTTCAGCCCCAAAGCGCCGGCATGCATGGCGTTTTGTCCGCCCAGTGGAAATTCAAAGAAAAAAACAAGGAACGGATCAAGGAACTTCCTGTGAAGGAATTATATATGAACTACACGTACCATACCGGATTGCTGCAACAGCCGGAGAGCTTTCATGTCAGGAAACACGTCATGCTGCTGGAAACCCAAAGCATTTTGAAGGAAGCCATCCATTTGTTCGAAAACGGCGACATCGAACGCGGGGAATGGCTGCTGCGCCGAAAAGGGGACGAGATGCTGATCGAAGCGGCGCGCCATACGGACGAACGTTTGCTGGAAGAGGCGGACATGCTTTATCAGCTTAGCGAGCATTATATCGGGACGTACCGGAATCATAAGGTTCTGAAGATCAAAAATGGTTAGCCCCCTGTTTTCGAAGCGCCTGCGGTTGACGTCAGCGGCCGTAAGCGGGATCGGATTTATCAGGCAGGATTCACTTTGCTGCAAGTCGAATGGACTACATTACGCAAAATGGATATGAGTCTAATTTACTATACGAGCTAGGAGAATCCACATGACTGACAGATTGATTCGATTGATGCGTATCATTACTCTCGTTCAAGCCAAACCGGGCATTTTGGCCAGAGAGCTTGCGGAGAGGTGCAGTACCACCGAACGTACCATTTATCGCGATATGGAAGCGTTAAGCGCCATGCATATACCCATCACTCATCTCGGATACGGAAAAGGTTACAGGTTTATCGGCAGCTTTGCCTTGTATCCGCTTGATTGGACCGAAGAGGAGCTTCAATCCTTTACGGCGCTGGCGAAGGTGATGCACCAGGTCAAGCCGCTGCTCCCCGGCGGATTTGAAGGAGCTTACGAAAAGGTGATGGCAGCCCATCACAAACAACGGGCGGAACGACTGGAGACCGAGCTTGACGATCAGGACAGTCTCATGGCAAAAGGGGCCTGGAACGAGGAAACGGAGGAACAGTCGCAATATCTTATCCCGATCTTGTTTGCGACGTTGTCGCAGCAAATCATTCAAGCGGAATATTACGTTCCCGAGCGAAACGAGCTTCTGTACGGCAAAATCGATCCGTATATCCTTGTTCCTTGGCAGCACCGATTTTACCTCGTGGGACGAAATCATAATACGGGAAAACTGTATACCTATAGGTTAAAATATTTTGCGCGGGTCGTCGTGCTGGATGACGTTTTTATCAAAGTACATACCAATATGCAGCAAGAATGGCACCCACATTTCCGAGGAAATGAAGAGAAAGAAACGGTAGATTTTAAGATAAGACTCACCGCTGCGGCGATCCCCAAATACAAGGAAAAGGAATCGATCATTCCTCTGGCGCAATCGGAGGAGAAAGACGGGAGCGTCATCATCGACGTCACCGTCGAAGATGTTCCGGGCTTTATGAGCTGGCTGTCCCAATTCGGATCCGAGGCGGAGATTATCGAGCCCGCGCAGTATCGCGAAATGATGAAACGCGAATTGAAAAAATGGCTTGCGGTATATGGCTGAATGACGATGATAGGTTTTTTGGCGCGAACGATCGGGGACATGCCGGCATTTAAAACCGCCACAGCCGACAGGCTGGCCCCAGTCTCTGGCTGACTCCCTCCATTCCATGCTCCTGCAAGGGCCGACTCAATGCCCCCCACGTCTACTTCGCGTCCTTCTTCCCGCAGCTTTGAACGGTTCTTTCTCCTTCAATGAGAATCACGGCCGCTAAACGGGGCTTTCTTCCATAAGGAAGCATGCCGCCGAAAGCGTGTTTTATGGCCCGGGAAATAGGATGGGGTTGGAGCCTTCGTTTGGGCCTTGTTTGGCTGCGAAGACGTAAAAAAGAGATGGCGGCGGGTTTTCCTTTTAATGGTTTTATATGTTAAAATTTATAAGAGCAGGACATCGGGATACATAAAGCTTGATTCGGTAAACGCGCAGGAAAAAGGGGGAGAGGAACTTGCGTTTTTTCTTGTCCGGGAAATCGCCGGAGGAAATGGAACAGGAAAGCAAAAATAGCTTGAATCTGCGCATTAACATGTTTTTTTTCAGCACGTTCATCATTTTTTGCGTCGTCATCGTCCGGCTTGCGGTCATCCAATTCGTGGAAGCGCCGACGCTGACCGAAAAAGAAGCGAACCAGAATACGAAAAACATTCCGCTCCCGCCGGACCGCGGGAACATCCGCGACGCCGCCGGGGTGAAGCTGGCTTATTCGCAGCCGGTCCAATCGCTGTATATTACGCTGATGAAGGATTACAACGCCAATTCGGATAAGGGAAAGAAAAACCGTCCCGAAATCGAGGATATGGCGAAACGGATGGCGGCCGCGTTTAAAACATTCGGAAACCCGGGCACCAAGCCGATGACCCCGGAAGACGTGATCGAAGCAATGGATCTCGAATCCAAACGGGACAGCGGTTATACGCCGCGGCGGATAAAGTCGGATCTCAATAAAAAAGAAATCCAATATTTCATGGAGCATAAATCCGAGTTTCCGGGCATCGAAATCATCGAAGAAACGCTGCGGCATTACGATCCGCAGACGGTGGCCGTGCAGACCGTGGGTTACGTCAAATCGTTCAAGCGCACGGAAAGCCTGAAAGCGTACGACAAGGCGCGGCAGGATAGCAAAGACGGCACGAAACCCGACGAAACGTACACGAAAGACGAGCTAGTCGGATTCGACGGGGTCGAGCTCTCGTTTCAGGACGAATTGAGAGGGAAAAACGGCTATAAGGTCGTATCGGTCAGCTCCGCCAACATTCCGGAAGAAGTGGTGGACATCGTACCGCCGGTCAAAGGAAATGACGTATGGCTGACGATCAATAAAGAGGTTCAGCTGAAAACGGAACAGGCGATCAAGGACCAGCTGGAATGGCTCCATACCCACCCGGTATCCGGCAGAACGCATCCCGAGGCCGTGACCGGCTACGCGGTGGCCATGGAGGTCGATACCGGCAACGTCGTGGCCATGGCCAGCATTCCCGATTACGACACGAACATTTGGAAGACGGGGGCGTCCTCCACGGAGGACTTCAATAAACTGAACAACAATTATCAAAACGGCGCCATCACGCCGCTGAGCTCCGGCAAATCGAAGCATGAATTCGATTCGGCCGTCCTGCTCGGCTCGACGATCAAACCGCTGAGCGTACTGATCGGGTTAAAGGAAAATCTGTTTAAGACGACGACGCCTTATACTGATACCGGAGAAGCCTTTTTCGGGAAAGAGGGACATCAGGCGCGCGTCCAAAACTCCCAGGGGCATGCCTATGGTTATTTCCGCACCCCTGCCGACGCCATTGAAAATTCTTCGAACGTGTTCATGGTGGATATGGTCGGCAATGCCCTCTACAAAAAGTACGGCAAAAAAGGCGTCGACGTATGGAACAAATATATGGAGGAATTCGGGCTGGGCGTCGCTACGGGGATCGACTTGCCGAACGAATGGCTCGGAAAAAAAGAATACGGCACCTCGGAGGACATCCCCAAATCGGTCGGCAGCGCCCAAGCCGCGCTTGTGTACGCCTCCTTCGGCCAAGGCGGGAAATATACGCCGCTGCAGCTCGCTCAGTATACCGTCATGCTGGCGAACGAGGGGGAACGCATCAAGCCGCAGATCGTCAAAAAAATTACCGACGCAAACGGGAACGTCGTGAAACAGACCAAACGCGAAGTGTTGAGCCGAGTCCAATTCGATCCTTCGTATTGGAAGCTCATTCGCAGAGGAATGAACACGAACGTCAGCGCCGCCTTCGCCGGTTTCCCGTACGATTTTGCCCGGAAAACCGGTACCTCGCAGCAGGCTTCGAGGGAAGACGGACTGATCGACAACGGCGTGTTTATCGCTTACGCTCCTCGCAACAATCCGAAGCTGGCGGTCGCGGTCGTCGTTCCGGAGGGCGGATTCGGCTCGCAAAGCGCGGCGCCGATCGCCCGCAAAATATTCGACGCCTATGATGAGGTGTACGGCCTCGACGGCGTGCCGAAAAAGCAGCTGCAAAACCAAGCCGGTTTGGATACCGCGGGAAAACAAGATAACAACAAACAGCAGTAAGTCTGCGCGAGGCAGCCCGGAACGTCCGGGCTGCCGTTTTTTTCTTGCGTATGTATGCATCTCCCCAAGAGCAGCGGGGCTCCCTGGCTTCAATTCACGGGGATACGTCTCTTGAAAAAAGGCATTCCGGCTTGCGCAAAAAAGCCTTTCGTGTCGAACGGTAGGGAAAGATGCCGAGCACCCTCCATCTGTGCTAAAATATGAATGTTATTTTCAGACGAGGATTTTTCAAAAATCCGAACCGATCATGTTCAGGCAGAGAGGAGGGAGGCCGGTGACCGAATATACACCGGACAATCCGGAACAGGAGGAAACGAAGAAAAAAGGAAATTTGAACTTAAGGATCAACCTGTTTTTTTTCAGCACGTTCATCATTTTTTGCGTCATCATTATCAGACTCGCCATTTTGCAGTTTGTCGAAGGGCCTACGCTCACGGAGAAGGAATCCAGCAACATCGTCAAGGACGTACCGCTTCCGCCGATTCGGGGCACCATCTATGATGCGGCAGGCGTGCCGCTGGCTTACTCGACCCCGACGCAATCGCTTTACATTACGTTAATGAAGGATTACAGCCAAAAAAACGGCAGCAAAAACCGTCCCGAAGCGGAGCAGATCGCCCAGCGCCTGCTGGACGTATTCGATAAATACGGGGATCCTGCCGCTGAAAAGATGACGAAGCAGGACATCATCGACGCCATGGACTTGGATTACAAAAAATACGCCGGTTATTCCCCGCGGCGGATCAAAATGGATTTGAGCCAAAAGGAAATCGCTTATTTCAGCGAGCATAAATCCGAGTTTCCCGGCATTTCGATCGAAGAGGAAAGCGTCCGCCATTACGATCCGCAGACCGTTGCGGTCCAAACGATCGGGTATATCCGCACGTTCAGCGGTTCGAAGAGCCTGAGCAAATATAAGGAAATCGACGAAAAGCAACGCAGCAGCGACGTCACGCCCGATCCCGGCCTGGTGTACACGGAACCCGAATTCGTCGGCTTCGACGGACTCGAGCTGATGTACCAGGACGAGCTTCGCGGGAAAAACGGCTATAAAAAAGTGCCGATCAACCCGCGAAACTTGCCGGAAGGCGTGGACGAAGTCGTTCCGCCGGTCAAAGGCAACAACATTTACAGCACGATCAACAAACAAGTGCAACTGGCCACGGAGCAGGCGATCATGGATCAGCTGAGCTGGCTGCATACCCACCCGGTGTCCGGGCGTACCCACCCGAATGCGACGACGGGGTTTGCCGTCGCGATGGAAGTGAAGACGGGAAATGTCGTCGCCATGGCCAGCATGCCGGATTACGATGCAAACGTCTGGCAGACGGGCAGCGTTTCGCCGGACAACTGGAAAAAAATCCAGAACATATACTTGAACGGAACGATCCGTTCGTTTAATCCGGGGAAAAAAGGCGACCATCCGGAGTCGGTCGTCCTGCTCGGTTCGACCCAGAAGCCGCTCAGCGTGCTGGTCGGCTTGAATGAGGGCTTGATAACGACCAATACGTATTATCAGGATAAAGGAGCGGCTTACTTCGGCAAGGAAGGCCACCAGACGCGCGTGCAAAACTCCGGAGGCCACGTGTACGGCGGCATGGACCCGGCGCGCGCGATCGAAAAATCCTCCAACGCGTTTATGGTCGATATGATCGGCAAAAGGCTTTACGACAAATATAAGGACAATAGTATCGAGATTTGGGACCAATATATGACCAAATTCGGGCTTGGCGTCCTGACGGGCAGCGGCCTGCCGGGCGAATGGAAAGGACGCAAGGAGTATACGAACATCAAACAGGCGGGCAGTGTCCAGTCCGCGATGGCGTACGCGTCGTTCGGGCAGCAGGGGAAATACACGACCCTGCAGCTGGCGCAATACACGGTGATGTTGGCCAACGAAGGCAAACGGCTGAAGCCGCAGCTTGTCAGCAAAATTACCGACGAGAAGGGCAACATCGTCAAAACCTTCAAGCCTGAGGTGCTGAACACGGTAAGTTTCCCGAAATCCTACTGGAACGAAATCCGGCGCGGCATGAAAAGTGAGGTCTCCGCTTTTGGCGACTTCCCTTACGATTTTGCCCGGAAGACGGGGACATCGACGCAGCAGGTCGGACACAAGCCGGTCGATAACGGCGTATTCATCGCCTATGCACCACGAGATAATCCGGTCTTGGCCGTCGCAGTCATGATTCCGGAAGGCGGTTTCGGCTCGCAAAGCGCCGCTCCCGTCGCGCGGAAAATATTCGACGCCTACGACCAGGTTTACGGCCTGGACGGCGTGCCGAAAGGAACTGCAAACAACCAGGCGGCAAACGGAACGACCGGAACGACGAACGGCGTCCAATAAGCCGGCATTCGATCTTCTTTTGAACTCATTGGATCGTTATAGATCTCGAGGGCAGGATTCGGGGGCACCCGGACCTGCCCTTTTGCATGCCTGCCGCCTTGCAGCTTTCGGAAGGGCTCGGGCAGAGCCTTTAAAAACACTTTTGTGGCCCCAAGCGGCTTATGGTAAAATGTCCGTATGTGTGTGTGAAACGTGAAAATGCGTACAAATAGGAGGAGCGATATGAATACGAAATATAAAATGCTGGCGCTGGACATGGACGGGACGCTGCTGACGAGCGACCAGACCATTTCGCCGGACACGGCCGAGTGGATCAAGCGGGCGAAAGAAGAAGGCGTCCACGTATGCCTCTCGACGGGAAGAAGCTTCGAGAGCGCGCTTCCTTACGGGGAGGAACTCGGACTTTCGACGCCGATGATCACGGTCAACGGCAGCGAAGTGTGGCGTGCCCCGCATCGGCTGCATCAGCGCTCGCTGATGGACCCGAAGCTGATCTCGGATATGCATGCCATCGCGGTCGCCGAAGGCTGCTGGTTTTGGGCCTACTCCGTGGAAAGAGTCTACAACAAGGATCACTGGACGGATTCCATCGAAGGGAAGGAGTGGCTTAAATTCGGCTACCATACGGAGGATGACGAAGCCCGGCACCGCATCCTGATGCGGCTGCAGGATATGGGCGGCCTTGAAATCACGAACTCTTCCCCTCATAACCTCGAGGTGAACCCGCAGGGAATCAACAAAGCGTCGGGGATTCGAACGGTGTGCGGCTTGCTCGACATCGATATGAGCGAAGTCATCGCCGTCGGGGACAGCATGAACGATTTGGCCGCAATCCAGGCGGCCGGGCTTGGCGTCGCCATGGGCAATGCCCAGGAGGTCGTCCGGGAAGCCGCCGATTTTGTCACGTCGAGCAACGACAAGGACGGCATCGTGGAAGTCATTCGGAAGTTCATTTTTCATATGTAAGGATTCCACAGCGTTCTGATACATCAATTCCAAAGTATCCGGGCGGATACGAATGTCAAAAGGAGATCAAGCAATGGCTGTACTCGGATGGATTCTTATCATCGCCTTGTTTGCCGTCGGGATGGCCGGGACGATCGTTCCCGTGCTGCCCGGGGCAATCGCCATATTCGCAGCCTTTTTCGTTTACGGATGGTTTTTTACGTTCGAGCATTTTGGCGTGTGGTTTTGGATCATCGAAACGCTGATCATCGTCGTGCTGTTTGTCGCCGACTATGCCGTCGGCGCCTGGGGGACGAAAAAGTACGGGGGCGGAAAGCTGTCCGTCATATTAAGCACGATCGGCGCCATTATCGGACCGTTTGTCATCCCGGCGTTCGGGCTGGTCATCGGTCCGTTTCTCGGAGCCTTCGTGGGCGAGCTGATCGACGGTTCCTCGGTATCGAAGGCGACGAAGGTCGGCTTCGGGACGCTCGTCGGGCTGTTCAGCAGCATGGTCATGAAAATCATTTTGCAAATCGTCATGATCGTCGTGTTTTTTATCTGGATTGTATGGGCCTAGAGGACAGGCTTTTGTCTTTGTTCCATGGCCGTTTGCATGGCGGTTATTGCAATCAGGGATTTCGCTAATCCCGGTAATCTGCTCCATGGGGGTTGCTCGCTGGGGGAAAGAAGGGAAAACAGTTTGGCTAAAAAAGAATCAATTATCAAAGGTACGCTGATCCTTGCCGCCGCGGCTCTGGTGGCGAGGGTGCTGGGGCTCGTGCAAAGGGTGCCCCTGGAACATCTGCTCGACGAAGTCGGCAACGCTTCGTTTTCGATTGCCAACAACGTCTATCTGATGCTGCTCACCGTGGCGACGGCGGGCATTCCGAGCACGCTGAGCAAAATGGTGTCGGAACGTTACGCGCTGAAGCGGCCCGGCGAAGCCCGCCAGGTCTATCATGCGGCGCTTTGGTTTGCGGTGGCTGCCGGCGTGATCATTACGGTGCTGCTTTATATTTTGGCTCCGTATTACGCAACGTACGTCTCCAAACAGCCTGAAGCGACGCTGGCGATCCGGGCCTTGGCGCCCGCGCTGCTCCTGTTTCCCGCCATCGCCATGATGCGCGGTTATTTCCAGGGGCGGAACAACATGACCGCAGGCGGCGTTTCGCAAATCGTCGAGCAGTTTGCCCGCGTCGGGGCCGCCATCATTATCGCTTATATCATGCTCAAAGCCGGTTACAGCGGAAGCTGGATCGCAGCAGGCGCTTCCTTCGGAGGCGTGCTCGGAAGCATCGGGGCGTTTGCCATCATGCTGTATTACACGGTGAAAATGCGCCGGCAGGACAAGGCTCTGATGCTTCAGGAAACCGTCGACCCTAAGCTGCCGATGTTGAGGATTTATAGAGATATTTTTACGCTATCCATTCCGATCGTTCTATCGTCGCTTACGGTGCCTGCCGTGAACTTCATCGATTCGTCGATCGTCAACCCGCTGCTGATCGGACAGATCGGGGAAGCCAAAGCGACGCAGGTGCTCGGGATTCTCGGCCAGCGCGCGCAAAGCATCGCCGGTATCCCGCCGATCCTGGCGATCGCGCTCAGCACGTCGCTGATTCCGATCATTTCGTCGGCTTTTGCCCGCAAGGATCAGGAGCATTTGCAGCAGCAGATGACGCTGGCGCTGCGCATTTCGATTTTGACGGGGATGCCGATCGTCATCGCGCTTTGCACGGCGGCCTATTCCATTAACGGGCTGCTTTTCAGCAGCCTCGACGGCAGCTGGATCATCATGCTGCTGACGTTCGGCACGATTTTCCAAATCACGATGATGACCACGAACTCCATCCTGCTTGGCGTCAACAAAGCGAAGCTGTCGATGGTGAACGTGATGGTCGGGATTTTGGTGAAGCTGGCCGGCAGCTTCCTGCTGGCGCTTGTTTTCGGCATTTACGGCATCATCGCCGCTACCGGGCTTTGTTTCCTGGTCATTACGCTGCTGAACCTCCGCCAATTGAAGACGATCGTGCCGTTTTCCATCCTCGGCAAACGGTGGCCGGGCTTTTTGGCGGCCGTCATTCTGACCGCAGCGGTCGGTTACGGCCTGAACGAAGCAGGAATTCAGCTCACCCGCATCATGCCGGACCGGCTGGCGTTCCTGATCACCTGCATCATCGTCGGCGGGGCGGTCGTCCTGTTGTACCTGGGGCTGCTGATCATGCTCGGCGTGCTGCGCCAGCACGAGCTTGCCGGCTACCCGCGCAAAGTGCAGAAGCTGCTGCGGCCGCTGATGCGCCTGCAGCCGGCCAGGTACAAGTCCGCCGATTCCCAGGGGCAGTAAGCAGAAGCCTGACGGTCATTGCGTCGCGTCCGGCCGCCCCGGAGCGGCATCGGCCGAAACCGCGCGTTCCGTATCATGCGTTAGCGCCGCTTTTTGTACGGCAAACCGGTGCGCATGCGACATTTCGATCAGCACCGGCCGTTTCGGCCGCGTGAGATGATCAAGCGCGTCATTGGATTTGAACCAGTCATAACGGGTAATCGGCTCGTACGGCATATCATGCCATACCTCGGCAAGCGAAGGGCTGTACAGCCGCTTGCCAGGCGGCAGCCATTCCCGTTTCAGCAGCTCTGCGCTCTCCTGGGGAGAGTTCAGGGCTGTTTTTTTGTCGTCCGTAAACAGCTTCGGCCAATATTCCTGGCGGGAACCCCTGTGGACCACGTTGGCTGCAAACGCCTCGACGCCCGCGAGCACGTCCTGATAACCGAACAGCATGGCGTACAGCGCCTTGCCGAATTCGATCCGTTCGTCCAGGTCGGCAAAATGCTCCAAAATCAGCCCGACCATGCCGCGGCACCCCTGCTCCCCGTCGGCGCTGCCTTCGCTTTCACCGGTAGGGGGGAGAGGCTCCCCCTCCGGCGAATCGGCTTCGGCAGGGGGCGCAACCAGCATCGGAAAAAGGACCTGATTCATCTGGAAGGCGCTGTTCATCGCAAAAAAAGGATGCCGCAAGACCCGCTGCTGAAAATAACGGTTTTGGACGACCCGGCCTTCGATGTAGTTCTGCTCGTTGATGATCAGGCCGACGGCGAGCAGCGCGCTGTCCCGTTCGATCCAAAAGCGTTCCCAGAACGGGCGCATGAAAGCCGAAACGCGGAACTCGGGCAGCAGGTAGAACAGGCTTCTTCCGAGCTTCCGGCTGCGGGCGTAGAGCATCAGCTGGGGATAAGCATCCAGAAAGATGAGCGCGTTGCTGCGCTCCAGCATTTGATAGATATCTTCCTGAAGCTCCGCCGGAATGACGTCGGAAAACAGCCCGCCCTTCAGGTCGGTCATGTTCCAGCCCGCATTGCGGGATACCATATGGGCCAAAAAGGACCAATGCAGCTCCGGGTATTCGCGGTAGCACTCGTAGTACGCCCTCGTCCGGGTCACGTTGCTGCGCGAGGCCTCCAGGGCAGCTTCACGGATCGATTGGACGGTTTCAAGATCCTCCGCCGACAACGGGGCCGGAGCCTCTTCCTTGCCGAAATCGCCGCTATGCATCCGATTCCGGTCGGCAGGCTGCCGCTTGAGCTGATCGCGGATGCTGTGGGCGGCCGATTCCCTCCAGCCCAGCGGCCTGCGGACCTTAATCAGCTCCTGGGACGCTCTCCAGCAAACATATTTGCCTTTGACCGCTTCAGCCGCCGTTTGAGGCAGCGTTTTGGCCAGCCGGATGAACCCTTTGAACGTTTGTCCGTCCACCTTTTCCGACACGGGTTGCCTCCTCCTTTCTTCATGGAATGCCTTATTCCCAGTATGTCTCAAAAATTTGACTTCCACTCCATATTTTGATTCACTAAGGGTAGGATTTTGCAAAATCCGGAAGAAAAAACGAATCGATGTTCAGAAAGGACTGATTATAGATGCAAAAAATTACGTCCAAAGCCGAATTTCAAGTCGCGACCCAGTCTCCCCGTTTGACGGTGGCCGTGTTCAAAGCCGATTGGTGCGGGGACTGCAAATTCATGGATCCGTTTATGCCCGACGTGGAAGAGAAATTCAAAAATGAATTGACTTTGGTCGAGGTGGACGTCGATAAAGTGGACGATGTCAGCCAGGAGCTGAACATTCTTGGGATTCCGAGCTTCGTGGCGTTTACGGATGGACGCGAGCTCGTCCGACTCGTCAACAAGCTGCGCAAATCGCGGGAGGAGATCGAAACCTTCCTGCAGCGGGCAGTCGAGGTATATCAAGCGATTCATAAGTAATACCCATTACGGCACCGCTTTTGCCATCACGCAAAAGCGGTGCGATTTTTCTGCCGAATCCGTAAGCCTTAAGGGCGGCTTTGTCTTTTTGTCACAAAATGGCTATATTTCGCGATGGTATATCAGGTATAATAAATAGGATTGGTAATATACGGGCGCTTCAGGGAAATGAGGCGTTTTTACTTTGATTCTTGCGGGTGAGATATTTTGAATACAAAACAATTGAAATGGCTGAGCTACCTGACTTTTATCGTCATGTTTTTCGCAACGTTTGGAGGGACGGTCGTCACCAAAACCGATTCCGGGCTTGGATGCGGCCACGAATGGCCTTTATGCCACGGGCAATTCATTCCCGCGCACACGATCGCTTCGCTGATCGAATATTCGCACCGCCTGGTCAGCGGCTTGGCAGGGCTTACAGCGGTGGCCGTCGTCGCAGCCTTTTGGCTTTACGCCAAAAACCGCAAAGATCTGCGCGTCTATTCCGTGCTAACGCTTATTTTTGTGATCGTGCAAGCATTGATGGGGGCGCTCGCCGTCATTTATGACCAATCGTCCGCCGTGTTAGCGCTTCATTTTGGATTTTCGCTCATTGCTTTCGCCAGTTCGCTTATGCTTGCCCTCGGGGCCCGAAAAATGGACCGGGAAAAGCAAACGGATTCTCCCGAGGATCAACCGGCCGTTTCGCCCGGCTTCCGCACTTTTGTATGGTCGATTACGATCTACTCGTACCTTGTGGTCTACGTCGGGGCTTACGTCAGCCATACGAGCTCGGCCGGGGGCTGTTCCGGCTGGCCGCTGTGCAACGGGCAATTTATACCGACGCTCACGGGAAGCGTGGCCATCGCGTTTGTTCACCGGTTGGCGGCATTGCTGCTGTTGATCGCCGTCGTGGTCATGGCCATTTGCGCGTATAAGCTGCACCGGAACAGCAGGGAGATTCGAACGCTGGGAGGCGCCGCCGCCGTATTGTGCCTTCTGCAGGTGTTCAGCGGCGCGGGCATCGTGTACACGCTGGGCAACCCGGAGGTTTACATTTTTGCGGCGCTGCTTCATAACCTGCTCATTTCCTCGTTGTTCGGCGTCCTGTGTTACTTGAGCGTACGGGTATGGCAGCTCGGCAAAGAGCCCGTCGAACAACTGAAGCCTGCATCAAATGTGTAAGTGCAAGGCATCATAAACATTTGCCTAAAGCAAAGTCCGCGAGTTTCGTCTTCGAGGGCTTTGTTTGGTCTTATCAAGAATGTACTTATCCGAAACTATACGCCGGGAGAGAAGCCCATGCTGCGAACACTGCTTGGAGAAATGCCGCGCCAGAACAAGGGACTGATTGGGGAAGCCATGGATGCGATGCACCGCACCATCGGGCTGCTTCAAAAGGAAATGGACAAAAACGACGACCCGAGCCATGACTTCCGGAAGCTGGACATATGGACGCGGGGGCTGGTATCCTCATTGGACGAGCTGGAACAAAGCTTGTTTGCCGCCGCCTATTTCCGCAAATCGGTCAAGGCCGGATACGTGGACGACATGAACGTTCAGGAGCAGACGGAATATGCAAGATACGCCTATTTTTACAAAAACGGCTTTATCCGCGTCTTTTCGGTTTTGGATAAGCTCGGCACGGTGCTGAACGAACTTTTTGATCTGAATACGGCCAAAGTGAAGGAGCATTACTCGTATTTCACCGTCCTCCGCAGGCTCCGGGAACTGGAACGTTGTCCGGCGCTGGAGGGCGAGCTGAATTCCGTCAAAAACGAATACCGCGACGCGCTGAACGTGCTGCGCAAACGGAGGAACGCGGAGATTCATTACATGAATGCGGAGATGCAGGACGACCTGTGGCAGCGGCATCAGGGCCTGCATGCCAAGGTGGAGCTGGAGGACCTGGATCAGCATTTGGAGGATCTGCGGCAGGGGCTTGACATGGTCTGCAAATCGTTGATCGCGGTATACCGGTATGCAGGGAGACTGTGGTCCTAAAATCCAACAAATTTCCTTTTGACAAGAAGCGGAAAAGTGATTATACTGAATCACGTGAAAAAATAATATTGTTTGCATACATTTTTTCTTATCGAGAGAGGCGGAGGGACAGGCCCGATGAAGCCCGGCAACCGATTCGAGAAGCGGCCCGCGAGGCCAAAGTCCCGAATGACATGGTGCTAATTCCTACAACTGCAGGCGACCCTGCAGGTTGGCAGATGAGAAGAGGAAGCGACTTCGAATAGAAGAGCCCTTTTTGATTCCGTCAAGAGGGCTTTTTATTTTGTCTACTTATGTCGAAGAGCGGCAGTTTATTGATAGATTGGACGCAAGGCTTAAGCTTTAAGAAAGCAAGGAAGGAGAGCTTCGGATTGATTGAATTAAAACAAGTAACCAAAAGATACGGCAAAGGTACGAAGACGACGGAAGCTCTATCCGGCCTTAACCTTTCCATTAAAAAAGGAGAGATCTTCGGGGTCATCGGACATTCCGGCGCCGGCAAAAGCACGCTGATCCGCTGCATGAACCTGCTCGAACGCCCGACGTCCGGCGAGGTATGGGTCGATGGCGTGGATTTGACCAAGCTCGGCAAGCAGCAGCTGCAGACCAAGCGCAGGGAAATCGGCATGATTTTTCAGCATTTCAATCTGCTGAGCTCGGCAACCGTCTACGACAACATCGCGTTTCCGCTGCGGCTCGCCCATGTGGATAAAGCCAAAATCGCGGACAAAGTGAACGAACTCCTTCAGCTTGTCGGGCTGGAGGATCACCGCGACAAATATCCGGCGCAGCTGTCCGGCGGCCAGAAGCAAAGGGTCGGCATTGCCCGCGCGCTTGCCAGCGACCCGCAGGTGCTGCTGTGCGACGAAGCCACATCGGCTTTGGATCCGCAGACCACCGATTCGATACTCAAGCTGCTGCTTGACATCAACCAAAAATTCAACCTGACCATCGTCCTCATCACTCATGAAATGCATGTCATCCAAAGCATTTGCGACCGCGTCGCCGTCATTCATCAAGGCGGCATCGTGGAGGAGGGGGCCGTGGCCGAAGTGTTCCTGAAGCCGCAGCATCCTGTGACCCGCGAGTTTATCCTCGGCGAGGCGGGAGAATCCGCCCAGCTTGCGCTGCAGGCGCCGCATGACGGTTCGTCCAAGCTTTGCAAGCTTACGTTCCTGGGGGAAAAAACGTACGACTCGATTTTATCCCGGACGGCAAGGGAAACCGGCGTCGATTTCGCGATTTTGCAGGGGACGATTTCGAAGATTAAGGACATCCCTTACGGCCAGTTGATCGTTCGCCTGGAAGGCGAAGCCGGGCCGATCGAGGAAACGATCCGGAAGGTTCGGGACGAAGGTTTGGACGTGGAGGTGTATGACTGATGTTCGGTATTGATTTTTCGCTGCTGGATTGGAACGAAATCGGCGTAGCCAGCGCGGATACGCTGAAAATGCTCGTTTCCTCCGCGGTGTTTACGTTTATTCTCGGCCTGCCGCTTGGCGTGCTGCTGTACCAGACGTCGCGATCGAACACCGGTTGGGTGCGGATCGTCTACAACGTGCTGTCGGTGATCGTCAACATTTTGCGTTCCGTGCCGTTTATCATCCTGATCGTCGCTTTGATCCCGTTTACGACATGGATCGTTGGCGTATCCTATGGAGTGCTCGGGACGATTCCGCCGCTGGTGATCGCGGCCGCGCCGTTTTTTGCCAGACTGGTGGAGACATCGCTGCGCGAGGTAGACCGGGGCGTGCTGGAAGCCGCGCAGTCGATGGGCGCTTCCACCTGGCAGATCATCATGAAGGTGCTGCTGCCGGAAGCCAGACCGGGCCTGCTTGCAGGCATTACGATCACGGTCGTCACGCTGGTATCCTATACGGCCATGTCCGGCATGGTCGGCGGCGGCGGGCTTGGAGACCTTGCGATCCGTTACGGTTATTACCGGTACGAGAAGGAAGTCATGATCATTTCCGTGCTGTTTATGATCGTTTTGGTGCAGGTGTTGCAGATGGCCGGGGACCGGCTCGTCAAGCATTTTACGCGCAAATGATAGAAGGGTAATTCCATCCGAACCTTCGGATGTCGGGAGAGCTTCGGCGCCTGCATGTGGTTTCCGCTACAAAGGAAAGACATGCGCCAAGTTCTCCAATCATAAATCTTATTAAGTCGATCAATTAAAGGGGGATTTACAATGAAAAAAGGATTGTTTGCACTGCTCAGCCTCATTCTCGTGGTGGCGCTCGCCGCTTGCGGAAACAAAAACGCCGAGGAGAAACCGGCGGCAGGCGGGGAAAACAAAGGGACGGAAGCCAAAACCGTCACGTTGACGGTCGGAGCTACGGCCGTACCGCATGCGGAAATTTTGAAGCACATTCAGCCGGCGCTTGAAAAAGAAGGCGTAAAACTGGAAATCAAGGAATTTTCCGATTACGTGCAGCCTAACGTTCAAACGTTCCAAAAGCAGCTTGACGCAAACTTCTTCCAGCATAAACCGTATCTTGACGACGAAAACAAAACCCGCAACATGGATCTCGTCCCTGTCGTAGCCGTGCACGTGGAGCCGCTTGGCGCGTATTCCAAAAAGGTGAAATCCGTGGACGAAATCAAAGACGGCGCAGTCGTCGGCATTCCGAACGACAAAACGAACGGCGGCCGTGCGCTGAGCCTGCTGGCGAAAAACGGGCTGATCAAACTGAAACAAGACAACATGATTCAAGCCACCGTCAAAGACATCGTGGAAAATCCGAAAAACATCAAAATCAAAGAGCTTGACGCCGCCATGCTTCCACGCCAATTGGACCAATTCGATCTGGCGGTCATCAACACGAACTACGCGCTGGATTCCGGCATCGATCCCGTGAAAGAAGCGCTGTTCATGGAAGACAAAGATAATCCTTACGCGAACATTCTCGTAGCCCGCCCGGACAACAAAGATTCCGACGCGATCAAAAAGCTGGCTGCGGCGCTGACTTCCGACGACGTCAAAAAATTCATCGAAGACCAATACAAAGGGGCCGTCATTCCGGCATTTTAATCGCTTAAGCCGATGACCCATCCATTGGAGCATACCGTAACACGAAGATCCGCGGAGGCGTTCATGCCTTCGCGGATTTTTTATGCTTCCCATGGGCTGCGAACCTTTGCAGAAATTCCGAACGCTGCCGCCTTCAAGTTGCTGGGAAGCCGTCCAATCTTCTATACTAGAAGAGCAGGGAATACATAACGAATCGATGAAATACGGTTATAAATATGAGGATTTCGCAAAAATCCGGATACATATTGAAACTTGGAACGGGTTTCCGATGCCCATGGAGGAGGAGCAATGTTGAAGGATAAAATCGCCTTGATTACCGGAAGCGCAAAAGGGCTTGGAAAAATGACGGCGCTCACGCTGGCCGAGCAGGGTTGCGACATCGCGCTCAACTACGTGCACAGCCGGCAGGAGGCGGAAGAGCTCAAACAGAGGATCGAGGAGCTTGGAGTACGGTGCATTGCCGTCCAGGCAGATATTTCGGAGGCGGCCCAGATCGAAGAGCTGGTGCGTCAGGTGGAATCCCGGCTGGGAAGCGCGGATATCGTCGTCAACAACGCCGGACCGTTCATCCGCGAAAGGAGATTGTTTGCCGAATACGCGAAGGAAGAAATTCTGTCGCTCGTCCAGGGGAACCTGGTCGGCACGATGCTGCTGGATCATCTCGTATTGCCGGCCATGCGGCATAAAAAATGGGGAAGGATCATCCATTTCGGCTATGGCCATGCGTCGGAAGCAAGGGCCTGGCCGCACCGGGCGGTATATGCCGCCGCGAAAACGGGCCTGGTTTCGTTCACGAAGACGCTTGCGGTGGAAGAAGCACCGTTCGGCATTACCGTCAACATGGTCTGTCCCGGCGACATTCGCGGAGACAACAAGGAAAAAACGATTGCGGAGGTATCCGGCCTTTCGGACGGAGAAACGCCCCGGGGAAGGCCGGGAAGCGGGGAAGACATCGCCCGCGTCATCCGTTATTTATGCCATGAGGACTCGGATTTCATCACAGGCAACATTATGGACGTTTCCGGCGGGCTGGACCCGATCCGTCCTTGGATCGAACCGGCCGGCCCCAAATCATGAGCAAAAAAAGAGTCCTGCGCTTCCGGTTAGAAGGCAGGACTCTTTGCGTTTGAAGATATGAAATGGGATTAGAATACTTGAATAACGTCGTTGATTCCGTCGACTTCCTCAACGAGGGCGCGTTCAATCCCGGCTTTGAGTGTAATGGTGGAGCTTGGGCAGCTTCCGCATGCACCCATCAATTTCAATTTCACGATGCCGTCTTCCACGTCAACCAGTTCCACGTCACCGCCATCGCGCTGAAGGAACGGACGAAGCTTATCCAGCACTTCCGCTACCTCATCGTACATGGTGCTTTGTGCGTTATCGCTCATTAGTTTCAACTCCTTTCCTGTAATGATTATTATATTACAAAACGAGCCAAAATAAAATGGCTATATCTGCTCGGAACGCATGAACGGCATTGATATTTTGTTTTTGCCCCGCTAAACTAAGGGAAGTTCATTATTCCAAGGATTAAGCACAATCCTGATATTCATTCATGAAGCAGGTGATGTCAATTGAGACCCATTATCGAGTTTTGCACGAACAACATGCATTTCGGAACCGATGAAGTCATGGAAAAGCTGGAAGAAAATCCGGACTATGATGTGATAGAGTACGGCTGCTTAAGCAATTGCGGCCAATGCGCCATGATGCCGTTCGCCATGGTTAACGGCGAAATCGTCGACGCCGACAGCGCGGACGAGCTGTACGAGGCGATCATGGCCAAAATAAAAGAGCTCGAGGCTTGGGACAGCCTCGAGCTGGATTAGCCGAAATGGCGTTTGGACAACCAGAGTACCCCGCTCTTCAGGATGCGGGGTACTCTTCCTTTTACGGAGGTTTTCCCCATCAATCCGAAGCCCGCTTTGCTGCCGAGCGAACCGAGCGTGCCCTTCAGGCGGATTTTATGGATTTTCGGCGTATCTCCCCGCCAAAGGGCATGGATCACTTCCGCCACCTGCTCGGCTTGGGCGCCGGCAGCCTGCGCGCTTGGCGCAAAAGGAATGCTCGCGCAGTCCCCGATCACGTAAACCTCCGGATAATCCGGAAGCTGCGAATATTCGTTGATCAGAAGCCGCCCGCCGCGGTCTTTCGGCAAATCGAGATCCTGGACGACCTTGACCGGCTGAATGCCTCCGGTCCAGACGGCCGCGTCCGTATAAATCGCCTCGTCGCCGTTGTATACCGCTCCCTGCTCGACGCGCGATACCGATATATGGGATCTCGTATTGACGTCATGATCGCGGAACCACTGCTCCACGTAAGCGGAAAGCGTGGAAGGGAAGGCCGACAGCACCCGGCTGCCCCGGTCAAGAATGGTGATGTTCAGGTCGGGACGGCTCTCGCGAAGCTCCGCAGCCGTTTCGACGCCGCTCAAGCCTCCGCCGATGATATGAACCTGGCCGTACGGCTTGATGTCGTTTAAGCGCTGATACGTTTTGCGGGTGCTGGAAAAAGTCTGGATGCTGTTCGTATACTCCTCGGCGCCCGGAATGCCGTGATAACGGTCCGTGCAGCCGAGGGCGATCGCAAGATAGTCGTATTCGATCGGTTCGTCCTGATCCATGTGGACCAGCTTCTTCTCCAGATCAATCGACGTCACTTCGCCGTATCTTTTGGTCAGCTGGTTATGCTGCGGGAACTGGATCCGAAGATCGAAATCCGAAGCCGTTCCGGCCGCAAGCGCGTAGTATTCCGTTTTGATGCCCTGGAACGGCATCCGGTCGACCAGCACGATTTCGATATCCGCCGGAAGATTGCCGTTCACCAGGCCTTCGATCATCGCCAGGCCGCCGTAACCTCCACCAAGGATGACAAATTTTCTCATTAAGTCCGTCTTTCCTTTCTTTTGCATCGGGATTAAGGATTGGCGTGTTTGCCCCCAATTGCCCTACTCATATACTTTGATTTCATTGTAGAAAGTATCCCGTTCCACCGGAATCCGTCCTGCGCCTTTGATCAGCCACACCAGTTCGTTCCGGGTCAGGCCTTCAGGCGTCAGCGCTCCCGCCGCATGGCTGATGCGTTCCTTGAGGATCGTGCCGTGCACGTCGGAGGCGCCGAAGGAAAGCGATACCTGCGTCAGCTGCGGGCCGATGTTGATGAAGTAAGCTTTGATGTGATCGAAGTTATCGAGCATCAGGCGGCTGATGGCGATGGTTTTCAAATCCTCGTAGGCCGAGTTGCGGCGCATGATGCCGGCGTTTTTGTTTCTAGGCTGCATGGAAAGCGGGATGAACACCAGGAAACCGTTCGTTTCATCCTGAAGCTCGCGGATTTGCATCATGTGGCGGATACGGTCTTCGTGCGTTTCGATGGCGCCGTACAGCATCGTCGTATGGGTTTTCATGCCCAGATTGTGCGCCGTTCTGTGCACTTCAAGGTAACGATCGACGTTGGCTTTGTCGACCTTCATTTTTTTGCGGTATTCATCGGACAAAATTTCGGCTCCGCCGCCCGTCAGCGACTTGAGTCCGGCCTTTTGCAGCTCTTTCAGCACTTCTTCGATGCTCAGCCCGCTGATCCGCGTATAAAAATCAATTTCCGCCGCGGTATAGGCTTTCAGGGTCACGTCCGGGAAGCGGTCGGTGAGCGCCTGCAGCGAGTCGACGTAATATTGGAACGGCATATGGTGGTTATGGCCGCCGACGATATGGAATTCGCGGACGCCCGGATGGATGTGCTGCTCCACGTATTCGATCATTTCCTGGCCGGTCAGCGTATAAGCGCCTTCGTCGCCGAGGTCTTTGCGGAAGTTGCAGAATGCGCATCTGGCTTCGCACACGTTGGTGAAATAAAGGCTCATGTTTTCGATGAAATAGACCTTTTTGCCGTTTTTGCGCAGGTTGACCTCATTCGCCAATTGGCCGAGCGTCAGCAGGTCATCCGTTTCATAAAGAAATACGCCATCCTCGAGGTTCAGGCGCTCCCCGTGGCGTACTTTTTCGGCGATTTCTTGCATTCTCTTGCTGGTATTCGATGTTACGATCATGGACATATCCATTCCTCCTGTTCATGTAATGGGTTGCGGCTTTGCGTCGAAAAACACAAAAAAAATCCGCTCGTCGGAAGGTGTCCGGCTTCATTCAATCAAGTCTTGAAATAACGGCTTGTCAATGCGCTCGAAAGGAGCAAAGGCCGGTTAAGTATGGGCGGCAGATCTGCTTGCCTGCGTCATGGATGTAAATGTTTTTTGTGAAAAAAATAACAAAAAAATATGGCAGACCATTGTCCTGTTGGTGACAAAATTCCGACAAATGCCTTTCCCCTGTCACCCACCCTATTATAAACCGCACATTCAGGCTCCGCAATACGGTAGGGAGGAAAAAAAAGGTCGGTATTTCCTGGGATGAAGGCTGGGGTCACTTGAGAGGATACCGTTTGTGGAGTATACTGAGCTTAAGTAAGCGTCTGCTTACGATACCGGTTTTGCTAAAAAGAAAGATCCGAGGGGCATGGCTCCGCAAAACTTTTAGGAGGGTGACTTATGATTCAAATCAGCGATTCCGCTTCCGATAAGCTAAAAGAAATGCTCGCCGAGCAAGAAGTGCCGGATATGTTCCTTCGTTTGGGCGTGCAGGAGGGCGGCTGCAGCGGCTTTTCCTACGCGATGGGATTTGACGACGAAGAAACGGAAAACGATGTATACATGAACGTCAACGACTTGAAGGTCGTCATCGATAAGCAAAGCCTGCCTTTGATCAACGGACTTGAAATCGATTATGAGGATGCAGGCATGAGCGGCGGTTTCACGATGCACAACCCGAACGCCACGGCTACCTGCGGCTGCGGAGCTTCGTTCCGTACGGCCACGAACGCTGGCAAGCCGGCGCCGGAAGAATGCTGATCCACAAACCAATCCCGCTCGTCCAAAAGGGCCCGCACCGCTTCGTATGAAGCATGGCGCGAGCCCTTTTTGGGTTGTCCGTTCGTTTTCGGGTAGTGTCTTGCGTCAGGATGCCGGGACAATGAAGGTGTGGTTGACCATCAGCACGATCATCGCTGCCGCGAGGATGGAGAATACGATGCAGCCGGTTCCCAGTCCCTTGCGTTTATCTTTAATGAACTTGAATCCAATGGCGAAAATGCCTACGGTAACGGCAACCAGCGTAATCGACATGCCGATCATGGCAACCCAGTACAATATCTTGAAAAATTCAGCCACGGCGTTAGCTTCCTCCCTTTGTCACATTCAAATCCCATTATATCCGATAAAACGATAGACGCCAATAGAACTATTATGGCTCCATGCTTCCGTTTTTACTCCGCGTTCCCCCGTTTTCCTCCCATATACACCGTTTATGTACAAACATACAGGAGAGGAACGCCTCCGGCGAGTATGCTAAAAGATAAGAGTGAGAAAGGAGGCGGTACAAGTGGGGGGAAGACAGCTGGCTAGCAAGTGGCTGAAAACCGAAGCGCTGCTGACAGATCCCGAAGTAGCCCCTTATATACCGCAAACCAGAGGACTAAATAGGGAAAATCTTTATTCGATGTTGGAATCCTATGGATTTGTCGTCGTCAAACCGATCGTAGGGGGCGGCGGATACGGCGTGATCAAAATAAACCGGTCCGGCATGGGTTACAGCATTACGAAATCTTCGCAAACGAGCCGGTATGCCAATTTTAACGACATGTACCAAGCGCTGCTTCGGGTCAAGGTAAGGCGGAAATATTTGATCCAGCAGGGCATTCATCTGGCGCGCATCCAAGGCCGCCCGATCGATTACCGCGTGAAATATGTCAAATCCGGAGACCATTGGGAGTTCAGGGCGATGGTAGGCCGATTGGCCAGACCAGGGCTGTTCGTTACCAACCTGTGCAAGGGCGGGCGTTTGCTGAGCTGCAGTGAAGGGCTGCGCAGATCGCTGCCTCATATCTCTTCGGCGGCCAAACGGAATGAAATGCGCCATCTGACGCGAAAATGCACGGCCATTTTGGAACGCCATTTTCCCGGCATCGGCCAGTTGGGTTTCGATTACGGGCTGGATTACAGCGGGAAAATATGGATTTTCGAAGTCAATACCCGACCCCAGTAAACCTATGAAACGGAAGACCGCCGATCATAGATTCAGAAAAAATATTTTTAAGGCTGTTGATAATTCATCCTCCTGTGTATAAGTGTTATCCCCAAAATCCACTGCATTTTTATTGGTATTACGACACTTGCTAACAAATTATACACAGGATTTCCACAATAACCTGTGGATATTGCGAACGCTTGTTCCGATGTGGAATGTTTGATATGATAGATTCGAGGAAAATAAAGGAAAGGATGTGAAAGGAATGGCTATCTTGACGGATGAAATGCTCCTTGATTCTTATCATGCAGCTGTTGAATTGATGCTTGACCGGGACTTCATCACGCTGCTCCTGGCTGAGATTCATAAACGGAATCTTGAAGCTGATCCTCCGGGCATCGTTCACTAAGCGACGGGAATCCCATGCACATCCATCGTTATTTCCTTAGACATGCAGCACAGTTGTACCATTTGACGGCGTTGTGGAGGTGTACATTCTATTATCGAAATACATAGAGACGACATGAAAAAAAATGAGGGTACCCTTACCGATTGGAAGTTGAAGCGTTCCAAACGTAAGGATACCCTTTTTTGTATATCTATTTGGATAAAAAGGCTTCTACAGCTTCATGTTGCTGCTGTGTCCAGGGGACAGCTTGGCGTCCGGATCGATGTAGACCTTGGCATTGTTGACGGCCGTTGGCGCCTCGCCGAAACCGACGGCGATCAGCTTGATTTTGCCCGGGTAGGTCGTAATGTCGCCGGCGGCGAAAATGCCCGGAATGTTCGTTTCCATTCTCGAATCGACGACGATCGAGTTGGATTCGATCTGAATGCCCCATTCGGCGATCGGGCCGAGCGTCGATACGAACCCGAAATTGACGATCACGTCATCCACTTCGATCTCTTGCGTTTCCTTGGTTTTGACGTGGGTCAGCGTGACCTTCGTAATGGCGTCTTCGCCGTGCAGCGCCGTGATTTCCGTCGGCGTCACGACGCGCACCTTGGATTTCATCAAATTTTCGACGCTGTGCTCATGGGCGCGGAATTTGTCGCGGCGATGCACGAGCGTCACTTCTTCGGCAATCGGCTCCAGCATGAGGGCCCAGTCAACGGCCGAGTCGCCGCCACCGGTCAGAAGCACTTTTTTGCCCTTGAATTGCTGCAGATCGTTCACGAAATAGTGGAGGTTCGCTTTTTCGAATTTCTCCGCGCCTTCGACTTCAAGCCGGCGCGGCTGGAATGCGCCGACGCCGGCCGTAATGATGACCGCCTTGGCGTGGTATTCCCCTTTATCTGTCGTCACGACGAAATGACGCTCGTCCCGTTTGACGAGGGAAGTGACCTTCTCCTCCAAGCGCACGTTCGTTTGGAACAACTCCATTTGCTTGGATAAATTGTCCACCAGTTCCTGTGCCGTTACCTTCGGAAATCCGGCCACGTCGTAGATGTATTTTTCCGGGTATAGCGCCGTCAGCTGCCCGCCAAGCTGCGGCATGCTTTCGATCAGCGTGACCGAAGCCTGACGCATCCCGCAATAAAAGGAAGCGAACATTCCCGTAGGACCTCCCCCAATAATGAGCAGGTCGGATATTTCAACACCATCGGTATGTGATGTCATGTTTTATATTGCACCTCCGCGTTGTTATCGAATGATATAATCTATGAATATCGAAAAGAAATCATCTTCAAAGAGATCAGCAACCCCAATCGCAATTCGAACTTGGACAAGCGGCCTGCCTGCTTCGAAGCGCTTCAATCGACGCTTTTCTTATTATAATATATCCCGGCCGCCGCTGGAAAGTGAATTCGTCTGCCTTGGCCATGGCGAACAGAGAATGGGAGGATTTGCGGAGGCCGCTTGTTTCCGTCCGGAAAAAGCGGCTTCGGACGCGGATTTCAGGCCCAAATAAGACTTGATCTTTTGCTTGAAACTAGCTATCATTTCAATTGTGCATTACCATCTTTTTGTCGAATTTCGGACATTTTTTTCCTGCTTTTTCTGCTTTTCTAATTGACCGCTGATAAACGTTTCCCGCAGCCGTCAGGATCAAGCGGAATCCATATCCCATTCGATAACCGGGATCGCGATACATCACGACAATAAAAGTGTATAATTTCACAATAAGTTTTGTAATGTATCACAAATATAGATATAAGAATCAATTTCATAAACTTAACAACGGCTCTAATCCCGAACGATATATAGTCGAAGCAGTTGAACCGTCTATATATCGTTTCATTATTGCGCTTTTAACCATGTGGAATTGATTCATACAACAAAGGATTTGGAAGGAGCAAGATGATGAGCAACATTCCCAAGATCGTAATCCTCGGCGCGGGATACGCAGGTATTCTGACAGCACAGCGGCTCCAGAAAGAATTGAATTATAACGAAGCCGACGTCACGCTCGTGAACCGTCACGATTACCATTATATTACGACCCATTTGCATATGCCTGCTGCAGGCACGGACAGCGTTGAAAATACACGGGTTCCCATTTCGAAGCTGATCGACGAATTTAAGATCGACCTGGTCAAGTCTTCCGTGCAGGAAATCCGCCCGCATGAAAAAAAGGTCATTTTGGAGGACGGAACCCTTTCTTATGATTATTTGGTCATTTCCCTGGGCGGCGAATCCGAGACCTTCGGCATTCCGGGATTGGCCGATTATGCGATGACGATCCGCAGCATCAACTCGGTGCGCCTGATCCGCAAGCATATCGAATACCAGTTTGCGCTTTACAAAAACGAACGGCATCCGCAGCATCGCCTGAACTTCGTCATCGGCGGAGCGGGCTTCAGCGGGATCGAATTCGCGGCGGAGCTTGCGGACCGGATTCCGGCGCTGTGCAAAGAATACGACGTCGATCCGGCGCAGGTGAACATCTATAACGTGGAAGCCTCGCCGACCGCGCTGCCCGGATTTGCCCCCGAGCTCGTCGAATACGCGATGGACGTGCTGAAGCGAAAAGGCGTGACGTTCAAACTGGGCGTTGCCATCCAGGAATGCACGCCTGACGGCGTTCTGCTGGCTACCGGCGAAGAAATCAAAGCCGCGACCGTCGTTTGGACCGGCGGCATCCGCGGCAACCATATGATCGAAGCAGCGGGATTCGAAACCGCCCGCGGCCGGGTGAAGGTGGACGAATATCTTCATGCCCCCGGCCATGACAACATCTATATTATCGGCGACAATGCCCTCGTCTTTAATCCGGAAGGGCGGCCTTATCCGCCGACGGCGCAAATCGCCATGCAGCAGGGCGTATGCTGCGCGCATAACATCGTCGCGGCCATCCGCAACCAGCAGCCGCGCAAATTCGTGTTCCAGAACAAGGGCACCGTCGCTTCCTTGGGCAAAGGCGAAGGCATCGCGGTCGTGGGCGACAAGCATTACAAAGGCTGGAAAGCCGCGCAGCTGAAAAAGCTCGTCGATTTGCGCTATTTGTTCATCATCGGGGGCATTCCGCTGGTGCTGAGGAAAGGAAGGTTTTTGTAAGGATGCGCCACTGCAGTGTTCAAGTCCGCTCGCTTTTGACGAGGGAGGAGCTGGACCGGTATAACGCGCTGATGGAAGTGGGAGGTTATTTGGAGGACCAAAACCGCTATGACCTGGCATACGCCGTGCAGAAGGAAATCGATATTTTGATTTTGCCTGCCATCGAAAGGCTGAAGGAAAAAAGCCGCGACCGCGACCGGGCTACCGCCGAATTTCTCGAATCCCTCAAAAACGCCGGGCAGGAATCCGAATGATGCTCTTTTTTCATGATAAAAAAGCTTGCTTCCGAGTAAAGGAAGCAAGCTTTTTGCACGTTGTTTATACTTTGAGCATATCATCAAACGATTCGGGCGTGAGCAGCGGACCGACAAAAAAGCTGCCGAATTCGCCGAACCGCGCGCTGACTTCGTCAAAACGCATTTCATACACGAGCTTCTTGAATTGAAGCGCGTCGTCCGCGAACAGCGTAACGCCCCATTCCCAATCGTCGAAGCCGACCGAACCGGTAATGATTTGCTTCACTTTGCCGGCATAGGAGCGGCCGATGAGACCGTGGCTGCGCATCATGTTCCGGCGTTCTTCCATGTCGAGCATATACCAGTTGTCGCTAAGATCGCGTTTTTTGTTCATCGGGTAGAAGCAGATATATTTCGTTTTCGGAAGGATCGGCTTCAAACGCGCGACGACATGCGGATTTTCCATCGGATCGCCGCCGCCTTCCCCTGCCAGATAGTTGCTCAGCTCGACCACGCTTACGTAAGAGTAGGCTTTGGTGGTGTAGCGGGCGAAGAGCGTTTTATTGAATGCGGTTTCCACCGCGTTGAGTTCTTCCAGCGTTTCGCGCAGATGCATCAGGACAAAGTCCGCTTTTTGTCCCACGATGCCGTACACGGCCGTGCTGCCTTGTTTCGCGGATTCGACCTCGGACCATTCCTTGAAAAATTCCTGGAGCTCGTCGAGCGCCATAGCGCGTTCTTCGTCGTCCGCGGACTTCCAGGCCGTCCAGTTGATGGAACGAAAATCGTGAAGAGCGTACCAGCCTTCTAAAGTGGATGCTGCTTCGTTCATTTTATCGATCACTCCCAAGTTTAGTTGCTTTAACACCTTCTTCTCATTGTATCCCAACCGCAACGGAAAGAGCAAATGAAGTCACAATCTATTCACGTATTGTTCGTTGCTTCGTGACAAATTTTCTAGTAAACTTACTATCATAAAATAAGAAGCGTTTTCGTTAGCCATATCCGCGCACCGCGAGCGGGTCATAGAGAAGAAGAGGTGAACAGGTTAGCATGCAGTTTATCCCTGTATTGGTGCTGATGGTTTTGTTTTTTATGATGATGTTCGGGATCGGCTTCATCTTAAATATGCTTATGAAGACCACTTGGTTTCCATCCTATTTGTTTATTATCGTGATTTTGCCGATCGTCGTTTATTCGCTTTGGGACCGTGGGGACATTTCGTTTCTCCATTACCTGGGCTCCTTCCGTATCGTCGATTATTTGACGGGAGTGGCGGGGCTCGTAGGGGCGATCGTCAGCGGCGTATCGATCCAAAAGCTGCGCAAAAGCGGATTCAAAATGTTTTAAAGGCAAACGTAAGGCAGGACAGCTCTCCGGCAGGGGGGCTGTTTTGCTTCATTTAGAGCTGGCTTGCTCCGCATCCCTGATCAAAACTTGCTCGTCGTCAGCTCCATGCTTGAACCGGGAAGGGGAAGGGAAGTTGAAAGGAAAATCCTGTCTTGCGCTGCTTGCAGCGGTTGTCATGTTGTACGTTTGGATCCCGGAAAAGGGGGAGGCCGAACCGGATGCCGTACCGGTCCGTGACGCGGTCGAAGCCCTGGGAGGAAACGTGCTGTGGGTGAAGGAGGAAAAGGCGGCCAAAGTGTTGTTGGGAAACCGGAAATGGAACATCAGGCCGGGCAGCGCCCGGTCCGAAATCGACGGCCTTCCGCTGGACCTTCCGAAGCCTGCTGTTCTGAACAGGGATGGCAGGCTGTATGTCCCCGTGTCCGCTTTTCATGAGGCGCTGGGCGTCCAAATGAATTTTCGCGACGGACGGTGGAGGGCGTCGGAAGCCGATCCGGCCGGCCTGGGGATGTACTGGATGCGGCTTTTGCAGCTGGGGGAATACGGCGAGGCGAGGGACATGATGAGCCCCGGTTTGGCGAAGCTGTTTCCGGCCGATGTCCTGGAGCGGTACAAAAAGCATCTGGAGGAAAGCTACGGCTCCTGGACGCTGATCCAAGCCGGCTCAACCGAAAACCGGGTGCACCGGAACGCGGTTTTGTCCTATCAAACGCCGCGCGGCCGAAGCTTCCGGATGGAACTGCGCTTCGGCCGGGACGGGAAGCTGGACGATCTGGCGCTGCTTCCGAACGTTTCCGACCGGTACCGTCCCCCCTCCTATGACGCTCCCGACCGATACCGAACCGAAAACGTGGTCGTCGGTACCGCAACCCTCCCGCTTCCCGGAACGTTGACGCTGCCTGCCGGGGCCGGGGAGAAGGTGCCTGCCGTCGTCCTCGTCCACGGTTCGGGCCCGAACGACGCGGACGAATCGTCGGGAGGCGGCAAAATGTTCCGCGACATCGCCGTCGGGCTCGCCCGCGAGGGAATTGCGGTTCTGCGCTATGCCAAACGGACATATGAATATCCCAACCGTTCCTTGACGCCTCATTTTACCGTCCGGGAGGAAACGGTCGAAGACGCTCTGTCGGCGGTCGCTTTGCTGCGGCAGGACAAGCGGATCGATCCTGACCGGATATTCGTGCTGGGTCACAGCCAAGGCGGCATGCTCCTCCCTGCGATCATCGGAGAAGATCGGGGCGGCTCCATCGCCGGCGGGATGCTTTTGTCCGCTCCCTCGGGAGCGCTGGAGGATTTGATGCTTTCCCAATACGAAGGCATTTTGAAGCGGGCGGAAGAAGAGGGCGAAACCGGGGCGGAGCTGGAGCGCAAGCAAGCGAACCTGCATACGTGGCGTCGGGCGGTGGACATGCTGCACGACGACCGTTATTCCAAGGCGCGTTTGCCGGCCGATTTTCCGCTGCCTAACGCCTATTGGTGGTTCGATATACGGGAATACAGCGGCCCGATGATCGCCCGCAGACAGGATGTGCCCCTTTTCATTCTCCAGGGGGGCAATGACGTGCAGGTTCCCCCCTCCAGTTTGAAGGTATGGAAGCAGGCGCTGGGGACACGGACGGACGTCAGCTGCAAATTATATCCCGGGCTGAACCATATGTACGCTTTGTACGACCGGCCTTCGACGGGCGACGAATATCGATTCGCCTCGAACGTTCCCGAATTCGTCATCCGGGATTTGGCAGACTGGATTCATTTGGGGATAAAATAATCGTCGAAATATATCGGAGCGGGGATTCCTTTTATGATAGAATAGAGAAAGTCTACGTTACGATGGGAGGAGCCAAAATATGCACATGAAGAGCCTGCTGCATTTTACGGAAAATCACAGGTTTTGCGTTTATCGTGATTTTTGTTTAAGCAGTCTGGACAGCAGGATGCTCAGCTCGGTTTATCAGCCCATGGTCGGAGCCTTCGCCATCAGTTTGTACCATCTGCTGTTTCAGCAGATTCCTATAGAGAAATTGGGTTATTCTCCGCTTGAACAGCAGCGGCGCCTGTTTTTGACCCTGGGACTCGAGCCCAGCGAAAAAGGCCGCCGGTACCTGATCGAGCAGGCCTCGCTTCTGGAAGCGGTCGGGCTGCTTCAAACCTGCCGCATATATATGCCGGAGCAGGAGGATTACGTTTACGAATACGAGCTTCAGCAGCCATTGTCGCCGGCCGAATTTTTTAATACCCAGCATCTGACGCTGCTGCTTCGGGACAAAATCGGCAAGTTTGCGGTGCTGGCGCTCCGCGAGGAGCTTTGGGCGTGCGAACCGGAGGAACTGTCGGGACCGGGGGGAGGACATAAGGAAAACATCTCGCTCGCGTTTTACGACATTTTCGAGCTGAACACGCATGTCATCGATTACGAGCTGGAGCAGGCGCTTTCCGAGGTGTCTTCGGCAAGGCAGCCGGGGGTTAGGGTTCATGCTGACGAAAATGCGCTGAATTATGCCGACATCATTCTCCGTTTTCCGAAAGACTCGGTCAACCGGACCCATGTCGAAAAGCTCCGCTTCAACCATGAGCAGATGGGGGTCCTGAATTACGTCGTGCATAAATACGACCTGAGCGTGCAGGATTTATGCCGGCTGCTGGACGAAGACGGGGCGTTCGCTCCCGATGGCAGCGTCGCGCTTGAAGAGCTTGAGCGCAGGGCCAACCTGCAATTCCGTCAGGATAAACGGCGCCAGGAGCAGCGCGAGGTGTATGCCGGGAAGGTGGTAGCGCTCAGGCAGCCTGAGGATCCGGCTGAGCCGGCGCCGATGGAACATGCGGTCGAAATGGAATATTACGTGGACGTTCCGGTCCAGTTCCAATCCAAATGCGACATCCACCAATACAACATGATGCTGCGCAATGAACCGTACACGCGTCTGCTGAGGACGTTTTTTCCGGGGGCGGTGCCGGACAACTTTTTCGATATTTTCGAAAAGATCGACCACAGCTACAAGCTTCCCGGGGAAGTCATCAACGTTCTGATCCATTATTTAATGTCCTTATTGACCTCGGGCGGCAACGAGCAGCGCATCAACCGCAATTTCGTCGAAGCGATCGCTTCCAACATGCTGCTGAAGCAGGTGAACACGTACGAAAAAGCCGTTCAATACATCCGCGACCAATCCAAGGTGAAAGGCAAGCAGGCAGCCGCTTCCGGGGGCGGAAGGACCCGTACATACGGCAGCAAGGCGGCCAGGTTAAAGCCTGACATTCCGATTGCGCAAGAGAGCGGGACCGCAAACGCCGTCAGCGAGGAAGAATTCGAAGAGATGCTGCGGATGGCCGCCGAAATGCAGGCGAGCAAAAACAAGTGACGGCATCGTGCATCACTTGACGGGAAGGAGGAGCATACAAGTTGGAATCGTTAGGCCAAGTGTTAAAACAAATGAACGGACCGTCGTTTTTGCAAAGATCGCAGGCGATTTTCGAGGACCTGCTTCGCGATCCGATCGTCAAGGAGCTGCGCGCCGAACATCCGGAGATGGACGAAGACCGGCTGCGCGCCAATTTGCCGCGGCTTTACCAATACGTCAACGACCGGCGCAACTGCCAAAACTGTCCGGGGCTCGACAGATGCCCCAACGATTTCGAAGGCCACTACTCCAAGCTGGAGATGGCCGAGCAGAACGGGCGGCGGGAATTGGTCGAGCGCAAAGCCCCGTGCGCGCTGCACATCGCGAGACAAAACGAAGAGAGAATCAGGAAACGGATCCGCAGCTTTTACGTCGATGAACGGGCGCTTGCGGAAGGGTACAACGAAGTGGAAATCATGGGGAAAGACCGGCTGCGCGCGCCGGCGGTCAGCCATGTTTTCCGCTATATCCGCGAAGTGAAGGAGCAGGGGCTCACGCCGAAAGGACTGTATTTGTTCGGCTCCTTCGGGACGGGAAAAACGTTCCTGATGAGCTATCTGCTCCATGAGCTGGCGATCGCGGGTTACACCGGCGTCATTGTCTACATGCCCGACTTCGTGGAGGACCTGAAATCGATGCTTCAGGACAGCCAAAAGCTGAAAGAAACGGTGGAGGTCATGAAAAACTGCGACCTGCTTATTTTCGACGACATCGGAGCGGAAAATTTGAGCCCGTGGGTACGCGATCATGTGCTCGGAGCGATCCTCAATTACCGGATGAACCGCAAGCCGACCTTTTATACGTCCAATTACGATCTGGCGGGCCTGGAAAAGCATCTCAGCTTTACAAGCAAGGACGGAGAGGAATTGTACAAAGGGCAGCGGCTGATGGACCGGATTTTGCCTTTTGTCGACGAGGTGCATCTGCATGGGGAAAACCAGCGCCGGGTTCGTTCCTGAACGTGAATCACCAAGAAATTGAAAAAAGCCTGACCTTCTGCCGAAGCGGCGGAAAGGCCAGGCTTTTTGCTATCGCTTCAGCGATGAGCATGTTAGCCGGAGATCACGAACTTGATGATGACCATGATCGCGAAAATCAGAGTCATGAACAAAGCCATGCCCCCGAAGCCGTTCATCAGATCCATCAAGTCATTGCGCGGCTCTTCGTTTACGTGTTCCCGCGGGTCGTTAGCGTGCACGTTTGCATCCATGAATACAATGCCTCCTCAGGATGGTTTCACTTTATGTAAATGAGCGCGGTCATTGACACAGAAACCCGAGTTAACCTTAGTATACCCAAAGTCCAAAGAATTTGTAAAGAATATATGGCGAATACTTTAGGGTACAATAAGCTGGTTCACGCCGGTCAGGACAGCCGAAGCAAGATCTGTAATTAAGGAATTTACATTTCTGAAAAAATTGTGGTATACTAAAACTGTCCGCTAAGACATTTCAGTTGAGGATTTTCACAAATCCTGAAGTTTCGATGAAATTCAGCTTTTTATAAGGAGGAGAAATATTATGGCTATTGTAAACGTAACTGACCAATCCTTTAATGCTGAAATTGAAGGCCAAGGTACAGTATTGGTTGATTTCTGGGCACCATGGTGCGGCCCTTGCAAAATGATCGCTCCGATTCTGGATGAGCTCGCAAACGAAATGGGCGACTCCGTCAAAATCGCGAAGTTGAACGTGGATGAAAATCCGGAAACGGCTTCCCGTTTCGGCGTTATGAGCATCCCGACGCTGATCTTCTTCAAAGACGGCCAGCCGGTTGACAAAGTGGTTGGATTGAATTCCAAGGAAAACCTGAAAAACATCATCTCCAAACACCAGTAATCCAAGCCAAATGCATGATCAGCCATAAGATGCGCCTCCGGAACTTCCGGGGGCGCTTTGCTGCGTTCACATAGCCGCCTTTTTTCAGGCCTGTTGTATATTCTCCCATAAAAATGCGCTTTGGATTTTGGAGAATTCCCCATATAATAAAAGTTATATTTCCGATTCTTGATACATGTTATGGAGAGGGGGAGAGCGGAATATATGGACGAAAAAAAGACAGAAACGTTAGCCGAGCTGGAAAAAGCGCAGGAAAACATCCGCAACAAGCTGGCGCTGCTGCCGGATTTGCCCGGATGCTACCTCATGAAAAACGCGGCAGGCACCATTATCTACGTCGGCAAGGCCAAAGTGCTGAAAAACCGGGTCCGATCCTATTTTACCGGCAGCCATAACGGAAAAACCCAGCGGCTTGTAGCGGATATCCGCGATTTCGAATATATCGTCACCGGGAGCAATATCGAGGCGCTCATTTTGGAATGCAACCTGATCAAAATGCACCAGCCCAAATATAACGTGCTGCTGAAGGACGACAAAACGTTCCCTTACATCAAGATCACTTACGAGGCGCATCCCCGCCTGGAAGTCACGCGGCGCGTGCTGAAGGACAAGGCCAAATATTTCGGGCCATACCCGAACGCTTACGCCGCCCAGCAGACCAAAAAGCTGCTCGACCGGATGTATCCGCTCCGCAAATGCGGCGTCATGCCGAAGGAGGTTTGCCTGTATTACCATATGGGCCAATGCCTCGCGCCTTGCGAAAAAGAAGTCGACCCTTCGGAATACGAACGGATTACCCAGGAAATACAGTCGTTTCTGAGCGGCGGGCATGAGGAGATCAAAAAAGAGCTGCAGCGGAAGATGGAAGAGGCGGCCGAAGAATTGTATTTCGAACGGGCCAAGGAACTTCGCGACCAAATCATGAACATCGAGGCCATCATGCAGAAACAAAAAATTACGACGTCCGACGCAAAAGACCGCGACGTGCTTGGTTTCGCCGTCGACAAAGGCTGGATGTGCGTGCAGATTTTGTACATGCGCCAAGGAAAGATGGTTCAGCGCCATGCTTCGGCGTTTCCGTTTTACGGCGAGGCGTACAGCGATTTTATGTCGTTCGTGACCCAATATTACAGCGACAACCCGGCCCTGCCGCAGGAAATACTGCTGCCCGATTCCGGGAAGGATGCCGAAGGCTCGGACAAGGCGGCGGCGGAAACGGAAAACGGCGGCGACGTTTTGGATGCGCACAGCGCGGCTGCCTCCCTTCAGGAATGGCTGGGCGTCAAAGTGCTCGTGCCGCAGCGCGGCCAAAAACGGCAGATGGTCGGCATGGCCGTGGAAAACGCGAAGGTGTCCTTGGACGAAAAATTCCGGCTGATCGAGCGGGACGAGGAAAGAACGCTGAAAGCGGCAGCTAACTTGGGCCAATATATCGGCATCGAACATCTTCACCGTATCGAAGCTTTCGACAACTCGAATATCCAAGGGGCCAATCCCGTATCCGCCATGGTCGTTTTCATCGACGGGAAGCCGGATAAAAAGGAGTACCGCAAATATAAGGTCCGTACCGTGCAAGGACCGGACGATTACGAAACGATGCGCGAGGTCATCCGCCGCCGGTATGAACGCGTGCTGAAGGAGAACCTGGAAATGCCCGATCTCATCGTCGTGGACGGAGGCAAGGGCCAAATTTCGGCCGCGGTCGACGTGCTTGAAAACGAGCTCGGTTTGTTCATCCCGGTATGCGGACTCGTCAAGGACGCCAAACATAGAACGGCCCAGCTTATGGTCGGCGACCCGCCGGAGCCGGTCGACCTGCCGCGCGACAGCCAGGAGTTTTATTTGCTGCAGCGGATTCAGGACGAGGTTCACCGTTTTGCCATCTCGTTCCACCGCGAACAGCGGGGCAAGTCGATGGTCGCGTCCAAGCTCGATTCGATCCCGGGCATCGGCGAGAAGCGGCGCAAGCTGCTGCTGAAGCATTTCGGATCGCTGAAAAAAATAAAAGAGGCCAGCATCGAAGATTTCCGGCCTCTTTCCATCGGAGACAAGCTCGCCAAACAAATTATTGCAGCCCTCCGGGATGAGGAGTCATGACATATGGCTCCTCTTTCTTTTTGTTGCGGTTGTACAGGTAAACGATATAAGCGACGACGGCAGGCATGACGATCGTGACGATGCCCGCGATGATGTCCGGCACGTCGCCCAGCGCGAACAGGCTGAAGCTCATCAGGACGCTGTCGAAGACGACGTGGCTGAACATGGCGGCGATGTAGCCGTGCTTTAAGAAAATGAAGCTGAACAGCAGCCCGATGACCGTCAGTTCGATCGGACGCGTAATGACGGGGTAAATCGGATAAAGCGTGTGTCCGAGCGCCCAAATCAGCGTCGTGATCAGGCAGGCGGCAAACGTGCTGCGCAGCAGCTTTTTCAGCATCGGAATGCCGAACAGGCGGTAGACCGCTTCCTCGGAAATACCCGCCATCCACGCCATAATCGGCAGCAGCCAAGGATATAACATGTTGTACGGCGATTGCGTGGCATCGGTCGTCGACCAGCTGTGGATCGTTTTGTCGAGCACGATGTAAATGACGGACTGGACGCCCATCAGAATAAACGCCCATAGGTACCCGGTGTACATGCTGTGCAGCACGTAAGGCCCGTAGCCGGGTTCTTTGGCTTTGGCCCAGGCATTGATGCCGGCTTTGCGCCATAAACCGTCCCCGCCCACGAGCGAGAAGTACAAAAGGGCAGCCATCACCAGGTTAAAGAAGGTCTGGAAACCGAGCATGAAGACAAGGCCGAAATTCGAAACCCCCTCGCCTTGAAATACCGGCAGCATGTTGTACGTGCTGAACGTGGCGACCGCAAAATAAAACACGCTCAGGAAAATGCCCCTCTTGAACGACGTATGGGCCCGGGTCAACGCGCTGTATACGATGGCCAGTACGCCTAGGACAAACGTCAGCAGACCGTAGCCTAAGATGGTAAGCCATTTGGCTTTGGACGTTTCCTTTTCGACGTAGGCCGCATGCGCTTCGGGCACGCTAAAGGTCTGTTCGAAGGAATGAACTTTCCCTTCCTCGAACGTCAATTTGACTTGAAGGCTTGAACGGCCGATCGTCCGGTTCGGGTCGGTGTATACGAGTCCCGCCTCGTTCTCCTTGGTCGACAGCTCCAGCTTGCCCGGGTCGTAACCCATTTGCTGCAGCCAAGGTGCGGCAAGCTCTTCTTTTTTCTCCAGCGACAGGCCGCCTTCCACGATTTTCAGCTTGGTTTCGCGTTTGGTTTTATTCGGGTCCGCCATGGCCGCGGCATAATTCGAATAGCGGGGCGTAACGGAAAAAGCGACGACCTTGCCCGAATTCATATGTACGTCGATATTGGCGTAACCTTCGTTTTGGCGTTCGGCCAAACGGACGCGGAACACGTCGTAGGGATAACTTTTTTCAAACGTTTTGTTGTATTCGTTCAGCAGCTTTTCCCGCGACAAATAGCCGTATAGATCCGAGTTGGACTGGTACGTGATAACCGCGTCCTTGCTCGGGTCCGGCTCCAAATGCAGCGTGTTTTGCATGAAGGCCTCCGCGGCGCGTTGGGCCTCCGCCTTGCTGATGACCTTCGTGTTTTGCTGCTCCAGCGTTTCCGAGGCGGTGGAAGGGAGAATCTGGAACAAGACGAATAAAACGAGCCCGATGACCGCAAAAATGCCCAGCCATTTGTAATTGGCTTTGAGCCGCAGCGGTTGTCCGACGGGATTCATGAAATGCCCCCTTTGTTTGGATTGTAAAGATATATACCTAGTATAAACGTAAACATAGCATACGATGTCCCTCGAAAGCCAGTTTTCTCCCTCATTGGCCGTGAAAAAATGATGAAAATCGTGGAAAGTGATTGTAAACGCGAGAGAAAGGCAGACTTTTATGAGATTTGCGATGCAATCGGGCCGTATTCCCACGTATTCATTCGAATAATGGCTTTGTGATGTAAAACGAATAGGATTATAATCTTTGAAGCAAATGAATAATCCGTACGCCGAATTTCGATATGAAAACGGGGGAACCATTATTTTGGGGTGAATTTCGCTTTTATCCATAGCGAATAGGGCAACCTGTGCATGCCCGAATCCGTCAGCTAACCTCGTAGGCGTTATGCAGCAGGAACCAAACCGAAAGGCATTGGATTTCCGATGCTTTTTTTCTTTTGACTTTTTTAAAGAGGTGACTATGTTGACAGCGAAAATCAGGTGGTTTCGATTGGCTCCCCCGCAAATTCTTGTATTGGGGTTCGCCGGCATTATATTGATCGGAGCCATACTTCTCACCTTGCCGATTTCGAACACGACGGGCAAGCCGCTCCGGTTCATCGATGCTTTGTTTACGGCGACTTCGGCGACTTGCGTTACCGGTTTGGTTGTTAAGGATACGGGAACGTTTTTCAGCACCTTCGGACAAGTCGTTATTATGCTGCTGATTCAGGTCGGGGGGCTCGGCTTCATGACGATGGCCACCTTGTTTTCCCTCGTGCTGAAGCGGAAGATTTCGCTGCGCGACCGCCTGATCCTCCAGGAAGCGATGAACCAGAACACGATGGAGGGCATCGTGCGGCTGATCCGGAAGGTGCTTATCTTTTCGCTCGTGATCGAAGGCTGCGGAGCGGTTTTGTTCGCCATCCGCTGGTCCTTTGACATGCCGGTCGGCCGGGCGGTGTACTTCGGGATATTTCACGGGGTATCGATGTTCAACAACGCGGGCTTCGACCTTTTCGGCCATTTCAACAGCCTGACGGGGTATGTGTACGATCCGCTCGTCAATATCGTCGTCATGTTTTTGATCGTTTCGGGCGGGATCGGATTTATTGTCATGTCGGACCTGGTGGATTACCGGCACAAACGGAAGCTTTCGCTGCATACGAAAATCGTGCTGTCCATGACCGGGGCGCTGATTCTGATCGGGGCGATCGTCATTTTCGTTTTCGAATTCACGAACCCGAAAACGCTCGGTTCCTTGAATTGGGGCGGCAAAATTCTTGCGTCGTTTTTCCAATCGGTTTCGCCGCGGACCGCGGGGGCCAACACGCTGGATCTCGCAAGCATGCGGCAAGCGTCCCAATTTTTCATGGTCATCCTGATGTTTATCGGCGCATCGCCGGGATCCACCGGAGGCGGGATCAAAACGACCACCTTCACCATTCTGGTCGGCGCGGTCATCGCCATGATCCGCGGACGCGACGATATCGTGCTTTACCGCTACCGCCTGGCGCAGGATCGCATCTTTAAGGCGCTGACGATCACCTTCCTCGCGTTGTTTCTGGTGGTCGGGGTGTCGATGGTGCTTTCGACGACGGAGGACAGCAACTTTTTGACCATTTTGTATGAAACGACTTCGGCTTTCGGGACGGTCGGGCTTTCGCTTGGACTTACGCAGCATTTGACGCTGGTCGGCAAAATATTGATCTGTCTCACGATGTTTGCGGGACGGCTTGGGCCGCTGACCCTGGCTTACGCACTTGGCCCGAAAAAAGGCAAAGAGCTGTACCGGCATCCGGAAGGCAAAATCATTATCGGCTAGTTTCAAAGAAAACAGAAATTGATTAAATAAGGAGTATCAGGAGAGAATGAAAACACAGCAGTTTGTCGTCATCGGTCTGGGACGTTTCGGCTCCAGCCTTGCACTCGAGCTCGTCGATTTGGGATACGAGGTGCTCGGGGTCGATAAAAACGAGGAAGTCGTCAGCGACATGAGCGAATATTTGACGCATGCCGTCGTGGCCGACGCCACGGACGAGGAAGTCCTCAAATCGCTCGGGATCCGCAATTTCGACTGCGGCATCGTCGCGATCGGAGACGATATCCAGATGAGCATCCTGGCCGCGATTTTGCTGAAGGATTTGGGCGTGCGCACGGTCGTGGCCAAGGCGATTTCGGTGCTTCACGGGCGCGCGCTGGAGAAGCTGGGCGTCGACCGGGTCATTTTTCCGGAAAAGGACATGGGGATCCGGGTTGCCCATCAGCTCGTGACGCCGAACCTGCTCGACTACATCGAGTTGTCCAAGGAATACAGCATCGTCGAAATGAAGGTGCCTGAAAAACTGGACTGCAAAACGTTAAACGAAATCAACACCCGCGCCAAATTCGGCTGCAGCATCGTGGCGATCCACCGCCAGGGAAAAGTGATCGTCGCTCCGACCGCAATGGATCAGCTCCGCGCCGGCGACATTATGGTGATCATCGGCGCGAACGACAACATCGACCGGTTCGAAAGCGAAGCCGTCAATGCAGACTAGATGGGAGTAAGTTAACGTGGAAACCCAGACGACCGAAATCATTCATCATATTTTAATCCTGCTGCTCTTTATCATTACCGTCGGGATGTTGGCCGGAAGGCTGGCATCCTGGCTTCGTTTGCCGGACGTTGCCGTGTTTATCATCGCCGGCATGGTGCTGGGGAGAGGTCTGCACCTGATCCATGCGGAAAGCAGCTCGCTGATCAATCAGTTTATTTTGACGGCCGGCTCGGCTTTGATCCTGTTCGATGGCGGCCGGAACCTGAGCTTTGGCGGACTGCGAAAGGTTTGGATCACCCTGTCTCTATTGAGCGTCCCCGGCGTAATTATTACGACAGGCATCGTGGGCGCCGCGGTACATTTTTTGTTTGGGCTCGATTGGATCGTTTCGTTTCTCGCGGCCGCCGTCATTGCCTCGACCGACCCGGCTTCGATCATTCCCGTCTTTAAACAGGTGAAAATCAAGGAACGGGTCAGGGAAACGGTCGAAAGCGAATCGGCGTTCAACGACGCGACCGGTTCGATCCTGACGTTCTCGCTGCTTGCGGCGGTTACGGGAGGAAAGGCGCTGCAAGCCGGGGACATGGCTTGGGAATTTGTCAAAACGGCCGTCGGCGGGATTGCCGTCGGGGCGGTCGTTTCGGTCGTTCTCACCTATTTGGTCGCCCATTTCCGCCTCGGCGTGTTAAAGGACTATACGACCATCGCGATGCTCGTCGTTGCACTTTCTTCCTATTTAATAGGGGACATGCTGCACGTCAGCGGATTTATGGCGACGTTTGTCGCCGGGCTGGTCTGGGGAAATGCGGACACGATGGGTTTGTCGATGGACGACAAGCTGGAGGAAACCGGGGCTTTTGCCGACAATACGAGCATCATGATGCGGATGCTGATTTTCATTATGCTCGGCAGCCAGGTGGATTTTCAGGCGCTCGGCGATTATTTCTGGCCTAGCTTTGCGGCGGTACTGGTGCTCATGTTCGTGGCCCGACCGCTTACTATCCTGCTCTGCGCGCTGCCTGACCGGAAGGTCAAATGGACTTGGCGCGAGCTTCTGTTCATGATGTGGGTACGCGAGACGGGGGTCATTCCCGCGGCTTTGTCCGGCATGATCGCGGGCATGGGCGTGGCGCATGCCGGGGCGATTTCGGCGATGACGTTCATGGCGATCATGCTCACGATTTTGCTTCAGGCAAGCACGACCTGCCTTGTCGCCCGCAAATTGGGGCTCGAAATCAAATCTGACGGCCAACCCGCATCCGCCGGCGCAAAAGCATAGAACGAGAGGTTCGCTGCTCAAAAAAAGCTGCTTCCGGCCGTAACGAAACGACGGCGGAGAGCAGCTTTTTGGTGTGCAACAGAGGTTTGTTTTTTATGAATGATGCTGCCGGGCAAGTTGGCCGAAGATCGATTTCGTTTCTTCCACCCAGCGTTTGGCGCCGGCGCTGAGCCCGCCGTTGTCGGGATAAATGAGCGAGGTCGTGCGCCGCGTTTCCTTCAAATCCGGGACATGGATCGTGGCGAGGTCGTTATCCTCGAGCAGCTGGCTCCGCAAATACGATTTCGGCAGCAGCGCGGCGGCCTTGCAGGCCGGAAGCAGCCGGACGATCGCTTCGAACGAGTCCATCTCCATCCGGATGTCCGGCACGACGCCGGCGCGATGAAAAAGATCGTCGGTCAGTTTACGGTACCAGGTTCCGGTTGAGAATATGATCATAGGAAGGCCGTGAAGCATGTCCATGCTTACGTCATCCTTTTCGAGCAGCGGATGGCTTTTCGGAAGCACCAGCTCCAGATGGTCGTCGAACAATGCGGTGCAGCGCAGCCCGGGTTCCTCGATGGAAGAGGCGACGATGCCCGCGTCAAGCTTTTTGTCGCGCACGGCGGAGACGATTTCATGCGTTTTGCCCGTGATCAGCTTCAGCTCGGCCGTCGGGTGTTTTTCCATGAACGCGGTCACGAGCGGCGGCAGGGTCGTCTGCAGGGTGGTGAGGCTGGCGCCGAGCGTAACGGAAATTTGGTCGTCGCCTTTGTATTTGGAGATCATTTGCATGAATTTGAGCTTTTGCTGCCGCTGCTCCAATGCGAAGTTGTAGGCGGTTTGCCCGAAAGCGGTAAGCTCCAGCCTTTTGCCGCGCCGATTGAACAGGCTGACGCCCAGCTCGTCCTCCAGCTTTGAAATTTTGCGGGACAGGGCCGGCTGCGACAAATTCAATATCCGGGATGCTTTGTTCAGGCTGGACTGTTCGACAATCGTCGCAAAGACGTCCAAATCCTCGAACATCAGATTCACCTTCCTTCCCATGGAATCGGGGTCAACGTTTATTACATATGCATCTAAATTATAATGATTAATAATTATATTGCAATTCCATTATAAGAAAAAAAAGAGTAACATGAAAAGTGCCACAAGTTGTTCACACTTTCGTGTGCGAACTTCCGTGAAATGTCGGAAAATGAAAAATTGAAAACGTTATAATGTGAGAAAGGGGCACGTCAATCTATGAATGGTTATTATTCCAGAAAGCTGCATTCGCTTCTTGGAGTCATTCCGCTCGGCTTGTTTTTCATCGAGCATGCGCTGACGAACTTCGGCGCATTCGAAGGAGGGCTCGCGCGTTTTAACGCCGGCGTCAAGCTGATCAATGATCTTCCGCTTCTCTGGTTGCTCGAGTGGGGGCTGATCTACCTGCCGCTGATTTACCACGGCGTGTTCGGTTTGTATATCGCCTACCAAGCCAAGCCGAATAACGGGCGCTTTCAGTATTCGCGCAACTGGCGTTACCTGTTCCAGCGGATAACAGGTGTCATCACGTTCGTGTACATCATCTGGCACGTATACGAAACCCGTATCCAGTTGGCGCTCGGCAACATTACCCATGAACAGCTGGGAAGCACGATGCACGACATCTTCGTCCAACCGGGACTGTTCATCCTGTATCTGATCGGCGTCGTATCGGCTTCGTTCCACTTCGCCAACGGCCTCTGGTCTTTCTTCGTCAGCTGGGGCATCACGGTCGGGCCGCGCGCGCAGCGCGTATCGTCTTACATCTGCATGACGTTGTTCGTCCTTGTAAGCGTGATGCTCGTATTGTCCATGATCGCGTTCCGCGGCGCGGAATTCCAGGAAGCAACCGCTTGGCTTGATACCGTAAAGTCAGTTCTTAGTTAAGGAGAGTGAGCAAAAATGGCATCAAACAACATCATTATCGTGGGCGGCGGTTTGGCCGGCTTGATGGCTACCATCAAAGCGGCGGAAGCGGGCGTCCATGTTCACCTGTTTTCGCTTGTCCCTGTTAAAAGATCGCACTCCGTATGCGCGCAGGGCGGCATCAACGGAGCCGTCAACACGAAAGGCGAAGGCGACTCGCCATGGATCCATTTTGACGATACCGTCTACGGCGGGGACTTCCTTGCCAACCAGCCTCCGGTCAAAGCGATGTGCGAAGCGGCTCCGGGCATCATTCACCTCATGGACCGGATGGGCGTCATGTTCAACCGGACGCCTGAAGGTTTGCTCGATTTCCGCCGTTTCGGCGGAACGAAACACCACCGTACGGCCTATGCCGGCGCAACAACGGGCCAGCAGCTGCTGTACGCGCTGGATGAGCAGGTTCGCCGCCACGAAACGGCCGGACTGGTCACGAAGCATGAAAACTGGGAATTCCTTCAGGCCGTCATCGATGACGAGGGCGTTTGCCGCGGCATCGTCGCGCAGGACCTGCGCTCGATGGAAATCCATACGTTCGCAGCCGATGCGGTGATCCTCGCCAGCGGCGGTCCCGGCATCATTTTCGGCAAAACGACCAACTCGGTCATCAACACGGGGACGGCGGCAAGCGCCGTTTACCAGCAGGGCGTATATTACGCCAACGGCGAATTCATCCAAATTCACCCGACGGCCATTCCAGGGGATGACAAGCTGCGCCTGATGTCCGAATCCGCGCGCGGCGAAGGCGGCCGGATCTGGACTTACAAGGACGGCAAACCTTGGTACTTCCTGGAGGAAAAATATCCGGCGTACGGCAACCTCGTTCCGCGGGATATCGCGACCCGGGAAATTTTCGACGTGTGCGTCAACCAAGGCCTCGGGGTCAACGGCGAAAACACCGTCTATCTCGATCTGTCGCATAAAGATCCGAAGGAATTGGACGTCAAGCTCGGCGGCATCATTGAAATCTATGAAAAATTCGTCGGCGACGATCCTCGCAAAATCCCGATGAAAATTTTCCCTGCCGTTCACTATTCCATGGGCGGCATGTGGGTCGACTACAACCAAATGACCAACATTCCGGGCCTGTTTGCGGCCGGCGAATGCGAATACCAATACCACGGCGCCAACCGCCTCGGAGCGAATTCGCTCGTATCCGCGATCTTCGGCGGCATGGTGGCCGGACCAAAAGCGGTCGAATATATCAAGGGCTTGAAGAAGTCCGCGGCGGACGTATCCTCGACCGTCTTCGACCAGTACAAAAAGAAGCAGGAAGACAAATACGAAAACATCCTCAAGATGGACGGAAACGAAAACGCCTATGTGCTGCATAAAGAACTGGGCGAATGGATGACCGCCAACATGACGGTGGTTCGCTACAACGACAAGCTGGAAAAAACGATCGGCAAAATCAAGGAATTGAAAGAACGCTACAAAAACATCAACATCAACGATAAATCGCGCTGGAACAATCCGGGGGCATCCTTTACCCGCCAGCTGTGGAACATGCTTGAGCTGGCCGAAGCGATGACGCTGGGAGCGCTGCTGCGCAACGAAAGCCGCGGCGCGCACTACAAGCCGGAATTCCCGGACCGCAACGACGAGGAGTTCCTGAAAACGACCAAGGCGGCCTGGACGCCGGACGGTCCGGAAATTTCCTATGAGGCGGTCGACGTGTCGCTCATCCCGCCGCGGATCCGCGACTATTCCAAAGACAAGTAAGAAGGGGGATTTGACATGGCGGAACAAACTGCTTCTACCAAAAAAGTGAAGTTTATCATTACCCGTCAGGACAGCCCGGAATCGGCGCCGTACACCGAGGAATTCGAGCTTCCTTATCGCCCGGGAATGAACGTAATCAGCGCGCTGATGGAAATTCAGCGCAATCCTCAGAATGCCAAAGGCGAAAAAGTCGCCCCGGTATGCTGGGAATCCAACTGCCTCGAAGAGGTTTGCGGCGCCTGCTCCATGGTGATCAACGGTAAGCCGCGCCAGGCGTGCGCGGCGCTGGTCGATAAGCTGGAGCAGCCGATCCGCGTGCAGCCGATGCGGACCTTCCCGGTCGTTCGCGACCTGGTCATCGACCGCAGCCGGATGTTCAACGCTTTGAAACGCGTCAAAGCGTGGATTCCGATCGACGGCACGTACGATCTGGGTCCCGGACCGCGCATGGCCGAGAAAAAACGCCAATGGGCATACGAGCTGTCCAAGTGTATGACCTGCGGCGTATGCCTCGAAGCCTGCCCGAACGTCAACGACAAATCCGACTTCATCGGGCCGGCGGCCATTTCCCAGGTTCGCTTGTTCAACGCCCATCCGACGGGCGAAATGAACGCGGACGAACGGCTGGACGCCCTGATGGACGACGGCGGCATCGAAGGCTGCGGCAACTCGCAGAACTGCGTGCGTTCCTGTCCGAAAGGCATTCCGCTCACGACATCCATCGCGGAAATCAACAAGCAGACGACCAAGCATTTGTTCAAAAAATGGCTTAGCGTATAACGTTCAGCCCAAGCGTAAAGCCCCTCCGCCATCGCTGCAGTGAACTGCAGGGCGGAGGGGCTTTTTGCTGCGGAATCGCTCAAGGATCGGCCGTACGGACGAAATATGTGACGAAATGCCCGCCCGGGGGTAATGCAAATTAAAGAAATTTTTATAAATCCAAGGCTTACCGGGGCCGCAAGGACAAAAAGCACCCGGGACTCCGTAACGGGCGGGAGCGTGTTCGATCATGACGTGGTGGATGTGGCTTTTAAATATCGCGGGTTTATTGGCGTTGATGGCCGTTTTTTACCGGCTGGAGAAAAAATGGACGAGCAAGGCGGTGCTGCTGGCGCCCGTCATCATTTACGTGCTGGTGTCGCTGGAGGATTTGTTCGGCCTGATCGACCTGATGAGCATCGTGCCGGGACGCGGGGGCATGAGGGCGCTAATCCTGCTGTTTTGCCTTGCCTCCGTCATTTTTTACATATTGTACATTTTTAACGGCATTGCCGAGTCCGCGCTGAAAAAAAGGAAGTTTTACATGAAGACGCTGCTGATTCGGATCAGCGCGGCCGCACTCATGTGCGTGTGCTTTTTTACGATCATTTATACGTCGATTTACAAGCTGTTCGGACAAAATGCGTTTGACGGGGAAAACATCGGCAGCGATCTTGTCAGCCAGCTGGTTTCTTTCCTCTATTTCAGCGTGGCGACCTTTGCGACCGTCGGATATGGCGACATATCGCCCGTGGACAGCACGTCCCGGCTGGCGGTCATCATGGAAGTATGCTTCAGCTTCATTACCGTGGCGTACGCTCTGTCGATGCTGACCGAATTCCGGCGGATTTTTAGCCCGGGACCCGACGACAAGCTGCCGGAGGAGCTGTAGCGAGGGGCCAGGCTTTACGGCTTCATCAGCTTGCGCAACAGTTTGAGCCCGTTTTTGGAGGACGGGTAACGGAAGGCGATATCGAAACGGGTCGTCTGCTTCAGGACGCTTTTGTAATGCGTGAAGGTGTCGAAGCTGCCTTTCCCGTGATAGGCCCCCATGCCGCTTTCGCCGACGCCGCCGAACGGCAGGTAGGGGGTGGCGATATGCATCAGCGTGTCGTTGACGCAGCCGCCGCCGTAGGAGACGCTGCCGACAACCGCCTTCTCGATCCCGGCATCCCGGGTGAACAGATACAAAGCAAGCGGCTTGGGACGGGCGTTAATCATGTCCACGGTTTCTTGGATGTCGTCGTATTCCAGGATCGGCAAAATCGGGCCGAAGATTTCCTCCTGCATGACGGGCATATCCCATGCCGCTTGATCCAGAAGCGTCGGCTCGATGCGGAGACGGTCCGGATCCGTCCGGCCGCCTGCGGCGATGCTGCCGCTTTCCAGGAAGGATACAAGCCTTTTGAAATGTTTTTCGGAAACGATGCGGCTATACGACGGGTTAAATAACGGATCGGGTCCGTAAAGCTCCCTGACGGCTTCCCGCAGGTGCGAGATGAGCTTGTTTTTGATGCTGCGGTGCGCCAGCACATAGTCCGGGGCGATGCAGGTCTGGCCGGCGTTCGTGAATTTGCCGAAAACGATGCGCCGGGCGGCGAGCTTAAGCTCGGCATCTTCGTGGACGATGCAGGGGCTTTTGCCGCCGAGCTCGAGCGTCAGCGGAATAAGCCGTTCGGCGGCTGCCTGCATGACGATTTTGCCGACGTTGACGCTGCCGGTAAAAAAGATGTAGTCCACGGGCTGGGCCAGCAGCTCCTGGCTGACATCCGGCCCGCCTTGCACCACGGCCACGTATTCCTCGCCGAAGATACCGCCGAGCATGTCGGCCAACAGCGCCGACGTAGCGGGGGTGAGCTCCGAAGGCTTCAGCAGCGCGGTGTTTCCGGCCGCCAATGCCCCGATGAGCGGGGATACGGCGAGCTGGAACGGGTAATTCCACGGGGCTATAATCAGCGCGGTGCCGTAAGGTTCGGGGATGATTCGGCCTCGGCTTCCGATATGCGTCAATGCGGTTCGGACCCTTTTGGGCGCCATCCAGCGGCGCAGATGTTTGAGCGTAAAGGCCAATTCTTCGTACACGATGCCGATCTCCGTGGAAAAGGCTTCGAACTCGCTTTTGTTCAAATCGTTGTTCAGGGCTTCGATGATCCTTTTCTCGTTTGCGGTCAGCGCGTCCCGCAGCTTTTTGAGCTGCTCCAAACGAAAAGCCAAGGGGCGCGTCATGCCGCTTTTGTAAAAATGTTTTTGTTTCTGAATCAGGCTTGACATGGTATCGTTAGACATAGGGAATCATCCTTTTCCTTTGATCTATTTGGATTGATGGAGAACGGATAAGTATTTTTGGCAAATGCCGTTCTTTCTGGAAACGGTCTCAGGGTTCGAATCATCAACGTAAAAAGACGCTTTTCTTATCATTATTATACAGGGAGCGGGCAAGCGATGAAAAACAGTCCAAAGTCCGGCAGGATGACGCGCAGGGCGTTTTTGAAGCGCTCGGGGACGGCTATTTTGGGCGCCGGCATGCTGGCCGGGGGATACGCCTCGTTTTGGGAGCCCGTGCAGCTGGACATCGTCCGCCCGTCCTTCCGCTGCCCCAGGCTTCCGGCCGCATTTGACGGGATTCGGATTGCGCATTTCAGCGACCTCCATCTGGGTTTCTACTCCAGGAAAAGCGTGATTGCCCGGCTCGCCGAAGCGATCGAAAGCGAAGCGCCCGATCTGGTCCTTTTTACCGGGGATGCGGTGGATTCGGAGGCGGACGCATTGCCCGAGTATCTTCCGCTGCTGGCTTCCATGAACGGGGCGCTCGGCAAGTTTGCGATCCTCGGCAACCATGATTACATGACCCGCCCGGATTTGGTCGCCGACATGCTGAAGGTCGCAGGCTTTCAAGTCTTGAGAAACGGGAGCGCCCTTGTGGAGCGGCGAGGAGAGGCGATCGCCATCGTGGGCCTGGATGACGGGTTAAAGGGGTTCCCGGACCCCGTAAAGGGGCTTGGCGGCGTTCCCGACGGCCTGTTTACGCTGCTGATGATGCATGAGCCGGATTACGCGGACACGGCGGCCGCGTACCCGTTCGACATGCAAATATCCGGACACAGCCATGGAGGACAGGTCCGGGTTCCGCTCATCGGAGCGATGCTCACGCCGCCGGGAGCAAGACGTTACGTGATGGGAGACTACGCGGTCGGGGAGCGGGCGATGCCGCTTTACGTCAACCGCGGCATCGGCGAAACCCATTTGCCGATACGTTTCCTGTGCACGCCGGAGCTGACCATGATGACGCTGAGGTCGGGAAACGCCTGAATCATGCAGCGATGCAAAGGAGAGGAAGCGGATGTTCGCGGAAAAGTTTCGGTTTTCGCCCGAATTGACGGGGGAGCGCCTGGCGCTCCGGCAGGTCGAGAAAAAGGATGCCCCCGCTTTGCTTGGCATCCTCTCCGATCCGCAGGTCATGAAATACGTCACGCAAGGATCGCTGTTCAGCTTCGGGCGGTCGCGCCGCGTGGCCGCGGAGCTATTGAACGACAGCCGTCCGGATTCGATGCATTACGGCATATGGATTCCGGGGACGAACGTTCCCGTCGGGGTCGTGTCGCTGCAAAACTGGAGGCAGGAGCAAATGGACGCCATGATCGGCTACATGCTCGACCGGAGGTTTTGGCAGCAGGGATTGGCGACCGAAGCGGTAGGTGTGCTGCTGCAGTATGTTTTTTCCGGGCTGCGGCTGCATCGGGTAGAAGGGCGGTGCCATGCGGTCAACACCGCTTCGGAACGCGTCATGCAAAAAAACGGGATGGTGCTGGAACGTACGTTCTCCCATAAAAGGATGTTTTTTGCGGCACCGCTCGAGATGAAAATTTACAGCCTTACGAACCTGCAATACCAGGCCCTTCAGGACAAGGGCATGATAAGCGACGGTAAGGATTTGAAGGGAGATTCAGCACAGCAAAGTGAAGGCAGAAACATGGTTTAAACATCCGGCAGGCATATTGATCAGCTCCGCGGGGGCAACCCTGTTGTGGGGCAGCGCGCTGCCGGTCATCAAGATCAGCTATGGGCATTTTCATATCGATTCCAAGGACGTGTTCGGGGAATGGGTGTTTGCGGGCTACCGGTTTGCGCTGGCGGGACTCATTTTGATCCTTCTGGCCATGCTGACGGGACAGACCCGGAATCCGGGGCGCAAGCCGCTTTCCATGCCCCGCCTCGCACGGCTCGGTTTCATCCAGACCTTTTTGCAGTACCTCGTGTTGTACGCGGGACTCAGCTACAGTTCCGGCATCGAAGGCTCCATTTTGGTGGGCTCCACCTCGCTGTTTCAAATTTTGTCGGCACGGCTTCTGGACAAGTCGGAAGGGTTGAACCCGGCGAAATGGATGGGGCTGCTGCTCGGATTCCTCGGCATTCTGGTAATGGGTTTTGCGCAGCAGGGCGTGCAGTTCCATTTCGGCATCGGCGCCGTCCTGCTCTTGGCATCGGCCGCTTTCGGCGGATTCGGCAACGTGCTTTTCCGCAAGGAAAGCGTGAGCGAATCCGTCATGGCGCTGACGGGAAAGCAGATGCTCGCCGGCGGCCTGGGGCTTCTCGCCGTAGGGGCCGTCCGAAGCGGCATCGCGCCGTTTTCCTTTGACGCCAAAGGGTGGCTGCTCCTCATGTACCTGTCCGTGCTTTCCGCCGCAGGGTTTGCGCTGTGGAACACGGTCATGAAATATAACGCGGTCGGCAAAGTATCCTTATACCTGTTCCTGATTCCGGTTTTCGGCGTCCTGCTGTCGGCGGTGCTGCTGGATGAACGCGTGTCGGCCTGGATCGGGCTGTCGCTTGGCCTGGTCGTTGCCGGCATCCTGATCGTGAACCGTTCCGGTCAAGCAGGGAATCAGAAGCGGATCGTTAAAAAAGGGGTCGAAAAAAGCCTGTAACGGAAGCTTGCAACGTGGGAATGGTTTTGTAACATAAATGAAATATTGCTGTTATGCGTCTCTAACAGAGACGGGGTACACTTATTGCATGACCCCCTTTTTGAAAATATAAATGATGTTTTGAGGACCCGCTCGTGACGGGTCCATTTTTTTTGCGTTAGAAAGCAGCGGATTACAGCGGCACGCTGATCTTTTGCTTGTTTTTGAAATACACCCATTCTTTGAAGCCGATTTCCTTCAGCCGCGCGGCCACTTGGTTCAGCTCGTCGCCCACCCGGGAAGGTTTGTGCGCGTCCGAGCCGAACGTCACGTCGACGCCGAAATGCAAGGCGCGCGCAAGAATCGCGTCGGAAGGATACCAGCCCCCGCTCAGCTTCGTTTTGCCGGAAGTGTTGATTTCGATCGCTACCCCGTTTTCCGCGATGACCTGCAGCGTTTCGTCCAACATCCGTTCGGCGGGAATATCGGAAAAAGCGGGATAATTTCCTTTCATGGCGTCGATATGGCCCAAAAATTGAAAGAGGCCGCTTCGCGCCGAATCCTGGATCAGCCGGTAATAGTCTTCCTTGACTTCGATTTGCTGCTGATCGCTCAGCTTTTTCCACCGGTTTTTATTGAAAATGCTGACGCCCCCCACGTTGTGCACCGACCCGATGATGTAGTCGAACGGGTAATTGGACAGCACTTTGCGGTAGGTTTCGAAATGCTCGGGAAAATAGTCGGATTCGATGCCGAGCAGCACGTCGATTTTGCCCTCGTATTCTTTTTTCAGCTCCAGCACTTCTTCGACGTAGTTGGCGATTTCGGATTTTCCCATGGCGATTGCCGGAAACGCCTGCTCTGCTTTTTCCCCGAAATAAGGGGTGTGGTCGGAAATGCCGATGGCCTGCAGCCCGGCGGAAATGGCGGCTTCGACGTAATCGCGGATCGTGCCGTCCGCATGGCCGCAGCGGAAATGGTGGGTATGAAGATCGAATTTCATCCTGCAGTCTCCCTTCGCTATAATAGATGCCCCAATTTATTCGGAGCTGATGAACTGGGTTTCCGGCATGCCCTTGAGATCGCTTAAAAACTGCTGCATGGCGGAGTTCAAATATTTTCCGGATTTGTAGATCACGCCGACGGGATGGCTGACCTCGAGCTCCCTGAGCGGGATGATTTTGAGGGTGCCGTGGCGGAGCTCGCTTGCGACCGATTGTTTGGACATGATGGCGGCGCCAAGGTCGATTTCGACCATCCGTTTGATTTCCTCGCTGCTGGACAGCTCCATGACCACGTTGGGGACGATGCCGTGTTTTTTGAATATGTCGTCGCTGAACTTTCTGCCGACCGTATCCTGGGACAGCAGGATCAGCGGCGTATCCTGAAGAACGTCCATCGATACCGTCGTTTTGCGGGCAAGGGGATGCCTCGGGGACACGATCAGCTCGAAGGTGTCGTAATAAAGCACGGATGTAATCAAATTGGGATTGCGTTCAATCAAGTAACCGATGCCGACATCGATCTGGCCGTTTTCCACGCTCGTATAAATTTGGGAGGAGGCCATGGACTGGATCGACGTTTTGATCAGCGGGAACTGGTTCTGAAAATAGGAAAGCACCCGGGGCAGGATTTGGATCGCGATGGAGGTCGTCGTGCCAAGCACGATATGTCCCTGCGGGATCTGATCCAGATCGGACAGCCGCTGCTTCAACTCCTCCACGACGGCCAAAATCCGCTCGGCATGTTCAAGGAACACTTGCCCGCGGTCGGTAAGGGTTACCGGCTGATTCCGGTCGACCAGAACGGTTTTGAACTCGTCCTCCAAGCTTTTGATTTGGGCGGATACCGCAGGTTGGGTCAAATTGAGCAGTTCTCCGGCTTTGCGGAAACTCATCGTCTTCGAGATGGTAATCAGTGTCTCCAGTTGACTGATGTTCATGCAGTTCCTCCTTAGACTCTTATTTGTACCCTCAGGATTTTGCAAATCCTCACCTTAACTGAGCCTCGACCCAATGTATATCCTTTAATTATATGGGATTCGGAAAGTGACGGCAATGCCGCTCGGCTTATGGCTTCGGGCTTTGCCCGGAAAGCAGGGCCTGCCGGGGAAGGAAAAAATGCATCTACAAAATTCGCCAAGGCCTTCAAAATTATGCCTAAAGGACCGATATACATATCAGGATTCGGCCTCTTACAATTCTTAAATAGGAAAAAGGGATTAATCATAAGGGTAATTATACCCTAGTTATTAAACCGGATATGAATTTTTCGTGATTTGTGAAGGGGTTTCACGTATAATTGGTTCAAACGGGAATGGGACTTTTGGAGCGTAGTGCTGTCATCTATCTGGAAGGGGTGTTAAACATTAATGAAAGCGGAGGTTATTAATCCTTTTCTGGAATCCGCGCGGCTTGTCATTGAGCAGGTGATACAGGTATCCCCTTCGACGGGAAACCTGGGGGTCAAGACGGTCGAGTTTATTCAGGACCATATATGGATTCAAATCGGAATGACCGGACAGTTGAACGGAAACATCATGTTCGGCATCCATGAGCGCGTGGCGCTACGCATGGTTTCCGTCATGATGGGAGGCTACGTGCTGACGGAAATGGACGAGATGGGGCAAAGCGCCATTTCCGAGCTTGGCAACATGATCAGCGGCAACGCGAGCACCATTTTGTCCAATCAAGGCGTCAGCGTCGACATTACGCCGCCGAAGGTGGTCAAAAGCGAGCATGTTACGTCGATTTTTCCGCAAAAAGCGCTCAGCATCCCTCTTGTCATGGACGGAATCGGGGAGCTGGACATTCAGGTCATGATTTCCTAGAAAAAGGCAGTCCTAAACAGGTCCCGGCCGGTTCGTTCCGGTGGATTTTCTCCCGGCGGCAGTTTCTGCTATCTTTAGAGGAGAGGCAAAAAGCGCATCGCGGGCACGGCCCGTTAGGATGCATCGCTTAGGAGGAGGTCGGGAACATGTTAAAGGATAAAGTCGTTTTCATTACCGGGGCTTCCAGCGGAATCGGCCTGTTGACGGCGCAAATGCTCAGCGAAAAGGGAGCGGTACCGGTCCTCGCGGCGCGCTCCGGGCGCAAGCTGGCCGAAGCTTCCGCCGGCATTGCCGGGAAACACGGGGTCAAGACGCTTGACGTGACCCGGGAAGACGAAGTGAAGCGGGCAGTCGAAGAAGTGATACGGGAGTACGGGCGAATCGATATTTTGCTGAACAACGCGGGGTACGGCAAATTCGAGCCTGCGACGGATATGCCTTCCGCGGAATTCGAGCGGATGATGGACGTCAATTATATGGGAACGGTGCGCTGCGCCAAGGCGGTGCTTCCCCATATGCTTGAACGCCGGAGCGGGCAAATCGTCAACGTCGCTTCCATGGCCGGAAAAATCGGCACGGCGAAGTCGACCGCCTATACGGCGACGAAACATGCGGTGCTCGGCTTCAGCAACGCCCTGCGCCAGGAGCTGCGCGGAACGGGAATTACGGTGTCTACCGTCAACCCGGGCCCCATCGACACGCCTTTTTTCGATATCGCGGATCCTTCGGGAGGCTACGTAAGCAACGTCAAATGGCTGATGATGAAGCCGGAGCACGTGGCCCGCAAAATGGTGCGCCTGATGGATACCCGAAAGGAAGAGCTGAACCTGCCGCTCAAAGCAGCCGCGGCCATGCGTTTGTACCAGCTGTTCCCGCGCCTGTCGGATCGGCTTACCTATCGGATGATGAATAAAAAATGACAGGCCGGCTCGGCATAGAGCCGGTTTTTTCGCGTCCTCCGCAGTACGCGCAAATTAATTTTTTGGTGCGGCGGCCCTTTTATCATATAATGGTTAAGAATGACTTCTATAAAAGGATGGAATGGAATGAACCCAACTTCGTTTACAGCGCTGGGCATTGAACAATCTTTGATGGACAGCTTATCGGAATACGGCATTACGGATCCGACGCCGGTGCAGGCGGAAGCGATTCCCGCGATTTTGAAAGGGGCGGACGTGCTTGCCCGTTCCCAGACCGGGACCGGCAAAACGCTCGCCTATCTGCTGCCGGTCCTGCAGGGCATCGACGCCCAGCGGAAATCGGCGCAAAAGCTCGTGATCGCGCCGACGCAGGAGCTTGCCATGCAAATCGTCAGGGAAGGCGAAAAATACGGAGAAAACCTCGGCATCAACGTGCTTGGATTGATCGGGGGCGCGGCCCTGAAACGCCAGGTGGAAAAGCTGAAGCAGCACCCCCAGCTTCTTATCGGAACCCCGGGAAGAATCCGGGAACTGATCGAAATGCGCAAGGTGAAAATGCATGAAGTAAACACGATCGTCGTGGATGAAGTCGATCAAGTGTTTCAGCTTGGCGGCGCGGCCGATGTCGACCGCATCCTCCGGAGCGCGCTCCGGGACCGGCAGCTCGTGTTTTTGTCGGCGACCGTCAGCGAGGAAACGGCGGCGCTCGTCAAACGCGAGATGAACGCTCCGGTCGAAATCGGCATCGATCCCGACCAGTCGACCGCCAAAGGGCTTGAGCATTATTATTTTGCCGGCGACGAGCGGGATAAAATCGAGACGCTGCGCCGGGTGATCCGCCATTACGATCCGAAAAAGGCGATCGTGTTCGTCAATCAGACGGAAACCATCGCCGAAGTGCAGGGCAAATTGAATTATATGGGGCTTTCGGCAGAGGGGTTGTACGCGGATGCGGATAAGCTGACCCGAAGCAGGGTGCTCTCCGGTTTCCGCAGCGGCAAGTTCAAGGTGCTGGTCGCGAGCGACGTCGCCGCCCGCGGTCTCGACATCGAAGGGCTCGAGATGGTCGTCAACTATGATCCGCCTGCCGACTCGGAGCACTACGTGCATCGGGCCGGCCGTACCGGTCGCATGGGGCGCAGCGGCCTCGTTCTCTCCTTGGTGACGCACCGGCAAATTTTCATCATGAACAAATTTGCCAGGGAGCTCGGCATAACGCTGGAAGAGCGCAGGCTGTACGGCGGCAAAGTGCTGAAACCCGGAGCGCTGCCCGGCGGGCGCGGTCCGTCCGGAACGCGTAAGCCTTCGAACCAGAAAGCGACGGCGGACGTGTCGGGGAGCGGGGAAGGCAGAAACCGCATAGCCAAGGAAGAAACGCGCCGGGCGCCGGGCCCGGCCAAAGGCAAAAACGAAGGGGTCCGCAGCGGCAAGCAGCCGGAACGAAAAGGCAGCGAGCGGGACCGCGACCGGAAAAACAAAGGGGCTCCCAAATGGCTGAAAGACAAAAAACGTCCGTAAGCGGATGAGCCGGGTATTTTTTTGGAGGTGATGCAATGAACGGAAATACGGTGCTGGATATTCAAGGCTTGAGCGGCGGATACAGCTTGAACCGCCCCGTGCTGCATGATGTGTCCTTTCAGGTGAATCCGGGCGAAATGGTCGGCTTGATCGGGCTGAACGGCGCGGGAAAAAGCACGACCATGAAGCATATCCTTGGGCTGATGACTCCCCAAAAAGGAGAGATTCGCGTCAGGGGGAAAAAACGGGACGAAGATTCCGAAACCTATCACGGCTCCCTGGCATTCGTACCGGAGTCTCCGCTGTTATACGATGATATGACCGTCCGCGAGCATCTCGAATTCACGGCGAGGGCCTACAACGTTCCGCGCGGCGATTATGAAGAACGCGCGGACAGGCTTTCCCGGATTTTCCGGATGCAGGACAAGATGGACAGTCTTTCGACGCAGCTGTCCAAAGGCATGCGGCAGAAGGTCATGATCATGTGCGCCTTCGTCGCCCGCCCGTCGCTGTACATTATCGACGAGCCGTTTCTCGGACTCGATCCGCTTGGCATCCGGTCTTTGCTTGATTTTATGGTTGAATTGAAAGAAGGGGGCTCTTCCATTCTGCTGAGCTCCCATATCCTGTCGACGATCGAAAACTACTGCGACCGGTTTGTCGTGCTGCATCAGGGAAGCATCATTGCGCAGGGGACGCTGGAAGCGATCGAAGCGCAGGCCGGAACGACCGGGGCAGGGCTGGAAGATATGTTTTATACCCTCGTGCAAGGCAGGGATTGACGATGGACTTGATGAAGTTAAGGGCCGAGCGCCGGAGCCGCTTCTGGGGGAAAGAAGTGCTGCCGTATCTCGGTTATGTACTGCAAAGCGGGGTCGCGGCGCTGATGCTGTTCGCGCTGATCGTTTTTTCGGCATGGTATACGTCCCTGGTGCAGCATATTCCGGCGGGGCTCCCGATTCGCTGGATCATGCTCGTATTATTGGTGCCGCTGACGGTCAACAGCAGCTTCAGAACCTATCTCGCGCCGGCGGACACCGTGTTCCTGCTGCCGCAGGAATCCCGGATGAAAAGCTATTTTCAAGGAAGCTGGACCAGCGGGGTCGTGTACAAACTGCTGGGACTCGCCCTCATCTTTCTCATTTCGTGGCCGATTTACGTCCGGAGCGACGGACAGCCCAAGCCGTTTTGGCTGTTCCTGCTCGTCCTGATCGCACTGAAGCTGCTCGCCAGCTACGGCTGCTGGAAGGAGCTGCGCATGGTTTCCCGGCGCGCCGCATTTGCCTATAGAGTGCTGCGCTACGTCGTGCTTGCGCTTTGCGTCGCGGCATGGATCTGGCAGCCGGCAGGCCGGAGCCTGATATTTATCGTGCTGCTTGCGGCTACGTATACCGCTGCGCTTCGACTTCCCGCCAAACACCCCGTCGCATGGGAAAGGCTTATTGCCCAGGAGAAAATCCACAGCGGGCGTGTGCTGATGGTGCTGGGGTGGTTCGTCAACGTTCCGGGACGGGAGCAGCGCGTTTATGCCAGAAAGTGGCTTTCGTGGGCGGGAAACAACATTCCGTGGAAGCCGGAAGCGGCCTACCGGTATTTGCTGATGAAAAGCTTTGTGCGCAGCGACATTCTCGGCATCGTGTTCAGGGTCGGCGTTTTGGCGGCGTTTTTGGCTTGGTGGCAGCGCGGAAGCAACGTCGGCATCGGCATCTATTGGTTTTTCGTGTTTCTGGCAGGCATCCAGCTGTCGTCGCTGCTGCGTTTTCACAGCGAATCTTTCTGGCTTCACGTCTATCCGATCGCGCCGGGCAGCCGGCGAAGGAATGCCATCAAACTTGCGTTTCAGATTCAACTGACGTTTGCGGCAGTCACATGGCTTCCGCTGCTCGGGGCCGGGCTCGAACGAATGGGGACCGTGCTCATGGCGCTGCTTGGCGGGATCGTTCTTTGCCTGTTGTCCCGATTCTTTGCAAGCAGGAAAAAGACGGAAGACGATGAGGACGACGAATAACGCGCAAGTATCGAAAACAAAAAGGCAGAAGGCCGGGATTCCGGCCTTCTGCCTTTTTAAGCGGTGCTTATCGATGCCTGTAAGTCAAGGGTATGCGATTATACCCAGAAAGAACGAGTGATGATAACCAAGAGGATGAAGAGAACCAGGATAGCACCCGTGTTACCGAATAATCCATGTCCACAACCGTATCCGTATCCGCCTCTTACTTCTTCGCTCATTGTTCATTCCCCTTTACTTTGGATTGTTTTGCGTTACACGGTATCTTATGTCTCGGGGAAAGACTGTGCTTGGGCAATCACCCGTTCCTGACTAAAAAAATCTATTCCCGGCGCCTTATTTCCGTAAATCGGCAATGCCTTTGTACACGAGGTCAAACAGGTCCTCCAGGTATTCCTCTTCGATGCAGGAAAACGCGATGCGAAGGTCATGTTCGCCGAGCGCGATCGTTCCGACGCCGTACTGATGGAGGATATGCGTGCGGAGCTCTTCGGCGGAAACGTCCTTCAGCTTCAGGCACATGAAGTAACCGGAGTTGAACGGGTAATATTCCCACACGTCGCCGTATTTTCCGCTGTCGAGCAGCGCCTTGACCTTGTTGGCGCGGCCTTTCATGATTTGGAATTTTTCTTCCTTCTGGGCGTTGAACTCCGGCGATTTAAGCGCATCGAGCACGAACGTCTGGGAAGGATGGGAGCAGCTGGAGACGGTGGCGCGGATGATTCCGAGCGTTTTTTGTTCCAGCGCGCTCAGCACGTCTTTGCTTTCGGATGCATAGGTAATGAAGCCGACGCGGAAGCCCCAGACGAATTCCTCTTTGGTCGCGCCGTCGACCTTGACGGCCAGGACGCGCGGATGAAGATCGGCCAGCTTGCCGAACAACGATTCCTTCAAGGAATCCTCAAAAAAGAGTCCGAAATAAGCGTCGTCCGTGACCACGACCACGTTGATGCCCGCTTCCGCCGCTTCCTTGACGGCCGCAACGATTTCATCGCCTTCCTTAAGGCCCGGCGTATACCCCGTCGGGTTGTTCGGGAAGTTGAGGATCACGATCGCTTTGCCTTTGTCTTTTTGCGCTAACAGTGCCTCGCGCAGGCCTTGGCTGTTGAACGTCATTTCGTCCGTAAAAAGCGGATAATTGACGATCTCCGCGTGGCGGCGGATGCCGAAGGTCAGCTCATAGTTCTCCCAGTTTTTGTCCGGGAAAATGACGGCGTCCCCTTCATCGACGAACAGGTCGGCAACGATGCTCAGCCCGTGCGTCAGCGCGTTGGTCACGATCGGGCTGCTGAGCGATTTTCCTTCCAGCGAAGGATTTTCCTCCTTCATCTTGGCAAGCCAGGCGGTCCGGAGCTCCGGTTTGCCGGCAGGCGGCGCGTACGGATAAAGGTCCTTCGGCTGATAGGCGGACAGCTTGCTTTGGATGACGTCCAAATGCATCGGAATGCCGCCTTCGGTCGCAATGCCGATCGTCGCGTTGTACTTTTTGGCATGGCCGGCAGCTTCGGCGGATTGGCTCAGAATGCCTTCTTTCGGAAAGTAGATCTCCTTGCCCAGCGTGGACAGCATGTCGTATACATGCGGATTGCCGGATTTGATGCTTTCGTTCAATTGTTCAGCAGGTCGGTTTACCATGTCTTCCATCCTTCCAAATCGGTTGTAAGTTCGGAAATGCCGTGGGATTTCCATGTCAGGTTTCCGTTTTCACTGCCTTACATTATATCATTTGCCGCCGGAGCCGTCACGGACAAAACCGCTTTGGACAGGGATATCATTCGATATTTTCCATGGATTGGCACGGCGATTCGTTTTTCTTCCGGAGGCGTTCCGGAACGCTGCTGCGGACGAGCTCCGCCGTTTCAAGGTCGCGTTCCCGGTTCCGGGCTTCCAGCCCGCAGAGGATTTGGCGTCTTTCGCCTTCTTCCAGGTTTTGGCCGAATTTGAATTTGGCGGTGAGGCGTTCCGGAACGATTTTGACGACGGCCACGTTGCGCAGTCTCGGAGCATATACCGGATGGTCGGCATCGATCGGATCATAGCCGCCTTCCGGCTGGAGTTTGTGCATCAGCAGCGTGAACACCGCCGCTTTTTCGCGCACGTCGGTCACGATTTCGGCCCGTCCGCTTACCGTGACGCTTTTGAAATACGTCGTGGCCGGACAGGCAAGATTGGGATCCGTGAAGTAAGACGGGATGAGGGCGTATTCGTCGGCGACGCTGAAGCTGACCATGGGACTCGCTTTCAAATGGTTCATTTTTTCGCCGATCCGGCTGCCGTGAAAATAAAATATCCCCTGATCGTATACGAAGTTGAGCGGCGTCACCCGCGGACGTCCGTCCTCCCCGACCGTGCCGAGAAAGCCGAAACTCATCCCGGACAAAAATGCTTCGATTTCCTTTTCTTCGTCAACGCTGAATTCATCTCTTCTCATCTGGTTTCCCTCCAATATTTCTATTGCTGGTATCGCAGCCCTTCAAGCCGCGAAAGCTTGTTGTCAGCATAATGGAGACATTGACAATAAAAAAGATCCAATTTAGATTAATTTTAATAGTCCAATTTTGCCTTTCGAACAAAGGAGACGACGGGGATGGAATTGACGCTCCATATGGAGGCATATCTCGACCGACACCGATTCAAATACTTGGCGCTGTATCATGCGTTAAGGGAGGCCATCCAGGAGGGCCGCTTGCCCGGCGGCATGAAGCTGCCGTCGACCCGCGAGATGGCGGAGCGGTACGGCTTGTCCCGCGGGGCGGTGGCCCAAAGCTATGACATGCTGATGGCCGAAGGATACGTATATGCCGAAACGGGCCGGGGGACCTTCGTCACGGATGCGGGCTATTCCCCGCCGTCGATGGAAAAAATAAAGGAAACGCCGATCAAGCTTTCCCAATGGGGGGAACGGCTGCTCCGCATCCCGGACATGCCGCTCGATGCCGCGAAGCGGGCGGAGATCAGCTTCATCAACCAGCCGCTCGAGATGAGCCGTTTCCCGTACGAAGAGTGGCGGAGCGCCTTGTCATTTGCCGGGGGGCGCAAAGGAGTCGGCCTGCAGCATAAAGCGCCCCCGGAAGGGGACGGACAGCTGCGCGAGGCGATCGCTTCCCATTTGCGCGTGACGCGGGGCATCATGGCCCGTCCGGAGCATGTCGTCCTTTTTAACGGTTCGATGCAGGCCATCGTTTTGCTTTTTCAGCTGCTGATGAACGAAGGGGAGGCCGCCGTCGTCGAAAATCCGGGATTCCACGGCATCCGGCGGGCGGTCGAGGCCTGCGGCGGCAACCTCATTCCGGCGGCGGTCGACCGGCAGGGAGTGCGGCCGCAGGAGTGGGATGCGGGCATTTTGTTCGTGACGCCGAGCAGGCAGTACCCCACGGGGGCCGTGCTCAGCCTGAAGCGGCGGCGGCAGCTTCTCGACTGGGCGCAGCGGCATGATGCGGTCATCATCGAGGACGATTACGACAGCGAATTCCGTTTTGGCGGGCGTCCGATCGAGCCGCTGAAAACGCTCGATACCCAGGAGCGGGTCATTTATATCGGCTCCTTCTCCCAGACGATGTTTCCCGGCCTGAGGCTGGGGTTTGCGGTTCTGCCGGAAGGGCTGGTCGAGGCCGCCGTGCGCGCCAAATCGCTGTATGAGCCGATGTCGCCGGGGCTGCTGGAACAGCGGGCGCTCGCCAGGTTCATGTCCAAAGGAAGCTACATGCGCCATTTGCGCCGTCTAACCCGGTTGTATGGGGCGCGGCACGGACATTTCTGGGGGCTGATGCATGCGCTCGCCGGGGATCTTTTCGAACTGATGCCCGGCGATGCCGGGCTGCATGTGTATGCGAACTGGCTGAAGTCCGCGGATGAATACGAGGCGTTTCGCGGCGCAGCGGTCCGCCGGGGCGTTGTATTCCGGGATGCGCAGGCGTATTGGATGGGACAGGGGCCTCCGGCAGCCTGTTTCGGGTTCGCCCATCTGACGGAGGAACAGATCGCGGACGGCGTCCGAAGGCTGGTGCTTGCGTGGCAGGATGTGCAAAATTTCTCGTGAAAGGGTATCATGATAGATGGATTTGCGCTTTTGCTGCATTGCGGCATTCGCTTTTGCGTACACGGCGATCGACTTGATTCATGTTCAGTAAATATCATAAGGGGGAATGACGCCATGCTGCATGCGTCGCCGTCTTCTTTTCAAATACTGCCTTCGCTGGCGAAAATCGTATGCGAGCCGGGATGGAAATGGCAGAAACGCGAAAAAGCGCTGGAGAACTACGATTTGTTTTATGTATGGAGCGGGGAAGGAACGGTGATCCGCAACGACGAGCCGTTTGAGGTCGGCAAAGGCAGCTGCTTTTTGTTCAGGCCGGGGGATCATACGAGCGCAACCCATAATCCGCAAAAACCGCTCGTGCTGACGTACAGCCATTTCAGGATCAACGAGCCGGTGACCGACATTCCGCAGCCTTACCGGAGGCTCACGGACACGGTTGATTTCGAGTACATGCTTTCCCGGTACGTGAGGCTGTTTCTGGTGAACACGTTCGCCGCGCAGGAGGAAGGACAGCTGATCCTGAAGCAGCTCATGATCCATCTGCTGCGGCATGACCGCGAACAGCCGGAGGAGAAAAAGGCCAGCAACCAGCTGACCGAGGCCATCCACGAAATCGCGAACTACGTCCAGCAGCATCCGGGCAAACCTCACCGGGTAGAGGATCTTGCCGCCCGCGCGGGATTGTCGCCGCGCTATTTTTCGATCAAATTCAAGGAGCTGATCGGGACGCCGGTCCAGTCCTACATCATCCGGACGCGAATCGAGCGCGCCCAGCATCTTTTGCTTCATGCGGGCATGAACGTAACGGAGGTGGCGGACGCCCTCGGCTATCGCGACATCTTTTTCTTCAGCAGGCAGTTTAAGCAATATACGGGAAAAAAACCTTCCGAAATCCGTTGAATCCTTATCGGAGCCTTCCTCCGATGATCATGGGCGGACAGGCAACGGTCCCGTAAAGGAGACAAACATACGCATGGCGGGCGGGTCGGGTCGACTCCGCACCGCCATTTTTGCTGCAATGAGTTTTTTTTGGGAAGGGCAAGCGATGGGCCGGAGGCCTGCAAGAGGGGATGGCGAGGACCGGAGCAGGCGGCACGGCGGCGATGGCTATCGAAATTTCCGGGCCCGGTATGCTATGCTGGCTATATGGAATTTTGTAATGATAGAACAGAAAAAAACGGCAAAAGAGCGAAAACAAGGGGGGAGATACCCATGAACGAAGCGTTTCATGCGGATTCGGAGGACAGCAGAAGGCAGCTGCTCGTTCAGGCGGAGGCGGCTCTGACGGCTGCCCTGGAGCATTACGATATTCAGGAAAAACATCTGGATTTCATTCAGGTGTCGGAGCATGTCACCTATAAAATCGAAGATGAAGCCGGAAGGTTGTATTTGCTCCGCGTGCATCCCGCAGCGGCATCCTCAAGGGAAACCATTTCGGAAATGGAGTGGCTCGAATATTTGGCGCGGGTCGAGGGGCTTGTGGTCCCTACGGGCGTTCCGAACCGCGAAGGCTCGTACGTCACCGAGGTGGAGACGGGTCGGGGGCAAAGCTGGAAGGTGTCGGTGCTTCGCTGGATCGATGGCGATCATTGGGAGGGACAGTACAGCGAAGAGCAACTCCTTCTCATGGGCGGTCTGCTGGCGAAGATGCACCGGGCAGCCCTCCGTTTCAAGCCTGCCGAGGGCTTTGTCCGCCCGGTATGGGACGGGGAGCCGTTCGCGCGGGAGACGGCCAGGCTCAAGCAGCATCATGGGAGTTTTCTAACCTCGGACGAATACGCGATTTATGAGCAGGCGGCCGCCAAAGTGACGGCCCATATGTCCGGCATGCAGCGGGATCGCGAAAGCTTCGGCCTCATTCACGGCGATTTCCATGAAGGAAACATGGTGTTCAAAGGCGGGGAGCCTTATCCGATCGATTTCGGGCGCTGCGGTTTCGGCTTCTATTTGTATGATTTGGCGCAGTCGTTTATCGGCTTGTACCCTGTGCAGCGCCAATGGTTCATGGAAGGATACGAGCGGCTGCGGCCCGTTTCCGGCCAGCCGGGCTGCATTCCTGCGCTCGAAACGTTTTTTGTCAAAGCGCTGATCGAAAACCAGAGCTTCCATGCCCCGCATCCGTGGGAAGCGGCGGAGCTGAGGGAAAGCAAGCCGTATTCGCTGGCGCTCCTTCGGCATTATTTGGACGGGAAGCCGTTTCTGTTCGAAGCGATTCCCGTATAAGGTGGGATAACATGAAAACAATGCAAGGGGAGCCGGTAGCCCTGGTAACGGGCGGTTCAAGCGGCTTCGGTTTGCTGACGGCGGTTGAGCTTGCCCGGCGGGGATTCGCCGTCATCGCAGGCATCCGGAGGATGGAGGCGCAGGCAGAGCTGATGGACGCGGCGGCGCAAGCCGGGGTGCAGGGGAAAATCGTTGCCGTGCGGCTGGACGTTACCGACGCCGCCGGCGTGACGGACGCGGCGGCATACATACGCCGGCAGTACGGCCGGTTGGACGTGCTGGTCAACAATGCCGGAACGGCCTACGGAGGTTTCGTCGAGGAGGTGCCTGCCGCGATTTGGCAGGAACAGATGGATACGAACTTTCACGGCATGGTGCGGGTGACGCAGGCGGTGCTGCCGATCATGCGGGAGCGGGGGAAAGGCCGGATCATCCAGATGAGCAGCATCAGCGGCCGCATCGGATTTCCGGGATATGCGCCGTACGCTTCCTCGAAATTCGCCATAGAGGGTTTCAGCGAATGCCTTGCGCTCGAAGCCAAACCCTTCGGCATCGATGTGGTCCTGGTAGAGCCCGGGGCCTACGGAACCCCGATTTGGGACAAGGGGTTCGCGCAAATGAGCGCTCCCGAAGGTTCGCCTTACCGGGCCATGATGGACAAGGTGCTGGCGTTTTCGCGAAAAAGCGCACGACAAGGAGGCGACCCGAAGGAGGTAGCCGAACTCGTTGCGCGTATCGCATGCATGAAGCGGCCCGCGTTCCGGTACGCGCTGCCGGGGAGCACCCGGCTGACGCTCCGGGCCAAAGCGATCCTGCCGGGGCGTTTGCTGCAAAAGATGATCGCTTCCGTACTGGGCCGGGACGAAAGCGGATCTTAGCCCTTGTCCCGCGGGACCGGAGGGTGAAGCGTTCCGAGAAGCTGGCCCATCCGGACGTGGTCCCCGGGCTTCAGGCCGGCCCTTGGCGTAAACGTTCCGTCCTGCGTCAGCAGCACGACGGTCGAGCCGAATTCGAAATAGGCCAGGTCGTCGCCGTTGTTCCAGCGGGACACGGATTCGTCGTCGTAACGGATGCTGCTGACGTTCATGGCGCCGACCTTCACGACGGCGACCTCGCCGTATTCCCCGGCGATGTAGGTGATCAGCCGCTCGTTCCGGCACAGCACCGATTTCATCCGGGTCATGCCGAATTCGTTGACCGGATAAGCCCGGCCCTTGATATGCTCGCTTTCCGTACGCACCCCCGTAATGGGGGAATGGATGCGGTGGTAGTCGGTCGGGCTTAAATAAAGCACAAAAAAATAGCCGTGTTTGTACAGCTCCAAATGGGGGGAAAAGTTCAGCAGCTCCGCCACGGAATAATCCTGGCCTTTGACGTTTAATATCGTCCCCGCGCTAATGTCGCCCATGGCCGTTATTTTGGCGTCGACCGGGCTTGTCAGCACGTTCGGCCCTTCCTCGACCGGGCGCATGCCCGGCTTCAGCCGGCGCGAAAAAAACTCGTTCAGCGTCCGGTATTCGTGGATTTCCTTTTCGGCTTCGTCGGCCGGAATCTGATAGCTTTTTATAAAATAAGGGATGACGCCCCTGCTGAGCCTGCTGTGGGAAAAACGCCCCATCAATGCGGACAGCCACTTTCTTGAGGAGAGCTCCGTCATCAGCCTTAACAATCGTTTTGCCATGCTATTTCTCCCTTCGGATGGTGCTTCGAGTCGATTTATAGAGTTAACGTTCGCGGCCGCCTTATGGTTTCACCGAATTTCGGCCGGATCCGAAATGCGCAGCATACTATTTTTGGAACACTCTGAAATATATTGACATAGAATAGCGGTTAAATCAATAAGGTCTAACGCAAGACGGACGGCCGCATGCAGGGGGAGGGAAGTAGGGCAGGGGCTGCCGAGGAAAAATTTTTTCTGTTGCCAACCGGCACGGAATTGGTGTATTTTGGAACCAGGAACCGGACGCTTTCGCATGCTTCGTTTTTTTGGCGAAGGGCGGTCCGTTACATATTGGGATGCGGGAGCTTGAGTGAATCAGGCTGAGATTGCAGCTGTATCCGCTGCTGACCGGGAATCTGATCTGGATAATGCCAGCGTAGAGAATTCGCGATAGAAGCCCATGGATTGGGCTTATTTAACCGTCTCTCTTTGCGTATCCAGGGCGGTTTTTTTCATGCCTATTTTTGCGCATTCCCGCTCACCGAAGAAGAGAGGAAGATGTAGGATGAATCACGTGCTTCAGGCGGAAAAAAGGAAAGGGCTGCGGCTGAGCGATTTGCTGGTCACGATTTTGCTGTCGCTTGTGCTTGGCGTCGTCTATCATTTTTGGAGCTCGGTGTACGATCTGTTCAAGCCGCTGTTTTTTCAGGCCGATGAGCTGGTGTACGGGGTCTGGTTTTTGGCGCCGACGCTCGCCATGCTGCTGATTCGCAAACCCGGCGTTGCCCTGTTGGCGGAGGTGGCGGCGGCCCATGTGGAAATTTTGTTCGGCAGCGAATGGGGCGTTCAGCTGGTGCTTTACAGCGTCGCGCAAGGCCTTGCGGCGGAACTGGTTTTTGCCTTGCTGCGCTACCGCAGCTTCAAGATGGGGACGGCGGCATTTGCGGGCGCGGCCGCTGCGCTCGGTTCGTTTGCGGTCGATGTTTATTTTGGTTACGTGACGGACTATACGCTCGGGATGATGCTGTTCAAATACGTGCTCCGAATCATCAGCTCCGCGATTTTGGCGGGATATTTGGCGTTTGCGCTGGCGAAGGCGCTGGAGGCTACCGGCGTGACGCAGCTGCTGCGGCCCGTGACCCAAAAGGATTATGAAGCGCTTGACCATGATTGAGTCGCTTGATTTAGAACCGTTCGGGCCGGAGACCGTGGCGGGAGTCAGCAAGCTCAGGCTTAAATTTCCGGGAGAGCCGTCTTTCGTGTTCAAGGATTTGTCCCTGTCCGTTCGCCGCGGCGAGAAAGTGCTGCTGCTCGGGCCCAGCGGCTGCGGCAAATCGACGCTGCTGCAGGTGCTCGGCGGGCTGATTCCGCAAGTGATCGAGGTGCCGATCAAAGCGGAAGGCATCGTGGCGCCGGATTCCAGAGGGTACGTGTTCCAGGATCCGGATACGCAGTTTTGCATGCCATACGTCGACGAGGAGCTGGCGTTCGTATTGGAAAACCGCGGAATTCCGCGGGAACGGATGGTGCCCGAAATGCGCCGGGCCCTTGAAGCGGTCGGTTTGCGTCCGGATCTGCTGCATGTTCCGGTAGACAGCCTGTCCCAAGGCATGAAGCAGCGGCTGGCGCTGGCCTCCGTGCTGCTGCTGGAGCCCGAGGTCATTTTTCTGGACGAACCGTCCGCCCTCCTGGACCCCGAGGGGAGAAAACAGATGTGGGAGTCCGTCTGGAAAGCGGCGGAAGGGCGGACTTTAATCGTCGTGGAGCACCGGATCGAAGAGATTGCGGACCGGATGGACCGGATCGTCCTGCTGGCTCCCGACGGGAGCGTTCTCGGCGACGGCCCTCCCGCATGGGTTTTCGGCGCCTTCCGGCGGGAGCTGCAGCAGTACGGCATCTGGTATCCGGGCGTATGGGAGGATTTTTTCAAGGTGCTTGACCTGAGGCGGGGCGGAGCGGCGAAGCCGCTGGAGCCGGACGCATCCGCTCCGCTTCTGACGCTGCGGCGGTTTGCGGGATTCCGGGCCGGCCGGCCCGTGGTGCGGGCAGACGAGGCGCGGGTCGATCCCGGTGATTTTATCGCGGTCGTCGGTCCGAACGGGGCCGGCAAAAGCTCGCTTTTGCTCAGCCTGATGTCGCTCCTGCGCTTTCGCGGGGAATACCGGTTATGCGGGGAGGCCATGCCGGAAACGGAGGGCGCCTCCCGGAGAGCGCGCCGGGCTGTTCGTCCGCCCTCGGACCGGATCGGTTACGTGTTCCAAAACCCGGAATTCCAGTTCGTCGCGGAATCGGTGCTGGAGGAAGTCGGCTTTTCCGCGAAAGGGAAAGAAGCGGGGAAGGCCGAGGCCGAAGCGAAAGCGCGAGGGTTGCTGCGATTCTTTCATTTGGAAGGGCTGGAACGCCGCCATCCGTACCAGCTTTCCACCGGCCAAAAACGGAGGCTCAGCATGGCGGCCGCCGTCGCGGGCGAGCAGCCTGTCCTTTTGCTGGATGAACCGACCTTCGGCCAGGATGCCCGGAATACGTTTGCGATCCTCGATTACTGCCTGGAGATGCAGGAAAAGGGAGCAGCCATCGTGATGGTCACCCATGAAGAGAACATCGCCCGGCGTGTTGCCACGAAGGTGTGGGAGGTGCTGGACGGCGCGGTTGCCGAACGTCCGGCGATCGAGGCCGACCGGGCAGAAAGGCGGGCGGGCACATGATCGAATTGCTGAAACCGGCGCGGCAAACGGTGCTGCTGCGCACCAATCCGGCCATCAAGCTCGTCCTGTTTGTCGCGTTGTGCCTGGTCACGGTGCTGACGCGGAACATCGACTTCGCGGCGTACCAGGCGCTGGTATATACCGTTCTATTATTCGCGTTCGGCGGGTTTCCGGTCCGGAAGACGCTTCTGTTGGTTCTGCCGTTTGGTTTTCTTTTCGTCTCCTCCTCCATGACGATGATCCTGTTCGGGAAAGGGGACACGTTGTGGTGGCAGTGGGGGCTCTTTCGCATTTCGGAGGAAAGCTTTTATCGCGGGCTTCATCTGGGATTCCGCTCGATTGCGTTTGCGGCCGAAGGGTTGCTTTTTGTCAGCACGACGCCGTCCGTAAAGCTGTTTTACGCCCTTATGCAAAATTTCAGGCTGGCCCCGCGGTTTGCTTACAGCTTTATGGCTTCGATCCGCCTGCTGCCGATGGTGTGGGAGGAATTTATGATCCGCAGGCAGGCGCTTCAGGTACGGGGGATCGCGGTTCGCGGAAAAGGGTTAAGGGGGATGGCGGAGCATGTCCGGCTGTACGCCGTGCCGCTCCTGTCCCAGAGCATCCGCCGGGCCCACCGGGTAGCCGTTGCGATGGAGGCGAAGCAGTTTGACGGCGGGGGAAAACGAACCTATTACTACCCGTCGAACGTCTCATGGACCGACGCGGCCGCCGTCCTGCTGCTTGCCCTCGCTCCATGCGCGGCTTATGCCGCCGCGGCCGTCTTCCCGTGGTTCGGCATCGCCGATGTCCGCTATCATTCCTAAACATGAGGGAACGAGGGAGCGGGCATCAGTCCCCAAGAAGATAACGCGCATAGGCCATGGGTTTGCGGTACGTTTCCTTCCACAGCCCGTTCAGGCCGGCCTTGCGGAAGCCGTAACGCTGATCGCGTCCGTTGCATTCGATAAAATAAGGTTTCCCCGTTTTCGACAAGCCGATGTCGAGCCCGAAGTCGGCCGCCCAGGGAAGATGCAGCTCCAATCTTGCGGCGATCCGCAGGGCAAGCTGTTTTACGTCCGTCAAGACGACATCGGGCGCCAAACCGGGAAGGCTTTCGGCAAGGACGGTTTCGGCGGGAAAAGCCCGGCCCCCTTGCGCCACGTTTGAAACGAAGGTACGGGAGGAGGCCGCCTTTGCATAAAGACCGGTGATCTCCCATTGCCCGCTGATGCCCCGCTGCACGGAAACGCGCAGGTCGTACGGCCGGTCCTTGTACTCCGCCAGGGCGATGCGCTCCTGTACGAGGTAAGGCATGCGCGCGAGCCGTCTCCGCAGCATGGCCGGCAGCTGGTTTTGATGCAGCGTTACCGTTTTCCAGCCGGAGGATCGGCCGCTGGGGGAATAGGTAAGCTTCCAGGCCGCCCCGGCCCGGCGGAGCCGCCATATGCCGCGGCCGACGCTGCCGACGCAGGGCTTCATGACCAAATCGTCGTAATGCCGCATCATGTCCGTGATGGATGAGGATGTGGCATTTTGCGTTTCCGGGAGGTGGGGCGCAAGCAGCGGGTCTTTTTTGAGCAGATGATGTATTTCATCTTTTCCATAGCGGTTAAAAGCATTAAAGATAACGTAACCCTGGCGGAGCAGGAATTCGACTTTTTGCCGCGACCCTGCGTCCAAATAGATCGCCCGGTTATGAATGACGCGCGGGATCGGCATGCGCACGAGCGTCCAAGCATGGTCCCTGAGCACGTAAGCGCTGCACTGCCCGTTGTCCGGGTCAAGATCCTGAAGCCGCATATAGCAGGGGATCAGACCGTAAACCCGCGCGGCCTCCTCATAGTTCGATAGGGATTCCTGCCCGGTTGTTCCATGCGGAATTCCCCGGTGCACAGCCGCATTCAACAGAATCCCGACATAAGAAAACCACACATTTCATCCCTCCTGTATCTTTATCGTCGTTTTTCAACTCTCGCCATGGATGCCCGTGTTCTTAGGATGCGTAAAACTTGGTGCCGGTGCCTTCCGAATGGCGTTCCCCCGGTCGATATAGTTTATGCCGCTGGTTTCGTGACAGCAAGGGACGTTTGTCCGTTCGTTTTCAGCCTATTTTGGCTTCGGGCCTTCCCCGTTTGTCACCGCCCTCCCCCGTGGTTGTATAGGCTAGAGAAGGGAAGGTTCAGTCGCATGTATATACCGAACAGGCACTTCAACCTGATGGGAAGGAGGGGACAGCAAGTGGAAAAGCATAAAGCCGCCGTCGTAACGCCGGGTTCGTTTTATATTCCTTCGGGACGGAGCAGCTCCGTGGAGCGGGTGGTGGAACAGATGATCCCTATGGTGCCGGCAGGTTTCGATACGAGAATTTACGGAGTCCGGGAGCCGGGACGCCCTGTCGTCGGGTCGATCGACGGCGGGATTCCGGTTCATCGCCTTCCCGGAGGCGCCCGTTATGCTTCGGCCGTGATCCAAGCCCTGTCGGCGTGGAGGCCGCGGGTGGTCGACGTGCAGAACCGTCCGCTTCTGGCCTGCAAGATTAAAGAAGCTTTGCCTGACAGCAAGGTGGTGTCGTCCATTCATTCGCTTACCTATATTTCGCCGCCGTACATGGATCGGGAGTCGGCAGGCCGGGTCCTGCAGCCGCTGGACGGAATCGTCGTCAACAGCATGTATTTGAAGCATGAGGTAACCGCGCGCCATCCCGCGCTCCAGGATAAAATAAGCGTCAACCCGCTTGGAGTCAGGCTCCAGGACTTTACCCCGCGCTGGAATCCGTCCTCCGAGGCGTTTCGCGAAGCCAAACTGAGGGACAGGGGCTGGCAGGGAAGGCGGATCGTCATGTATGCCGGAAGGCTGCTGCCGATCAAGGGCGTGCATCATCTGCTTGCCGCTCTTCCTGAGCTGGTGCGGGCCGTGCCGGACGTCATGGTGCTGATCGTCGGCAGCCCGTATTACCAATCCGCCAGGCCTCATCCTTATGAACGGTATCTTCACGATCTGGCAAAACCTTACCCCGGGCATGTGACCTTCATCCCCTTCGTCCCGTACCCCGCGATATCGTATTGGTACCATCTGGCCGATGTCGTGGCGGTTCCTTCCGCGGAAGGCGAAGCCTTCGGCCTGGTGAACGTGGAAGCGATGGCATCGGCGGTTCCGGTGGTGGCTTCGGATGCCGGCGGGATCCCGGAAATCGTAGAGAATGGGAAAAGCGGGATCGTGCTGCCGCTTCCCTCCCTCGGAAAGCAGCTTGGCGCTGCCGTGATCCGGCTTTTAAACGATGAACGGCTGCGGCGGGAAATGGGGCAAGCGGGGCGCTTGCGGGCCGCCCGGTCCTTCCAATGGCAGCAGACGGCCGCCAGATGGCATGAACTGATGCAAAAGCTCGCCTCGTTGTGACAAAGGCCCATCCGGGCGCATATGATGCCAAAGGATGTTACGGCCAGGAAGGGAGCGAGGGTACTTGAAAAAGAAGGGTAAAAAACAGCCCGACAGAAACGGCAGACGCCGCTATTTCGTGGATAACCCGAATATTCATGAGTTGGAAATGATACCTAAACCAAAACTGGATCTTATACCGAAAGTCCAGGAAACGCATGCTCAAATCAAATCGGTCGTTGCGGAGGCACCGCCGGAGCCGGCGATCCCCGTGGAGCCGGAGGCAGAAGAACAGCAATATGAAGCTGAGCAGCAAGAAGTTCCGGCAGCGCCGGATGCAGGGGCAGAGGCCCTTGGAATCAGCGTTCTAGAGCCCCAGGAGACGATCGAGGAATGGATTGCGGAGAAAAAGCTGCCGGAGTCGGCGAAGCCCTTTATTTATGCCGAGGATTTGAGCGACGGAGCGGTTGTCACTTCCAAAATCGCATTCCGCGCGGTCGATTCGTCCAGACTGAAGCCCGGCGCGGTCGATGGCGAAGCGATCGCCGATTATGCCGTCACCCATGTCCATTTGGCCGACGGGGCGGTAACGTCCTCCAAAATCGCGGCGTATTCGATCATCGAAGACCATGTGGCGGACGGCGCGTTCGGCGGAAGCAAGCTGAGGGACCAATCGATCGGCGGAGAAAAAATCCGCGCTGGCAGCATCACCTCCGACAAACTGCAGGATCAAGCGATCGCATCGGAAAAAATCGCCGACGGCTCGATCAAAACGCGCCATCTCGCGGAGCTTGTCGTCTCGAGCCGGCTGATCCAGGATGAAGCCGTCACCGAGGAAAAAATCGCCGGCTCCAGCATCCAATCCCGCCATCTCGCAAGCGGTGCGGTGGACACCTCAAAGCTGGCGGACGGCGCGGTCACGGCCTCCAAATTGCGCGACGGCGGAATTACCGGGGAAAAGATCAAGGAACGAACGCTTGAAGGTATCCACATCCGGGAACGTTCGCTGACGGGCGACCTGATTGCGGACGGTGCGATCTCAAGCGGGCAGATCGCGGCCGGAAGCATCGGCACGGCCCAGCTGGCCGAGGGATCCGTAACCTCGAGCCATATTCAGCCGGGGTCCATCGGCGGCGGCATCATAGCTCCGTCATCCATTTTCGGCATCCATTTCGCGGACGGCAGCATTCAAGGCCGGCATATCGGGGCGGGGGAAATTACCGCGGCACACATTGCCGATCAAAGCATCGGCTCCTCGAAACTGGAGGAGCAGTCCGTCAGCACGGCCCATATCGTGGATCAGACCGTCACGTCCTCCAAAATCGCCGATCAGAGCATTTTGCCGAGCAAAATCGCAAGCGAAGCGGTCCAAACACGCCATTTGGGGCAGGGGGCCGTACAGGAAGGACAGATTGCGCCTGATTCCGTTTCCGGCCGCCATATTCGGCAGGGAGCCGTTACCGCGGGGCATTTAGCGGATAACAGCGTAGGGTCCGGACAATTGCAGCCGGCTTCCGTTCAGGACATCCATCTGGGCGGGCAGGCCGTGAAACAACACCATATTACGGCGGGAGCCGTCGGAACGGGACAACTGGAGTCTGCTTCCGTTACGTCCGAGAAGCTGGCGGATGCGAGCGTTACCGCAAGCAAGCTCGCGCCCCGCTCCGTCGGAGGGGAAATCATCGCGGCAGAGGGCATCGGGTCGGAGCACATCCGCGCAGGGGCGGTCGGCAGCCGCCATCTTGCCGGGCTTAGCGTGGAATCCGGCGCGATTGCAGACAAAGCCGTCGAGACCCGCCATATCGGCCCCGGCGCGATTGCGGCCGACCATCTCCAGCCCGGCATCGTCGGCACGGATATTCTCGGCAGGGAAGCGGTCACGTCCGACCGGCTGGCTGCAGGCAGCATCCAGATGAGACATCTGAATCCGTCCATCGTGACCCATGTCCATCTCGCCGATCATGCGGTCACTTCATTAAAGCTGTCGCCCGAAAGCATCGCCACGGACAAAATTCAAGACTTGGCCATCACGGCGAACAAACTGGCGGACGGCAGCATCCTCTCCGCCAAAATCCGCCAGGGCGCGGTTGGCGGGGAACATTTGGCGGAAAACAGCGTGGAGTCAAGGCATTTGCGGCAGGCCTCCGTCCAGAACATCCATTTAGGCGACCAGGCCGTGGAACAAAAGCATATTTCGGAAGGAGCCGTCGGAGCCGGCCAACTGCAGTCCGCTTCCGTAACGACCGAGAAGCTAGGGGATGCGAGCGTTACCGCAAGCAAGCTCGCCCCGAACTCCGTCGGTGGGGAAACGATCGCGGCAGAGAGCATCGGGGCGGAACATATCCGCGCCGGAGCCGTGGGCAGCCGCCATCTCGCAGGCCGGAGCGTCTCGCCCGATGCCCTTGCGGATGAAGCGATCCAATCCCGCCATATCGGCGCGGGAGCGATTGCGGCCGAACATCTTCAGGCCGGGATCGTCAACACGGACATTCTCGGCAGGGAAGCGGTCACGTCGGACCGATTGGCCCCAGGCAGCATCCAGACGAGACATTTGAATCCCGCCATCGTGACCCATGTCCATCTCACCGATCATGCGGTCACTTCGCTGAAGCTGGCGCCCGAAAGCGTCGCCACGGATAAACTCCAAGATTCGGCTGTCACGCCGGAGAAGCTGGCGGACGGCAGCATCCTCTCTTCCAAAATTGCCAGAGGCGCGGTCGGAAGGGAACATATGGCCGAGGGGGCCGTCCATTCCCTGGCGATCGAAGACGGCGCGGTGGAATACCGGCATTTGGCGGCGGAGTCAGTCGGATCGGAGCAGCTGCAGCCGGGGATCGTGCAGGAACGTCACCTTAGCGTCGGTTCGGTGGGATCGGAAGCGATCGAAGACGGCGCGGTGGAATACCGGCATTTGGCGGCGGAGTCAGTCGGATCGGAGCAGCTGCAGCCGGGAATCGTGCAGGAACGTCACCTTAGCGTCGGATCGGTAGGCGCGGAAGCGATCGAAGACGGCGCGGTGGAGTACCGGCATTTGGCGGCGGAGTCAGTCGGATCGGAGCAGCTGCAGCCGGGGATCGTGCAGGAACGTCACCTTAGCGTCGGTTCGGTGGGATCGGAAGCGATCGAAGACGGCGCGGTAGAATACCGGCATTTGGCGGCGGAGTCAGTCGGATCGGAGCAGCTGCAGCCGGGGATCGTGCAGGAACGTCACCTTAGCGCCGGTTCGGTCGGACCGGAAGCGATCCAAGGCGGTTCCGTTGCCGCCCAGCATTTGGCGCCAGAGTCGGTAGCAAGCGTGCATTTGCAGCAGGAGGCCGTTCGTTCCATCCATCTTCACGAAAAAAGCATTCAGCAGCGGCATATCGCGCCGAATGCCGTCGTATCGCGCCATTTGGCCGAGGATTCCGTCGGACCGGAGCAGCTCCAAAACGGATGCGTCGGAGCGGAGCATCTGAGCGAAGGCTCCGTTTACGGCGGGGCGATCCAGGACGGTGCCGTAACGCGAAGCAAAATTGCCTTCGAGTCGATCGGAAGCCATCAGCTGGCAGAGGACTCGGTTGGGGCTTACCATCTGCAGTCTGGCTCTATACAAGAACGGCATTTGGGGGACGGCATCGTCAATTTCTCCCATCTCGCGCCGGAAGCCGTCGGCGGCGGCCATCTGCAGGAAGGAATCATCACGGAGCGGCATCTTGCTTACGGGGCCGTATCGGGTGATGCTTTGCAGGAGGAAGCCGTCACCGGGGATAAAATTGCGCCCGGTTCGATCGGGCACGGGCACATCCTGCCAGGGTCGGTATCCGCGGCTCAGCTTCAGGAAAAATCGGTACAAAAGTGGCATCTCGCACCGGGGGCAGTCGACTACATGCATTTGGCCGCCGAATCGGTCGGCGAAGACCATCTGCAGCCGGGCGTCGTCAGCGAGCGGCATCTCGCCAGCGGGGCCGTGAGCACGGAGATTTTGGGCAACGAGGCGGTCACGTTCGAAAAACTGGCGGAATCTTCGGTCGGAAGCGTCCATATCCAATCCGGAGCGATCGGAGCCCGGCATTTGGTACCCGGCGCCGTGCACGGCGAAGCGCTCCGCGACGGCGCGGTGCATTCGGCCAAGGTCGCGCCCGGCGCGATATCCGCCACCCATATTCAGCCGGAGTCGATCCGTTCGCTTCATTTGCAGGCCGAAAGCGTTCAGGAATGGCATTTGCAGCCGGGGGCCGTGAACGGGAACCATCTCCAGGACCAATCCGTTGAGGCGAGGCATTTGGCCGATCAATCGGTGACGGCCGCCCATTTGGCCTTCGCTCCGGTTCGAAGCGCATCGCGGGTGCCGACCGTGCAGCAGTGCGGAATGACCTCTTTCCGGATCGGGGAGGGCGAGACGAAGGTCGAAGTCCCCGTCATGCTGCAGGAGCCGTACCCAAGCAACCAGTACGTCATCGTGGCGATGTGCAACCACCCTGATTTTTATGCCGTATTGAAAACCCAACGGGAGGATACCGCGTTCATTGAAGTGGTTCGCCGCCAAAACGGGGCCGAAACGTTCGGATTCCTTTCCTGGATTGCCGTCGGCAGCGCCCCGATGTAATCAAAGCCGGACATGATGCGAGCCGGGTCAAGGTTGGAAGGACCTTGATCCGGCTCGTTTTGCCGTTTGAGGCCACGTGAGCCGTTCCCGCTCAAACCGCTGCGGAGCGAAGCAAACATGCACAAACGCCGCGTCCGCTCTTGTGGCCGCCGCATAGGATACTTAAGGAATATCAGCCGACTCGAACAGGGGGAGTATGCCCGCATGCACAAGCCATCTGGACGAATACGAACTACAAATCGGCCGCGGCGGAGGAGAAGCAGCCGCACCGTTGCAAGCTTTTTGACGCGCAGGACATGCGGGAGCCCGGTCGTATCGGTCATTATCCCGGCAATGAACGAGGAAAGGACCATCGGCCACGTCATCAGGGAAGCCTGGAAGGTCCACGAGTCCTGCGAAGTGATCGTCGTCGCTAACGGTTGTACCGACCGAACGGAGGAGATTGCCGCAGCGATGGGAGCCCGGGTCCTGCATTACGACGAGCCGCTTGGACACGACGCGGGCCGGGCCGTTGGCGCCGCCGCGGCCGCGGGTCGGGCGTTGTTGTTTGTCGATGCCGACATCCGAATCGGCGGTTCGGATCTTAAACCGTTTGTGACCGCGGTGCTAAACGGGACGGATGTCGCGTTGAACCGTTACGGCGGACCGGTCCGCCTGCGACACCCTCATCCCGTCGTATTAGCCAAGCATACGCTGAACACGTTTTTGGGGCGCCCCGATTTGTCCGGCGCCTCGATGACCACCGTTCCGCATGCGATCAGCCGCAAAGCCGCCGATTGCATCGAAGCAAGCAATCTTTCCGTTCCTCCGCTTGCCCAGGCGATCGCCGTACGGAGCGGCCTTAAGGTAGCTGCCGTTCACGAAGTTCCAGTCGGAAGGATGAACCGGCGCAGAGGCAAACATCACGGGCAGGATCCGCTGCAGCAGATCGTCATCGACGACCATTTGCGGGCGATGGAATGGTATTTATCCCATACGGATTCCAGGGCCGGGTTCACCGATCTGGGCCGGGATAGAGACAGGGTGGGGAGGTGAAGGGCATGGGTGCAGGAACGGGCCGGTCGGCAAGAAAACGCCGGAATAGCGGGCGGTCCCGTCGTCCCGCAAGGAAACATCGCGTATCCACAACGAAAAAGCGTTCATCGGTTTACCGCGGAGGAACCCGGAGGGACCCGTGGCTGCGCCGCGCGGCGAGCGCCGGCCGGAAAGCCGGAAACGCCGCCCCGCCGGATTCCGGAGCCTCGGCGTTCCATGCTTCCGCGCTTCAGCAATCGTTTGCGGAATGGATGAACGAAAGCATAAAAGAAAAACCGGGTTACGCCAGAATGAAACGTTTGTCGGAAGCCTACGCGCAAGGTTACTCCGATGCCGCCGGGCGCAAGGACAGGGGGATTCCGCTTCCGCTGCGCGGGAGCGCGGCTGCGGTGGTGTGCGCGAGCAGCGAAGAGGACAGCATCGATGCCGTGCTGCGCGAGCTGGAAAGGCTGCCGCTCCGGCAGATCATCGTCGTGCTGAACGGATGCCGGGACCGCAGTTACGCGCTTGCCCGGAAGCACCGCCGGGTAACGGTCGCGTATTATCCGGACCTGCTGGGGCACGACGTAGGCCGGAGCCTCGGCGCCAAGCTCGCCGAAGCGGACATCGTATTGTTCTGCGACGGCGACATGGTCATCGCCGCGGAGGATCTGGCGCCCTTTTTATATGCCGTTGACGCAGGGTGCGACGTGGCCTTGAATGACCTTAACGGATTTTTGCCCTTGTTCGCCGATCAGGATGAGGTCACGCGCTGCAAAAGCTTTTTGAATGCCGTTCTTTCCCGGGGGGATTTGGGCGCAAATTCCATGACCGCCGTGCCGCATGCCCTGTCCGGGCGGCTTCTCCGGCAGTTGGATCCGCGCCATTTGTCCGTTCCGCCGAAAGCGCAAGCGATAGCGGTGCTTGAAGGGTACCGCGTGGAGGCGGTGCATGCCGTAGACGTCTTTTCGGGCAACCGGAGGCGGGCAGGCAACACGGGCAGGGGCAACAGCGTTGCAGGCATGATTATCGGCGACCATGCGGAAGCGCTTGGAGAAGTGCTGAGACGGAGGGGAGTTTCCGGCCTGAAGCCCCCTTTGTCCCGCAAGGACGTCGCGATGCGGAGGAATGCAATGTGAAAAGGGAACGGGGTTTGACCAGCATTATCATTCCCACCTTCAACGGCTTGGATATGCTCGTCTCGTGCATCGAGTCGATCCGCGAATACACCGATGTTCCATACGAAATTATCGTCGTGGACAACGCGTCCACCGACGGCACGGATGAATATTGCGTCCGGGAAGGCGTCGTTTTTATATCCCTGCCGGCCAACGAAGGATTTCCCAAGGCTTGCAATCTCGGGATGAAGGCAGCCCGCGGGGAGTATCTCCTCCTGTTGAACAACGACGTGACCGTTACGAAAAACTGGCTCGGCAATTTGCTTGCCGCCGCCGACAGCCGCCCGGACATCGGGCTCGTCGGGCCGGTCACCAACGAGGCAAGCGGAATTCAAAAGGTGGAGATCGCCTTTCAGGACCTGTCCGAATTTCAGCGGATCGCCTTCGAAAACAACCGTTCGGATCCGGGGCGTTGGCTCGAAGTCAAGCGGATCATCGGCATGTGCCTGCTTATCAAAAGGGAAGTGGTGAACCGGATCGGCTATTTTGACGAAGCGTTTTCCCCCGGCCACTATGAAGACGACGATTATTGTCACCGGGCCCGGCTTGCGGGCTACCGTTTGCTAATTTGCGGGGACGTGCTCGTGCATCACCGGGGAAGCGTCAGCTTCAGACAAGCGCAGCCGGAGCAGCTGCAGGCATTGATCGAACGAAATTACCGGTTGTTTATCGAAAAATGGCATTTTGATCCGCGCCAGTTTATCGAAGAACACTAAAACCGAACCCGAAGGAGGGAAAGTGCAGTGAAAGGCGTCGTATTGGCAGGCGGCACAGGAACCAGATTGTACCCGCTGACCCGGCTGATCAACAAGCATTTGCTTCCGGTAGGGAAGTACCCGATGATCCTCTACGGCTTGGAGAGGCTTCGCCAAGCAGGGATTACCGATATATTGATGGTGATAGGCAAGCAGTCCGCCGGGTTGTACACGGACTTTTTGGGCAGCGGCAAGGAATTCGGGGTCCATCTGACCTACCGGATTCAAGAAGAGGCGGGCGGCATCGCCGAGGCGTTGGAATTGGCCCGGGGATTTATGGCGGAAGGAGAACGTTTTGTCGTGCTGCTCGGCGACAATCTGTTTATGGATGATTTGAAGCCGTTCGTTGACGGCTTTGTTCGCCAGCCCGAGGGAACGGCCAAAGTCCTCTTAAAGCAGGTGAAAGATGCGAGACGTTACGGAGTCCCCGTTTTCGACGAAAAAAACAAGGAACTGATCGCCAAAATCGAAGAAAAGCCCGCGCAGCCCAAGTCCTCTTATTGCGTCACCGGAATATATATGTACGATACGGCCGTATTCGATATCATCTCGCAAATTCATCCCTCGGAACGCGGGGAGCTTGAAATTACGGATGTGAATAACGTGTACGCAGCGGAAGGAAAGTTGGAATATGACATTCTCCAAAAATGGTGGAGCGACGCAGGCACCTTCGAATCGCTGCAGGAAGCCGGGCGGCGCATGAAGGGGATGATTCCATGACACGGCCATATCATACCACGGCAGCCTTCGTTCCTTTAGGGAAGAAGGCTGCTCGTGTCAGGAGCGCCAAAAGGCGAAGAAACGGCGTACGGGCGGCCGCCCGATCCGGCAAGCGGCATGCAAGACGCGGACGCAGCCCCTGGAGAAAAGCGGCCCCGGTCTCTCATCGGCGCAGGCGAATGGCCGATTTTTCAGCAGCGTACACTCAAGAACTCAACTTGCCCGGCACGGGGGAGGTGCAGAATTGGCGAACGGACCAAGCCGAAGAGTCGGCGTACGCCAAAGGATTTGACGCAGGTTACAAGGCGGGCGCCGCGACCGGAGCGGAAGAGGAGATGACGTCGCTGCTTCCGCCGTACACGATCCTCCCGGGCGTCTCGGCCAAAGAGGTGATGGAGGCTGGATTACAGCGTTTTTTGCCCCGGCTTCAGCCGCTTTTGAAACCGGAGGAGGTGCATGTTCGCCTCGAACAATCGTTAGCCTTAAAAAAACCGTTGTCGGTCGTTCGGCTGGGGGACGGGGAGCTGCTTGCTTTGGCCCACGACACCGTGCTTCCGCTGGCGCATGCCAAGGCGGCGGGGCCGTTCCTGACCCGAGCCGGGATCACCCTTCCGGATTACGAGGCGAGGGATCGGCTGGCGGAAGCCGTCCGGGGAGCGGACATCATCGGCATTCCGGCGTCGCGGTTGCCTACTTATCAGGGCCTGCTGTTTCCGGTTCTCCGTTATTACGGCATCGGCCATGATCCGCACCGTTTCACCATCTCAACCATAAATTATGCGCTTCATGAGCACAAGCTGCTTCAACCGCTGCTGCGAAACAGGCAAGTGCTGGTCATCGGCAATAAGGCAGAACCGTTGGCTGAAGTCCTTTCCGCCTCAGGTGTGCATATTACGGGGACGGTCGCCCCCGTCAACGGGTTCAGGGACGTTCCTGGCGCGCTTGCGGCGACGGCGCAGCATACGTTCGATATCGCGCTGGTTGCAAGCGGGATTCCCGCGGTCGTGATCTGCCAAACCATCGCCGCGGAGCTTGGCAAAGTAGCGCTCGATTTCGGCCATTTGGCCGATAAGCTCATTTCCGGCGAGCTGACCTATGATGACAACGCATCGTAAGACGGCCGGTGCCCGGCACCGGCGGACATCATGCCAGGCGAGGAGGGTTGATCTATGAACAGGAAAAAAAACGGCGTCCGGGCGAAGGATGCCGCCCTGCGTTACCAAGCCGGGTTTGAGCGGGGCTACGAACAGGGGCTTGCCCAAGGCAGAGAAGCGTTCGGACGCCCGTTCCACGGCACAAGCATCGTCATTCCCAGCTATAACCAGCTGGATTACCTGTCCCGCTGCATCGACAGCATCGAAACGCACACGGCCGAACCATACGAAATCATCGTCGTCGATAACGGTTCGACGGACGGGACGGAAGCCTATTTGAATCGAAAAGCGGGCCGGCTGCGGTACAAACGATTGGAAACCAACCGGGGGTTCGCCGGCGGCGTGAATCAAGGGCTCATGATGGCCAAAGGCGACACCATCGTCATTTTGAACAACGATACGCTGGTCACGGGAGGCTGGCTTACCCATATGCTGCGCTGCCTGGAAAGCGACCCCCGAATCGGCGCCGTAGGACCGGTGACGAATTACATCAGCGGCGAGCAGCAGATCCCGGTGCCCTATAACGACGTGGAGCAGATGTGGGAGTTCGCGGCTGCCTTCAGCCGGCCGGATGCATCCAAATGGCGGCAAACCGACAGGATCGTCGGATTTTGCGTGCTTTTCCGGAAGGATCTGCTGGAGCGGGTCGGTTATTTCGATGAAGGCTTCCGCGTCGGAAATTACGAGGATGACGACTGGATGATCCGGATCCGGCTGTGCGGCCTTAAGCTCGTCATTGCGGGCGATGCGTTCATCCATCATTTCGGCAGCGTCAGCATGAAGAATCTGGGACGGGAACGGTTCGAAACGGTTCAAGGATATAACGAGCGGTATTATGCGGAGAAATGGGGGAATCCCCATGCGTGGGTAGAGGAGGCACGGCAGCTTGGATACCGCGGTGCAAATGGTGAGGCTGAGCCTTGCGGCTCGCCCGCCGACTTTTTCCCCACCCAAGTGCTGATCCGGGATCAAGGGGGACGTCAGTATGTTCTCTGCGAAGGAAAAAAACATCCGTGCAGCGGAATGGAAGAGAAGGCGGGAATCCGGTCGGTTGTGTTGTCCAGGCTGGATCTCCGCAGCATCCCGGCGGCAGAGGCGCCGATGGGGGAACAGGAGATGCTGGCTTTGCTCAGGCCCGCCGAAGGCGAGCTGAGCGACGGGCAAATCGTCAGCTGCGGCGACGGAACCGTCTATCAGTGGCGCCAAGGTTCGGTTCGGCCCTTCGTATCGGACTATGCCCTGAAGCGCTGGAACCTGAAAGAGCGGAACATCGTTCATCTCCCGCCTGAAAAGCTGCGCTTGATCCCCCGCGGATTGCCGATCATTGCTCCCCCGGTGCTCGAAAACCCCGTGCTGTAATAAATTTTTGGCTGCGAGCCGGGTTACCCGTAACTGTATGTAGGCGGCCGGCATAAGATAATAGCAGGCAGAAGCGGATCAGGAGGGGCGGGCCTTCGCGGCTTTTCGCGGAACATCTACAGGAGGAATCGACCATGCAGAATAAAATCGATGAAATGTTAATCCATATGTCCCATTCCCATCAACAGATGGCCAGGGTTCTGGACGCCGAGCGGCAGATGGCCGTCCGGATGTCCCAGATCATTCACGACCTTCCGGACGCCGATCCCGAATTCGACGGGATTAGCGGATTGATCGAGAACTCCGGGCAAATCAATAAAAGCATCATCGCCTATCTGGGAAGTATCGCGGATCTTCAGGAAGCGCTCGCGGAGACTCTGAATCATGTCGTGAAAGAGCTCGGCAGCCATGAGGAAGAGTAATTGGAGACTTGATATAGGAGAGTGCTGCAGATGAGCAGGGAGCAGGCATTTTTGCATATGCTGGACGCCGCATCCAAAATTCAGTGGAACATTGCGATGATTTTGGAGGCAAAGGCGGTTGAGGCGGAGAAAGTCCGGAACTGGGCGATCAACCACTTGACCGCGGATGCATTTGAAACGCATGATCATCAGCTCAACGAACCGCTGCAAATTCACGGTCAAATCGTCGAGCTGCTCGAAGGTTTGACCAAACTCGAAAACGGGCTTTGCAGCAATTTGAAAGCCGTGCTCGTTCAGGATGAAGGAGGCTTCGGCGGCGAGGACGGCATGTTCGGCCCGGGATTCGATATGGGAGACATCGAAAAATGAGTCTTTTCGTAAGAGAACAGGAAGCAAAGCTTGAGCTGATCGCCTCCATCGCGCGCAGCCAGCAGGCGCTTGCCCGGATTCTCGGCAGCATTGCGGATATTTCCTCCCATTCGGAATTGTCCGCGCGGAGTTTGAGCGAAAACATCCGTCTTCTCACGCAGTATCAAGCCGCCATGTGCGAGATGCTGCAAGGAATCACGTTATGCCACCCCCGCAGCGGTACTCCTGCGCCGCCCTGGTTAAACGCATCCCGACTGCCGCATGCACGATGACCGAACTAACAGGAGGAATAACGGATGAAGACCAAGAAACGTGTTTCCCGGTCCGCGAGATCCGGCACCCGGAGGCGGAAGCTTCTCGTTGCCCGAAAGGCCCGAGCGCAAAGAACGGGAAAGCTCCGTGCGAACAAAACCAGGCCGCGCCGGCTTGTCAAGGGCAGAAAAAGACGGCTTTCCCGGCTTGGCGCCCTTCGCAGGAAGCGCAGACGCGGGTGGGGTAACCCCGTCCTTCCGGCTCCGGTAGAGCAGGGCTCGCTGCCGCAATCGCCGGACGTCGCTTATAATGAAGGATACGACGAAGCTTACAACGAAGGTTTTAATGCCGGATTCGCCAAAGGCTATGAAGATGGGCATCAGCTCGCTTATCAATCGAAATGAGGATTTGGCCAAAATCCTGAAATAAATGAGCAGGGATAGGAACACAGTCAAGCCTTCGCTCCATGGGAAACCTATGGGGTTGAAGGCTTTTTTGCGCCCGTAAAACGTGATACGCGCCAATTTCCCGCCCGAAAGGCAGTCGTCCATGATGCATGTGCCTCTTCCGCATATATTTATCATTATAGAATGATATAAGCCTTCGGCGAATGCCGAGCCGGCTTAGATCAGCCGCAAATAGGAACACTTTTCCGCATGTTACATGCGGCCGGAATTCTACCTTATTTTACGACAGGCAGGGTGAGAGCTGTGGAAAAAAATGTTGCAGAACAAAGTGAAGGTTACCGAAGCGGTTACGGTGCCGGCTACCGGCTCGGCATTTGTCAAGCCGTCGAGAAACGAGTCCCGCCGCCGCCGCCCTATTTCCGGGATATGAAAATACTTTACGTTCCCCAAGGCTTTCATGCCATTGATCAGGGAGTTGCTTCGGCGCTCCGCAGCCTGGTAAAGGAATGCATCGTCGGGGAAGCCCCGAAAATGCTGGAGCTGGCCGTCAAGGAACGGCCCGATCTCGTCCTTGTCATGAACGGGCTGCACATATTCCCCGACAATCACCTGGAGGATGTGGCCAGAATCCGGGGGATGGGGATCAAAACGGCGATTTGGTTCGTGGATGATCCGTATTTTACGGAAGATACGGCCCGCATGTGCACGGGCTACGATATCGTGTTTACCCATGAACTCAGCTGCGTCCCGTTTTACCGCGGACTTGGCGCGGCGAAAGTGCATTATTTGCCCCTGGCCGTCAACACCGCCATGTTCAAGCCCCAACGTCCGGCCCCCCAGCATTTGTACGACATTTGCTTTATCGGCAACGCCTTTTGGAACAGGGTCGCGATCTTCGACGAAATGGCCCCGTTTTTGGAAGACAAAAAGGTGCTGATCGCCGGCGGTTTTTGGGAAAGGCTGAAGGAGACCCGGATCCTCGGGCGGTTCCTGCACCTGGGGTTCATTCCGCCGGAGGAGACCGTGAACTATTACAACGGGGCAAAAATCGTCATCAATATCCATCGCCCGGACGAGTATGGGCAGGACAACCGGAACACCCACCGCATCCGCGCCAAATCCATCAATCCGCGCACGTACGAAATCAGCGCCTGCGGCACGATGCAAATTACGGACATCCGGGAGGATACGCATTCGCATTACCGGCCGGGCTACGACATCGAAACCTTCGGTTCGGTCAAAGAGCTGCAGGACAAAATCAGCCATTACCTGGCACATGACGACGAGCGCTTACAATTGGCATGGCGCGGTTTATGGACGACGCGAAAAGAGCATTCCTTCGTTTCGAGAATCAAAACGCTGCTGGAGCATGTTTAACCAAAACTTATTCAAAGACGGGGCACCGAACCCCGAAGTTCGATAGGTCTGAAAATTGTTGAAAAAAAAGAAAGAGGAGCGGGTTGTCACATGTCAATCGTAAAACACTGGAACATGGTGCACCACTATCAGCCGAGTCCGGCCGAAGAAGCGCGGGCGCGCGGACGCGAGGCGGGTTATTCGGGGGGATACGAAGAGGGATATTTAAAGGGCCGGGCCGACTATATCGTCAAAAGCCACACGGAATCGTTCCCTTTCCGCCAGCTTCATGTCCTGTACGTCGCCTCGGGGAAAGGGTTCCCGTATTCTCCGATGGACGAAGCCATTTCGACGACGCTGCGCGGGCTGGTTGCCCAAGTCACCGTCATTGAGCCCGGCCAGCCGGTCAGCGAAATCGCTTATCAACTGATGCCGGACCTCGTTCTCGTGCTGGACGGCATGTTTGTTCAAAACGAGCAGCTGGACGATATCCGCCGCCAAGGGATCAAAACGGCCGTCTGGCTGACGGATGATCCGTATTACACGGATATGACCACGGAAAACGTCAACCATTACGATTACGTATTCACATTGGAATCCAACTGCATTCCATATTACCAGCAGCTTGGCTGCAAGCAGGTTTATCATCTGCCTTTCGCCGCTTTTCCGGATTTTTACAAACCGGCAAAAACGCCTTCCCCGCAGCGCAGGGACGTCAGCTTCATCGGTTCCGCCTACTGGAACCGGATCGAATTCCTGAGCCCGATCATGGACCGGTTAATGCAGTATAATACGCTCATCAACGGCATTTGGTGGGACCGCCTGCCCAATTTTGCCGCTTACCGGGACCGGATCGAAGTCAATAAATGGATGGGACCGCAGGAAACGTCGGATGCTTACAACGCCTCGAAAATCGTCATCAATCTTCATCGTTCCCACGAAGATGATTCCGTCAACAACAATGCCGTAAAAATTCCCGCCGCATCCCCGAATCCGCGCACGTTCGAAATCTCCGCCTGCGCCACGCTGCAGCTCACCGATTCCCGAAGCGACCTCGCCAAACTTTATACGCCCGGCAAGGAGATCGAAACGTACAACTCACCGGAAGAGCTGTTAGACAAAATCCAATATTATCTCCATCACGAGCAGGAGCGCAGGGAGATCGCCCTGAACGCGCTGGACCGCACGCTCCGCGAGCATACGTACGGCCATCGCTTGAACCAATTGCTGTCCATCGTATTTCCGTAAAAAGGGGAGGTTCCCCTCCACTTTTGGACATCTGGAGGGGAGCATATGTCGTGCCGGTACAGATTCACTTCTAATATATTGTATTACTTGGGTGAAAGGAGGTGCGAATCGTACCCTGTGCTTTTTTGCAGCGGTCTCAACGCCCATGATGACGTATAAGCCTAAGATGATGCTGTTCTCCCATGTCAGCAATACAAGCAGCATCACGGGGGCCGAAAAGCTCCTGCTGATGTTCTGCCTTCAAATCGCGCCTTATTTCGAGTGCATTCTGGTCGCTCCGCAGGAAGGCAAGCTGACGGCTTCTGCCCGTAAACAAGGCATGACGGTACGAATCCAATCCTGCCCCTTGCTTTTTGGCATGTATCAGCCCGGCGAACGGCTCGAACAGGAAGCGGAAGGGCTTCGGCACCATCCGGATTTTGCTTCGGTTGTCCGCTGCATGGCGGAGACGGCTCCCGACATCGTCCTCACCAATACCATCGTGAACGTGATGCCCGCCATGGCTGCCAAATTGCTTGGCATTCCGGTCTTATGGAAAATAACCGAAACGATGCAAACGACGGCATACACGTCTGCGGCCACGGCCGTGATAGAGAAGTACAGCGATTGCCTGATCGCGATTTCGGAGGCGTCGGCCCGCGTCTTTCGCGGAACGGTCTCCAAACCGATCACGCTGCTTCCCCCGTCCGCGGACAATGAGCTTTTGCAGCCTTCCCAAATGCTGATCCGGAACGGCTATCGTAAAATTCTCCGCCTGAAGGACTCCCATATCTGCATCGGCTATATCTCTTCTTTTATCCATCCCGAAAAGGGGCTGCTTGAATTCATCCGTATGGCGAAAATTCTGGCGGCGTCGTACCCGAATTGCCGGTTTGTCGTGATCGGAAAACCCGCCGACCAGTCCTATTACGACCGCTGCGTTCAGGAAGTGAATGATTCCGGCCACCGAAATTCTTTCCGCTTCATCCCGTTTGTGGAATCGGTGCATTCGGCTTACAGCGCCATGGATATCCTTGTCGTTCCTAGCATGGTGCAGGAAGGTTTCGGGATGACGGCGCTGGAAGGCATGCTTTGCGGCAAGCCGGTCGTATCCTTCGATTCCGGTGGTCTCGGCGAGCTGATGAAAAATACGGGCAACGGTCATTTTGCGGTTCCGACGGGCGACTATGGAGCGCTGGCGGCCAAGGTATCCGAACTGGTCAATCAACCGGAGTTCCTGCAGTATACCGGAAGCATGAACGCGAACGCCGCTAGGAACGCATACGGCATGGAGACCTACCGGCAGCGGGTTCACGGATTCGTTCAGGAGCTGCAGCGGGGATGCCCCGATTGGATGAGCGGGGACGTTTCCCGCCGCGTATCCGCCGCGGGCGTCCCTGCGTTGAACGTTCCGCCGCCTCCGGCTGGGCAAGCTGCCCCGGCAAAAAGGAAGGCGGGCAGGAGAAGGAAACATGCAAGGAAAGCAAGAAGACCGGCGGCCGCGGTTCGAGCACGCCGGATCCAAAGAAAGGCAGGAGCAGGCAAACGTTCCAAACGTCGCTCCAAGTCCATTAAACGAAAGTAGGGGACGGACGCTATGAGAATCATGACGATTTTGGGCACCCGGCCCGAAATTATCCGCCTCAGCCTCATCCTTCCTAAGCTGGACCGGTATGCAGAGCGGCATGTGCTGGTGCATACCGGGCAAAATTTTGCAGAAAGGCTGAGCGGCATTTTTTTTAAGCAGATGGGCTTGCGCTCACCGGATTACGTTTTGCAGGATGCAGCCGCAACGCTTGGGGAACAGCTGTCGTCCATGTTCCTTCAAATGGAGCGGATTCTGGAAAAGGAGAAGCCCGATACCATCCTTCTGCTTGGCGATACCAACAGCGCGCTGTGCGCGGTGCTTGCCGAAAGGCTCGGATATCCCGTGGTTCATATGGAAGCCGGCAACCGCTGCTTTGACCTGGGCGTGCCTGAAGAGAAAAACCGGCGGGTCATCGACGCGATCTCTTCGATCAACATGCCGTATACGGAACAGAGCAAAAAACATTTGCTTGCCGAAGGTTTTCCCAGCTCGCGCATCGTGCTGACGGGAAATCCGATCTATGAAGTGATGGAGCACTACAAGGATTCGATCGAAGCAAGCCGCATTTTGAACAGCCTCTCCCTGAAGCCGAAGGAATATTTTTTGGTTACGGCCCACCGCGCGGAGAACGTGGATCATCCGGAACGGCTGCGGCAAATCGTCGAAGGGCTGAACATGATCGCGGAAAAATACGGCCGCCGGCTCATCTGCAGCATTCATCCGCGAACGGCCTCCCGCATTGCGGGGCTGAAAGATTTGCGCACGCACCCGCTGGTGGAATTCCACGAGCCTTTCGGATTTTTCGATTTCGTCAAGCTGGAAAGGCACGCCTGCTGCGCATTGACGGACAGCGGAACGGTCCAGGAGGAATGCTGCATCATGCAGGTTCCCACCGTCACGATGCGGCATACGACCGAACGCCCGGAAACCGTCGACTGCGGCAGCAACATCGTATCAGGCCTTGAAGCGAAGCATATCGCGCGCGCGGCGGACCTGATGATCAGCTTGAACCGGGAATGGGTCTGCCCGGAAGGGTATTTGGCCAAAAACGTCTCGGATAAGGTAGTCAAATTTCTGCTTGGAGGGAAAGTGCATGTTTGAAAATCAACGTATTATGGTGACTGGGGGGACCGGATCCTGGGGGTATGAATTGGTTGCCCAGCTGCTTATGCAAAATCCGAGGGAGGTGATCGTGTTCTCCCGCAACGAATCGTCGCAAGTGGCGATGAGCCGGACGTTCGAAGACAAGCGCCTGAGCTTTCGGATCGGGGACATCCGTGACAAAGAGGCGCTGACCGCCGTTTGCCAAGGCATCGACTACGTGTTCCATCTTGCCGCGCTCAAGCATGTTCCGGTGTGCGAGGACCAGCCGTACGAAGCGCTTAAAACCAACGTCATCGGCACCCAAAACGTGATCGAAGCAGCCATCGACAACAAGGTCAAGAAAGTGTTTTACATCTCGACCGACAAGGCGGCCAACCCTTCGAATTTTTACGGCATGACCAAAGCCATCGGCGAAAAGCTGGTCGTGTACGCGAATCTGCTCAACAGCGAAACCCGCTTTGTTACCGTTCGCGGCGGCAACGTGCTTGGGACAAACGGCTCCGTGGTGCATGTGTTCAAGGACCAGATCCGGAGCAAAGGCCAGGTGCTGATTACGGACATGGAGATGACCCGGTTTTTCCTGACGCTGCCGGACGCGATTAAACTGCTGTTCAAGGCCGCGGAGGAAAGCTACGGCGGGGAAATCTTCGTCATGACGATGCCTGCTTGCAGAATCGTGGACCTGGCGGAGGTGCTGATCGAAGCTTCCGGCAAAGAAAACGTAAGCATCGTGGAATCCGGCATCCGCCCCGGAGAGAAGATCCACGAAATACTGATGAGCGATTTCGAAAGCATGACGACGGTGGTATACGACGAAGAGTACCTCGTCATCCTGCCGACGCTTCATATGCCCGAGCTGAAGGAACGTTACAAACACTGCAGACCGGTAGAATTCAGCAGCTTCAGCTCCAACCATCATTTGATGAATAAAGAGGAGATTAAAAACATTCTCCAGCGCGGAGGGTTTCTGTGATGAAACTGCTTATTCTTGGCGGAAACGGAATGGCGGGCCATATGCTGGTTCATTACTTTCGGCGTCAGGAAAAACATCACGTCTTCTACACCACCCGGGAAGCCCGAAGTCCCGGGGGACTTTACCTTGACGCCTCCGAACCGTGCATGGTCGACCGGCTGCTGGATATCGTCCGGCCCGATGTCGTGATCAATGCCATCGGCGTCCTGAACCATCATGCCGATGACGACCGGATCAATGCGTATCATATCAACGGCTTTTTGCCCCACCGGCTCTGCCGGGCCGCGGACCGGATCGGTGCCCGCCTCATTCATATCAGCACGGACTGCGTCTTTGAAGGAACCCGGGGCGGCTACACGGAGGAAGACCAGCCGGATGGAACGAGCATGTACGCGATGACCAAAGCGCTGGGCGAAGTGCGGGCTCCGGGGCATCTGACCATCCGGACGTCGATTATCGGTCCGGAGATCCGAAGCCATGGCATCGGGCTCATGCATTGGTTCATGTCGCAAAAAGGAGCCGTTACCGGCTACCGCAACGTCATGTGGAACGGCGTGACGACGCTGGAGCTGGCGAAGGCAGTCGATCGCTTCATGAATTCTTCCGTGTCGGGTTTGATCCATCTGGCCCACCCGGTCCCGATCTGCAAACATGACTTGCTGCTGCTGTTTCAGGAAATATGGGATCTTCGCGACGTCGTGGTTTTGCCTGTCGACCAGCCGGTGCAGGACCGTACGCTGGTGTCGACGCGGGCCGACATCGATTATGCCGTCCCCCATTACCGAGACATGCTGAAGGAGTTGAAGATATGGATGAACGAGCTTCCCTCCGCAAGCGCGTCATTATGATTACCGGAGCTTCGGGATTTACCGGCGGCCATGCCTGCCGGTATTTTGCCGGGCTCGGCATGCAGGTCGCCGGCATCGTGCGGCAAACGCAGGCACTCCCGGCCATCGACGGGGTAAGATACTATGCCTGCGATCTGATGGATAAGCGGAAGCTTGAAGAGCTTGCCCGGCAGATCGCTCCCGACTATGTCCTTCATCTCGGGGGGAAAAACTCGGTCCCCGAATCCTGGGCCGATCCGCTGCTCTACATGGAAACCAACGTGCTTCCGACGCTTTATTTGCTGAATGCCCTTCGCCCGTTTCCGGCGTGCCGGGTACTGATCGCCGGAACGAAAGCCGTGTTCAGCCTCACCCCTCCTTATCGGCCGCCCCATCCGTACAGCTTAAGCAAAAGCCTGCAGAAGGCGGCCGTCATGTCCTGGAGCTGCCTGTTCGGGCAGCCGGTCATGCTGGCGGAGCCGTCGAATTTGATCGGACCCGGGCCGTCGACGGGCTTTTGCGCTTTGCTGGGCCGCTACATTGCCGCATGGGAAAGAGGAGAGGCGATGAAGGCCTTCCGCATTTCGTCGCGAGCCTCGCGGCGGGATTTTCTGGACGTCAGGGATGCCGTCCGGGCTTACGGCATCATGCTTGAAAAGGGAACGCCGGGAGAGGTCTACACCGTCACGTCGGGCAAAGAACGCACGCTTGAGGAAATTGCCGTTTTGTTCATGAAGGCTTCGGGGAGCGATGTCCCGGTCGAGTGGGGGGATGAGGACGATTCCATCAAGGAGCGGGATTCGCAGGTTCCGATGGGCTTGGAATCGCTTGGCTGGAAGCCGTCCATTCCGATCGAGAGGTCGATAACGGACATTCTTCAATATTTCCGCACCGGAGGGGGAGGATCCAAATGAAACCGCTGGTTACGATCGTCATTCCTTTTTACAACGATCCTTACGTGGATCAAGCGGTGCAAAGCGCGCTTACGCAATCGTACAGGCCGATCGAAATTATCGTCGTCGACGACGGTTCGACGATGCATGCCGACCGGTTAGGTCCGTACATGCCGTATATCCATTATCTAGGAAAGGCCAACGGCGGCACCGCAAGCGCATTAAATCACGGAATCCGGTATGCTTCGGGGGAATATGTCGCATGGCTCAGCTCCGACGATATATTTTACCACGATAAAATCAACCGCCAGATCCAGTTTATGCTGGAACGGGGGGCGTGGATATCCCATACCAACTTCGATTATATCGATAGGCAAAGCCAGATCGTACAGCATCGTGCCGGTTTCGCTTTTCACGGGACGGCGGACTTTTACCGCACTTTTCTGATCAACAATCCGGTCAACGGTTGTACGGTGATCATGAAAAAAGAACTGTTTTACCATATCGGATTGTTTAACGAGTCCCTCCCTTATACGCATGATCTGGATTTATGGATCAGGGCGATCCAGGCAGGCATATCGTTCCCGTACCTCGATGAGGCGCTGGTCGGTTACCGTTGGCACGAAGCGATGGGCACGCTTCGGTATCAGGATCTCATTCGGCAGGAATATGCCATGACGCAGGAACGCGTCCGGAACGCGATCCATCCGATTTTGTCGATTATGGGATAATATCGAATTCTACTGCTTCTCCCTTCTTCCGGTTTTGTATGAATAGACTGGATGGTTCGTCCATGCATGATGCGAAACTCTAGCATAATCTATGGATGAAAGGAGGGAGAATTCCTTATGCCAAACCGTTTGATAGATAGCCAGATTTCCCAAAACGTCTCCACCGCAGGCGCAGTCAGCATCCCTGCCAGCACAACCCCTGCTTTGTTCGGCACGCTTGGCTTGAACACAGCCGCCGCAGGGCCGAATCTTTCCGTTCACTTCACGGCAACCGTTACGTTGAGCGCTGTCGTTGCCGTCCTCGCTCCTGTAACCATTACGATCTTCCGGGTGGTTGACGGGGTATCCACTCTCGTCTATTCCGCTACCGAGTCGCTGCCGGTAGGCACGTTGCTTCTGACGACCGACGTCATTACCGTAACGGGCATCGATTTGTTGACGACGAACCCTGGATTTGTCGTCTACCAGGCCTTCGTCAGCATTCCTGGAGGACTGACGGTCATTCCGAACCGGGTAGGGCCCGAAAGCTTCGAAGCCGTGGCCTACTCCGACTAATTCAACGGCGCTTAAACGAACTGGAATCACCGGAAATGATGTTCCGGTGATTTTTTTGTCCGAAATTTCCGAACATTCCGCGTGAGGGGGTTCAAGAGTCGTGTCCCGGCGCATCGTTTTCCAATATAGTATATTGTCGGCATCGTCCATTAAACCATCAATGAGTCCGGCTCCCGTCGCCGGATCCCATGGGAAGGAGAAGGCATGAAGATACTGCTAGCGACATACTGGCTGATTCCCCATGTCGGCGGAGTATGGAAATACATGACGCAAATCCAGCAGCGGCTGGAAGCCATGGGACATCAGGTGGATCTGCTCGGAAACAGCCCGGATTACGCCAAATTCCATATCATTAACCGCGGCCGCGAAATCTCCAAGGAATGGATCCGCCCGCTTGTGGTCACCAAGCTGGCCAGGGAGTACGCGCCCTTGCTGCATGCGGATCCCCTCATTCACTATTATGAGATAGACCGCTATATGCTGGAGCTTTCGGCCGCGTGTTTCGGGCTGGATCAATATGACATCATCCATACCCAGGATATATTTGCTGCCCGCTCGCTCGCCCGGGTGAAGCCGGCACACGTTCCGTTGATTTCGCAGGTTCACGGCTCCGTTACGGGGGAGCTTCACAACCATTTCCGGATGAACCCGCAGCTCGGCATCAACGAGCATTCGCCAGCCTGGAAGTATTTCCCTGCCGTTGAATCTCGCGGCGCTGCGTCCGGAAACGTTACGATCACGTCGACGCAGTGGCAGAAAAACCTGCTCGTCCGCGATTTCGGCATTCCTGAACATCGCATCAGCGTTTTCCAATACGGCCTGGATGCCCAGGAATTTTGGCATAAAGCCCATATGGGAACGGATGTCAGCCGGCCGCCGGATAAAAAGGTGATCATCTGTCCGGCAAGGCTGTCGTTCGTCAAGGGGATCGATGTGCTGATTTCGGCGCTCGGCATCCTGAAAAGCATGAGGCAGCAGGATTGGGTGTGCTGGATCGTCGGAGACGGCGATAAAAGGGAGGAGCTGTGGAACCAAACCCAAGCTCTGGCATTGCAGAACGACGTGGTGTTTTTCGGCGAGCGCCATGATATACCGGCCCTGCTTCTGCAATCGGACATTTTCGTTCATTCCTGCATCCAGGATAATCAGCCGTTTTCGGTGATGGAGGCACAGTTCGCCGGCTTGCCGGCATGCGTGTCGAATGCCGGAGGACTGCCGGAGATGGTGGAACATGGCGCGACCGGCCTGGTTTCCCCGGTGAAAGATCCGCTTACGCTGGCACAGCATCTGAATACACTGCTAGGAAACGATGAATACCGGCGCATGCTCGGTCAAAATGCGGCGCGCTGGGGACAGCAGCACTGGTCGCTCGATCAGATGATTTCCAGGCTATTGAACGAATATGCGAGGGTAGCTTCAGGAGCATAAACGGCCGAACCATGAGCCAAGGAAGGGAGGAGACGACGTGTCTGAGCCTTATATGGTCATCGGCGATTTGTATAACCGGATTTTTGCCGTGCAATCGTCCCATGTCGATCTGATGGTGAATTATGCGGTGTGGAACCGGATTTTCGAGCAGCTTCCAAAAAATTACACGCTTCCGGATTTGGAGGTTTTGACTTTCTAAACGATTGAACAAACAGGGATCCAGAGCCAAAAAAAGGGCCGCCCAATTCGGCATGTCACGTGTCCGGATCGGCGGCCTTCATCGATTCTTCAGCGAGTGGATATATGAATTCCGCTTAATATTTGTCCCCATAAGTGATCATTTCCCAGCCATTTATCGGCGTTCGGCAATTGAATGGAGCAGACCTTTTCAAGCGGCCAGTCCAGTTCCACGATGTCGTTGACAGGGGTATGGTTAATCAACAGCACCCGAAAATCATGCGCGACAAGACTCGATAAAACCTCCTGGAGTTCTTTGGCTTGTTCGAACGTGCCTTCCGTGCGAATGAACAAAATTTTACGGCTGGTTAGCATTTTTTCCATGAACCGCTGCACGCGGCGGTCATATTTGGCTTTTACGTAAGGATAAGCTTCAAGATTGGGGGGGAAGTTGTTGTGGGTAAAAAAGTCGTGATTCGACAGAAAATCGTAATACGTGTCGCGCACCAAATAAAGCTGCTCGCTGACTTTATTTTCAACGACGAGGTTGTTGTAGACCATGAAATGGGCGAATCGGTTCCTTAAAAGGCGGTTCACGTCGGATAGGTTGTAAGTCGCCATCCAATCGATCGGACCGGCATAATTTCGCAGGCCGAATTTTTCGAGCTTCATTGCGGCGAGGCATAAGTCTCCCAAACTGAAAATCGCGTCGTAGGATCCTTTGAGATCGGCAACCCTCATATTCTTTCATCCTTTCTTCCTAAATTGCGATTCGCAATATAGTAGATGCGAGATCCGCTTCTTTCGCTTGTATTCTCGCTTATTCCCGGAAGAATAGGTTTGCGGCGGGCGTTAAACGCCCTTCCACTTGGAGCGCAGCCACATAGGATAGGATTAAGACTTGACTTTCAGGAGGAAAGGTTATGTCCATATTACGGCTAGAAGCCGCTCCTTTTGCACCGATCGACTCTACGTATATCCAGTCCGTCGATCTTGAAATATGCAATGTCGGTACGGAAGGTTTTGAGATGCTTGTGCATGGCTACGGCGAACAGGGACTGTTTTACGTTCAGTTGATCCATGTCGGTTCGGGCAGCACGGTTCCCCTTTATCATATGATGACGGAGCATAAGCCTTTTCAGCTGGTGCTGGTGACGAACGTCAACGATTATACGCATACCGCAGTGACCGTTAGAGTCCGCAACCAAGGCAACCTTGTCGCTTTGTTTACCCAGGAGGACATGTTTCGAATGATCTGACCGTTAAGACGCAAAGGAGGGGATGCCATGAACGTGCTGTTTGTGTTTTACGTGCCGAGCGGCGGCATGGATACGTTGAATCGGCTTCGCTGCAAAGCCCTTGCCAGATACGGTATCCATGCTTCCTGCCTTTACTTCCATTGGGGGGCGGGGGTGCAAAATAACGACGGGGTCCCTATGTACATTACGAACAACGATGAAGAGATCCGGGGAATTCTGGCCGCCGGGAATTACGATGTCATCGTCGTCACGACGGATCACAAAAGCTTTCCCCGCTTCAGGCAGCTGGGATATACGGGAAAGCTTGTACTGGAAATTCAGGGGTACGGCGCCAAGGAATATGCCCGCCAGCAGCTGATCGAAGCCATTCCTTACGTGAACACGTACGCAAGTGCGCTGCTGAATCCGAGCACCCCGCATATTGCCGCTTTGTTTCGGGAACTGTTTCCGAATATTCCTCAGTATAATTTCCCCAATTTTTTTGATTCCGAGAGCTTTACCTACCGGCCGGGACCGATTCCGGAACGTCCGGTGATCGCATGGCTTGGACGCATGGAAGACAATAAAAACTGGAGGGAATTCCTTCATATCGGCTATCAGCTGTCTTTCTACGTTCCCGATTTGAAACTTTGGGTTTTCGAAGACCCCAACTTGTCGATTCCCCATGAACGCGAACAGTTCGATTCCGTGGTGCATCAATTGGGACTTCATTCGCGTTTAATCATGCATTCGAACGTGCCAAACCATCAGATGCAGCATTATTTCTCGGCCATAGGCGATTCGGGCGGTTTCGTGTGCAATACATCCAAGGTGGAAGGCGGCCCGTTATCGGTCCTCGAAGCCATGAGCTGCCGCTGTCCGGTGCTGGCGACGAATTCCGACGGGGTGGCTCTTTGCATCCGTCATAACGAAACCGGCAAAAATTATACGCTTGGCAATATTGCGCAAGCCGTGCAGGAGGGGCTGGACTTGATGCATAACGCTCCGCTGAGGGAAAGCATCCGAAGCGGCGCGTTAAAACGGGTGCAAACGGAATTCAACCCGCATCTGTACTGCGTGCGTTTTATTGATATGCTGTATCACATTTGATGGGAGGAATTCGCGTGACGGCAAAATACAACACCAGGGTGGGGGCGGCAGCGGGAACCTTCATGCCGTTTACGGTCGGTCCCGATGAGATTGTCCTGACGGGAGTCACATTGGAAGGAATCGCCGAGGGCGACCGCGTGATTTTGGATATCGACGTATCCTGGCTGAAACCGATGTGCGATCTGGGAGAGCTCGAACTGATGATTCGGAGGGACGCTCCGGACGGACCCATCATCTATTGGACGATGGAAACCTGCTATGCCCAGGCCCGTACGAGGGAAGAATGCGTTTTGGCGGGCGACGGCACCATGCGCCATTTTTTCCTTACGGCCCGCTCGGTCGAACATAAAGCGCAGCTTGCCGCGTATTATTTGGAAGGAACGGTAGATGCTCCGTAAAGACGAATAGAATCATACGGATCAAGCCGACTCCGGCTGCCATCAGCCGGGGATCGGCTTTTTTGCATTCCCTTTACCGGAAAAAGCTTTGGTACGTCAGCTGGAGTCCTTCCTCGATGCCGTATGCAGGCCGCCAATTTAAATGCGCCAAGGCTCGTGCGTTGGACAAGCGGCTGTGGCGGATGTCTCCTGCCCGGTCCGGACGATGGACGCAAACGGTTTTTTGGCCATGGTGCAGACGAAGAAGCTCAACCAACCGATTGACGGAGGTCGCTTGGCCGGTGCTGACATGAAGGATTTTCCGTTTCCCTGACGTTTGGGCCGCTGCCAGGGCAGCGACGACATCTTGAACGTAAATAAAATCCCGCGTTTGTTCCCCGTCCCCATTAACCGTTAAGGGCATGCCTTGCCGGAGCTGGTTCAGGAAAATGGACACGACGCCGCCTTCCCCTTTCGAAGTTTGTCCGGGACCGTAGACGTTCGCGAACCGCAGGACGGTCCAATCCAGATCGAACAATTCGCCGTACAGCCGGACATAATGCTCCGCCGCATATTTGGATAATCCGTAAAACGAGATGGGAACGGCGGGGTCCGTTTCCTCCAGCAAATCCTTTTGCAGATTCCCGTAAACGCCCGAGGTGGATGCAAACACGAATTTTCGGACTCCGCCTTGGCGGCAGGCCTCCAGCATGTTCAGCGTACCAAGCACATTGATTTCGGTGTCTTCCCGCGGATGCTGGATGGAATGCTGCACATCGGCTTGTGCCGCTAGATGAAACACGGTATCCGGCTGAAGCGCAACGATCGCCTCAAAAGCGGCAGGCAAGCGAATATCCTCCTGATGCAAGGTCGCGCCTTGAGGAACGTTCCCCGCCTTGCCGGCCGACAAATCATCGATGACATGTACCCGATGCCCCATATCGATCAAATGACGTACTAGATGCGAGCCGATAAACCCGGCACCGCCCGTCACTACCACCGTCGTCATGTCATGACCTCCTTAAAAGGCTATAATCATGAGATATCGTATGTGGCAGCGGCATCATTGGCATTAGGCATTGTCCCGATTTCGATCTGGCGCCGGGCATCTTGGGGAAAGAGGTAGTAAAAAGCTTCCAACGGGGTAATATGTGAATGACATCTTTTTGCCGGGGCCGAATCGTTCATGCATGCAAAATACGCCATGCGAAAGGGGAAAGTTAAATGAAAAAAAGGGTTTTGGCGCTTATCGTTGCGCTTGCAGCCATTCTGATCGCCGGCATTGCGTATTTCTTTCGCCCCGATCAAACCGAAGCGCCGGGTAAGCCGGATTCTGCGGCCGGACGATCGGATTCGCTTCCGGTCTGGGTAGATCCGCAAGACGTGACGGCGGTCGAATGGGAGGGGAAAAGAACGTCATGGCTGCTGCAGCGTACCGATTCCAACGATGAGGCAGGGGAAGGGGGATGGTCGCTTAACGGCAAGCCCGCAGCGGAATCCGATGCCATGCGGGTGCTGTCGCAGATGAACTTGCTTTGGGCCAAAGGGGCGGCACAAAAGCAACCGGTTTCTTCATTAAAAAATGAAATAATCGACTCTACCGTGACCGTTGCCGGCATGGCTAAGACGGAAGAAACCGTGTATTTGATCGCAGCCGAACCGTCAGATCCGGACAGGGTATGGATCATTCCGCCGGGGGCATCTTTTGCTTACCCTGTATTTGTCAAGGATTTGGAGTTGCTGGAAGGGGCCGTCGACAGGCTTAAATCTGCAACTCCTCCGGCCTGATGCTGCCGCTCAAAGGCCTTCAGGATGCCAAATCCTTTCAGCATAGCGCGTCAAGCGCGAGGTCATCCTAAACGATGTTACTACATTAATTATAACGGAGGATGAACTCATGATACGATCCAAAGCCATTAGTCTTTCCGTATCCGCCGCACTGATCGTCAGCATGGCCGGATTGGCCGGCTGCGGCACGAGAGAACCTGCCAATACGAACGTGCGCACCCGCAACGTTCATGACGGGCGGATGCTGGATACCCGTGACGGCAGACTGAACGTCAACTCTTTGAGAAACGGCAACCGTTTTTCCACCTACAATACGGACGGCAACTTCGGCACGCGAAACGCAAGACATGACCTGTCGAACCTGACTTCGGCCCAGGACGTTGCGGATAAAGTGGCTGCCTTGAAGGAAGTGCGCACGGCCAACGTCCTTAAGGCAGGCAACAGCGCGTACGTGGCAGTCTCCCTGGAACACGGCGCACAAGCCAATCATGCCACGGACGGCACCCACGGCCGTTTCCGCAATAACAGCTTCGGCACGATGAACCACGGCGCCAGCGGCAGCAACAGCAGCTTTAACACCGGCGCGGCAGGCGTGAATACCCGCGGTTTCAACGGAGCGGCAGGAACTAACGGCATGGGCACTACCGGCAGGGGCGCAACAGGCGCTGGCACAACCGGAACAGGAGCAGGAACCGGGACAGCGGGAACAGGAACAGGCGGCAACTTCCGCGGATATACGACGAGCGCCGGCGAGCCGATTACGAGAAACAACGGATTTAACGCAACCACGCCGGGAACGGCCGGCACAAGCCAAACCTATTCGCAAAATTATAACGTAAGCAACGACGTAAAAGACAAAATCACGAAGATCGTCCAAAAAGCCGATCCAAACATCACCAATGTTTACGTATCTGCTAATCCTGATTTTGTCCAACGCGTCAGCAATTATGCAACCGATGTGAGAAACGGCCATCCGATCGGCGGCATGGTGAATGAGCTTTCGACGATGATCGAACGGATTTTCCCGACGAATACAAGCACGACCGACCATCGCTTAACCCCGATGGGCACGACGCACAACGCTCCCGGCAAAACGCCTGCAGGCAGACACATGACGCAGTAAAAAACAAACACAAAAAGCAGCTTTGCGCATCATTGCGGGCTGCTTTTTGGTGTTTTCGGAAGGGCGGCATAAAAAAATGACGCCGGCGATCCAGCGTCATTTTGTTATAGGATGGAATTCATTAAAAGACCTGGCGTCCGCGTACCCAAACGCCCTGAATGTTCAAACGCTCATCCAGCATCAGCACATCCGCCTGCTTGCCGGCTTCAAGCGTCCCGGTCCGGTCTTCGATTCGAAGGCGTTTCGCCGGGTTGTAGCTGGCGATGCGCGAGGCATGCTCGACGGTCAATCCTACGGTTTCGACGAGGTAACGGAAACCTTTGATCATCGTAAGCGTGCTGCCGGCCAGGCTGTTCGACTCGCCTTTCAATATCGCGATGCCGTCCTTTACTTCTACGGGCAAATCGCCGATCGTATAATCGCCGTCCGGCATGCCCGCTGCGGACATCGCATCCGTAATCAGGATCAAGTTATCGTTTGTTTTCACTTTCGTCAAAATCGAAATGCACGCCGGATGCACATGGATGCCGTCGGCAATGATTTCGGCATGAATCCGGTCGTCGCTGAGCACCGCCCCGGCCGTGCCCGGCTTGCGGTGATGGATCGGCGTCATGGCGTTGAACGTATGGACGGCTTGGCGGAGACCGGCTTCTACCGCCGCTTCGACTTCCTCGTAAGATGCATCGGTATGGCCGAGAGCGGCGTTGATGCCGTGTTCGCTCATCCAGGCGATGGCCTCAAGCGCGCCTTCGCGTTCGGGAGCAAGCGTGACCTGTTTGATAAGTCCCGGATACTGTGTCTCCCAGGCTTCGAGCCATTCGACGTTCGGATGGACGATATGCTCGGGATTTTGGGCTCCGGGCCACTTCGGGCTGATGAAAGGCCCTTCCATGTGAACACCTTCAATCACGGCATAAGGCATATCCTGCTGCCTGTACTCGTGGACTTCCTTCAGCACCTTGTCGATGGATGCTTTAGGAGCCGTCATCGTGGTGGCAAGCATGGCGGTCGTTCCTTGGGAACAGTGGAAGGAGGTGATTTTGTCGAGCTCCTCCTTGCCGGAATACATAAAGTCTTCGCCGTTGCCGCCGTGAACGTGGACATCGATGAAACCCGGCACGAGATATCCTTCCGTTTTTTTGCCGGGATTCAGATGATGCAGGTGGTCCGGCAAATGCTGCACCTCGCCGGCATAAAGAATGGTGCCTTCATGGATGGCGACGACGCCGTCCTCGATGACGTTGCCCGGCACGACGACTTTACCGTACAACAATTGTCCTGAAGTTTCGCTCATCATAATAACCCTCCAGCTCCTTGATCCAGCAGCACGACGACGTTCGGATGGCATTGCAGAAGCGATGCCGGGCATTGGGACGTGATCGGCCCTTTCAAGGCGCGTTTGACGATTTCCGCCTTGTCTTCGCCGCGGACCAGCAGCAGGATTTGTTTGGCTTTTAAAATGCTACCGACGCCCATCGTGATCGCTTGCGTCGGCACGTCGGCCAAAGACGGGAAAAAGCGGGCATTGGCCGTGCGCGTTTTTTCCTGAAGCTCGACGACATGGGTGCCGCCGATCAGGCTTTCGCCCGGTTCATTGAACCCGATGTGACCGTTGTGCCCGAGTCCAAGAATCTGCAGATCGACCGGGCCGTTTTCTTCGAGCATGGCGTCGTATTTCCGGCATTCCTCCTCGAGGTCGGCGGCGTTGCCGTCAGGCACGTGCGTATTCTCCATTTTGATGTCGATGTGGTTAAAAAGCTTTTCGTTCATAAAGCTGCGGTAGCTCTCCGGATGCCCTTCAGGCAGGCCGACGTATTCGTCCAGGTTGTAGGTGGACGCTTTGGCGAAGCTGACCAGCCCCTGCCGGTTCATTTCAATCAGGCGCTGGTAGATGCCGATCGGCGAACTGCCCGTCGCCATGCCGAGAACGGACCTTGGTTTCGTATGAAGCAGGCTGGCGATGAGACCCGCACCGGTCGCGTTGAAGTCGGCCTCATGCTTGAAAGTATAGATGTTCATGCTTTTGAATAACCTCCTCTTGTTTTGCGGTAGTTCCGGACGTTTTGATAGGACTGCTCCAGCTTGGGAACGTATTGTCCGAACTGCTCGCTGCTCATGCCCATGAAAAGAATGTCAATGATATGAAGCTGGGCGATCCTCGAAGCCATGTCGCCTCTTCGCATGCCTTCCTCTAGGGAAGAAACGAAGAGGGGGATATCGGCCATGGATGCCAGCGTGTTGCTGCCGTAAGAAGTGAGCGTGATCGTTGCGGCGCCGCTGTCTTTGGCGCAGGACAACGCGCTGATCGTCTCCTCGGTCTCCCCGGAATAGGAGATGGCGATCGCCACGTCCCGGTCCGTCAGGGTCGACGCCGAAGTGATTTGCATGTGGGGATCGGCGAATGCGGTGCAGTTTTTCCCGATCCGGATCAGCTTCTGGTAAAAATCGAGCGCCACGACCGACGACGTCGCCACGCCGTACAAATCGATCCGCTGCGCATCGCACAGCAGCCGAATGGCTTGCGACAGCCGGTTCATGTCCAGAAGCTGCGTCGTATCCCGGATGGAGGTCAAATGGTTGGCTTCCATCGCTTCGACGATTTTGGATAACGGATTGTTGGCCACGATGTCCTGGTAAGAGGAAGCCTGGTTTCGTTCCTGCAGTCCCGTGTGGGCGAGTTCCGCCGACAGCTTGACCTTCAAATCGGGGTAGCCCTTCAGATGGAACACCTTGCAGAAACGGGTGACCGTGGCCGGACTGGTTCCGCATTGCTCGGCCAGTTCCTTGATCCCCATATGGACCACCTGGGCCGGGGAAGAGAGAATAAAATCGGCGATCCGGCGTTCCTGCGGGGACAGCTTATCTTTTTCCTGCGCCAGCGCATATAAGAACGGAGCCACGAAAGGACCTCCCTTTTGTACGACTTCATCTGAAGACGAGGTGTGAAAATTATTTTAATATTTATTTTTGATTGCAAGAAAATTATTTTTATCTCCCTCCCATCATAGGTCAAAAGTCTTCCGGTGACAAGGGGGGGACGGGATTTTTCAGGGCCGGTATTTTTTAAGAAAAAGAAAAAACCCGCGTTCGCGTGGAACTCGGGTAAAAGGGCGGGTAAAGTTATTGTTATTGGACGTTTCCGGCGCTGACGCGGGATTTTTTCGATCGGCCGATTTCCTGCCGCAGCACCTGCCAAATGATGTAGGCCAAAATGACCATTTGCGGGATGAACGTTTCCCACGTCGGATACATGCCGAGCCAGGAAACGGAAGGCAGCGACGGATCCGAATGGGCCGACAGTCGGCCTGCCACCTGAAGCGAATGAATGCTGTCCCCAAGGAAGCGGAACACGAGGTAATAAATCAGCAGCGTCGCGACCAGGAAAAAGGCCCGGATCGGCAGCGCAGCGCTGAGCGCGATGATGGCATAACCCAATACCGCGAGGATGGCCAGCGCTATGACGACGCCGAGGATCAGCTGAAACATCGGCATCGACGGTGCCATGCCGACGTAAAAAATCGTCGTTTCGGCACCCTCCCTTACAATGGCCAGCAGGGCTACGGCAAACAGGGACCATAGGCTGCCTTTCGCCAACGCCTGGTCCATTTGCTTGCCGACATAGCGGTTCCAGGCTTTGGTGTTCGATTTGTTGTGCAGCCATTGCCCGACAGTGATCATCATGACGACGGCGACCAGTCCGGTAATGCCTTCGATCAGCTCGCGGGCGCTGCCGGAAGCGGCTTTGGATATCGTATAGGTCAACACGACGGCGAGCAGCAGCGACAGCGCCAAACCGGTTCCCGCGCCCGACCAGATGAATTTCCGCCCTTCGGCGTGACCGCTTCGTTTCAGGTAGGAAAGCAGCGCGGCAATGACGAGAATGGCTTCCAGCCCTTCCCGGAGCAGCACGAGCGCGGCGTCCCAGGCGGTATAGCTGTGGCTGCCGGCAACCTCCGCAAGGGAGGACTGCATGTCTTCGATAACTTGGAGCGCTTCCTGACTGCGGGGAGGCGTCGAAAGAAGGTAACCGGACACCTCGGACATCTGATTTTCCACTTGGGTATACAAAGACGGGGACGACACCCGGACCTCGCCTTCCACGGCGGGCCAAGACGCGATGAATTGGTTCATGCTGTCCGCGGCTTGGGCGGTTTGGCCGTCCGCGGTTTGCTTGCGTGCCGTCTCGAGCACGCCCAGCAGGTCGGACAACGAATGGATGCTTTCGTTGCCGTCGCCGGCCAGCCGGACTTTTCCGTTTGCATAATCCGTCAACAGCGCAATCAGCTTGTTCATTTGCTGTACGGCCTGGTCTTCGCGGACGGGATCCGCTTGCAGCGCGATGCGCACCAGGCTGATTTGGGTTTCAAGCTGCCCGTAGACGACAAAGTTGTCGCTGCGGATCGGCGTCTCGCTTTTTGGCCAGGCATCGACGATGTTTTGATAGCTCGACTTGGCTTTGGCCCAATCCTTTTGCTCCATGGCGGCAAGGCTTTCCTCAGCAAAAGGAAGCAGCTTTGCGGCCGATTCCGCACCGCCGGAAGTTTGGCGGCCGCCTTGCCGCTGGCCGGAAGCGGCCTCGACGTAAGCGTTGACGGCTTTGGCTAGCGCCGACAACGCCTGCTTGGCCCCGGCATCCTCCTGCCGGAGCTTCGACTCGGCCTCGGCCAGGGCCGCATCGACCCGTGCCGTCAGGTCGGCCAAATCCTTGCCGCCGTTTTGCTTCAAGGCGGTCCAATCCGTTTTAAACTGTTCCAAATCTGTGGACGCTTCTTTCCACTGTTGTTGACCGCTTTCCACCAGCGCGCTGCCGACGGCGGGGAGGAGCCGGTCCAGGGTGGAGGTTTGACCGGTTTCGGCAAATGCCGGGGCCGCCACCAGATGGAAAAACATCAGGATGGCGAGCGCCAACATGGCCGTCATGCGGGGTTTGCTTCGGCGGCTGCGTTTTATGTTCGTCTGGTCGTCATGGCGTATGGACCGCATTGGCATTAGTCTCCTTCAAAATCAATTGTTAAAACAAGGTATCCCCGATGTACCCTCCTTGGGCGGCTCCGGGGAAGCAGGCAAACGCGGCGCTGCCCACGTGCAAAATGTATTCGTTCAAGCGGTCGCTTTTCGCCAATTTTTGCTGCAGGGGGACGAATTGCTTGAACAGGTCCCGCTGATAGCTGATAAACAAAAGCCCGGCGTCGAGCTGACCGGTTTTGATGTCCATGCCTCCGGAATAAGAGTAGGAGCGGCGGAGAATTTGAATGGAGCCGTCGCCCCTCGCCAGCGCGACATGGGAATCCCGGGGGATGTACGGTTTGCCGCTTTCGTCCGCGGCATTCAGATCGACCGGATCGAATTCGTTTTTCGCGCCAAGCGGAGCCCCGCTGGAACGGTAACGGCCAAACGTCTCCTCCTGGTCTTTCAAGGTGGATCGGTCCCATACCTCGATGCGCATGCGGATCCGGCGGACGGCCATATAACTTCCTCCAGCCATCCATGGGGCTCCGTCGCCGCTTTGCGCCCATACGATCCGGTTCATTTCCTTTTCGTCGGCCACTTGGGGATTGGCGGTTCCGTCCTTGAAGCCGAGCAGGTTGCGTGGCGTGCTTCCCGACGGGTCGGCCTGGTTCGTCCGCTGAAAGCCTTCCTGCACCCAGCGCAGGACCGCTTTTCCGCGCGCGATTCTGGCCAGGTTGCGCACGGCATGAAATGCGACCTGCATATCGTCCGCGCATACCTGCACGCCAATGTCGCCACCGCACCACTCGGGTTCGAGCTGATCCCCGTTAAATGCGGGCAGTTCTTTGAAGGTCGGCGGCTTTTTCGCGGCCAGGCCGAACCGGTCGTCAAACAGCGAAGGCCCTGCGCCGAACGTGATCGTAAGCCGGGAAGGGCTGAGCCCGGCCGATTCGCCGGTGTCGGTCGGCGGAAGGTTGCCATTGCCGCTTTCCTCGCCCACCGGTTGGCCTGCGGCCATCGCCGCGGCGGCGGCGGTCCAGGCCTGGAACAGCTTTTTCAGCGATGGCGCGCCGCTTGTGGTCACGTCAAAGGCTGCAAAGCAGATGAAGTTTTGCACAGGCGTGATGATGCCGGCTTGGTGCGCTCCGTAAAAAGGAATGGAGTCCTCCTCTGTGGAGACGGTTCCGGCGGCTTTCGTCTTGCGCTTGTTCTCCGTCGTCAGCAGCGTTCCGATCGCGCCGCCGCCGAGAAGAAGGCCAAGACCGCCGGTACCCGCCAAACGAAGGACATCGCGGCGGGTCATCGGTTTTTTCAGGATAGAATCGTCGTTTGAAGGCAGATGCTTTTCCGGCATGTCGCTACACTCCCAAAATCTTGCCCATATTGGACAGCGGTTCGGCCAATGCGTCAAGGTTTTGGCTGAGCTTGCGGATTTCGTCCTGCTTCAATGCCGTGTAGTCGACGTAACCGTCGCCTTTTTTGAACGCATTCAGCTCTTTCTGCAAGGCGGCAAAACGCGTTTCGATTTCTTTTTCCAACTCCGCGTCTTTTTTCGCCAGTTCGGGCTTCAATATTTCATAAATTTTCTGCGCCCCTTCAACGTTGGCGGCAAAATCGTACAGATCGGTATGCGAATAAAGCTCTTCCTCGCCGGTGACCTTGGAGGAGGACACTTCATTCAGAAGCTCCACCGCGCCGGTGACCATCAGGCTGGCATCCAGATCGATCGTTTCGATTTTGGCGCGCAGCAATTGGGCGTCCTTCAGCAGCTGGTCGGCGAACCCTTCCGTTCCGGCCGTCGTTTTGTCTTCCCACAGCGCCTTTTCGATCCGGTGGAAACCGCGCCAGTCGGCGGCGTCGACGTCATTCACCCGCGCATCGATATTCGGGTCCAAATCGCCGAGCGCTTCGGCTACCGGTTCGATCCGTTCATAATAAGCGCGCGCAGGGGCGTACAGCTTTTTCGCCTCTTCCAGCTTGCCGGCTTTGACCGCAGCCGTGAATTTTTCGGTCTCCTTGACGAAAAGATCGCACTGTTCGACCGCAAAAGTCCGGTATTGTTCGACGCTGGCGGAAAAGTCGGCCGCAGGGGCCGTATTCGTTTCAGCGGCCGCAGGCGCAGCAGGCGTCGCGGACGCGGGATCGGCGTCCTGGTTTTTTTGCTGCCCGCATCCGCTGAAGAGAAGGGAAGCGGCGAGAATGCCGGTTGGAAGAATGACGTTGTACTTCAAGAAAAAGCAGCTCCTTTTATATGGAAGTTTTGATTTCGGTTATAATTGATAATGATTCTCAGTTATATGCATGGATTAATAATATAGAGGCTCGGGATTGCTGTCAATACATATTTTTTGGCTAAACATGCGGCGGGCCCGCAAAAAAGCCCTCGCTGCATACATGCAGCCAGGGCGGGGGGAGAGCCGATCATCGGCGACGCATATGGACCCATAACCCGGCAAGCATCCGGTAGGGGACGTATAACCCGAGGTAAGCGCCCGCAACGAGAAACCAAGGGTTAAGCAGCAAATGGTGGACGTCCGTGGTCAGAACGGTCCCATGGAGGATGTTCCGGTACACATCGGCCGCGAGGATGGAACCGGTGATATAAAAAGATAGCAGCGCAAGCAAACTCCATATCCAACGGAACCCGCGGTTTAACGCAGCCAGGACCGCCATAACAAACGGAACCGCAATAAAGCCGGCGATCAGCCAAAACAGCAATGCCGTGCACCTCCTTCCAGAGTCTATTCTCGGCAGGCACGCAGCGGTTTAAACTCCCGGCTCCCGGGAGAGAAGCCCGCTCGATCACGGCATATTCTATGAAAACAGAGGTGAAAATATGAAAAAACCATCATTTTCATTGGATCGTTTGTCTTATACCGATTTATGAAACCCGAATAGAATATATCAATCTTTGAAAAGGAGTTGATATATTTGGCAAACCGTGATGTACGCCTTGCCCTTTGGTCCGGCATCAATTTTTCGGGCCGCAGAATTGTATTGAGACGTGGAGGTGTCGCAGTCCGGGATCTTGGAGCGTTTCGTTTTGACAACGTGCTTTCCAGCTTCCGTCTAAGAAACCGTGTGCAGCCTTCTCAAGTTACGCTTGTTTTGTTCTCGCAGGTGAATTTCCGGGGAGCTTTCCGCGTGTTCCGCGGCAGCCAAAACGTAGCCAACCTGGGTTCCTTCAACTTTGATAACGTCACGTCTTCGCTCATTTTGGTCGGCCGCAACCTAACGAACGCCGAGATTGCCGAAATCCAAAGAACAGGCAGACCGCCTCAAGACATTCTCATCGTAAGACAGTAATTGCAGCACAAAAAAAGGGTGCCCTTGCGGCACCCTCAGTTCATGGAGAAATTCATTATCCTCTGAAATGTCTACGGAGGCACAGGGTTAGATCACTGTGCGTAAGCTGTTCTCAAATTCTAACGGTTGTGACAGCGCCTATGTGGCTTCAAATGGTTCTCTGTAAGTTCTAACGGTTACCAATGGGGTTATTTGCAAGATTACCATAAGAAGTTCCACCATAATGCCCAAATAACGTCAACCAGAACCGTTAAAATATCATAACCTACATTTTCCCGGCATTAACCTCTGTGGCAATCGTTAGAAATTTACTTTCCTACTTTGACTTGCCTCCTCACCTCGACTACATCTCCTCGCGTCCAATTGTACCCTCGATTCCCTACGTCTCCTCACATTCAATTGGTCTCCATGGTTCCTTATATCACTTTGCGTTCAAGGTCTTTTTACTGGACTGTCAATAGTAAATCAGACAACTTTTTTAAGGAGCTTTGCTTTGGCCTTTTAGCAAGTGCAAAGAAAAAAAGAGAAACCCAGCGTCTCCAAGGCGTGGGTTTCTCGACAGCCTGAGGGTGCCCTTGCGGCACCCTTCCTTGCGTGAAATGAACCGGATGATGTTCGTTTTCGACGTTTGAGCGGATCTCTTTCGGCCCATTTGCGCTTATGGCCGTTCCCATCAAAGGCAAAAACGGATCCCTGCTTCTGGGCTGGTCCCGCAGCTTTGCAACAAATAGGAACGACAAAATAAAGAACCTCCTGTCATTCCTTCCCCAAAAGGAAGACATGCTACAGAAGGCCAAGGCATTTGAGGGCTCGATCAGATCTTTAATTCCCCGAGCTTGATCAGCTCGACGACGGCTTGAGAACGGCCTTTCACGTTCAGTTTCTGCATAACGTTGGAGATATGGTTCCGCACCGTTTTCTCACTGATAAACAGTTGACCGGCGATGTCACGGGTCGTTTTATCCTGAACAAGCAGTTCGAACACTTCACGTTCACGGTGAGTCAATAAAAATTTGCTCTTATGATCGTTCCCCTTCAATGGTGTCACCCCTCCTTGCTCGGGTTTGTATGGTATAACAAGGTAAAGGGATACAGTCAACTCATATTATGTAAGGTCCGGGGCAATGGTGTCGTTGCGGCCAAAAAATGGGCTTGCGCCGTTCAATACCGCCTCAAGCTACGATAAGACGATTCATAATATGTAAAGCAAGATCAGAAATCCCCCGAAACAAAAAGAAAAAATAGAAAATACTGTAAAAACCGATTTACTAAAAAGACGTGCTATGTAATAATATGGATACCAAAAATACCCTGCTTTTTGGAAAGCCAGGGTATTTTAGTCTTTTATATGATTTTAGAGGGCGTTGTTCGGATGTCGGCTGGATGGCCGCACGCGAATTACGCGAGCACTCGGAGCATGGCGTTGATCATGCCGTAATGGTAGTTTTCGTGCCCGAGGTTCACGATGAACGCTTCGCGGACGGTTTCGGCTTTGGCGAAATTTTCTTTGACAGCCAGCGGTTCGTCAAGTTTCCCTTCGAAGGTGTCGGCCACAAGCTTGCATTGTGCCGTCAGCTCTTGAATCAGCGTATCCCAAGCGGGAGGTTCGCCGTTCCAATCGGCCGGTTTCGTGCCATTGCCGAAAAAGGATTGGTAATTTTCAGGCACGACGGCATCCTTGCCGGCAAAACGGAACAAAATGCCGCTGGTGACGGTCAGCAGATGCCCGAGCTGCCAATGAATGTTGTTGTTGAAGCCTTGCGGGACAAGCATGCGTTTGTCTTCCGGAAGTTGTTCAACCTTGCTGATGATCGTGTTGCGGTTTTTCTCCATCAGCGCGAATAAGTAAGCGTCTCTCATGTGATGTTCCTCCTTACGATATGTAACCTCCATTCAATTTTACAGTAGACGGGCATGCAGGGCAACCGATGGCCCCGCGGGAGGAAATAACCTTATTTAAGCGGATTTTTTTGGATAGGAAGGAAGAAGCGATTTGGATCAGAAAAACAATGTATTTATGTTGGTATTAAGCGGCATCATGATGATTGTTGTCATTTGCCTGGTCATTATGATCGTCAAGCCGCAGCCGGACGCTGCGTCCCATTTTACGGGAAGCATGGAAACCTACGCGCATGGCATCAACATTCCCAGTTTTCCCGACGAGATGAACATCACGACGAAAGGGGAGCAAATCGTATCCCTCGGCGCCAACCGTTTCGCCGTCATTGACAACAATCCCGATTCGAGCAATCACGGGACGATTCTCATTTACGAATATGACGAAAAGGCGCGCAAGATCCATTTTCTCGCCTCCGAGAATTACGTCGCCCGCATGAATCAAAGAACCGAATAACGGTTAAATAATGAAGATGGCCCATCACGGCCCATTGCAGCGAATAACCGCTGCGTCAGCAAGGGAGGCATGCTTGAGATGTACAAGGTCGTATTGGTAAGGCACGGGGAGAGCGAATGGAACCGGGAAAACCGGTTCACGGGTTGGACGGACGTCGACCTGACGGAAAAAGGCGTCCGCGAGGCGATCAAAGCGGGGGAACTGCTCAAAGCGCTTCCGTACGAAATCGACATTGCATTTACGTCGGTTCTCAAAAGAGCCATTAAAACGCTGGATTACATACTGGAGGCAAACGATCTGCTTTGGGTTCCCGTCCGCAAAAGCTGGAAGCTCAATGAACGGCATTACGGCGCGCTTCAGGGGTTGAACAAGGACGAAACCGCCCAAAAATACGGGGAGGAGCAGGTGCGGCTGTGGCGCAGAAGTTATGACGTGCCCCCGCTGAAAATCACCGCCGAAGACGAACGCTATCCGAAAAACGACCGGCGATACGGGAAACTCACCGACAAGGAAATTCCGCTCGGAGAAAGCCTCAAGGATACGATCGCCAGGGTCGTGCCCTATTGGGAAGCGGAGATCGTCCCGCGCATCAAAGCCGGGGAACACGTGCTTGTCGTGGCCCACGGCAACAGCCTGCGGGCGCTCATGAAAGTGCTGGAAAACATCGGCGACGAGGAGATCGTCGACCTGAACATCCCGACCGCCGTGCCGATCCTGTATGAGCTGGATGACGATTTAAAGCCGCTGAACCGGACGTTTCTCGGCGACCGTGAACGCGTGCAGGAGAAAATCGACGTGGTGGCCAACCCGTCCAAAATTATGGAATAACGTTGGCAAGGAGGGGTCCCCGTACGGGAGGTGACTCCTCCGGTGTTTTTGTGTTACGGTATATAGTGCCTAATGCGCAGTAACACCAACTTCAGGAAAGAAGGGAAATGCAGTGCCTTTTGTCAGATTTACGGGGTTCGAAAAAAACGTGGTGGAGGCCGTCTCGCCCGCGATCGTCGAAGAAATGGCAGCCATCGCCAACATTCCGCAGGAGATCGTCAAAATCGAGCTTTTGCATGTGGAAAAAATCACAAACAGCCCGCAGTCGGTTGAAATCTATATGTTTCCGAGAGAACAGGGAAAGCATGACGCCATCGCCAAGATGATCGACGGGCATTTGAAGCGCCACGGCTTCGACCGCGCGCATATATTTTTCGTTTTGCTGCAGCATTCGCTGTATTATAAGGAAGGCGTGCCGTTAAGCGAAATTCCGAAAAATACCGTTCCCGAAGCCTGACCCGCCGATTTGAAATAAATCTCTGTAAAGGAATTGGAATATTAACGAATTACCGCTATAATCGAAGGTAGAAACGAAGACATTTCTGGAATGTCTGTACTTTATTACATCAATAATCAATAAGGAGCAATGAAACTCATGGCCAAAACTTTGATTTTCGGACATAAAAATCCGGATACGGACACGATTACTTCAGCGATTGTTTACTCCTATTTGAAAAACCAGCTCGGATTTGACACGGAAGCCGTGCGTTTGGGCAATGTGAACGGCGAGACCCAGTACGCGCTGGATACGTTCAAGGTCGAAGCTCCGCGCCTTGTGGACAAAGTGGCGGGCGAAGCCGGCGAAGTCATTCTCGTCGACCATAACGAACGCCAGCAAAGCGCCGACGACATCGACCAAGTACGCGTGACGGAAGTCATCGACCACCACCGCATCGCGAATTTCGAGACAAGCCATCCGCTTTATTACCGCGCGGAGCCTGTCGGCTGCACGGCCACCATCCTGAACAAGCTGTTCAAGGAAAAAAATGTCGCGATTCCGAAAGAAATCGCGGGACTGATGGTATCGGCGATCGTATCCGATACGCTCCTGCTGAAATCGCCGACCTGCACGGACGAAGACGTGGCTGCTGCCCGCGAGCTTGCCGACATCGCCGGCGTCAAACTGGAAGAATACGGCCTTGACATGCTGAAAGCCGGTGCGGACATGAGCAGCAAAACGATTGCCGAACTCATCTCCCTCGATGCGAAAGAATTCCAAATGGGCAGCCACAAGGTGGAAATCGCCCAGGTGAACGTCGTGGACACGAACGATGTCCTTGGCCGCCAAGCCGAGCTGGAAGACGCCCTGAACGGCATCATCGCCCAAAAAGGCCTCGATCTGTTCGTCTTTGTCGTCACCGACATCCTGAACAACGACTCCGTCGCCCTGGCGCTCGGCAAAGCCGCTTCCGCCGTGGAAACGGCATACAACGTGAAGCTGGAAAACAATACGGCCGTGCTGAAAGGCGTCGTATCCCGCAAATCGCAAATCGTGCCGGTTTTGACCGAAACGCTCAGCAAATAATCAAGATTGAATCATGGCAGGCGCTTGTCCCATCGGCGGGACGGGCGCCTTTTTCAGTGCCCGGGCCCCGCGCAATGCATCCGCAAAGGGCCGTGGCCAAGATCCCTTATCGGAATTTTTTCCATGAAAAAACCTGTTCATGGCTGAACAGGTTGGTTTGATAAGTTCTGCCGTTCTGGTTGAAGGGATTGGCATTAGGGTTACTGGTCTTCGTCTTCCTCAGAATCTTCCTCGGAATCTTCCTCGGAATCTTCTTCGGAATCTTCGTCCTCATCGTCGGAATCGAATTCGATTTCGGATTCGTCTTCCTCTTCTTCGTCGTCTTCCTCGACGTCTTCGATTTGAGACTCTACCTCTTCGTCGGACAGCAGCAGTTCTTGTTCAAAGTTTTCCATTGATTAATCCCTCCATTTTATACACTTGAATCGTAAGTGCACTTTCAATATATCATTTGTCTCTCAAAACGTTTGTCGGAAGATGTGGCCGCAAACGGATTATTTTCCGCTATTTTCTGCCAGAAATCGGGCCGCTTTTAACCCTTGTCGAAATTGAAAACTTTCTCTTGACGGGGAGGAAGCGAACGGTTAAAATCTCGATAAAACTATATCGTTCAGTTGCAAAACCATATAGTTTTTTCGAGGGCGGCAAGAAACCAAGAGGAAGTGAAAACAAGCCATGTCCATTGACCGTAAACAGGAGATTATGGATGCAGCCATCCATATTTTCGCCCGGAAGGGATTCAACGGTTCAACCATGCAGGATATCGCCGAGGGTTGCGGCATGTCCAAAGCGACGCTGTACCAGCACTACAAATCGAAAGACCAGCTATTGCTGTCCATATTCCATATGATCAACGACCGGCTTTACGTCAAACTTCAGGCCAGCATGAACCGCGAACACGGCGATTCGGCGGACAGCCTGAGACAGCAGATCGAGCTGCAGCTTCGCGAATCTTTGGCGAACCGGGATTTGATCCGGATGCTGATCACGGAAAACCCGAATGCGTATACCGAAGAGGTCGTGAAAGCGTCGGGCTCGATGCGCGCGCGGATGATCCGGCACTTCGAGCAGATGTTCAAACAAGTCTACGGGCCGGAGATCGAGCCGTATGCGGTGGAATTGGTTTTTTCGATGTTCGCTCTGCTGGAGCAGTTCAGCGTGCTGATCATCTTGGAAAACGTGGCGATCGACATTACCGAGCTGTCCCGTTATATATTGAAGCTGCTGGGATATATGGCGGAAGGGTTGATGGGCGATAACGGCGTCAAACCGATCCTTGGCGTGCATAACTACCCCGAATATTTGCTGTGCGAAATGCCGGAGCCCGAGACGGACAATGTGGAAAACCTGATTTGCCGGTTGTACCGTAAAGCCGATTGCCTAGGGGAATCGGGAAAAAAAGAGCAGGATATCCGCAATTCGATCCTGATGCTCGACCATGAGCTGAAAAGCTCTTCGCCTCGGCGCATAATCGTGCAGGGGATGCTGCATAACCTGCTGCAGGTCGGGGCGCTCTCGGAGCTTGCCGGCCGCTTGGCCGCGCTGCCCGGCATCAAACGTTATTTAGATTAGAGATGCAAGGATTTAGAGAAAGAAAAATCCGTAACGAGGAAAAGGAGAACTATACTTCATGTCATCCGGTTCAAAAATAAACAGGTCGCTGTACGTACTGATGATTAATATGTTTATAGCCATGCTGGGCATCGGGCTGGTCATTCCGATTTTGCCCAAACTGCTGGAGGATTTCCACGCCGGGGGAACGGCTGCGGGATATTTGATTGCCGCCTCGGGACTCACGCAGTTTCTGTTTTCGCCGCTGGCCGGCGAATGGGCCGACAAATACGGCCGCAAGCTGATGATCGTGTTGGGGCTGGGCTTGTTTACGGTCTCCCAATTTATGTTTGCCGTCGCCAACGTCATGTGGATGCTTTACGCTTCCCGTTTTTTGGGCGGCATCGGCGCCGCGATGATGATTCCGGCCATGATGGCTTACGTCGCGGACAGCACGACGGAGGAAACGCGCGGCAAAGGTTTGGGGCTGCTTGGGGCAGCGATGTCGCTAGGATTTGTGATCGGCCCGGGCATCGGCGGTTTTTTGGCGGATCTCGGCCTGCGCGCGCCGTTTTACATTTCGGCTCTCGTGGCGGCGGTCGCCACCGTCCTGTCTTTTTTCATGCTGAAAGAAACGCTGTCGGTGGAACGCCGTCAGGCAGCCAAAGCGTCGCAGCAAAAACGCGAAAGCATCTTGAAACAACTGGTCGCTTCCGTGAAGGCGCCGTATTTTATCTACTTGATTCTCGTATTTACGCTGACCTTCGGTCTCGTCAATTTTGAGGCGGTCTTCAGCCTGTACGTCGACAACAAATATGCGTATACCACGAAGGAAATTTCCGTCATCATCACGGTCGGATCGCTCGTCGGCGTCGTCATTCAAGGCGCGGTGATCAACAAGCTGCTGCTTCGTTTCGGCGAAAACAAGCTGATCAACGTGTCCTTCCTGGTGTCGGCAATGATGATGGTGTTGATGCTGCTTTCGGGCAACTTCTGGTACAACATGCTGCTGATCCTCATCTTCTTCACGTTTACGTCCATCATGAGACCGGCGATCAACACCGCTTTGTCCAAAATGGCCGGGCCTGAGGAGCAGGGATTCGTCATGGGGATGAACAACGCCTACATGAGCCTTGGCAATATTTTTGGGCCGGCGCTCGCCGGCATTTTGTTCGACGTTCATATGAATCTGCCGTATTCCTTCGGGGCCCTCATTTTGGTGCTGAGTCTTGTGTTGTCTCTGACCTGGGGCAAAAAACTTTCGAGCATACGCAAGCAAAAGCTGGAGACGGCCGGCACGCAGGGGTAACATAAAAATAGACTTTATTCATGGCAAAAAAGCCCGGATTGTTCCGGGCTTTTCGCTTTGATATAGGATTAATCCAAGCTTTTGGACTCTATCGTCCGGAATATGGTTGAGTACGTGGTTTTGACGTTGGTTTCGTTTTCGGTGTCATTGTACAATCCGAATCCCCATTGCTTCTCTTCATCTTTTGGCGTTCGGTAATAGCCGGCGGCAAACCGAAGATCGTTTGCGCTTGGAGCGTCATCGTAAGATACGTCCTCTTCCATGTACATTGGAAGCAGTTTGTCGATCTGAATAAAGATAAAGGGGAGGCCTGCTTCTTGATAAGCTTTCTTATACTGAGGCGCATAGGCCTCGCGAAAATAATCCTTCATAATAAAGACGGCGTCGAACCGCGATGGCAGCTTCTCCGGATTTTTGGCCATCTCCTCCAGCCCTAAAGGCACAAAAGAGACGTTTGTTTCCCTCACTTCAGGCGCTTCTCCGATGATGCCGATGGTTAAGGGCTTTCCTTCGTAAAGCGGTCCGTTCATCGTGTTACGATCGGCGCATCCGCCCAATAGAAACACACAAAGAAGCAGGAGCAGCCAACATTTTTTCGTTTGAATAAATATCCCTCCGCAATTTCATCGATATGTATCTATAACGTTTTTTGTCGCCCGATGTTACGCCTGAACGGCCAGCAGAACGAGCCGTTTTCGCCTTGGCAAGATCGGGAAGATGCATTAAGCTGAATGGTAGGATGCGAGCGGGAGCCATTTTTTGAAGATCCGGCCGCCTGGGTACAATAGGATCAACCGCGGTTAAGTAATACATAAACTGCTATCGTCTCAGGAGGCCGCCATGATCAAAGACTGGTACGAAAAAAGTTTCGGAGAAGACTATCTGCTCGTTTATAAACACCGGGATGCGGAGGGCGCGGCCCGGGAGGTCAAAAAAATGATCTCCTGGCTGGATTTGCCTCGAAGCGCCCGGGTGCTTGATTTATGCTGCGGAACCGGCCGCCATGCGCTTGCTTTGGCAGACAGCGGCTACCGCGTGAGCGGCGTCGACCTGTCGGACGTGCTGCTCCGCGAAGCGCGGAAATCCGACGACCGCGGGCGCGTCGAGTGGCATCAGGCCGATATGCGCAGCCTTCCGCTTGACGAGGCTTTGACGCGGTGCTGAATTTGTTTACGTCCTTCGGCTACTTCCGCGAGGACGGGGAGCAGCTGAAAGTTCTGCGGGAAATTTACCGGATGCTGAAGCCCGGAGGCCGGTTCATCATTGATTTTATGAATTCCCCGTATGTCCGCTCCCATCTGGTGCCGGAATCAGAGCGGGAGGCGGAGGGGCAGCGGATCGTCGAAAAACGCCGCATCGAACGCGATTTCGTCATCAAAGACATTACGATTACTCCCCTGCAAGGGGATGGCGCTCAGCGCCAGTATCACGAACGCGTCAAGCTGTATACGCTGGAGCAGATGAAGCAAATGCTCGCGGATGCCGGTCTGGCCGTGGACGAAGTCCATGGCGGATACGACGAAGACGAAGGCTACGAGGAGCACACATCCGAGCGGATGATCTTCGTCGGACGCCGCCCGCAAAGCTCCAAGCAAGCGTGAAAAGAGGTTTAATCCAAAGTGAACATGCCGGAGATAACGGATCATTTAAACGGAATCATTCAAGTCAAAATAACGATGTCCTTTCCGCTGCGCTGGGTAAACAGCTATTTGTTGCCCGGACCCGATGGGATGACGATCGTCGATCCGGGGCCGCGGACGCCCGGGAACGAGGAAGAATGGAAAAAAGCTTTTGCGGAGCTGGGAATCGGGCCGGCCGACATCCGGCAAATCGTGCTGACGCATCACCATCCGGATCATCTCGGCTGTGCCGGGTGGCTGCAGGAGCAGTCCGGTTGCCGGGTATGGATGTCGGAACGTTCTTACCGGGAGGCGCAGCTGATGTGGGGACCGGGTTCGACGATGAACCGGGATTTGCCGGCGCTGTTCCGCGGCCATGGCATGCCGGAAGAATGGGCCGGCCAGCTGGAAGCCCATCTGAATGGATTTATCCCGCAGGTTACCCCGATGCCCGAGGTCGGTTTTATCGATGCAAATCGGCTTTTGGCCATGGGCGGGCGCCGGTGGCTGCCGATGGAAACGGCGGGCCATGCTCCGGGGCATCTTTCCTTTTACCACCCGGAGACCGGCCATCTGATTTGCGGGGATGCCGTTCTGCCGCAAATTTCCCCCAACGTCAGCCTGATGCCGGGCAGCGATCCGGAGCCGCTTCAATCGTTTATGCAAGGGCTGCTGAAGCTGAAAACATTGGAGGTCTCTACCGCTTACCCGGGGCACCGCAACCCTTTTACGCATTTCGGAGAGCGGCTGGAGGCGCTGCTGCTGCATCATGAAGAGAGGCTTGCCAAGATGGAGCGTCTGCTGGAGGAAGCTCCCGCCACGGGGTTCGGGCTTTGCGTTTCGTTGTTTGGCACGAAGCTCGGCATTCACCAGATGCGTTTTGCGATGTGCGAAACGTTGGCGCATGCCCGGGAGCTTGAACGCAGAGGACGGATCGAATCATGGACGGGCGAAGGCGGCGGGACCTATTTCCGCCTTGCGTGATCCATAATCGAAAAGGAGCCGCCCCGGGGTCCAAGACCTTTCGGGACGGCTCTTTCTAAGTTCGCTCCGGCAACGCCGGCTTGGTTTTAATCCTCGGGAAGCTCCGGTTCGGGCTCTCCGTTTTGGCGTTCGCGTTCGGCTTGTTTCCGGTGCGCGATCCGGCTGCTTGCCGCCGCGGCAATCGCGCCGACGATGTCATCCAGGAACGTGTTCGTTTCGCCGGTGCTTTTGTCGTTCAAACGTTCCAGGATACCCGGCTTCAGCTTGTCGATGTAACCGTAGTTGGTGAAACCGATGCTGCCGTACACGTTAACGATGGAAAATGCCAATATTTCGTCCACGCCGTACAAACCTTCGTCATTGACCAGCATTTCCTGCAGCGGGGAAATCAGCTTGCCTTCTTCGGCGAGCACGTCCAGCTGGATGCCGGTCAGCACCGCGTTTTGCACCTCGCGTTTGGCAAGAACCTTTTCCACGTTGTCCAAGCATTCCTGCATCGTCAGATCCGGATAATATTTGTTTTGCAGGAGCATGACAAGCTCCGCGATTTCTTCCACTTTGACGCCCCTTTTATGCAGCCATTCCCGGGTAGCGCTGGCTACCTTCCGGCTGTTCAGGCTGTAAGGTATTTTTTCGTTGTTCGGATCACTCATCTTATCCCCCCGCTGTATGCTTATCGTAATAGTACGATTGTACGTCCCTCTCCTAGGGTTTGTCCAGTTTTAACCAATTATGTATTCGGTCCCGGGCTTTTTTTATACTTTTCCGGCCTTTGTCGGGGCACCGCGCAAATCCTTAAAGGAAGGCCCTGTTTTGCCGCGGATTTTTATTTGGACCGGCTGTTATTTTTTGCGGCAGGGGCTCGTATACATGGTAGTACAAACTGTACAAAATGATTAGGAGGAACCATCAATATGACGAAGGCTAAAAAAATTCGCGGCATTTCGGTTGCCGGATTGCTGGCTGTACCTGTGTTGTTGTCCGGATGCAGCCTCTTTGGTTCACAATCTTCCATGGACATCGACAAGCCGCCGGTCGACATCGAGCAGCAAATGCTGAACATGGCGAACGGCCCGGCCTCGACGAACAACGGGGAGCAAACCGGTCCCAAAACGACGGTCTATTTGGCCAACGATAAAGGGCTGCTCGCCCCCGTGTCGCTCGGCATCCCCGAAGCAAAAGACCAGGACAGCCTGAAGCAGGCGCTTACGGCGCTTGTCTCGGGAGGAGCCTATTCCAAATACGTGCCTAAGGGATTTGCGGGCATCCTGCCGAAAGGAACGGAGATTACGCAATTGTCGGTGGACAAGGAGCAAAAAACGGCGGTCGTGGAATTCAACGGCGCTTTTAACCAATATAATCCGCAGGATGAGCGCAAAATATTGGAGGCCGTCGTTTGGACGGCAACCGGATTCCCGGGCGTGCAAAAAGTGGAGCTGTGGGTCGAAGGCCAGCGGTTGACGGAAATGCCGCAGAACAAAACGCCAATTAATCAGCCGCTCACGCGGAGCTTCGGCATCAATCTGCAAAAATCCGACGGCGCCAGCCTGACGAATTCGACGCCGGTGACGGTCTATTTTTCGACCATTACGCCGGACGGCACCTATTCTTATTACGTCCCCGTCACGCGGCTCGTTCAGCCCGGGCAAGACAAGGTAAGCGCGGCGCTGCATGAGCTGATTGCCGGCCCGCAGCAAAACGACGGCCTCGAGATGGTCATGACGCAAGGCACGTCCGTGGATTCGGTGAAAACCGAAAAAGACGGCACGGTGACCGTTTCGCTGAAGGACGACATGTTCGCAAAAGAGGATCCGATTCCGGATGAGCTGCTCCAATCCGTCGTGCTGACCGTGTCCGAAAACGCCAACAACGCGAAGGTCAAAATCGACATGAACGGACAGACCCGCATTACAGGCATCAGCGATACCCGGGATTACAGCAAGCCCGTTTCCAAACCCGAGTACATCAATGAGATTCCGCTGTAAGCGCCTTTCCGGGGTGCTTTTATGCCGACACTTTGATAAAATAAAACTTGCTATCGTATAGATGGGCTGAAAAACGGCCGAAAAGCCGTCTTCAGCCCGTTCTATATCACAGGACGCGCAAATGTAGGAGGCAGAAAACATGAGATCAAACGGACGCGGCGAAAGCCAGCTGAGGCCGATGAATTTAACAGTAAACGTGAACAAATACGCCGAAGGCTCCGTGTTCATCGAAATGGGGGACACGAAAGTATTATGTACCGCAACGGTAGACGAGAAGGTGCCCCCGTTTTTGAAGGGACAAGGCAAGGGCTGGGTAACGGCGGAATATTCGATGCTTCCCCGCGCGACGCAATCCCGGAACCAGCGGGAAAGCGCCCGCGGCAAGCTCACCGGCCGGACGATGGAAATTCAGCGGCTGATCGGCCGGGCCCTTCGCTCCGTCGTTGATCTTCGCGCACTCGGCGAGCGGACCATTACGCTGGATTGCGACGTGATTCAGGCCGACGGCGGCACCCGGACGACTTCCATCACCGGCTCCTTCGTGGCGCTGGCCATCGCCGTAAGCAAGATCGCGGAGCAGCACAGGCTGCCGGCGTTTCCGATTACGGACTTTTTGGCTTCGGTCAGCGTCGGCATCGTCAACGGCGAGCCGATGTTGGATCTGAATTATGAGGAAGACTCGACGGCCAAGGTGGACATGAACATCGTGATGACCGGCGGCGGCGCTTTTGTCGAGCTGCAGGGGACCGGCGAGGAAAGCCCGTTCACCCGCCAGGAGCTGAACCAGCTGCTGGAGCTTGGGGAACGGGGGATATTGCAGTTGATCGAGAAACAAAAGGAAGCGCTTGGACCGATCGCCCTCATGATTGGCTCGGGCCAATCGGGAAGAGAGGTTTAGGAATGAAGCTGGATCAAGATCTGATTATCGTCGCGACCCGGAACCAGGGGAAGGTTAAGGAATTTGAGCATGCTTTCGCGAAACTCGGCAAAAAAGTCCAAAGTATGTTCGACTATCCGGAGCTGCCGGAGGTCGTGGAGGACGGCGAAACCTTTGCCGCCAACGCGCTGAAAAAAGCCAAGACGGTCGGGGACGCGCTTGGCCTGCCGGTACTCGCGGACGATTCCGGCCTGTGCGTGGACGAGCTGGACGGGCGCCCGGGCGTCTATTCGGCGCGTTTTGCCGGGGAACATGCGACGGATCAGGAAAATAACGAAAAGCTGCTGCGGATGTTGGAGGAGAAAAAAATGGGCGACGATACGCAGCAGCCGCTGCTAAGCACCGCCCGTTTCGTCTGTACCCTCGTCCTGTACGACCCGGCAACCGGCGCCCACCTCGAAGCGAGCGGGGACGTCGACGGCTGGATTACGGACGAGCCTGCCGGATGCGGCGGATTCGGTTACGACCCGCTTTTTTACCTGCCGGAATACGAAAAAACGATGGCCGAGCTGTCCGTGGAGGAAAAGCAGGCCATCAGCCACCGGGGGGCCGCTTTGCGGAAATTGATCGGCATGCTGCAGGAGCAGGAATCGAAGGTTTAAGCCGGCGTCATAAGCTTAAAGCGTAAAGGAACCACGGTGAGTCGGGTTTGCGGCTGCCGTGGTTTTTTTTGCGCATGGACATGGCCGGCATGATATGATTTGACCATAGAGCTTTTTCAAAGCATGGGAGGTTAAGGAACGCATGAACGAAGCAGCGCAAGCGTATTGGAATGAATATTGGGACAAGCGGGGCGGGGACAAACCGGAGTCGGTAAGCGCCTGGCCGTTCGGAGCCGATCCGGATCAGCTGGCCCGGCTGGTCATTAGCGGGATCAAAACGGCAACCTGTTCCGCACTCGCCTGTTATGAAGCCGAAGGGGAGCCGCTTCCCGCGGTCGGAGATTACAGCATTATTTTGAATGCCAAGGATCTGCCCGTCGCCATCATCCAAACCGTCGAAGTCAACGTGATGCCGATGAATGAAGTTCCGGAGGAATTTGCCGTGGCGGAAGGCGAGGGGGATCGGACGTATCGGTATTGGCGGGAGGTGCATGAACAATTTTTTACGCAAGAGCTGAACCGGCTTGGTATGGCATTCTCGGACGACATTCCGCTCGTATGCGAACGTTTCCGGCTGGTTGACGTCAAAAGCTAATGTCCCTATGATGGGGAAGATAGGAATCAAAAATCGACATCGATTGGAGTGAGGGGAATGTCTGCAGAGAAAGCGAACCTGGAACTTGACCTGCGCTGCATGTCCTATAACATCAAAAACGCGTACGATCGGGAAGGCGAAAACGTATGGGGCAGCCGCAAGGAGCTGGTGGCGGGGATCATCCGTTTTCACCGGCCGGATCTGGTGGGCATGCAGGAGGTGCTGTACGAACAGCTGGAGGATTTGCAGGCGCTGCTGCCCGAATACGGCTGGATAGGCGTAGGCAGGGAGGACGGCGACAAAGACGGCGAGTTTTCCTGCATCTTTTATCGCAAACAAAGGCTCAAGCCGCTCCGCCAAGATACCTTCTGGCTGTCGGAGCGTCCGGAGGAACCGGGTTCGCTTGGCTGGGACGCCGCTTGCAGAAGGATCGTGACATGGGCTGAATTTCAGGATGGTTATACCGGCAAGACCTTCCTGCATTTGAATACCCATTTTGACCATATCGGCAAGGTGGCCGTCGAGCGAAGCGCCCATTTGATCGTGGACCGGATCAAGGAGCTGGCCGCGGATCGGCCGGCCGTGCTGACGGGCGACTTCAACGTGACTTCCGATTCGGTGCCATACCGCGTCCTCACCGGCCAGGGGCAGCCGGAGCCGGCTATGCTGCGGGATGCAAGCCAAGAGGCGGATTATCGGCATTTCGGGCCAGCGTTTACGTTTCAGGGGTTCGATTCCAGGGAAGTGGCCGCCCGCATGTTTCCCAATTTTTTGCAGTCGCAAGATGAACATGGGATCGAATTCGAAAGCCCGATCGATTTTATTTTCGTTGCCGGCCCGGTGCGCGTGTTGAACTACGGGGCGATCGCGGATCATCAGAACGGGAAAATGCCGTCGGACCATTATCCGGTCGTGGCCGACGTGCGCATTTAATACGGCTGGAATGGGCAAGGCGTGCCGCAGGGGCACGCCTTTTCGGTTTTCGCTTACGGTTCCAGCGGCAGCATGATGCGTTTGCGTTTTTTGAACACGGCCCATTCCCGGTAACCGATGTCGTAGAGCTGCCGGGCGACGGCTTCAAAATGTTCGCCGACGCGTGCCGGTTCATGGGCATCGGAACCGAAGGTGACTTTGACGCCGTAATAAAACGCCCGCTCCAGCAGGTCGGGGCCCGGAACCCACAGGTCGTCCGACGAATTGATCTCCATGGCGACGTCGTGGGCGGCAATGGTGCGCAGCGTGTGTTCGGCCGCTTCCGTATACAGGTTGGAATACCCCGGGAAGTACCGGTTCAATGCGTCCACATGTCCCAAAATATCGAACAGTCCCGTTTCGGCTGAGCGGGAGATGTAGTCGTAGTAGCTGTTTTTCAGTTCGAGCTTGCCCGCTTCCGTCAGCCGCTCCCAATGTTCGGCATCGTACAGGCTGACCCCGGCGAAATCATGGACGGAGCCGATGATGTAATCCAGGGAATAATCATTCAGCACCTTCCGGTATACGTCCACCGAGACGGGAATAAAGTCGGCTTCTACGCCGAGAAGCACCTCGATTTGCCCGGCAAACTCCCGTTTCAGCTCCAGCACTTCGCGAACGTATGCGGGAAACTCCGATGTTGCCATGGCTGCTTCCGGGGCAGGGTGATCTTCCTTTTCGGCGAAAAACGGCGTATGGTCCGAGATGCCGATGAAGGATAAACCGTTGCCGACGGCAGCCGCGATGTAATCGCGAATATGTCCATGGGCATGCCCGCACCGGGCGTGATGCGTATGAAGGTCGAATTTCATGATGATACCTCCGTTCCTGAGTTTGTTCGTCTTGCCACCTACCATAGCGCATGATACGATCATTTTCATTACAAATCTTCGCCTTGATTAGAGTTTTTCTACATATCTTGTCATCGACGCTAGGAAAGGGGGCAGCGGCCGACATGGAATTTTACGAAGCTTCGCGGTTTTACATCGACAGGGAACGGAAAAAGCGCTCCAGCATGCCGACCCGGCATTACCATAACGGATACGAAATTTTTTATCTGGTTTCCGGCGACATCTGTTATTTCATCGGCGATCGGGCCTATCAGGCCGTCAGCGGCGCGCTGTTCGTCATCGATATGAACGAGATTCATAAACTGGTGAATGCCGGCGGGGCAAGCTTCGAGCGGGTGACGCTGGAGTTCAAAAAGGAGTTTTTGGACGATCTGTTTGCGGGAGTAATGCCCGTCGACGTCATGTCGGGTTTTAGCCGCGGACTGCCGTTCATTAAGCTTTCCGTGCAGGAGCGGGGGCTGGTTGAACGTCTTTTTGATCACATGATCCGTGAATTTACGGAAAAGCCCGAAGGATACGAGTCCTGCCTGAAGACGCTGCTGTATCAGCTGCTGCTGCTCATCCGCCGAAAAACGAATGCCGCATCCGCGGAGCAGCCGCTGGTCCATTCCGTCCGCAATAAAACGTTCGAGATCGTCGATTATATCAACCGCCATTATCAGGAAAAGCTGACGATCGCGGATATTGCGCAACGTTATGGCATCAGTCCGTCTTATTTTTGCAAAACGTTCCGCCAAAGCACGGGATATACCTTTACCGAATACGTGAATCATGTGCGCATCAAGGAAGCGAAGGGGCTGCTGGCGGCGGGGAACAACAAAGTGGCGGCGGTGGCCGGCCAGGTCGGTTTCGAGAGCCTGACGCATTTCGGAAGGGTATTCAAGGAAGTGACGGGCATGTCCCCGCTGAAATACCGCCGGCAATATTGTTCCATCCGGGGAGGATTGCCCGGTTCGACATCGTAATTAGTAGGGGATGTGATGTGAAGGACATAAAGGAGGCTTCCTCATGCTGAAAGGGATATCCCCGCTGCTGTCCCCCGAGCTGCTGAAAGTTTTATGCGAGATGGGACACGGCGACGAAATTGTGTTTGCGGACGCGAATTTTCCCGCCGTTTCGACGGCCAAACGCCTGGTCCGCGCGGACGGGCACGGCATTCCCGAGCTGCTGGCGGCGACGCTGGAGCTTTTTCCGCTGAACCGCTATTTAACCCATCCGGTCATGCTGATGCAGGTGACCCCCGGCGATCCGGTGGAGACTCCCGTCTGGGACGTGTACCGGGGCTTGGTGGATCGGGTCGAACAAGGCATCGAATTTGCGGAAATCGAACGTTTCGATTTTTATGAACGCGCCAAAAAGGCTTATGCGGTGGTGGCCACCGGGGAAAAGGCGCTTTACGGCAATTTGATTTTGTCCAAGGGGGTTATCGGTTAAAGCTTTTCTTTCCTATGCAAGTCACTTTCACATCTTAGAAACGGCAAAACGGCAAAAAGCCCGTTCCGGCGAACGGGCTTTTTTGCATGGAGCGCCATGGAGGCGTAACCTCCGATCCCAAACGGATACGATGGTCGAATGAAGCCTGGTGGCGTCGGCGTTATTTATTTGATCGATACATGATAGGTTTTCAGCCAATGGTTGACTTGGGCCAAATAAGCGAACAATTGCGGACCGGACATCAGCTGGCCGAACCAGGGCAAATGCGTTGACGCTTCGGGGGAAGCGGCGATTTCGCGGATTTTATTCCGGTCGATGAGGGGAAGGATCGGCGATGATGGGTCGTCGAGAATGTCGAGCACCTGCTGTTTGACGGCGGCCAGGAAATCGGGGTTATGGGTTTTCGGGTAAGGGCTTTTTTTGCGGTACAACACGTCTTCCGGCAGAACGCCTTCCAGCGCCTTGCGTAAAATGCCTTTTTCGCGGCCTCCGGTCATTTTCATGTCCCACGGGATATTCCACACATATTGAACCAGCCGGTGGTCGCAATACGGTACGCGGACCTCCAAGCCAACCCCCATGCTCATGCGGTCTTTGCGGTCAAGCAGCGTCGGCATGAAGCGGGTAATGTTCAAATAGGACATCACGCGCATTTGCGCCTGTTTGCCGGTTTCGCCGCGCAGCCTGGGCACTTCCCGCACGGCTTCGGCGTAACGGTCCCCGAGGTATTCGAGCGGCCGCGTCCACTCGCGGATTTCGGGAGAAAGCAGGCTTGCGCGCATGTCGGAGGCGACGGCCCACGGAAAAGTGCCCGAATTCAGCATGTCATCGCGGTGAAACCACGGGTATCCGCCGAATATTTCGTCCGCGGCTTCCCCGGAGACGGCGACGGTGGCGCCTTTTTTGATTTCCCGGCAAAACAGGTACAGGGAACCGTCCACGTCCGCCATGCCGGGCAAATCCCGCGTCAAGGTGGAGTTGTTCAGCGACTCGATCAGCTCCGGCGTGTCGAATTCGATGAAATGATGCCTTGTGCCGAGCTCTTCGACCATGCGCTGAATCCACGGAGCATCGGCTCCCGGCTGAAAGGCGTGGGATTTGAAATGTTTGTCGTTGCCGACGTAGTCCACCGAATAGGTATCCATCCGTCCTTGCCCCGTCCGGTTGTAATACTGCACGGCAAGCGCCGTCAGCGCGCTGGAATCGAGGCCGCCGGAAAGCAGCGTGCATACCGGCACATCGGAGACAAGCTGCCGCTCCAGCGTATCTTGAAGGAGCTCGCGCAGCCGCGCGGCGGTCGTTTCGGTATCTTCTTCGTGCCGGTAACTGTCCAGCTTCCAGTACGGATACGTGCGCAAACCTTGGCGGCTAAATATCATCGCGTGCCCCGCGCGCAGCTCCTGGATGTCGCGGTATACGCCTTGCCCCGGCGTACGTGCCGGTCCGATGATGAAAATTTCCGCCAAACCTTCCGGCCCGACGACCGGTTCGACTTTGGGATGCTGAAGCAGCGCTTTGGGTTCGGAGCCGAAGATGAAGGTGCCGCCGATCAGGCTGTAGAAAAACGGCTTGACGCCCAATCGGTCGCGGGCCATGAAGACCTGTTCCCGCACGCTGTCCCAGATGGCAAAAGCAAAAATGCCGTTAAACTTGTCGACGCAAGCAGGCCCCCATTCGATGTAGGAGACCAAAAGAACTTCCGTGTCGCAATTCGTCCGGAAGTGATGTCCTCTTTTTCTCAGTTCCTGCTTGAGCTCGGCCGCGTTGTACAATTCCCCGTTATATACTATGGTGTATAAATCCTCATCATCGTATACAAGCATGGGCTGTGCCCCGTTTTCCGGATCGATGACGCTGAGCCTCCGATGCCCGAAGGCGCAGGGGCCCGAAATCCAGGTTCCCGAGGCATCCGGTCCCCTTGGTGTCAAGGTTTCCGTCATTTTTACGAGAGTCTGCGAATGCTGCGTCAAATCGCCGCTCCATTCAATAAAACCGGTTATTCCGCACATGACGGATCATCCTTTCTTTTGCAAATTCCTCATTTTTCTGAAAGTGATACAGTTATATGCCGAAGAAGGGCATTAAATGTCTGTCCGGGCGCAGGTCGCCGCCAGAACTTGTCACAAGAAGCGGGATGATGTCGCGGGATGGAACGGTTATTTCCGCTGCCGTTTGCCCAAGAAGAGCTGTAAGGCGAGCCAGATATTGAAGGTCATAGCGGTTTGCATCCCATCCCATACTATGCTTAGGGGGGTGAGCGAAAGTGGCAACGACGTACAAAAAGACGAAAGGCAACAAGTATGCCCACCAGACTGAATTTGCTGACGAAGTCCTGAGTAAAAACGACAGAAATTTGGCTGTTCCGCAAAACCCAAGACGATTTGGCAATAAGTAGGTACCCCTGAAAACGCAAAAACCTCCGGGCGATCGGAGGTTTTTGGGTTGGATAATGTTACATATAATGGAAGGGATTTTTCGGCTACGCGTATTCGCGAAGGACTTGAATGCCTTTGACGATGTTGTAGATGAACGTTCCGAAGTAGATGATGATGAACAAAATGATATATCCAAGCACCGAGCCTAAATGCTCCGCGCCGAACGTAAGAAAAAGCAGCGGTAAGGCCGCGACGAAAGGAAGGATGTGCGAGATCAGCGCCCGTTTCGAATGCATGGCGACATACGAATCTTCCCTGCATGCGATCCAGATGATAAGGGGGAGGAGAAACGGTGCGAAAAAGATGCTGAAATACGATAAGGCCGACAGCAATTGACGCATTGCAAAAACTCCTTTGACGTGGGTTTGCTGTTATCATATTACCCCGCGAAGATGGCGATGATTCATTTTTAAAAATTTCCCTTTGAATTTTCCGAAAAATGCGCTATAATAATAAACGCATCGCTTTTCTATTACATAACAAGTCCCAGTAGCTCAGCAGGATAGAGCAACGGCCTTCTAAGCCGTCGGTCGGGGGTTCGAATCCCTCCTGGGACGTACAAAGCCACTCGTTGAGAGTGGCTTTTTTAATTTCCGAGGGATTCGAACCGGGTTCGTCGGAGGATCATCGGGAGCATAAGCTTCGCAGTCAGCCCGAAGGGATGTACCCCGACTTGGGACGGGTGCCACTCGTTGAGAGTGGCTTTTTAAATTCCGAGGGATTCGAACCGGGTTCGTCGGAGGATCAGCTTCGGGAGCATAAGCTTCGCAGTGAGCCCGAAGGGGTGTACCCCGACCTGGGACGGGTGCCACTCGTTGAGAGTGGCTTTTTAAATTCCGGGGGATTCGAACCAGGTTCGTCGGAGGATAAGCTTCGGGAGCATCAGCTTCGCAGTCAGCCCGAAGGGATGTACCCCGACTTGGGACGGGTGCCACTCGTTGCGAGTGGCTTTTTAAATTTCCGGGGGATTCGAACCGGGTTCGTCGGAGCATTAACATCGGGAGCATCAGCTTCGCAGTCAGCCCGAAGGGGTGTACCCCGACCTGGGACGTGTGCCACTCGTTGAGAGTGGCTCAGATTGTCGAGAAACCCACGTCTTGGAGACGCTGGGTTTCTCTTTTTTTCTTTGCAGTTGCTAAAATGCCAAAGCAAAGCCCTTAAAAAAAGTTGTCTGACAGTCCAGTAAAAAGACCATTGAACGCAAAGAGATATAAGGAACCATGGAGACCAATTGAATGTGAGGAGATGTAGGGAATCGAGGGTACAATTGGACGCGAAGAGTTGTAGTCAAGGTGAGGAGGCAAGTCAAAGTAGGGAAGTAAATTTCTAACGATTGCCACAGCGGTTAATGCCGGGAATATGGAGGTTATGATCTTTTAACGGTTCTGGTTGACGTTATTAGGGCATTTGGGCCGAGTTTCATACGGTAATTTTCCAAATAAGCTCATTGGTAACCGTTAGAACTTACAGAGAACCATTTTAAGCAACATAGGCGCTGTCACAACCGTTAGAATTTGAGAACAGCTTACGCGCAGTGATCCACTTCACCGAACGAAATGTTCATCGCACTACCCCCTTTCGGGAGGTGCGCCCACTCAAGGCGTGTATGTACCCCCCATATTAAACTGTATACCGCTTATCTATAGCCGCATCCGCAAAGAAGCCAGCCGAAAATCCGGCTGGCTTCTTCGCAATCCGCTGCAAAATCCTCATTTCTCCCCATTACAGCTGCGGCAAAATTTCCGCCCATACGGCATCAAGAATCCCTTGAATGTCGTCTTCCTCGCTGTTGACCGCGATCACGGCGTTTTTGCCGGGAATCACCACGCACAGCTGCCCGTGCGCGCCGTCGGCACGGTAAGCGTCATGCCTGCACATCCAGAACTGGCAGCCGTAACCCTGGCTCCAATCCGGGCTGCCCTCGTTGTCGATCTGCTTGCGGGTCGCAAATTCGATCCATTCCGCGGGCACCAGCTGCTTGCCTTCCCACATCCCTTTCTGCAAAAGAAGCTGCCCGAACCGGCTGAGCTCCTCGTTGCTGATGGAAAGTCCCGCGCATCCGAGCGTTACGCCAAGCGGGGAGGTCTCCCAACTGACGTCCTGTATGCCAAGCGGCTCGAACAAGCGGGGCGTCAAATAATCTTTGACGGTTTCGCCGACAGCGGCTTGCACCAGGGCGGAGACCACGAACGTGTCGCCGCTGCTGTACGTGAATTTTTCCCCTTGAGGCCTGTCCAGCGGCAAGGACATATAATATTTCACCCAATCCTTTTCCTGGAGGGACGCTCTTTCTTCGGCCCACAGCGGGGGCGAATCATGGCCCGAAGACATCCGGAGCAGATTGTACAGCGTCAATTCCCCGGGCTGCATGTCCGCGGGCGCGCCAACATGCCCTCCGACATGCTGCGGAAAAAAATCTTGAAGCTTTGCGTCGAGGGACAGCTTGCCTTCGGCAATCGCGAGCCCTACCGCCATGCACGTGAAGGATTTGCTCACCGAGTGCTGCAGCCGACGCTCATCCCGGGTCAAGTCCCATGCCGCGGCAGGCGCTCCATGTTGAAGCACGCGCGCCGAAAGCACGTTTAAACGTTGGCTCGATACGCGATCCACGAAACCGGATAACGATATGGACATGTTAAGCCTTCTTTCTTCTTCATAGAAACGTTTCCATGATATTCTTTTAAACTAGAATTTATTACAAGAGAATGCCCCTGTCAACTTCGCTCCGGCAATCGCCTTCCTGCTGAAATCGAGACCAGAAATGGATCGTTTTGGTAGAATGATGAACATTCCATGTCATGGAAAGAGGTTTTAGAAAAAGATAGTTGACATGTGGTGACAAGGGGATTATGATGTTATCGAAACGATTCGAATGAATCGCTTACAAACTAAAAAAACGGTCTATACGAAATACTGGAACAATGGATTGCCAGAGGCTCTAAGGTCGAACATTACAGGAAAATGGGCATTATTTGGACGTTTGAGGGAGAGGTTTGAGCATAAAAGAAACGTTTCGCCAAGTCGTCCGAAATTTTTGTCGAATTTTGCAAGTTTAATCAATGACGAAAGACAATAAAGCCAATTTTGCAACTGTATGTTATAAAACGACGCGATTGAAAGGGGTTACATATGGCGCATTTAACGATTGATACCGGCTCGCCTGCCTTGCGGATGACCACCAACATTCATGTCATCTCGCCCGTCGATGCCGGCGTTCCGGCAAGCAGCACGCTTTATCTTCTTCACGGGGCCGGGGACAACGCCAGTACATGGCACCGCCTGACGACGATCGAGCTGTATGCGGCCAAATACGGCTGCACGGTCATCATGCCGGAAGCCAACCGAAGCTACTACACGGACATGGAATACGGTCTCGAATATTTCCGCTACGTGACGCAGGAGCTTCCGGACCTTTGCGGCCGGCTGCTCCGGCTGAACGAAGATCCCGGAAAAAGCTACGTGGCCGGCTTGTCGATGGGCGGGTACGGTGCTTTGAAATGCGCCCTGACCTATCCGGACCGGTATGCGAAAGCGGTATCCTTATCCGGCGTTACCGATATCCAAAAGCGACTCCGCGATCCGAACATGGAAGCGGGGATGGCGAAGGAGATGCAGGCGGTATTCGGACCGGACCTTCAGGTCAAGCCGGACCAGGACTTGTACGCGCTGGCTGCGAAACGTATCGACGAAGGCGGGCCGCTCCCTTCGGTCCTTTGCTGCTGCGGAACCGAAGATCCTTTTATCGGGATGAACCGGGAGTTCGCCGATTACATGCGGAACACGCCGTTCGAATTCGCGTACGTGGAAGGCCCGGGAGCCCATGATTGGCTTTTCTGGGAAAGGCACCTGAAAACGGCTTTCGACTTCCTGTTCAACGAAAAGAAATAAGTAGAGTGAGGCGATGCAAATTGAAACCCGCAGCCTTAGGGCCTGACAAAAAATTACGAGCGCGTTCCGCGACTCCTTGGTACAAGGAAATCTGGAAGCACCGAATGACCTATACCCTGCTGATTCCCGGCCTGGTTTGGTTGATTTTGTTCGCTTACCTGCCGATGGGCGGTCTGTCGCTGGCGTTCAAGCACTACAAGGCCAATGAGGGCATTTGGGGAAGCCCTTGGGTCGGCTTCGAAAACTTCAAATACGTCTTCCGCGACCCAACCTTCGCGCAGGCCGTGTGGAGAACGCTGTACGTCAACATCATCAAGCTGGTCATCACGTTCCCGTTCCCGATCCTTCTTGCGCTGCTGCTGAACGAGCTGCGGATGCGCAAAACGAAAAAGCTGTTCCAAACGGTATTTACGTTTCCGCAGTTTTTGTCCTGGATCATCGTTTCCGGGATCGTCATCAACGTGCTTTCCTATGACGGATTGCTGAACAGCGCGCTGCAGCTGATGGGGCTGCCTACGATCAACTTCCTGGGCTCGGAAAACATGTTCCTGCCGATGCTGATTCTCACCGACATCTGGAAGTCGACCGGCTGGGGCGCGATCATCTTCCTGGCGGCCATTTCCGGCATCGACCAGGACCAGTACGAATCGGCCCAAATCGACGGCGCTTCGCGGATGCAGCAAATTTTCAAAATTACGCTGCCGAACATTCTTCCGACCGTAACCGTCATGTTCATTCTTAACGTGGGCGGTTTGATGTCCGCGGGCTTCGACCAGATCTTCAACTTGGCGAACGCAGCCACGCAAAACGTGTCCCAGGTGCTCGACGTATACATCTACCGCATTACGTTCCAGTCCTCGACGGACTTCTCGTTCTCGACCGCCGTCAGCTTGTTCCGTTCCCTGGTGAACATGATCCTGCTGCTGGCCGCCGACCGAGTGGCTAAAATGATGGGCGGAGACGGCTTGTTCCGCTAGGAAAGGAGTGAATAACAGATGAGTACCGCTACCGCAAAACGGCATAAATACCGGATCGGCAAAATGACCTTTCTCGACTATGCGCTGCTGGTCGTCCTGATCATTTTGTCCTTGATGATCCTCATCCCGTTCATCAACGTGATCGCGATTTCGTTCGCTTCGCAAAAAGAATACGCCGATAACCCGATGATGCTGTTTCCGAAGCATCCGACGCTGGACGCTTATAAGGCGTTGTTGAATGACGGAAGGATTTTGACGGGCTTCTGGAATACGATCAAAATTCTCGTCGTCGGGCTGCCGCTCAGCTTGTTCCTGACAAGCACGATGGCCTACGGCCTGAGCCGGGACAAGTTTCCGGGCAAAAAGCTGATCTTTTTCCTGGTTCTGTTCACCATGATTTTCAACGGCGGGATCGTGCCGCTTTACCTGGTCATGAAGTCGCTTCACCTGACCGGTACCTTGTGGTCCGTCATCCTGGTGGGCAGTTTCAGCGCCTTCAACATGATCCTGATGATGAACTATTTCCAAGGCCTCCCGGAATCGCTGATGGAATCCGCCAGACTCGACGGAGCCGGGGAATGGAAGATCCTGTTCTCCATCGTGCTGCCGCTGGCCGCGCCGATCATGGCAACGATTACGCTGTTCTACGGCGTCGCCTTCTGGAACGGATGGTACGACGCGATGATTTTCCTGCGAAAGGCGGAGATGCTGCCGCTGCAAAACGTCCTAAGAACGATCATCGTCGAATCCTCGACAAACGTTTCGAACGCGTCCAGCGTGGACGCCCTGAACAAATCCGGTTTTTCCACGGGAATGAAGATGGCTTCGGTTTTCGTATCGATGGTGCCGATTATGTGCTTCTTCCCGATGCTGCAAAAGCACTTCGCCAAAGGGGTGTTGACAGGGGCTATCAAGACCTGATTACACAATAGATTTTTAATTGCAAAAATCTGATCAAAGTGGGGGAAAAACATGAACACCAAAAAGCTGCTTAAACCTCTCCTGGCCGTCGCGCTGTCGGCGGTTATGGTGACGGTCACTGCCTGCTCGAAAGACTCGGCATCATCCGGCGGCAACGAAAAAGACGCGGACGGCAACTACAAGGACAAGCTGAAAATCTCCGTCGCGCAGACGACCGAAGTGAAGGACGGCGTGCTGGACAACGAATTCCACAAATATTGGATGGACAAGTTTAACGTCGAGTGGGATTACAACTACGTGCAATGGGATTCCTGGCCGGAAAAACTCCGCCTGTGGATCAACTCCGGCGACCTGCCTGACGTGGCAAGCTGGAACTACGTGCATGGCGATTTCATGAATTACGTGGACCAAGGACTTTTGTACAAATTCCCGGATGACTGGAAGGAACGCTGGCCGAACGTAGCCGCAGCCTACAAGCTGACGGGCCTTGGCGACAAACTGGAAGAGCTGACGGGCGGCACGTACATTCTGCCGAAACCGGTCTACTACCAAAACAAACCGGCCGACCCGCTCGTGAACCAAATCGGCGTCATCGCGCTGCGCAAAGACTGGGCGAAAGCCGTCGGATTCGAGCTGAAGGACGCATACACGACAAGCGAGCTGATCCATTATGCCGAGCTGATCAAAGAGAAGGATCCGGGCAAACTGGGCTCCAAGCTGGTTCCGATGTCTTATAACGCGGACGATGCCCTGACGAACATCATCATGGCCAACAGCGAACACTCCCGCGTGGAATCCGCATTCTACAGAGGCGAAGACGGCAAATTCCATTGGGGTCCGGCGGATCCGGAAACGTTGACCGGCCTGAAGCTGATGCAAAAAGCGTATAAAGAAGGCCTGCTGAATCCTGAGTTTTACACATGGAAAAACAACGAAGGCACCGACAACTTCAGAGTCAAAGGCGTAGCCGGCATCATGTCCCTCGGCGGCCTGGCTTCGTACAGACAGGATCTGGACAAAAACATGCAGAAAAACCTGGGCGTCAGCAGCGACGATCTGGTCCACACGGCCATCGTTCTCGGCGATGACGGCAAATACCGCAACCTGGAGCAGGTCAATTTCTGGTCGTCCCTGATCTTCTCGCCGAACATCAGCCAAGAGAAGTTTGAACGCATCATGGACATCCTCGATTACTCGACAAGCAAAGAAGGACAATTGCTCGTCAACATGGGCTTCGAGGGCAAAGATTGGAAATACGACGACAAAAACGAGCTGGTCAGCCTGCTTCCGGAAGGAACGACGCTCGAAGACAAATATCCTGCGCGTTTTGAAGGCCTGTATGTCCTGGGCGACGACTTCAGCGTCGTGAACCCGGCGATCAAAAAGGAATACCGCGACCGTGCCGTGCAGCTTTTCCAAGAAAAAGCGAAACTCGGCAAAGAAGGCGGCAAGCTGGCGACTTACGATTGGGACGTACAGCTGTATGATTCCAAAGCTAAAAGCCAAGCAACGTTCGAATATCAAAACGAGTATGCCAACCTGATTCTGCAAAGCGGCGATCTGGAAACCAACTGGAAGAAATGGGTGCAAAGCAAGCAATCCCTCGTTCAACCGGTGCTGGATGAATTGAACAGCAAATTCGCCAAGTAAAGATATCTCAAAAAAGGACGATGGGCGAGGGGGTTGATCTTGACCCCAACCCCCCCCGTCCGTGAACCCGGTGTGCAGCATTAGGGTGCAGCCGGGTTCTTCTCTTCATGACGGCCGGAAAACCCTCTATTTTCCAGCAGGGACGGCGGGCTTCCGGCCCCGTGAAAGAGACGAAGTCATCCCATCTCTTCTGATTGAGGAGTTTGCACAAGCGGATGGAAACAAAAATCTATCCGTCCTGCCCGCTTCCGGGGCGGCGGATGTTGCGCAAGCTCCTGAGAAAGAAGAAAGAATGCCGGAGTCTCCAACGGCCCGCGGCGTTCTATAAATCTTTCATATATAATGAAGCAATTTTCGGCCCAGGCGCCTGTACAGCAAAAAAAGAGAAAAAACCCGCTTGAATGTTTGAGCAGGTAGTGGAGGGAACTGTATGGATATTCAGCAATTAAAAGGCTTTATACAACAAATGACGCTGGAAGAGAAAATCGCTCAATTGCTTCAGCTTACCGCCCATTTTCACGAAGGCACGGACAACGAAGGTCAAGTGACCGGACCGATGGAGGAAATGGGAATTACCGAGCCGATGGTTACCGGCAGCGGTTCCGTGCTTGGCCTTTCCGGGGCGCAGGCGGTCATCGACGTGCAGCAATCGTACCTGAAAAAAAGCCGGCTGGGAATCCCGCTGATGTTTATGGCGGACGTCGTGCATGGTTTTAAAACGATTTTCCCGATCCCGCTCGCCATCGGCTGCTCCTGGGATTTGGAGCTGGCGGAGAAAAGCGCGGAAATCGCCGCCAAAGAGTCGGCCGTATCCGGCATTCACGTGACGTTTGCGCCGATGGTCGATCTTGTGCGCGATCCGCGCTGGGGAAGAGTCATGGAAACGACCGGAGAGGATCCTTATCTCAACGGATTGTTTGCCCGCGCCTTCGTCAGAGGTTATCAAGGAAGCAATTTGAAAGAAGAAACCGACCGGCTGGCGGCTTGCGTGAAACACTTTGCGGCTTACGGCGCGCCGGAGGGCGGACGGGACTACAATACGGTCAACATGTCCGAGCGGCAGCTTCGCGAGCAATATTTGCCGGCCTATAAAGCGGCGCTTGACGAAGGCTGCGAAATGGTCATGACATCGTTTAACACGGTGGACGGCATTCCGGCGACCGGCAACGAAAAACTGATGCGCGGCATTTTGCGCGACGAATGGGGATTCGACGGCGTGCTGATCTCCGACTGGGCGTCCATTCGGGAGATGATCGCGCACGGCGCGGCCGAAGACGACCGCGAAGCGGCATACCGTGCGATCCGGGCCGGCGTCGACATCGAGATGATGACCCCTTGTTACGTCCGCCATTTGCCGGAGCTCGTGGAGAGCGGCAAGGTGGATGAAGCGCTCATCGACGAAGCCGTATTGCGCATCCTGTGCCTGAAAGACAAACTCGGACTTTTTGAAAATCCGCTTCGCGCGGCAGACCCGGAGCGCGAGAAGGAAATTCTTTTCTGCGAGGAACATCGCCGGGTTTCCTATGAGCTGGCTGCCAAATCGAGCGTTCTCCTCAAAAACGACGGCGTGCTGCCGCTGCGAAAGGATGCCCGCGTCGCCTTGATCGGCCCGTTCGCGGAAAGCAACGATATCCTCGGCTGGTGGTCCTGCGTAGGGGAGAAGGAAGATGCGGCTCCGCTCGCTTCGGCGCTCAAGGAACGTTTCGCCGGAACTCTTGCCGTCAGCGAAGGCTGCGGCATCGACAGCATGACGCCGGAGCAGCTGGAGGCGGCGCTCGAAACGGCCCGCAGCGCCGACATCGTCGTGTTGGCCCTTGGCGAAGAATCCGCGATGAGCGGCGAAGGCGGCTCCAGAACGAACATCCGCCTGCCTCAGGCGCAGCTCGAGCTGGCGGAGCAGCTGAAGGCGCTCGGCAAGCCGATGGCAGCCGTCATTTTCAACGGCCGTCCGCTTGATTTGCACGGCATATTCGACGAGGCCGATGCGGTGCTTGAAGCCTGGTTCCCGGGCAGCGAAGGCGGGGCGGCGATCGCCGACATTTTGACCGGCCGCGTGAACCCGTCCGGCCGTCTGACGATGTCCTTCCCGCAATCGGTAGGCCAAGTGCCTGTATACTACAACCATTTTAATACGGGACGCCCGATGGATCCTTCCAAATCGGACGAACGTTACGTATCCAAATATATCGACAGCCCTAACGATCCGCTGCTGCCGTTCGGGTTCGGCCTTTCGTACACGAGCTTCGAATACAGCGATTTGACCCTGTCGAGCCCGGAAATGAAGGCGGATGAACCGATCACGGTGCAAGTGAAGGTAACCAATACGGGAGAACGGGCCGGAATCGAAACGGTTCAATTGTACGTTCGCGACGTGGCGGGAGAGGTCGTCCGTCCGCTCCGCGAGCTTAAAGGGTTTGAACGGTTGGAGCTTCAGCCGGGCGAGAGCCAAACCGCCACCTTCACGTTGACGGAAGAGCAGCTGCGGTACCATCATTCCGATCTCGGTTTCGCAAGCGATCCCGGTTCCTTCCGGGTATTCGTGGGGGCGAACAGCCGCGACACGCTGGAAGCGTCCTTTAAGCTGGTTTAATCGAAACAGGTGAACGTGAATGAAGGCGGACCGTGCGAGGGGCCTGACGGCCTCTCCGGCACGATCCGGACACCGCGCTCGCAGGTTTATTTCAAGGGTTAGGAGGAATTAACAACATATGACAGCCACGATTACGAACTCTAAGCTAAACATCCAAGCGGGTGATTTGAGCTTTACCTTTTGGGAAAGCGGCGATTTGCACCAGGCTCTAAGCGGCCAAACCATGATAAACCAACTGGTGGCAAGCCCGATCGAAGGAGCTTTGAATAACCTGTACCTGCGTATTCACCGCGAGTCGGGCATTTCGTTTTACCCTCTGCTCGGCATCCGTTCCCAAAGCAAAGTAAGCGCCGGGCAACGCCGGATTCTTTGGGAAGGCAGCGCCGACGGCGTCGAATACCGCGTGACTTTTGCCGTGTCTCCGCTCGGCGTCTGGTTCTGGGACGTGGTCGCCCGGGGCGAAGGGGTAAGCATCGACATCATCTACGGACAGGATCTCGGCAATGCCGACATCGGGGCGGTGCGCAGCAACGAAGCCTATTTGTCCCAATATATCGACCATACCGTTTTCGAGGACGATGATTTCGGTTACGTCGTTTGCTCCAGACAAAACATGCCGCAAAGCGGCGGCGCGTTCCCTTATATCCAGCAAGGCGCCTTGACGCGCGCTACCGGCTATTCGACGGACGGCTTTCAATTTTTCGGCTTGTCCTACAAGGAAACAAACGTGCCTTCCTGTCTAAGCAAGGCCGGGCTGGCCAATGAAATCTATCAATACGAGTTTGCGTACACGGCGCTGCAATCCGAGCGGGTGACGCTTGACGGCGAAGCGCGTTTCGTATTTTACGGCCTGTTCAAAGAAAACCATGCGGCCGCGGTAACCGAGCTCGAGTATAAAGCCGAGGTTCAGCAGGCTTGGGAGGCTTATTTGGCCGAAGGCGAAAAGGACACGCTGCGGCAGCTGCCTGCCGTTCGGTTTAACGGAACCATCGGCGAACCGCTGCAAACCCTCTCCATGTCGGCGGAGGAAATCGATGCGCGTTTCCCGGAACATAAGAGACAACAGGAAGAACGCGAAGGCGGACAGCTCCTTTCGTTTTTCACGGATTCCTATGAACATATCGTATGCAAAGAAAAAGAATTGCTGGTTGAACGTCCGCACGGCCATATTTTGATGAGCGGGAACAACGTTGAATTCGGGGCAACGGTCATCACGACCACGTCTTACATGTACGGCATTTTCAACTCGCATCTGGTCGTGGGCAACACGAACTTCAACAAAATGATGAGCAACGCCCGAAACGCGCTAAACGTGCCGAAAACGGCCGGACAGCGGATTTACGTCGAAGTGGACGGGCAATACCGGCTGCTGACGATGCCCTCGCTGTTCGAAATCGGCTTTAACTATGTGCGCTGGTATTACAAAACGACGGGCGACATGCTGATCATCACGAACTTTACGACCGTGGACACGCCGGAAGTGCGGCTGAACGTTCGTTCCGAAAGCGGTAAGGCGTATCGTTTCCTCGTGACAAGCCAAGTGACGATGAACGTCAACGAATACGAAGCGCCGGTTCGCATGACGAACGAAAACGGCGTCCTTACCTTCTTCGGCGGGCAGGATGACATCCGCAAGGAAGCCTACCCGAACTTGCAATACCGCATGCGGCTGGATGGCGCCGCAGCCGAGATCGGCGACGAGACCGTGCTTGCGGAAGGCGTACCGGCCGGCTGCGCGTCGCTCTATACGATGCAAATCGAGGCAACCCGCGAGTGGACCCTGACGGTGCAAGGTTTGCTGAACGGCGAACAGATTCCGGCCGAAGACAAAAACGCCGAGGAAGAGATCACCAAATATCGCGATTTCTACCGGGAGGTCATGAACGGATTCCGCCTTACCGGCGGGGACGGAACCGAGGGCGCCGACTTCTTCAAAGTGAACGCGCTGGCTTGGTGGTACACGCATAACATGCTCGTCCATTATTCGGTTCCGCATGGCCTGGAGCAATACGGCGGCGCGGCATGGGGAACGCGCGACGTGTGCCAGGGACCGTCGGAGTACTTCATGGCCACGCAAAAATTCGGTCAGGTCCGGGATATTTTACTTACCGTATATTCCCATCAATACGAGGATGACGGAAACTGGCCGCAGTGGTTCATGTTCGACCGGTATGCCCCGGTGCAGCAGGAAGAGAGCCACGGCGACATTATCGTCTGGCCGCTCAAGGTGCTCAGCGATTATTTGACGGCTACGCGGGATTACAGTATTTTGAAGGAAAAGGTTTCCTATACCGTTAAAGGAAGCTTCAAGTTCACGGAACAAACCTACACGCTGCTCGAGCATGTGCATAAGGAAATCGGCTACATCCGCAGCCACTTCCTGCATGATACGTATTTGTCGTCTTACGGCGACGGGGACTGGGACGACACCCTGCAGCCGGCGAACGCCCAGCTCAAGAAATACATGGTCAGCAGCTGGACGGTGGCCCTGACGTACCAGACGTTTACCCAGCTGTCCGCGGCGCTGCTGGCGGAAGAGCCGTCCTTTGCGGCGGAGCTGCAGAAAATGGCGGACGGCATCAAACGCGATTACCACCGGTATATGCTGCAAACCGACGTTATTCCGGGATTCCTCTACATGGAAGACCCTGCCGACGCCAAGCTGATGCTGCATCCGACGGACACCGAAACGGGCATCCAATACCGCCTGCTGCCGATGACGCGCAGCATGATCGCGGAACTGCTCGATCCGGAGCGCGCAAAATCGCATTACGCATTGATCAAGGAAAAGCTGTTCTTCCCTGACGGCGTTCGTTTGATGAACCGTCCCGCCCAGTACGCCGGAGGCGTCAGCACGCATTTCAAACGGGCGGAGCAGGCTTCGAATTTCGGACGCGAGGTTGGGCTTCAATATGTCCATGCCCACATCCGGTTCATCGAAGCGATGGCGAAGCTGGGACATGCGGACGACGTATGGAACGGGCTTAACGTCATTAACCCGGTGGGCATCCGCGACGTCGTGCCGAATGCGGAGATGCGGCAGAGCAACGCGTATTTCAGCAGCTCGGACGGCAAGTTCAACAACCGCTACGAGGCGCAGACGCATTTTGACGACCTGCGCAGCGGCAAGGTGCAGGTGAAAGGCGGATGGCGGATTTATTCCAGCGGTCCGGGGATTTACATGAACCAGCTGATTTCGAATGCCCTCGGCATTCGCCAGGACCAAGGCGGACTGACGATCGACCCTGTGCTGCCGGCATCGCTGGACGGAATGCATTTCGATTTCGAATACGACGGGGTGAAGGTTACCTTCGTTTATCATATATCCGGCGCTTCCGTCAGCCGCGTGACGCTAAACGGCAATCCGCTCCAGGCGGAGCGGGTGGCCAATCCTTACCGCGAGGGCGGCTTGCGCATCAGCAAGGAAGCCTTTGAGCAGGCGATGAAGGACGATCATAACGTCGTTGAAATTTTTATGTAAATTTTTAGGCGATCTTAACGGATCGCCATTTTCCATAGGATCCAATTCATCCAAGAATGAACGGGATTTTGCGGGAAAGGGGCGCCAGCAGGCGCCTCGCCTGCAAAATTCCCCGGCGAACAACGATAAGGAGCGAGGACAAATTGGTAAGTATAAAGGATATCGCTAAAAAAGCCGGAGTCTCCATTTCGACGGTATCTTATGCCCTGAACGGCAGCAGCAAGGTGACGGACGAAACCAGCTCGAAAATACTGGCAATCGCCAAAGAGCTGAACTATGTTCCGAACGCCGCTGCCAGAACGCTGAAAAAACGGGAGACGAAAATTCTCGGCGTATTCCTGACGGACTTTAAAGGGGATGTGTACGGGGAACTGCTGGACGGCATGAAGGAGGTCTGCAACTCGCAGGGTTACGACCTCATCGTCTGCAGCGGCAAGCAGTCCCACCGCATGCTGCCTGAGCGCTTGATCGACGGCGCGGTCATACTGGACCATACGTTCTCCAGCGAGGAACTGCTGAAGTACGCGGACCGCAACCATAAAATCGTCGTGCTCGACCGCGAGCTGGATCATCCGAACATCAATCAGGTTTTGCTCGACAATAAGGCCGGGGCGACCTTGGCCACCGAATATTTGGTGGAGCAAGGCCATAAAAAGATCTATATCGTATCCGGTCCCGAAGGGTCCTTCGACTCGATCCAGCGCATGAAAGCCGTCAAAATGGTTGCGGACCGGCGCAGCGACATCGAATGGATCGAAATTCAAGGCGACTTCAAAAAAAGCGGGGGAGAAAAGGCCGCCGAACAAATCATGCGGGAGTATACGGAACCCGTCGCGGTGTTTTGCCTGAACGACGAGATGGCGATCGGCCTGTGCAACCGGCTGGCCGATACGGAGTTCCGGATCGGCGAGCAGATCCATTTGATCGGTTTCGATAATATCGAGCTGACCCGGTATATGCAGCCGCGGCTGGCCACCATCGACTATTCCAAACGGAAATGGGGGGCGCTCGCGTCGGAGCAGCTCATCAAAATCATTTCCGGCGAAAAAGTCGAGCATGAGCGCATCTACGTAACGCTCATCCAAGGCGAATCCGTGGGGAAGCCTTCCGTAAAAGGCGCATCCCGTTAACATTAAAATGACCCGAATCGAGGCAAACCGTCCATGGTCCTCGTATTCGGGTCATTTTGCTATGGCTGTTCGTTCAAAACATAAAGCTGAGCTGTTTGGCATAGGCGCCGACGGCGGGATTATTTTCGAGAAAAGAGACATACACGTGGAGCAGCGTAGGATTGGGGTCCGGCCGCTCGAACTCCTGCTTGAGCAACCGGATCACGTCCTGCAGCTCCTTTCGCTGGTGTTCGGCCATCGGGAGCTCGTCCAATTGGTCCTTCAACGAATCCAAAAATTCCTGGACGTATTCCTGCACCGCGGCAGGGTCGGCCGGATGAAGTTCGTTCACGTAAACGCTGTGCTCGTCCATCACCGGAGCGGCGTCTTCTTCGAGCATGTCGCGTACGACGGCATCCATTCGCTGCTGTATAAAACGTGCAAGCTCCGAAAGCGGCTGCCGGACGACCTTTTGTTTGGCATAAGCCAGATACTCCCTCAGCATGCCCCTGAAAATGGTAACGACATCCCATATATGCTTCCCGATTTTTTCGCCGTAGGCCTCAACAAAAAAGTCGCGGTGCAGGTTGAGCAGCATCGTTCTTTTCTTTTTCCATGCAAGGATGAAATGCTCATGATCCTTCACGGGCAATTCCTTGAATTCGCTCGTAAAATAATAGTTTTCAAGCATGTAGCGCAGCTGAAATTCGATTTTCCGCCGCAGTTGTTCCTTCGGATCGGGGCAAGGCTCAAGATCCAGTTCCTTCGCCTTGGCGAACATGGTCTGATGGCAGGCCTCGAATACCGCGGTAAACAGATCCTCTTTCGAGGGAAACAGCTTATAGATGCTGCCTTTGGCCATGCCGCAAGCTTCCGCGATGTCCTTCATCGAAGCCGCGACGTAACCTTTTTCCTTGAATATTTCCATGGCTGTATTCACAATTTGCTGTCGTTTCAATATCTCCATGACGCCCACCTCATTTTGTATTTTGACATGACGGCAGAAGAAGGTCAATGATAGCGATTGACGGATAGAACCCAAGAGTCATATAATGGACTCATGGGTTTTTAATATTATTGGGGAGGTGAACCAAAGCGATTCGCTTTGGACGTCAATGAAAATAGCTGCACGATTAACGATGTTGGACCTATCGGACGAAAGCGCCGGCATGGTATTCCATCCGGTGGTGATCGGGGAAGACGGCGAATGGGTGTTGGTGGATACCGGGCTCCCGGGGCACTACGAGGCGATCAAGGAGCTTGTAAGGCAGGAAGGCTACACGTCGCCGGCGCCGGCCGCCGTCGTGTTGACGCATCAGGATCTTGATCATGTCGGTTCGCTGCCGCAATTTATCGCGGCTTCCGGCGAAACATTGAAAGTATACGCCCACGAGGAAGACCGTCCGTATATCGACGGCGAGCTTCCTTTGCTCAAGATGCGTCCCGGGATGGAGGAAATGCTTCAAAAAATGCTGTCGGAACAGACGTATACCGATTTTCGGCGGGCGTTTTCCCGGGAAACTCCTGCCCACGTGACGCATACTTTCGTGGAAGGCGACGTGCTGCCGTTCGGCGGAGGCCTGACGGTCGTTCATACGCCCGGGCATACGCCGGGCCATACCAGCCTGTACCACGCGAACAGCAAAACGCTGATTGCGGGCGATGCACTCATCGTTCATAACGGCGAGCTTCACGGTCCGGTGCCGCAGGCCACCCCGGATATGGATACGGCGCTGAAGTCGGTTCGTAAATTCAAGGATTATGATATTGAAACCGTGATTTGTTATCATGGCGGGGTATTTAAAGGGGATGTCCAAAAACGGATCGATGAGCTGACCGCCCATGTCCGCTAACGGGTTCCGCCTGCTCTATACATTGGTGCTTGGCATTATTGGCGGATTTGCGTTCAAGTGGATCCACATGCCCGTCCCGTGGTTGCTCGGCCCGATGATCGTGACGCTGATCGCATCCAAAGCGATACGGAGGATCAAGCCGGTATGCCCGACCGCCGTCCGCAATAGCGGCATGATCATCGTCGGCTACACGATCGGGCTGGCGTTTACGGCGGAGACGCTGCGTCAGATCGGACGGCAGCTGCCGTCCATGGTTCTGCTGACGGTCCTGCTGCTCTTAGGCAGCCTCGCCATTGCGGCGCTTGTGTCGAAACTGTCCGGCGTACCGTTTCCGACGGTGCTGATGGGCAGCATTCCGGGCGGCTTGACGCAAATGGTTTCGCTGGCGGACGACATCGAAGGCATCGACATTACGGTCGTCACTTTTTTGCAGGTGTCGCGCCTGATGATGATTATCTTTTTTGTGCCGCTGCTGGTGTTCAGCCCATTTTTTGGGGGAACCGGCGGTCGCGAAACGGCTGCCGCGACGCATGCCGCCTCCTCTGCAGGGTGGGACGGACTGTTTCCGCACGTGATCGGTTTTGCGGTGTTATGCACGCTTTTTGCCGTGGTCGGGCAGCGGATCAAATTTCCGACGGCTTATCTGCTCGGCCCGATGATCGCAACCGTCCTGCTGCAATTATCGGGGTATGCCGGACATGCGCTCCCCGCCGTCGTCCTGAACGCCTCGCAGCTGGTCATCGGCGTGTACGTCGGGATGCTGCTCAAACCGGAGCAGCTCGGGAACAAGCTGCGGATCATCGTTCTCGCGGCGTTCAGCGGGGTGCTGCTGATCCTTTGCTCCATCGGCCTGAGCCTGCTGTTTACCCGGCTTCATGACGTCTCGATCGTCACCGCCTTTTTGGGCCTTGCCCCGGGCGGAATGGATCAAATGGGCATCATCGGCAAAGAGGCCGGAGCCGATCTGTCGGTTGTCATTTGCTATCAGCTGTTCAGGACATTGTTTATCTTCCTGGCGGTTCCGCCGCTGCTGAAGGCGATTTTTCGGTCGATGCTGCGCAAGCGGTCGCCTGCGTAACACGAAAAAAAGCTCCATGCCTGTTTGCAGGCATGGAGCTTTTGGCTGTTTACGAAGATTTGCTCAGCAGCATTAAAATGATGGACGAAAGCGACAGGCAGGCGCTGATCAAATAGATGAACAAGACGGCCTGCTTCGGGCTCAGCCCCCAGGACAACAGCCGGTAGTGAATCTGGCTTCGGTCGGCCTTGTATACCGGTTTTCCGTTCAAATAACGTTTGATGATCACGTAAATGTTGTCGAAGATCGGCACGCCGAGCGCCAGCACCGGAACCAGGATCGAGATGACGGTAACCTGCTTGAAGGCTCCGTCCAGCGCGATGATGCCGAGCATGAACCCGATAAACGTGGCACCTGCGTCCCCCATGTAAATTTTGGCCGGCGGTTTGTTGTACTTCAAGTAGCCGAGCGCCACCCCCACGAGGATGATCGCCATGATCGCCGACTGCGTCTGACCTTTGGAAATCGCGACGATAAACAAGGTCAGCGCGGAAATGCCGGCTACGCCTCCCGACAACCCGTCCAGTCCGTCCATAAAGTTGATGACGGTCGTGACGCCGAAAATCCAAAGGATGGTCAGGATGAACTGGAGCCACTCAGGGAATACGATCATATGCCCGGCAAACGGAATTGTCACCCCGACGAAGGAGATGCCGGAGAAGTAGACGATCACGGCCGCTCCCACCTGCACCACCGTTTTCGGCAGCGCCGGAAAGTCTTTGCCGCGCGTTTTGTACCAGTCGTCCACCATGCCGATGCCGAGGATGAGGAGCGAACCGGCGATGATGCCGGCCATTTCCGCATCCCAATGACGGCTCAGGATGAGGTACGGAATCATGAATCCCAGGAAAATGGCGATACTCGCCAAATGGGGGACAGGTTCTTTATGGATTTTCCGGCTTGTCGGCCTGTCAACGAAATCGACCCGGATGGCCAGCTTTCTCAGGGGAGGAATCAATGCCAGCACGATGACAAGCGATAAAATAAATGCGATTACATACACGTTTTTGGCCTCCATCACTTCAGTTAACAATGGGTTAACACAAAAAGTCCCATCATTAGCCATGTTTCTTGGAAAAGCTTTATTTTTAACTAGGATAATACCTATTTTTCCAAATGACAACGGTAAATATTTTATGTTTCCATAACATACCAATCAAACCAATCTAACAAATCTATATGAAAATAGACCTAGATTCATCGAAGCGAAGAAAAAAGAGAAGAAAAGGGTGAGCGATTTGAAAACCAATAAAATGCTGCAGACCATTGCCGCAGCGGCTTTCGTGACGGCCGCGCTGTCGGCGGGAGCGCCGGAGGCCAAAGCATTGCGGGCGCAGGACCAAAGCACTGCATCCCAAGTCTCACCGGCCAAATTCGCGGTAGCGAGCGAAAGCATCCGCGTCAACGGCCAAAACATGACCGTCTCCATGCTGAAAGCCGGAAACGGGAAACTGATCGCGCTGGGCGATCTGGCTAAAATGTACGGCGCGGCCGCAACTTCCGCCAAGGGCCTCATCACGGTAAAGACCGGCAAAAACGGGCATACCCTGCAGCTGCAATCGGGTTCCAAGACCTTCAAGCTTGACGGCGAAGCACGGACCTTTACGGCCGCTCCCGTCATTCAGGACAATCGTGCTTTCGTTGAGCTGAACCCCGTCGTAGCCGCTCTGGGAGGCGAAGTCATCGCTGGCGGGGATACGCTGCAAATCCTGACGGCGGGGAGAATCGAGGGAAGTTTCGCTTCCGTTTCTTTCGACGCCAATGGCCGACTCGTCGCCTTGAAGGAGGATGCCGATCCGGCCCAATTGTACAGCCTCAGCTCCGATTACAGCTCACGTTTATTATTTTCAAATCCGAACGCGTCGAATATGACAATTTCTCCGAACGGCGACCTCGCCGCATACACGGACGAAACCGGACAGCTGTACCTCGTCAGCCTGAACGGCGGAGAGCCGTACAAGCTGGGGGCGGACACCTCCGTGAAGACGGATCTGGCCTGGACGGCCGACGGCAAAAAAATCTATTTCATTCAGGGGGACAAACAGGAAAAAATCTCGTGCGTCTCCGTGGACACGGGTCAAATCACCGAAATTTTGGCCGACAAGGTCGAAAATAAATCCGAGGTCCGCGTTTCGGCCGACGAGAAGAAAATCGCCTATATCGTCACCGAGACTGGCGTTGCGCAAAACGACAAAGAGAGCACGGAAGATTCCCTCAAAATCGATTATTCCGGCGCCGGGGAGCAAATCTATACGTTGGATCTCGGCGTGAAGGACGCCAAACCCGCAGCGCTGACGGCCTCCGGGGACAACAAACTGTATCCCGCCTTCCTGGGCAATGGCAGCGTGGCGTATTTGAGCGCCGATCCGGAACAAGCGAATGCCAAAGGAACGATCAAAGCCGTTTCCGCAAGCGGCGGTACCCGGGATTTGATCGCGGACGCGGACTTCTTGCTCAGCGCTTCGAGCCCAAGCGGCCATTTGGCTGCCGCCGGCGTGGCTGCCGACGGAAGCTGCAAGGTCTACGCCCTGGTATCAGGCGTCAAAACCGAAGTGTACGCCACCAAGGCGGACGTTACCGGCCTGGCCATTTCGGAAGACGGCACCCGCGTGGCCGTCGTCGCGGACGGCAAAGTGATCTTGGTTCAAAACGGAAGAACCGACCAGCTTACCAAATAATTTGCTTCATATCGAGAGGAGATTATACGTATGAAATGGTTCAAAAAAATGTCGCTTCTGGCCGCAGCCTCGCTTGTGGCGGTATCCACCCTCGTCGGCTCCGCTTCGGCGGCTTCGGGATTGTCGGGCAAAATTACGATCAACGGTTCGACGGCGCTTCTTCCTTTGACGCTGCAAGCAGCCAAGGAATTTCAAAAGCTGAACCCTAAAGTCAAAATCGCCGCTTCCGGCAAAGGCTCCGTGACCGGACCTCAGGCCGTGAAAAAAGGCATCGCCGACATCGGCGCCTGCGATTGGGACGCCAGCATGGACGTCCCCGGTTTCAAAGCATTTGACGGCCAAGTCGCCAACAAAGTTGCAGTCATTCCGTTCGCAACGATCGTGAACAAAAACGTAAAGGTCAATAACCTGACGACCGAGCAGCTGAAAGGCATTTATTCCGGCAAAATCACCAACTGGAAGGAAGTCGGCGGAGACAATGCGGACATCGTCGTCATCACCCGCGCTTTCGGCTCCGGCACTCGCGTCAACTACCAGGCCAAAGCGCTGGGAGGCGGCGACATCGTGAAAAAGGACAAAAACTACAAGGAAGTCGGCTCCAGCGGCGACATGAAAACGGCCGTGGCGACGACGCCGAACGCCATCGGCTACATCGACCTGGTATACGTGAACAGTGACGTAAAAGCCGTCAGCTTCAACGGCGTGGCCCCGACGACCGACAACGTCATCAACGGCACGTACAAAATTTGGGCGTACGGTTATTACATGACCAAAGGACAGCCGACAGGCGCGACGAAAGCGTTCATCGAATACGTGCAAAGCGCGAAGTTTCAGCAGGGATCGCTCAAAAAGCTGAAATTCATTCCGATTTCGGCGATGCGCTAATACCGTCAGCGGTACGTGATTGATGCCTTAACAAGGAATATCGAGCGGCCAGCCCTGATCACGGGGCTGGCCGCTTTATGGGAGGAAACCTGAGTGAGCACCTCTGCCCGGCCAATGATGCCCGATAAATCGGGTTCGCTCGCGAAGCCGGCGGACGGACGGTTCGGCCGTTACGTTCGCGCCCGTTTCGCGGATCGGTTGTTTAAGTATTATTTCCTGTTCAGCATTTTGGCCCTTTGCTTCGTGCTCGGGCTCGTCATCTTTTTTATCGGCAAAACGGCGTTGTTGACCTTCGCCCATATTTCCCTGGCCGACTTTTTCCTGTCGTTCGATTGGACGCCGGAAAACGACAGCTTCGGGGCGGCCGGCATCATCGTCAATACGTTATCTTTGACGGCGCTGACGTTGGCCATGGCGGTGCCGGTTGCGGTCGGCATGGCCGTGCTGATCGCCGAAATCGCTCCGAAATGGCTGCGGAACATGATGCGTCCGGTGCTGGATCTGCTGGTCGGCATTCCGTCCATCGTCTACGGCTATCTCGGCCTCACGGTATTGATTCCGGTCCTGCGCCGGATGAGCGGGGAAAATTTGGGCGACGGGCTGCTTGCCGCGGCTCTGGTGCTTGCGCTGATGGTGCTTCCGACCATTTGCCGGATCAGCGACGAAGCGATTTCGATGGTGCCGAAGAAGTACCGCGAAGCGGCGTATGCGCTTGGATCGACGCGCCTGCAGGTGACGATGAGGGTCGTGATTCCGGCGGCGGGGCGGGGAATCGTCGCGGCCGTGATTATGGGGATGACCCGGGCGATCGGGGAAACGATGGCGGTCGTCATGGTCATCGGGAATACCGCGCAGCTTGCCACGACGTTATTCACTCCGGCATCCGTCCTGACGAGCAACATCGTCATGCAAATCTCCAACGTCGAATTCGATTCGACCTGGAACTACGCGCTTCATATGATGGCTTTGCTGCTGCTGGCCATTTCGTTCCTGCTCATCCTGTTGATCCGTTATCTTGGACGGAAGGGAAGTGACCAAACATGACGCCAACGGCCCAAAGCCGCAAAATGCAAAGGTCGCTTGCGTATAACAAGCTCGCCACGGCCGCCTTTTATGGATTGGGGGCGCTCGTGCTGCTGCTGATATTCTGGCTGTTGCTTACGATTCTCGGCAAAGGGCTCCCCGGCCTGACGCTGGATTTTTTGACGAAAGTGCCGGAGGATATCGACCCGGGGGGCGGCATCGGCCCGGTGTTGTTCAACTCCTTCTACATTTTGTTTTTGTCGCTGGTCATTTCGATTCCCATCGGGGTCGGAGCCGGCATTTACATGGCCGAATACGCGCCCGAAAACAAGCTGACCGAGGTGCTCCGCATCTGCGTGGAGAGCTTGTCATCCGTTCCGTCGATCGTTTTCGGCATGCTCGGTCTCGCGATTTTTGCCGAGTATTTCCAGATCGGCTTGACGATCCTGGGCGGGGCGGTCAGTCTTGCCTTCCTCAATTTGCCCATGCTGGCCAGGGTGACCGAAGAAGCGGTCCGCGCCGTGCCCCATGACGTTAAAAATGCTTCCTATGCGCTCGGAATGACCCGGTTCCAATGCATCCGCACCGTCGTGCTGCCGATCGCGCTGCAGGGCATCATAACGGGCATCTGCCTGGTGGCAGGCCGCGCCTTCGGCGAATCGGCCGTCATTCTGCTCACGGCGGGTCTCAGCACGTCGGGCGAAATGTGGGATTTCAACCTGTTTGCGCCCGGCGAAACGCTTGCCGTCCATCTGTGGTACGTGCAGTCGGAAGCGATCGTGGAAGATGCCGCATCGATCGCGCAGCGGTCCGCGGCCGTGCTGGTCGTCGTCGTTTTGCTCATCAACCTGCTTTTCCGCATTCCGCTGTGGATCAACAACCGCAAACTAAAACGTTAGGAAGCATTCAGGAAGCCTTCGTGCCTGTAAGGTACGGGGGCTTTTTTTTGCGTTTTGCGCGCGATAATCATTCGGAACCGCCGAAAAGCACGAAAACTTCACGAAATATCTACATTTATCGGTGTTGAATGATGGCGGATGGCGGAGTACAATGAATCAGTGAGTTTTGGATAAAAGCGGTTGTCCGATGACCCGATTTCGAAATTGGAAAGGTATTGATCCCATGTCTTGGCTAAAAAACAGGATCCCTAGGCCGATGCAACGCTGGGCTCCTCTTTTATTGATGCTTGTTTTTCCCGTGCTCGGGAGCCTTTATCAACTGGTAAACCAGCCGACGGACAACGTCTATTCGCTTGTCACGCCATTGGACCAGGCAACGCCGTTCATTAAATATTTTGCTCTCCCGTACGGAGTCTGGATTTTTTACATCTATGTGTGCATCGTGTATTTCTTTTTCAAGGACCGGCCGTCGTTCTACCGTTCCATCTTGTTGTACACGGTCTGCGCCCTTACGTGTTACGTCATTTATCTGGTGTTTCAAACGACCGTGCCGCGGCCCGTCGTCGTCGGGGACGATCCGTTTGCGATGCTGATGCGGTTCATTTACAAACGGGACCAACCGTTTAACTGTTTTCCGAGCATTCACTGCTTCTCCAGCTACATGGTGATGCGGATGATATGGCAAAGCCCGGCGCGCAACCGCAAAAACGCCGCTTTGATCACCGGCATGTCGCTGCTTATTATTTTATCGACCTTGTTTATCAAACAACACGTCATCATGGACGTCATCGGCGCGATCGCTCTTGTCGAAATTTACAATTTCCTGTTCATCAAGCTTCCTGCCCTGCATAAAAACAAAGTGGCGGCGGAACGCCGAGAATTGCAGGCATAATAGGATCCATTTCTTTGAAAAAGGCTGCTTTGAAAAGCGGTCTTTTTTTTTGTTGTTTACATCGGATTTTCGAAATTTTTTCTGAAAGATAGCATGGATATGAAAATAGTGTTATAATCGAACCAAACATCCGATGTTTGGAGGAATTGCCGATGACACTTCAACGCCCGACGAAACAAACGTTGGTCGAACAAATCGCCGCCCAGCTCGAGCGGCTTATCGAAGACGGGACATGGCCGGTCGGCGAACGCATTCCCGCGGAACCCGAGCTCGTCAAGGAGCTTGGCGTCAGCCGGAACACGATCCGCGAAGCGATTCACGCGCTGATCCATGCGGGCATGCTCCGGACAAGGCAGGGGGATGGAACCTATGTGTGCTCTGCCAGCAGCTTGGCGCCGGCATTGACGCGGAGATTGGAACGGTCGAAGCTGAGCGAAACGCTCGAAGTCCGGTCGGCTTTGGAGCAGGAGGGAGCGCGATTGGCGGCGCTCCGGCGTACGCCCGAGGATATCGTCCGAATCCGTTCGGCTTATGAGGCATGCATCCGTGCGGAAGCTGCCGGGGATATCGAAGGTTACATCCGGGCGGATTACGAATTTCACAAAGAGATGATCGCGGCCGCGCATAATTCGATTTTGAGCGACCTGTACGATTCCATCAGCGAATCCGTCCGGCAGGTGGTGAGTTACGGCAGCAGCCACCTGTGTTTGTTGGAGCTTCATTCGGAGCTGAACGCCCGGCTGATCGAAGCCATCGTCGCGCAGGACGAAAGCCGATCGGCGGAGGCTGTCCGCGACTATCTTGACGCTTCGCGCACCGTATTGCTAAAAGAGATACAAGGGGGAAACAAAACACATCATGAATAACGCAACCGAAACGAAATTTCAACAAAACACCGATCCTGCCGCATCCACCGGCGTGAAGGCGGCGGTGCTGCTGCTGGGGATCGTCATGATCGCCACGACGCTCCGGTCCCCGATCACGGCGGTGGGACCGCTGATCGAAACGATCCGCAGCGATATGGGCATGTCCCACACGCTTGCCGGATTGCTGACCACGTTTCCGCTTCTGGCCTTTGCGGTCATTTCTCCGCTCGCACCCAAAATATCGCGCAGCTGGGGGATGGAGCGGACGTTGTTTCTCGGCGTTTTCGCCGTGACTGCGGGCGTGTTATTACGCTTTATCCCGTCGCTGGCCGCGTTGTTTGCGGGGACCATTTTGCTTGGCGTCGGCATCGCGCTCAGCAACGTGCTGCTTCCAAGCTTGATCAAACGGGACTTCCCGCTGCGGACGGGCGTCATGACGGGGATTTATTCGGTATCGATGAACATTTTTGCGGCGGTGGCTTCGGGGATCAGCGTCCCGGTCGCTTCCCATCTGCATTCGGGGTGGCGGGGATCGCTTGTCATGTGGGGCATCTTTTCGGCCATCGCGATGCTGGTCTGGCTGCCGCAGCTGCGCTCCCGCCATCAGGCGGGCGAGGCGCAGGTTTCGGGCAAAAGCGGCGTTTGGGGCTCCAAGCTCGCTTGGCAGGTCACGATCGTCATGGGACTGCAATCTTTCGTATTTTATTCCGTGGTCGCCTGGCTGCCCGAAATTTTGACCGAACGCGGCATGAGTCCTTCGACGGCAGGCTGGATGCTGTCCCTGTTGCAGTTGTTCAGCGTGCCGGTTACGTTTATCGTGCCCGTGCTGGCAGCCAAATTCAAGAACCAGCGTTTGCTTGTCTTTCTTACGTTCCTATGCTTCATGATCGGATTCTCGCTGCTTATGACCGGCGTCGCGGCGCTGGTGCCTGCCGCCGTCATTCCGATCGGCATGGCGACGGGGTCCGCTTTTGGCCTGGCCACGATGTTTTTCGTGCTTCGCACGCATCATTCGCAGCAGGCTGCCGAGCTGTCCGGAATGGCGCAATCGATCGGCTATTTATTGGCCGCGGTCGGCCCGCTGCTGTTCGGATTCGTCCACGACGTAACCGGAAGCTGGACGGTAGCCATCATCTTGCTGATGGCGGCCGGCATCATCTATATGCTTGCGGGTTGGGGAGCCGGAAGCAATCGTTATATCGGAGATAAATAATGAACGACGGCAGCCCGGAAGAGTAACATCTTCATAAGGGCTGCCGTTTATTTTAGAGACAAACGCGGGTCTCGGCTGACCAGGAGCCCCTGCAAAACGGTGCATGGATTGTCGGATGCCCGTTTCTTGATCCTGTTAGTATGAGATTAAAGGAGGTCATAACCAATGGATATGCTGCAAAACTTGAACCGGGCGCTCCGGTACATCGAAGAGAACCTGGACGGCGACATCGACTATCAAGAGGCGGCGCAGCTGGCGTTGTGCTCGGAATATCATTTTAAAAGAATGTTTTCGTTCCTGGCCGGCATTTCGTTGTCCGAATACATTCGGCGCAGGCGCCTGACTTTGGCCGCGATCGAACTGGCCGCCGGAACAATGAAGGTGATCGATGCCGCCGTCAAATACGGGTATCATTCGCCGGATTCGTTCGCCAGGGCGTTCCAGCAGCTGCATGGAATCGCCCCGTCGGAGGCGCGAAAGCAAGGGCGTCCGCTGAAAGCATTTCCACCCATGACCTTCCGTTTATCCATTGAAGGGGGAGAAGAAATGAACTATCGTTTAGAGGAAAAAGAGGCATTTCGCATCGTGGGGCTCAAAAAAAGGGTCCCGATCAAGTTCAGCGGCGTCAATCCGGAAATCGCCTCCATGTGGGCCAGCCTGGACGAAACGACGATTACCCTGCTGAAAAAGCTGTCTAACGTTGAACCTCGAGGGCTGATCAGCGCGTCCGCGAATTTTTCGGAGGGCCGCATGGAAGAGCAGGGCGAGCTTGATCATTACATCGGGGCGGCCACAACCGCCGAATGCCCTGAGCATCTGTCGATGCTGGAGGTGCCGGCCATGACGTGGGCCGTGTTCGAAGCGGTCGGTCCTTTTCCCGAAACGCTGCAATCGGTATGGGGGCGGATTTATTCCGAATGGTTCCCGTCTTCGGGGTATGAAGCCGTTGAAGGCCCGGAACTGCTGTGGAACGAAAGCAAGGACACTTCCTCGCCGGCATTCCGGAGCGAAATCTGGATTCCCGTCGCCAAAAAAACGGCGGTGTGATCCCCCGAGCGTCACCTTGAAACCTTGTGATGGATGAAAAAAAAGGACTTCCCCTGCATGGAAGGGATGGGCATGCGCCCGCATTCCTTTCCTGCGGAGCGCGGGTCCTTTTTTGTTTATTCGTCGCCGCTATCCTATTTGAGTCGCACACGAATCCGGGCTGCGGCCGTATGCAAGCGGTGCCCTCGATTCCTCTTTCTAAGAACATTCGCGAATAGAGCGTTTTCATAAGCCGTAAATTTTTTTTTGCCGCGAAAAAACCGAGCCGCCTCAACGGTTTGCGGCCGCGTCACCGGCTTGGCGGCGGCCCGGATTTTTTTAATTGTGCTATATTTTAGGTGAAGAATCGATAAGGGAACATAACACATCCAGCATGAGGAGGGACGATCATTTTGAAAAACTTTGAACTTCTCACCCGCTATCTGAAGGAAAACAAGCTGCTCTACTTGACCGCCGTGCTTCTGATCATTTTATCCAACGTAGACCAGTCCTTGCTTCCCCAGATGCTGGGAAAGGTAACGGATGGGCTGAAGGACGGGACGCTGGGACGGGACGGAATCATTCAGTACAGCCTGATCCTGCTGGCCATCGCGGTATCCTACGGGGTGATGTTCGGGCTGGGGCAGTATACGATCATGAGGCTCGGACGGCGGTTCGAGTTTTTGACCCGCGGACGCATTTTTGCCCAGTTTTCCAGGTTGAGCGAAGATTTTTTCTCCAGGCAGGGAACCGGGAAGCTGCTCAGTTACGTGATGAACGACGTCACCTCGGTGCGCGAGGCGATCTCCTTCGGCGTGACGCAAACGACCAACGCGGTGTTTATGGTGATTTCCTGCGTGGCGATGATGCTCATTACGGGCATTCCGATCACGTTGATCCTGGTCAGCGTCGGTCCGCTGGTGGCGATCCCGTTTCTGGTCATCTATTTCGGCCCGCGAATCCGGGAACGGTCGATGAAGGTTCAGGAAAATCTGGCGACGATGACCGAATCGGCCGATGAGCAGATCGGCGGAATCCGGGTCACGAAAACGTTCGCCATTGAGGAGACCGCCCAGCGGAGATTTGACGGCACCGTGGACGGCGTCCGGGAAGCGCAGCTGCGCTTGGTGCGGATGTCTTCGTTGTTTCAGGCGATATTGCCGTTTCTCGGGGCATTGTCCCTGGTCGTGTCGCTGCTGGTCGGCGGTTACATGACGATTCGGCATCAGCTGTCCCTCGGCAGCTTCGTGGCGTTGACGTTTTATTTAAGGATGCTGATGGGACCGCTCCAGCAGATCGGCAACGTCATTAATATGATGCAGCGTTCGGGCGCGTCGCTGGAACGGGTGAACCGCCTGCTGGCGGAGGTGCCGAGCGTCCGGGACCATGATTCGGCGATCGAGCTCAGCTCCATCGGCGATATCGAAATCAGCCATTTGGATTTTGCGTATCCCGGCGCTTCGGACAAGGCGCTGAAGGATGTCAGCTTTACGATTCCCAAAGGACGCACGATCGGCCTGATCGGACGGACCGGCAGCGGCAAGTCCACCCTCGCCAAGCTGCTGCTTCGGATCTACGAACCTCCCGCAGGCAGCATCCGCGTGAGCGGCGAGGACATCAGGGAAGTATCCCTGGACACGCTCCGGCGCAAGATCGGCTATGTCCCGCAGGACGGCTTTTTGTTCAGCACCGACATCGCGGACAACATCGCGTTCAGCGACCGCTCGGCGAATATGCAGCAAATCCGCAGCGCAGCGGATCAGGCTTTGCTGCTGGACAGCGTGAACACATTCAAGGAGGGTTTCCAGACCAAACTGGGCGAACGGGGGTTGACCCTTTCGGGCGGACAAAGGCAGCGGGCCAGCCTGGCGCGGGGCCTGATGAAAAAGCCGGAGCTGCTTATTCTCGACGACAGCATGAGCGCGGTGGATACGCTCACCGAGTCGGGGATTTTGAGGAATTTGATCCGGGAACGGCGGGGGAAAACGACCCTGATCATCGCCCACCGGATCAGCAGCGTGCAGCACGCGGACGAAATTATCGTACTGGACGAGGGGCGCATCGTGCAGCGCGGCAGCCATGAGCAGCTGATGGCCCGCCGCGACGGATTGTACGCCTCCTTGTACCGGATGCAGCAGGAGGGATTGCAGCATGCCTAATTCTTCGGCGGCCGCGACGGCCGGCAGAACGACGTCCCATGAACAGAAAGGAAAGTCGCTGGATGCGTTTAAACATGTCTTCAAATATGCGGGGCCGCATAAGCTGACGTTTGCCGCCATTTTCGTTTGCGCCCTGCTCGGGATTTCGGCGGATTTGGTGCAGCCGTATCTCGTCAAAATCGTCATTGACGACCATTTGGCCAAAGGCCAGGCGGAATTCGGATACATCGCGATGATGGCCGGCATATACCTGGGAATCTCGATCGTCAGCTTTTTGTTTTCCTATTTGCAAAACAACCTGCTGCAGTTTGCGGGACAAAGCATCGTGGCGAAACTCCGGAAAGATTTGTTCCATCATATCTCCAAAATGTCGATGTCGTATTTCGATAAGGTCCACCGCGGCAGTCTGGTCACGAACGTATCCAGCGATACGGAGACGATCAGCCAATTTTTCACGCAGGTGCTTCTCAGCCTGATCCGCGACGGCATGACGCTTGTCCTCATCGTTTACTTCATGTTCCGCCTCGACGCGACGCTGGCATGGTATTCGCTGACGATCCTTCCGGTCATCGGCCTCGTGGCCTTCCTGTTCCGGCGCCATCTCCGCGAAGCTTACCAGGTGACCCGCAGCCGCCTGTCGCGGCTGATCGGCTTTATCGCCGAAAACCTGTCCGGCATGGGGCTGATCCAGGCCTTCCGGCAGGAAGAGGAGCAGACGCGCCGGTTCGATGAGCATAATCAGAGCTATTGGGAAGGCAATATGCGGGAGGTGCGGGCCAACGTCCTTTTTAACCGAACCTTCGATATTTTGGGCAACCTGGCTTTGGTGCTGGTCGTCTGGCTCGGCGGCATGGCCGTGTTCGACCATGCGGTCGAGGTGGGCGTTTTATACGCTTTTACAAGCTATATCCGCCAGTTTTTCCAGCCGATCAACCAGATTACGATGCAATGGAACACGTTTCAATCGACGATGGTGTCCATGGACCGGATTTGGAAAATATTCAGCACCGAGCCGGAGGTCAAAGATCCGCGGCCCGAACGCAAAGCGGAATTGAAGGCCGATACGGCGCTCGGCAAGGTGGATTTTAACCATGTGACTTTCGGATATAACCCGGCGGACCCGGTGATTCCCGACTTGGATCTTCATTTGACCGCAGGCGAGATGGTCGGCATCGTCGGAACGACGGGGGCCGGCAAAAGCACGCTGATCAGCCTGCTGAACCGTTTTTACGACGTCAACCGGGGCAGCATCCGGATCGACGGCGTCGATATCCGCGACATCCCGCAGCGGCAGCTGCACCGTCTGGTCGGTTTGATCCAGCAGGAGCCGTTTCTGTTTTCGGGCAGCGTGCTGGATAACGTAAGGCTTTTCCAAGAAGACATCACCCGGGAGCAGGTCATGGAGGCCTGCCGGCAGGTCGGCGTTCACGACATGATCATGCGGATGCCCCAAGGTTACGATTCGAAGCTGTCCGAAAGGGGAAGCGGGTTGTCGGCCGGCGAGCGGCAGCTGATCTCCTTTGCCCGGATCATGGTTTTTGAGCCGAAAATTCTCATTCTGGACGAAGCCACGGCGCATCTGGATTCCCAGACCGAACAGCTGGTGCAAAACGCCCTGCAAACCGTATCCGAAGGCCGGACGACGCTGATTATCGCGCACCGGTTATCGACGGTCATGCACGCCGACCGCATCCTGGTCATGAAAAACGGCCGGGCGGTGGAGGAGGGCACGCATGATGAGCTGATCGCCATGCACGGCTATTACGAGCAGCTGTACCATCACGCAAGGCAGGCGTCGGAGGAGGAATGATGCGGGACTCTTTCGTTTTTCCTTCAAAAAAAGAAGCCGTTTCCGGCACGACCGGAAGCGGCTTTTATGTTGGATCGGGCCCGGTCAGCAGCTTTAGGGAAGGATTGTATGCATCACTGCTTCCGGCCTTTGACCCGGATGTTCGTTACCTCAAGACCAGGAATGGCGGGGCAGGCATTTTGGAAGACCAAAGGATATGGTTTGGGCCCTGTTTTTTGCTTCGAATACGCCCGTGGTAGATCCGGGGAGCCATTGCCGTTCTTTTCGATTTTCGTCGTGTACCCGGAGCCTGGGCATTCAAGGAAAAGCGTATCGTTTTGAGACGTTTCGTTCCCGCAGGTTTGATTTTTCTTGCCCGTTTGGTTCTTTGCATCGGCCGGCGTCTTTCCAAACGCTTCTTCCGGTTTCTGGGTTTTGCCAAGTCATATCTTCCATGGGCGCCAACCCTTCTTTTTTTGATTGTTCTAGGTGTAGCCGGCGGGACAACCGGCGTTTTCCAAGGGGTCAGACCGAGGAGTTCCTGATACAGGCCATATCCTTCGGACAGGGGATCCCACATTTTTGTATCGCCGGCGAAGTGGACAATTTTGTTGTTTAAGTCCTGCCCGCTGCCCGGGAGAAAGAACGAGTTAAATCGCTCATCCAGCAGGAGGGAATTTCCTCCGAACACATGATTCAATGCATCCTGATCCGGCATGGTCGTTCCGGGATAGCTCCGCCAAAAATGTAACGTCTCTTCATACCAGTTCATTTTTTGGCGTATATTGTTCAGCGCAAATACAAGGACCCCGGAATTAAAATAGGTTTCCGGATTTAGCCCATAGGTCATGACGAGTCCTGCAATGCCCAGGATCCCCTGGTCGCGGACCGCCGCCAAATAATAGCCGTTCAAATCGATATTCCACAGTTCCGCAATGTCCATATTCACTAAAACATCGCAGTCCAGGTAAATAACCTTATCCGCTTGGATCAAGGACGGCAACAGCAGCCGGTACAAGCTTCCCCATGTCCAGCGGTCCAGCGAACCTGTTCCCGATAATGCCTCAGCCATTTCCGGAGGAATAGTCACCGGATAAAATTGGATATTGTTGTTGAATCCGGAAACCAACTCCGTCAGCCGGTTCTTGTTTTCTTCCGTTAAGGTCTCGTCATGGAGGATATGAACGTTGACCGGAGAACCCGTATGGCGGAAAACCGATGCGAGAACCACGCCGGCATGCTCCGAGTAGCTTCCATCTTTATCGTTAAAAGCTAAAGCCAATTCGATCATCTGGTCCCTCACCTCTCCCTAAATCATTTTTAAGCAGTGCTTTTCGCAGGCGTTTATTCCGGATGGTTGTCTTTCAAAAGCCGGGTGATTTCGTCCTGAAGGTCATGCTTCAGGTTTTCCCGTTGTCCCGTCATGTTCAATATCGCTTTTAAATAACCAAGCGGATCCCCTACGTCATGCCAACGGCCGTCGATTTCGCAGGTGTATAAAGCCTCCTTGGCCAACAGCCGGTTTAAAGCGTCGGTGAGCTGGATTTCGCCTCCGACTCCCGGCGCCTGATTCTCCAAAACATGAAAGATGGATGGGGTTAAAATATACCGGCCGACAATGGCCAGCCGCGAGGGCGTAGTACCTGCCGGAGGCTTTTCGACTAACCGGTTCACGTAAGCGAACGACTCGATCAACGGCTTGGCATCCGCGATTCCGTAGCTCGAAACCTTGTCTGCCGCCACGGTCTGCACCCCCAAAATCGAGGTTTGAAACCTTTCAAATCCTTTGATGAGCTGTTTTAAGGCCGGGGGCTCCGCCTCGAAGAAGGTATCTCCGAGCATAACGGCAAAAGGCTCATCTCCGACAAATTTTCTGCCGACGCTTATGGCATGCCCAAGTCCTTTGCGTTCCGATTGGCGGATATAGTGAATGTCTGCTTTCCCCATGAATTCCCTTACCTTGCGAAGGTCCTCGAATTTTCCTTTTTGCTCCAAATAATATTCGAGCTCATGGGCAAAGTCGAAATGATCTTCAATGACCTTCTTTCCTTTTCCGGTGACGACCAAAATTTCCTCAATTCCGGAAGCGGCGGCTTCTTCGATGATAAATTGGATGGTGGGTTTATCGATGATCGGAAGCATTTCCTTGGGAATTGCTTTTGTGGCCGGAAGAAACCGCGTTCCAAAACCTGCTGCCGGAATGATCGCTTTGCGTATCTTCAAGCGGTCCTCCTCCTTTGACGCAGTGATATTTGATCCATTATATTCTCAAAGGCACTTAGAATAATGGACACTTGTCTAGTTGTGCAAATAATATTGAATGGCGCGTCCTTTTCAATGAAAAAAGCCACTCCAATGAGTGGCGTAGTAACGACTCCGACCAACCTAATTCGAATCCTTCAGAAATTAAAAAAGCCACTCCAATGAGTGGCGTGTAACGACTCTGACGAACCTGGTTCGAATCCTTCGGAAATGAAAAAAAGCCACTCCAATGAGTGGCGTAGTAACGACTCCGACGAACCCGGGTTCGAATCCTTCGGAAATGAAAAAAAGCCACTCCAATGAGTGTTTTTGTTTCGGAGCTGAGGGATGAATCTTGCAAGTGAGGCGGGTCCCGCACTGGGAGCGGGGCCTGACCGTATAAGGGAGGAACGGAGAGCACCACGGAGTTGCTATTTTTCGTTAGGGGTAGAACGTGTCGCAGATAAGCATCGATAGAATGACGTCGGTAAACAAGCATTTTAGCAGATAAGGGTAGGCAGACAAGCGTCGCCGGGCACTTCATGGAGAACTTCATCATCCTCTGAGATGTCTACGGAGGCACAAACAAGATTTGATCACTGCGCGTAAGCTGTTCTCAAATTCTAACGGTTGTGACAGCGCCTATGTGGCTTCAAATGGTTCTCTGTAAGTTCTAACGGTTACCAATGAGCTTATTTGGAAAATTACCGTATGAAACTCGGCCCAAATGCCCAAATAACGTCAACCAGAACCGTTAAAAGATCATAACCTCCATATTCCCGGCATTAACCGCTGTGGCAATCGTTAGAAATTTACTTCCCTACTTTGATTTGCCTCCTCACCTCGACTACATCTCCTCGCGTCCAATTGTACCCTCGATTCCCTAATCTCCTCACATTCAATTTTTCTCTATGGTCCTCATATCTCTTTGCGTTCAATGGTCTTTTTAGGACTGTCAATAGTAAATCAGACAACTTTTTTAAAGGGCTTTGCTTTGGCTTTTTAGCAACTGCAAAGAAAAAAAGAGAAACCCAGCGTCTCCAAGACATGGGTTTCTCGACAATCTGAGCTGTCGAGAACTTTCTCGACAGCCTGAGCCACTCCAATGAGTGGCTCTTTGTACGTCCCGGGCTGGGATGCAGCCCACCGGGCTGACTGCGAAGCGGAAGCTTGCGAAGATGACGCTCCGACGAACCTGGTTCGAATCCCCCGGAAATTACAAAAAGCCACTCTAACGAGTGGCTCTTTGTACGTCCCAGGAGGGATGCAGCCCACCGAGCTGACTGCGAAGCGGAAGCTTGCGAAGATGACGCTCCGACGAACCTGGTTCGAATCCCCCGGAAATTAAAAAAGCCACTTCAATGAGTGGCTTTGTACGTCCCAGGAGGGATTCGAACCCCCGACCGACGGCTTAGAAGGCTGACTGTCGAAAAGACTGCCTTTTTAACTTGAGAACATGGGGATAATTCTCCGAGAACCCGTACCAGACTTTCTGAGGGATAGTGGGGATGAACGGGAGAGACTTGTTTAGCTCTCACTTCCAAGTCTCTGCTGTCCGTTTGCTGTCCACGGGCTGTTCAACGGCTGTCTCCGAGTACCTTCCAAGCCCAGCAAGCCTTTGTCGGTGTCTTCCTCTCTCAGTTTTGGTAAGTCGAACTTGGAACAAACGTCTCGGGGGCAAGGTAATTGTGCAAAGAGTATACGTATGTTAGAATCCAGGCAGAAAACTCAAAGGAGACCGTGTATGCTAAACTTACAAAGCCACCAAGGACTATCTCAGATGCTCAGTCACGCGCTTTCGCTAAACAAGACGTCTGTAGACAAACTGTTCGAACTGTACCCGACTGCCGAAGATATTCTTGAAACAACCCCTTCGTGTCTCGCCAAGTATTCTGGTCTATCCATCCACCAGATTAAAAGTATCAAATCCCTATTGCACTTTATGACCGCTCCACAACGCACACCCAAACTAATTCGTACACCTGAACATGTAGCCGAACTACTCCGTAGCAAATTTGCATTCCGCAACCAAGAACTTTTCTACTGCCTTTACCTGAACGTCAAGAATCGACTCATTGCTTGCAAACAAATCAGTCTTGGCACTCTTAATGCCGCAGTCGTCCATCCACGAGAGGTTTTCCGTCCTGCTATACTCTATGCCGCCGCTAGCGTTATATGTGCCCACAACCATCCAAGCGGCAACCCAACACCTAGCGAAGAAGATATTGCTGTAACTCAGCGACTCCAACAAACTGGAACTATCATCGGCATCGACCTACTCGACCACATCATATTCGGCAACAACAACTATATCTCACTCAAACAACAAGGCTATTAACTAACTTTTTATGCCTATATGCGTCGCTGTGTCACCCATCCTTACAAAATCTTTCTTTGGCCCATTTATACCTTAACTAGAACCAAGTCACAAGCCCACTCAAACCGTAAAACAAGGTACACAGCGATTCGCACATACTCATACATACTTGTCACTAGTCAAGCCAGCCACAAAATATTCCCACATAATCTATAACTGAACACACCTACATCCTGCTATTACTTTTAATATATATCCGCATCATTCTGACCATGTTTCTCTTCTAGCCGTACAAGATGTTTCAAACTCCGACTGTCTATGTCATTTAGTCTAAAGCCCTGAATTTACCCTCAAGTTATTCTCCACTCGCATTTCGTCTAGCGTCTAACTTCTCTTGCAGTCTTGCCGCTCTCCGTTCCTCTTGCGGGATATATTCATTCCATGGCCGGACCTTGCTAATCCAAGGGTTTGCATATGTGTAAAGATTAAGCCTTCCACCTTTCAGAGCATCCAGCCAGCTATTGGTCCCGATCAGCAAGGGTCTTTCCTCATGATTCCATTCCAAGATTGTCAAATCTTTTAAAGCATACTTGGTATCCGTTCCATCGTTAGACAACCAGATCGGGGCATAGGGTCCTTGTTCTGACAGTTGCTCAAAGGTTGTAGCCACCACCAAGACCGGATTCACATGCCCAACAAACTCGTCTACGAGTATTGCCAGAGTATTCTGGAGGAATTGCTCTCCACGAAGTGTCACAAAGGCAATGGTGAGCCAGTCCGTAGTTGAACGATAGAAGCCCATAAGTACACTCACACGGCTTTTCTGTACTTTCATCTTCCATTCAGATGCTGTTTGCCTAGATGCATCAATCTCAACGTTTAGGCATCCGATTCGACCTTCGCACACATACTCCAAATACAAATCAGGATTATAGAATGGCACAATCGTTTCAACAAAGCCATTGTCCATGCTCTTGGGATACAGTGTTTTAGTCAAAGTCGGACCAATCCAAGTGATCAAGCCAGTCTCGTCTGGGACGGTTTGCTCCACCATACTCATTGCAAAGAGAGTCCCATGTAAATCGTGATGTAACTTCTGCTTGTGTTCTCTAGAAGGGTGTCCAGTACCGTAATGAATAGGCAAAGTTTCTTTCAGAAGTTTTTCCAAGTAGGCGATTCCATCAGTGACTAAATGCCAATAAACACGGGATTGATATCGATAACTTTTAACATAACTGGATTCTTCCAAGGCTTTCATATACCTCGACACAACATCACTGTTCATATGGAGCAATCGAGCCATGTCCTTGGTGTGTAGACAATCATATTGGTACAACACGTAGAGGAACGGCAATTGATTATGTGGTGAATAATAATGTCTGGATAGATTCATGGGTTGTCCTCCAATCTTTAAAGTAATAGAAAGAGGGAGGCCCGATTGAACCTCCCCCTGTGTTGCTTTTATTAACCTCCTGTTCCGATGTTTCCATAACGGCTCCAGAGCATCTTGAAACTGATGGTGGCTGGACTAGCTGTTCCAGAAAGAGAACGTCCATCAGAACCAATGGAGTAGCTGGATGCTTCCATCGAAATCCATTCATCTTTCCAAGCGTCTTCGATCTTTTGATAAGTTGGATTAAATCCTTTGTCAATCAAGAGCGTAGGCGCAATCTCGATCATGGTTGGATAATAGTATGTGAATTTGTATGGGCTCGGGTTTCTGGGGTGTGAGCCTCTACATTCGCCGGATTCTACGTCAGTGACTTTGGCTACCCCAGTTTTGCCCCATTTTGTCGTAATGGCAACCGTTTTACCCATTGGGTTGGAGGTTGTAGACCCAAGACCCATAGGTCCAGCCATTGGGTACTTAACCGTGCAGCTGTCTGTGGCAGTACGGGTTACGGATACATACCCGCCAACACATTTACCCTTGGAGTCTGTGGACTTACAGCTATCCCACTCGCTATCCGTATAGGAAAAGTCCCATGTGTAAGTTGCTGTTCCAATGTTCGGTATTGCATACATACCAATTTTTTCGCCGAAATATGGAGTGTAGGTGTTAGCTAAACTCGTATTGGACTTGATGGCCGAATAGTCGTTGACTGTCTTCGGATAAGCCGTGGAGCTTGGATTGGATTGTTTCACAGCCCCAATTTCACGGATTAGACCAATCTCTTTCCAGCCGCTACCAGAACCGCCCGGACTAGGTGGCGTAGTTACACCATCCGCTGGTGGAGGAGTAACCGTATCATCTGGCAGGGTAGTGAACGAACCTTCCTCGATGCCACCACTTTGCCCTTCCGGGTTAAACGCCTCCAGCTTACAGTTATATGTCGTGTTTGGCGCCAATCCAGTGAGTGCCCACTCGGCGTTTTTACCAGTGTTTCTCATGGTGTTGGTATCCGTACAGGTGAGTTCGTAATGATCGACGGTTTCTTCTGGCAACGGATTCCAATAGGCAATAGACGAAGTTTTAGTAATATCCTTGAAGTAGATTGGCGGGGTCTTGAATGTCCCAGCGGAAAGGAGCCAAACAGCTTTGTTATTTTCCCACAATAATTCATCTGGTGACTTCTTGCTGTTGATTGATACGGTAAGGTAGACCTGTTCACCTAAAGCTAACTTTTCCCATGCGGTTTCTGGAATCGGTATGCTCTTGGTAGTTTCTGCATAGTCCCCGAAGATTCCAACCATGAGTGTCTTAGCTTCTTGTGTATAAGCATGGTCTAGAATAGCCCTTGGTGTGGTGTTGACTACTTTAGCGATTCTCTCGGCATCTTTACAAATATTACTTGCGGTGACTGGGGTTAAAAGATCAGCTTTGATCGATGTGATGGCTGGATATTTCTTGGCTCCAGTTGAAGCATATCCGTCAAAGGCTTCTGCAGGAAGTGTCTTGTCTGCTTCAAGTAATCTTGTTCCATCGGCATCTTCTGAGAACTTGTACTTGAGATCAGCTGTTTGTCTGTATTGGAAGTTGCTCCAAATATTGATGTTAACGGAGTGATTCGCTTCGTTCACTTGCGCATCAAAAGGGTTGATTGCCATGTCCCCAATCAGTGTTTCTGTAGGCGAAACGTAGAAGGTGTCGTACCAATCAGTTGAACCTCTGGTATGCCACCCGGTGACTGTACCGGGGAACAAGGGGCCAGGCTGTTGTTGCCATACAAAGAACTGGTCGATATATTCATTCCAGGGTTTAGGGAACTTAGTCCAATTGCCCGCTTTATTGACTGTATTCTTGGTGTACTTGTCATAGATGCCTTTGAGCCACTCAGCACGCTGTTCTAAAGTTGTCTTCCTTACCCATTCGGCTTGCTTATTCGGGTAAGAACTATTAAGTGATTTCTCCCAAGGATTCTTGATCCAGTCACGGATGCTGACATCCGTTGTAGCCAAGGCATCTGGTGGGAAGTCTTTGTTAAAGTAAGCATTCTTGCCAGAACCATAACCCAAGTAGCGATACTGTTTAGTGGCTGAATTATACTCTTGATCGTAGTCAGGGTCTTTTTGAATGTCATCTGGCCCACCGTATACAACCAATTTCTCTTGGTCAAGTTTCTTCCAATCCAAAGGATACGTAGCATCACTTCCACGAGAGCCGATAGTGATCGTTGATTCCAAACCCATTCTCGTAAGTTCTTCTTTAATACTTGGTAGAAAGATCGATGTGCAGGCGGTGAGGGAAGGATCTAACGGCTTTGCTACCGTTTCTTGAGGCTTTGTTCCCAATCCAGCCACAACAATTCCAGATACCAAAGAAGCAGATAAAGCAAGTGAAATAATCTTTTTCACAAGTATCACCTCCTATTGTATAACGGCAATGAAGCCATCGCCTGCATGGGTTGGATTGATATTGTATTGGGTATTACCGATCTTAATTGTGCGTGTTTTTCCGTCCCAATCGGCATCATCTAAAGTCTTTTTGAATGTTTCCCCAACAGAAAGTCCCAGCGAATTCATTGCCTTCACCATGGCATTAACATAGTCGCTACGCATTTCCTTTGCACCGCTATCAACAAGGTTTGCATATTGGATAATTGTCCCATCATACATAGGCTCTTTGAAGTATAAAAACATTATACGATTCGTTTTGGGATCATCTACGCCAAGTGCTCCTTGCTCAACGTTGTAGAATACATTAAACCCTGTGCCTTTCAGCGCATTGTTGACTTTCGTTGCGAGTCCAGCCAACTGTTGATCCTCACCCTTACCGATCTTTTCGAGTTCACGGTCAACCACCGTGTTTGAACCATCTTGGATACCTTCCAGTTCACTTGGATCACTTGGAGTGGATGGGCGAGGAAGAAGTTCAGTAGTATCCAGCTTGTCCAAGACGTTCTTAATAAATTGAACAGCTTCTGCACGTGTCAGAGTATCATTTCCCTGATATCCATCCACAGAATTTCCACTCTTACCTTGCGCAAGACCCTTTGCTAGCATATACTTGATCGCATTTGTCCCAGAGTAGTTTTTACCTTGAGTAGCAGCAACCAGTTCAGCAACTTTTGTTCGGGTGATCACTGCATTTACGTTGCCTGTCACTGGATAATTAAGCGACTTCGCCAGAGTGTAGTATGGTGTGCTCCAGTTCTCGCCAGCTTGTGCAACAGGAATGTCTATCTTGAACGATCTAAGTAACATGGCTAGAAACTGGCTTTCGTTGACTCCTTGAGAAGGACGAAACGTTTGATCTTGAAACCCTTCGACCACCTTGTTTTGTTGCCCCCACATGATCGTGTTGTAAGCCCAATGACTGGATGGGACGTCCTTAAAACCACCTGGTGCTGCAAGAGCACTAGCTTGTCCCATGAGAGCCAAGGCCAAGATAGCTGTCAATACGGATTTTGTAAATTTTGTTTTCATTTTCGTTTAACCTCCTTGGATTGTTGATTCATCCACAACAGTACTTCTTCTATGTCAAATACCTGATGCTCCAGAAAGCCCTCTTTGACTAAGGTGAAAGGAAGCTTGCGCTTAATCCATCTACTCAGAGTTCTGTCGGAGATACCAAGGCATTTGACAAGCTCTTTGCGTCTTAGTTCAACCACCAGCACCACCCCTCAATGTTTCTACGGGGATTTTAACAGCAAAATGGATAATTTTGTCAAGTATATATATTTGAAGTATTTAGCTAAGCTTATGATAACTATACTCATTCAAATCATCCGTGGTGTACAACACCAAAGAATTGTGTCATAGAACACAAAGAGACCCAGCTCTAAAAATAATAGGCTGGGTCTCTAGATTTTTCCGAAAACATGCGGTACAATCCATGCGCTACAGGAAACAAGTCTCAGTGCTAAATTTCACGAACAGGAGGTAATAACATTGAACATCAGACAATTCTTGATTCTACTTCTTCGTCTTCATCTTCGTCTTCTTAGCCCTAAATGGACTTACGGGGAGGCACTCCGCAAGATGTGGAGGCTTGGCAAGTATAACGCCTTTTATCACTTGCTCAATTGGGTCAACAAGAAAGGCGGCAAGGGCGGTTGGGACGGAAATTTCCGTAAGGCCTTTCCGAGTGAGGCCAAGCTACTCTGGCCTTAAATCTTAGGAGATCAGAGGGCTGTTAGCGCAGCTCTCTTTTCTTTTGCAACTTGCTCCAAAACCGCAACGGGCGGTCCTCCCAACACATCTAGTATATCGCCAACAGTGTGCGGGATCGAGAGCCTATTACATAACTATTATAACATATACGTTTGAACATTGTAAATATTTGGAAATACCAAAACAAATAAAGACCCCCTAAGACTCAGCATCTTGGGGGGTCTTTATTTATATTTGATCACAACTTTATTCTGAAATTACACCTGAACCCAAATGAGTTGGTGTAATGTGGTATGTTACATTGCCTGCTTTAAATGTTCGTTCTTTCCCATCGTTTTCGGCTTTTTGCAAAGCCGATTTAAAGTCAGAGCCTACTTTTATACCGAGAGCATTCATAGCCTTAACAATTGCATCCAAGTAGTCTGCACGAATGTTGGCTGTGCCATCATTTTTATTTAGACTACCATACTGGATTATAGCACCATACTTTGAATTTTTATAATCGTTATTCGTGTAAGTGAAAATCACTTTATTCGTATCGGGATCTTGAAACCCGATTGCGCCTTGCTCCACATTCTGGATGACCTGTAGCCCTGTGCCTTTAAGTGCACTGGCCACTTTATTAGCGCGGTCGGAGATGACACCGTCTTGGCCATCTCCTACTACAATGATTTCAGGGTCTGGCTTGGTTGGGTTGGTGTTGCCTCCAGGCACTTGGCCAATTTCATTTGGGTCACTTGGAACAGTTGGACGAGCCAAAAGTTCATCACTTGCACGTTTATCAATAACGTTCTTAATAAACGTTACGGCTTCAGCACGAGTGAGTTTGTCACTCCCTTTATATCCTTCTACTGTGTTCCCTGCTTTACCATTAGCCAAACCATTAGCCAACATGTACTTAATGGCATTTGTTCCCGAATAATTTTTGCCTTGAGTTGCTGCAACAATTTCAGCTACCCAAGTACGAGTAATAACTGATGTCCGGTTATTTGATACAGGGTAATTGAGCGATTTTGCTGTCAAGTAGTATTTGTAAGACCAATACGGCGGCGAAGCAACGTCTGCTGGGTCTTTGTAAGACCGAATCAGCATCGACAAAAACTCTTCCTCACTCACTGCTTGGCTTGGTTTAAACGTATTGTCCGGATAACCTTTTGCGATCCCAGAATCCGTAGCCCAACTGATTGTATTATATGCCCAGTGGCTGGATTTAACGTCTTTAAAAGAAGCAGCAGAGGCAAGGGATCCGAATGCCAACGAAGCTGCTAGAAACGCTACAGTCAAAATTTTAGTACGTTTCATTTTAACTCACCCTTTCCTTTCCGTTAGAATGTTATGTAAATTTTATCTTACGAAAGTTTCTCTCACAATTATTTAGCTGATATAATCGAATTTAGATTCACCTGCATGTCAGTCACCAATCTACTGTCAAAAGAGGCTTGCTTATGTATACTAGTGTTTTACATACGCCTTTCTTTGAAGGTATTGATTTTCAGGACGAACTATCAGTATTATCAAGGTTTAGTAGCCTTACCCTAACTAAGAATCAAGTGTTGTTTTATCAAGGCGACCTGGCTAATGAGATGTACATCGTTAAAAGTGGAACATTACAAATCTTCAGACAAGAAGATGATCGGATCATTGTTCTGGGTCATCAATTTCCGGGACAACCAATCGGAGAACTAGAAGCGGTGCATCATGATAAGAGACGACTAGCTTCCGTCTCGGCTCTTGAGACAACTATGCTTTGGAAAATCGAAATCAAAGCTCTAGAAGAACTCATAGTTGAACAACCCGAAATTCTCAGACGAATATTATACATAGTTAGTGACCGTCTAGCCCAAGCTGATCGAAAGATCGAGTACTTAGCTTTTCTTGATTCACGAGTACGTATTGCCAACCTCTTGCTGGACCTCTATGCCAACTTTGGCAAACAAACTGACCATGGATATCTAATCGACTGGAAAACCACACAACAGCATCTAGCCAACATGGTTGGAATCGGGAGAGAATCTGCCACTAGAGCTTTACAAGAATTACAACAGGATGGAATCATTCAACTTCGTGAACGAATGATCACTATTTTAGATCTCAAAAAGTTGTACCAGCTTGCTGGGGGAACAGGTCCAACTGATGCTCGGAGGTGGCATTCTTACTGCAGTTATTATACCAGTAGCATGAATTAACTTCTGTGTTTCACACTACAAAGTTTTTGTGTTGCAAGTCACAAATATAAGCAAAGGACCACTCTGGCTACTTGAGTGGTCCTTTGCTTGTTGATCCTCTATGGTGTTTTCAGAACTGGGGGTTCGTCCTTAACTCTCCTGTACTTTTTATACCCCAATGTTACCCAACAAGAACTTTGTCTGCAAGTAATACTTCTTCAAGCCTTTGCCCACGGGCACGGAGTACACCACTCTTTTGCCGCTCAAACCACAAAATGGCTTGCTCAAGATCTATATAGCAAACGTTGATAGAAGGGTTATAATGTGGTAGCCCCAACGCGAACCATCCTGTGATTGTTTTACTCTGTACCCCCATCAAAGCCTGAAAGTCTTTCTTCCTCATGAGTCGCTCCATGAGCCCATCACTCCCCCTCACTTGATGGGCCGATTGTACCTTTTCAATGGGGCATTTTGTCAATTATTGTCGAATTCACCTTTAGCTATTTGTCAAACAAGAAGGAATGTCTGTTTAACAAATGGCCTAAGCAAATTTCATTGGGAGAGCTTTTGACTATTTGTTAAACAAGGAGTATTAAAGTGAAGTTCTTGTTTAACAAATAGAAGAAAATCATATGAATGAAAGGTATTTAAGCTGATTGTTAAACAAGGAGAGATGCCTGTTTAACAGTTGGACTAAGATGCTGGCTATCGGGCAAACTTTGTCTCCGTGTTAAACATAAGGGACAGGTTGTTTAACACGTATTCGAGGGTGTATTCACTCCCTCTATTCTCATGAATATACCCTTTGCTACATGGACAAAGGGCTTAAGGCGTTGTTCGGAGTCCCGAAGATTGGAAAGGTCCAGCCACTCCGGAAGCAACCGGACCTAGCATTCAAAACGCCGACTTGCCCTTTATACAAGCCTCTCTGGTCAAACAAGTCTAGTGATCTTTCGATAACGTTCGACTGCGCGAGTGAACAAAGAGCTTTCTTCTGAACACTTTTGCTTCCGAGTCTCTAGATAACGGGGGTGGAGACTTTGAAGCTTCAAAATAGGGTATCTCCTATGTCTATAGGGAAAATCCAAAGTCTTTCTGACCCATAGGTTCGGAGGGCTTACCGAACGTGGTGCTTTTTTGGCACTTTCTTAGTCTCTTGTGACTTCAAGGCTACTTTACCCGGCAAGTCAACCACAAAACCAGATAAGCCGAACGTTTAGCCCATAGTACCCACACCCCCTATTTGGTGAAGGCACAGCAGCTTCCTATGAACATAGGGAACCTGGTATCTCAAAGCTTCTGCATATTCAACCCCATCCCCTTTGCCGCTTTAGGTCGTGTTCCTCGTAGAGCACGTCTAAGAGCATTGACTCCCTGTACCTTCGTCTAAAGTTCACTCGCTTTTTGAACGACTGGAGTTTTGTCTAAAGGCAACTGATGAACATGGCACCTTGCCGGAACTGGCCTAGAAGAGCATCCAGCCACCGCCTGCTGTCCATGGATAACATGCCCTAAGAACCGTTGACTAAAAGCCGCTTGAGGTGGAATTGTTGGCTGTTGAGCCGTGGGTTACAATCGGACCGCAAAATCGAGGAAAGGCGAGTGGTCCAATGAAGGGACATGTAAGACAACGCAAAAATGGTAAATGGGAATGCTCTTTGCCACTTGGCTATGGACTTGACGGTAAGAAGCGGAGGATGACCAAAAGCGGTTTTGAAACCAAGGAAGAAGCAGAACAGGGCCTGATCAAAATGGCCTATGAGGTTGGGCAACATATGGTTGTAAAGCATAGCGACGAGAGCCTTTATAACTACCTTAAGTATTGGCTTGACGCAGAAAGCGACAACTATGAACCCAGCTGGCTCAAGAACCTGTTCGGTTATTTGGAGAACTATATTGGTCCTGAGATTGGCAATGTGAAGTTAAGCGGTTTAAACGCAGGATATATTGAAAAGCTGTACAAAGCTCTCCGAAACCAGGGCAAGTCTCCACAAACGATTAAACATGTGCATAATATGCTCTCTAAAGCACTTAGCAAAGCGGCCAAACAGAAACTGATTGCTGCTAACCCCGTCAAATATGTCACACCTCCAAAGGTAACGAGATCTGCACGTAAACGTAACCTCAACGTCTGGACGATGGAAGAACTTCAAACCTTTTTACGCATTGCAAGAGAAAGCCGGTGGTACATCGCCTTTTTGTTAGCTGCTTACACTGGAGCTAGACAGGGGGAGATATTGGCTATTCGTTGGGAGAATATTAACTTTGCAAAGAACCGCCTAACCATAGATTCATCCATCAGTCGCGACATGAAGGGTTACAAGGTTGGTGACCCCAAGACAGACTCCAGCTATCGGGACATTATCCTGCCACAGCACGTAATGGATGAACTTTTGAAACACAAAGAGCGGAAACATGAGAAGGACGAAAGGCTTTTTAACAGACCGAAGGACTTTGTAGTTAGAACGTGGAAGGGTACTTTTGTAAGTCAGAGGAACTTTGCCCGAGAATGGTACAGACTTCTGGACCTGAGTGGTTTACCCAAGATCCGGTTCCACGACCTCCGGCACACCCATGCAACGCTTCTTTTGGAAAGCGGAGTCAACGTCAAGGCCGTGTCTGCCAGACTGGGCCACGCTTCTTCCAAGGTGACCCTGGACATCTACTCCCATGTGACTCCACAGATGGAGGACGGGGTTGCAGAAGTCTTAACACAGCTTTCGAGAACCAAAACCTTGGTACTGGAGCCTCCTGCTGAAGAGTAGGGGGCTTCGGCTTGTCCAGCCACCAACTGCTGCCTCTGAGGGTAACCCGGGTCAGGTTACCCTTAGAAGGGTTTTGTTTACGGGGAGCTGCCTCTGAGGGTAACCTGAAGGTAACCTTGTCGGGTTACCCTTAGGGACCCCTTGTCTACGGTTTCCTAACAAAACTGTAACCTCTAACTACAAACTTTACCCCCCCCCCCCCCCGTTTTAGGGTGCTTTATCCAGCCACAGTGGACTCTTTTCTCTACGTTTTCTTTTTACTTTATTTGTTTAAAGTGCCTTTTCGTTTTCTTCTAAAGTTTATTCTTTAACCGAGTAAAGTTTTTTTTGTTATATATATATTATTTTTTTCTTTTTTAGGTTACTTTTTTTGAGGAGAACCTTGTCTGCGTTCGTCTGAGGGTAACCAAGCTTGGTTACCCGGAGGTTACCGTGGAAGTTCTAACTCTTCAAGTGGAACCTTGTCTGCGTTATTCTAAGGGTAACTAGCTTCAGGTTACCATACTTTTGTGTGGCTGGACTACTTTTACAAAGTAAAGAGGACACCCCGTGGCTGGATGTCCTCCGAATAAAGACAGTTTGATTAATTGATTGTCAACTTTGGCTGTTTAGCATCGTCTTCGGATTCTGTTTTAAAATCATAGTCTACTACGATTTGTAGTGGATTCTCCACCCATGCATCCGCTTCGATGATTCCTTGGGTGGCTTTTTCCAGTTCATGAGGATTGAACGCGATGCACTTTGCCTTGTTTCCACGTACAGAAATCGTTTTGTTAGTGGTTACTCCGAGCATCTTCAGGCCTTCTAGAATCACGTTTTTGTCAAAGTCATTTCCTTTGCCTCTGCAAAAGTCCTCGTACTTGTTGAGCCACCACGCTTGGTTGAACACAAAGCCGTAGGTTTCACTAACCCCATTCACTTTCTTTGAGTAAATCTGCGGATCAGTATGATAGGTCTGCAGATGCTCAAGGAACTGAATGTGCTGTGGCTGGATTTGGTTCTGGAGACGTGATTGAGTGATCTGTCCAATAACTTGTCCGATTTCTTGTGCTGTGTACTCAGCCATTCCCAATGTTCTACGCAAGTCTTGAATCATCATCAGCCCAATGACCAGCGTGGTTGTGATGTCAAGCTGCCTGGAATCTATGTCCTCTGGAACGTAGAGCAATGCTTTTTCATGCCAGTCTTTCCATTGATCTTGTCGATCCAGAAGGTATGGCAGGTAACCCTCAATGAACTTCGTATTCTCAAGTTTACGTTGTAATGCTTGGTTGATTGTTTTACGGTCAAGACTTTGATCTGACTTTTGAATGAGGATTTGAAGCATACGGTCCTGCACTGCCTGATTGTTGACTCTCATATTCCCTTGCATGATCCATGGGGCTTGTAGTGGGTAGTTATCATTTCGATCCACTTGACCTCTTGAATAGGAGCTACGATCATATAGTGTCTTCAGCATAAAAATGATCGATGTAATATTGTTCGCCTTATCATTATACTCTGTTGTGAGCATTGCAAAGGCATTGGTGCAACTCATAGCATCCCGGATAGGCTGGTTTGTGGAACTCATTGAAACACTATCGTTATTGGGGTTTCCAAAGAAGGTAGTGATTAGGTTCAGGTTAGTAGATTTCCCACTTCCGGGCTCTCCATAGATAAATAGGATGGGGAGTTTTAGCCCGAGCTCCCTATGCATCCATGGACTTACCAGTGCAGCAAAGAACCAAGAGAGCATAAGCAGGGACTTATGATTCTTCAATGAAGCAGGAACGATGGAAAGGAGTTCCGTTGCTGCATTGTACCAAGATGTGTCAGACAGTACGTTTCGTACAGACACTTGGTTGGATTCATGCCGACGACCCTTGATTAGAACTAAATCACTGTCTGGAACGTTCATAGTGGAGGGTTTAATGTATGTGTATCCTCCGCCTACTTTATTGACAACATAATAATATTTTTCACTTTCTTTGTGATAGAACATTCCCATATAATCCTCAATAATAGCAGTTCCCTGGGCTTTCTTAGCTACGTGAGTCATCAATTCATCTATTTCTTCTGTTTTGGTAGTAATGATATTAGCTTCAGGAACCTGTTTTCTGAGCGTAGCGAGCAGCTTTTTTCGCTCAACAGTTCTATCCGCATCGAGAATAATGTTTTTCCCTACAGCTTGTGTTTCGCATTTAATATCAACGAGAAGCACTTTTTCTTCCGAATCCATCTGTATAGTGCGGATATTCTTAAATACAAAGTTTGTCAAACGTTTAGGAATAACTCGTCCATCTCCAGTAGGCTTCCAGAGTGTGTATCCATCAGGCTCTTCTGTAATGCCCGTTGGTGAAGTATTTCGGGCTGCTTTGACAACTTCATCTACAAACTTGTCTGCTTCTTGTTTCTTCGCCTCTACGCTAGATTCAATCAATCCGAGCTTAGCCTTATGCTTAGCGAAGATGGCTCCAAGAGGTTTGATATCCTTACGGTTTTTCCATTCAGAATTGGCGTTTGTTGCAACTAGGTTAATCACTTGTTGGTCATCAAACTTATTGCCATACTCGTCCAAAAGTTCTTGGAATGTCGCGGGATTACAGATGTTATAGCTGTTCGTCCCTTGCTTGTCTTCATCCATAGGTTCATAGAGTTCGTTTCTATCCATGCTTGTTTCCTCCTTGTGTATATATCTTGTTGGCCCTGCAAGGAGGTGTTACAATGAGGTCAGGAAATCGCCTCCTAATGTAACACCGATGGAATTCGCTGCAACGAATGTCCGTCACCCTCTAAAGTGGCTCCTTGTGGGTCACTTTCTTTGTAACCGTACGTTTTTAGTATCATCACCACCTTTCATGTAGGGGGGTCAATTATACCCGCATCGAGTTCTGCCTGTCACCGGGGTCACGAAGGCCGGAGTGGGCGGTGTCGGCGTTCTCATTTTGATGGCTGGATATAATCTGTTCCAGTCGTTCACTGTAGATTTTTGTCGATTCTGAATGTTTTGCAAGCCACTTTGCCGCTTCTTCCAGGTCGATCACGATCAAACTGGGATTAACCTTTTGATGCGGCATTCCTTCGTACATCCATCTGCTTACTGTCCCGTGGCTTACTCCAAGTTTCTTCTTCAATCCATTTGCCGTGATTAAGCTTCCATTATGAAATCCCTCCAGATAGCCGTAGTGCTGTTTCCACCAAGGCAACACCTTGTCAGTGTCAAAGATCCAATGTCCGGCTTCAGACTTGTCCACTGGGAATTCAGGATGTTTCTGCAAAGCTTTCCTAAGGGTACGATCCGAAATATCTAGTATCACTGCCATTCTGAGTATTCCATTGACAATCAATGAACTCGCCTCCTGCACTGGTAATTAACTTCATATTCCAATTTTACCAGTGCAATTTCGAGGCATGGAAGTAAGGGTATTTAACTACATAGAGCAAGATGGTGCGAGAATGGGTGATAATCAACACGTTCCGACGATACCCGGAATATCGAACACTTCGAAGATATCAAAGTATCGGGACAACTCCTTATACATGAGATACTTGCAACGCATGATGTTAGCCTGAATGGCTTTGTCAGTATGCCTTTCATCAAAGTTGTAAGTTGTTCCGTCCCAGACCAGGTAGCCACTCATTTCAAAGCACACTGCGTTCTGTGGTGCCAGATTGATCATTGCTATCACTACCTTTCCTAAGAATGATCTTAAATTAGCATGTGATAAGCTTAAAACTCCAAACCCGTACGGGCCGATTTTGTACCTCCCCCTTGAAGATGAACAATGTGGAGAGGGGACGCGGGCACCCCCTTGACAAGCCCCTTGCTCATTGATACGCCTTCATGCTCGCTGGTTCTCACTATTTGATAAATTTGTTGAGTACTGTCTCCTCGCCACACGCCCTTGGTGGCTGGACCCTTTGCAGCCCTTTGTACAAACGCAAAAAAGCCACCTTCCGAAGAAGATGGCCCATTGTCTTTCAGCTGTCCATCGGCTGTCCAAATACCCCTCTCTGGACAGCCAGAGACAAAACGCTTTAGCGCTTTAAACATTCGATTAGTACTAAAAAAGGCCCGTAGACACGGGCCCCGAAGCATGCACGGAAAACGTCCCAGGAGGGATTCGAACCCCCGACCGACGGCTTAGAAGGCCGTTGCTCTATCCTGCTGAGCTACTGGGACATAAAAAAATTCAAGCAAGAAATATCATAACATATGGACAAGAGTTTTACAATATGAAATTGATATAAATTAGCAAAAAAATTTAGGGTTAAAATCATTATAGAAAAGATTTTTCCATAACAGGGCATGATCATTATGTTCTATAATATGTTCAGTCCATCCAAAAAGAACGGCACCTTAGGCTCGGCATCGATTTGGAACGCAATTCTTTTACATTCCGGCATCCTTTTACCCAGCATGATGAAAAATCGCATCGATTTCCGGCCGTTTTTTTCATGTGCGGCAGGGTTATGCTATAATCAACAATTAATTGAGGCTAAACGGACAGAAAGGAGGAATCCCCTATCAACGAATCCGAATTCCCCGTAAAAGACAACATCATCCTCTTTCCAAAGACGCTCGACTTCTATCAGATTCAGCTGACGGTCATGCTGGAAAACGAACGGTACGGGGAAGCCATGGATCTTTTGCGTTTTTTGCTCCAGTGTCAGGGGCAGGATCAGCGGCATTACGACGAATGGCGCGCGCTGCTGGAATGGCTCGAAGCCGCCTTTCCCCATTCGGGTCAAGGAAAAAAGGAACCCGGAGATGCGGAAGAGGCCGCAGAAGAACCGAGCGAGGACGACATGAAACGGCAGAACGTCCGGGCCAAGCTTGCGGAAGACCGCTTTTATGCCGATAAGCTGCTGCATACGGCCCAGCAGGAACCGTTCAGCGAGCAAAATCTGCTTGCCCTTGAGCAGCTTTCCTATCTCGAAGGCGCAGATATCGACCAAGCGCTCGTGGATTGGCTGCAGAGCCGGCCCTTGCATCCGCTGCTGCAATTCCGCGTCCTGCAGACGCTGCGCAAACGCGGGACGCAGGGAAGCATCGAACTGCTCCGCGGGCAGGAGCGGGCCGACATCGACCTCGAAGCCGTGCCGCTGAGTCCCGAAGAGTTTCCGCCCCAAATCGGGCTTATAACGGAACGGGTAGCCGAACAAACGGAAGTACAGGAGCCCACGCTCTATTATTTTGCGCAGGAGATGTGGACGCAGTTTATTATGGCTATATACGGAACGGACGACTACCATTCCATCGTCGACGAACATGATGACGAAACGATCGACATCTGGGCGGCCGCGCTGCACCAGATCGTATCCGAAACGCTGACGGGCAGCCGCAGCGACGAGGACATCAGGCATTTGTACGGCGTGACCGACACGATGCGCTTTCGTTTTGAACAGGCATATCGCACGATGAGACAGTTTGCGGCCGCAGGAACCGATACATAGAAAAAACAGGAAGCCCTGCCTGAAGACTTTGCCTTAGGGATGCCCTTGAAAAAGGGTACAATCTTGTTTATACTATAGTGGTTATTCTGTGCGTGTTAAACCAATGACCATGTGAAATATTTTTGGAGGGGAAAGCATAAAATGAAAGCAACCTGGGAAAAAATAGAGAAGAACCTTGGCGTTCTTGAAGTCGAAGTCGAAGCGGAACGCGTATCCGAGGCTCTTGACAAAGCCTTTAATAAAGTAGTCAAAAAAGCGAGCGTGCCTGGATTCCGCAAAGGCAAAGTGCCGCGCCCGATTTTCGAAGCGCGCTACGGCGTGGAAGCTTTGTACCAAGACGCGATCGACATCCTTCTTCCGGAAGTTTACACGGAAGCCGTTAACGAAACGGACATCTTCCCTGTAGACCGCCCTGAAGTCGAAATCGACCAATTCGCCAAAGGACAAGCATTCAAGTTCAAAGCCAAAGTAACGGTTAAACCTGAAGTTACGCTTGGCGCATACAAAGGCGTAGAAGTGCCTGTGGAAAAAGTCGAAGTAACCGACGAAGAAGTGAACGAAGAATTGAAACGCCTGCAAGAGCGTCATGCGGAACTCGTTGTGATCGACGAAGGCGCGGCTCAAAACGGCGACATCGCCGTTATCGACTTTGACGGTTACGTGGACGGCAATCCGTTCGAAGGCGGCAAAGCAGAACGTTATTCCCTCGAGCTTGGAAGCGGCACGTTCATTCCTGGATTCGAAGAGCAGGTTGTCGGCATGGCAACGGGCGACTTCAAGGACGTTGAAGTTACGTTCCCTGAAACCTACCATGCGGAAGAACTGGCCGGCAAACAAGCCGTGTTCAAAGTGAAAGTTCACGAAATCAAACGCAAACAGCTGCCTGAGCTGGACGACGAATTTGCCAAAGACGTCAGTGAATTCGAAACGCTGAACGAATACAAAGAAGATCTGAAAAAAGAACTTCTTTCCCGCAAGGAACAAGAAGCTAAAGGCAAAAAAGAAGCTGCAGTCGTAGACAAAGTTTCCGAAAACGCCGAAGTGGACATTCCGCAAGCGATGATCGACAGCGAAATTCAAAACATGATGCGCGATTTTGACAACCGTCTTCGCAGCCAAGGCATGAACCTTGAAATGTTCCTGAGCTTCTCCGGCCAAACAACGGCCGATCTGCAAGAGCAAATGAAGGACGACGCCGAAAAACGCGTTCGCAACAACCTCGTTCTCGAGCAAATCGCCAAAGAAGAGAACATCGAAGTGACCGAAGAAGACATCAATAAAGAACTCGAAACGATGGCTGAAGCCTACAAACGTTCCGCCGACGAAATCCGCAACATTTTGGCGGCAAACGGAACGCTGGGCAGCCTGCGTGAAGAAATTTCGCTTCGCAAAACGGTGGACCTCCTCGTTGAAAACAGCAAGGAAGTCGAAGCAAGCGAAGCGCCTGCTGAAGAAAAAGCAGAATAATTTCCGCAAAGAGCATAACCCATCTGAAGGCATGGCATCTTGTCGTTACGCTTTCGGATGGATCCATAGAGATAAGGCACGTATATTCCATTGCGTGCCTTATTTTTAACTAGGATTATCCATTTTATTCATAAACAATGTATAAAATGGATATTATTCACTCTTCGGCCGGAATGATGAGGAGATGCATGGAGGTTGATCATGCAACATCCTGATACATACAAGCGTCAAAGCCTTTGGAAGGGCTATTTTTCCTGAACGGGTTCATACACTGTACTGCGGGTTATAAAGTGAAAAATGACATCAAGCTTTGAACATGTTAGAATAATGCTGTAAGCCTGAATGGATGCACGCATTACATCTTTAAACGGAAAAGAGGTTGGACACATGAGTCTGATACCTATGGTTGTAGAGCAAACCAGTCGGGGCGAGAGATCTTACGATATTTACTCCAGATTGCTGAAGGACCGCATCATTTTCCTCAGCAATGCGATCGACGATGATGTAGCCAATCTCGTCATAGCACAGCTATTGTTCCTTGCTGCCGAAGATCCTGAGAAGGATATCCATTTGTATATCAATTCTCCCGGTGGTTCGGTTACTGCAGGGATGGGTATATACGATACGATGCAATACATTAAACCTGACGTATCCACCATCTGCGTAGGCATGGCGGCGAGCATGGGCTCCCTTCTGCTGACAGCGGGTGCGCCGGGCAAACGTTATGCTTTGGCCAACAGCGAAGTGATGATTCACCAGCCGCTGGGCGGAGTTCAAGGGCAGGCAGCCGACATCCAGATTCACGCGAGCTGGATCATTAAAACGAGACAAAAGCTCAATCAAATATACGTGGAACGCACAGGTCAGCCCCTTGAAAAAATTGAACGCGACACGGATCGTGACTTTTTCATGAGCGCGGAGGAAGCGAAAGCGTACGGTATCGTCGACGAGGTTCTCACTTCACCGATTAAATCTTAAAGGGGTGTTTACATGTTTAAATTTAACGATGAAAAAGGGCAGCTGAAATGCTCTTTTTGCGGGAAATCCCAGGAACAAGTCCGCAAACTTGTTGCGGGACCCGGTGTTTATATATGCGATGAATGCATCGAGCTCTGCACGGAGATCGTGGAAGAGGAGCTCGGTCATGACGAAGAGCTGGATCTGAAAGACATTCCGAAACCGAAGGAAATTTGCGACATCCTCGACCAATACGTCATTGGCCAGGAACAAGCGAAAAAATCGCTGTCCGTTGCCGTTTATAACCACTACAAACGGATCAATACCGGCAGCAAAATCGAAGACGTCGAGCTGCAAAAGAGCAACATTCTCCTGCTCGGCCCTACCGGTTCCGGTAAAACGTTGCTTGCGCAGACGATGGCCAAAATTTTGAACGTGCCGTTTGCGATCGCGGACGCGACGTCTCTGACGGAAGCCGGTTATGTCGGCGAAGACGTGGAGAACATTTTGCTGAAGCTGATCCAAGCTGCGGATTACGACGTGGAAAAAGCCGAACGTGGCATTATTTATATTGATGAAATCGATAAAGTCGCCCGCAAATCCGAAAATCCTTCGATTACGCGCGACGTTTCCGGAGAAGGCGTGCAGCAGGCCCTCCTCAAAATTCTTGAAGGCACGGTCGCTTCCGTTCCGCCGCAAGGAGGACGCAAGCATCCGCATCAGGAATTCATCCAAATCGATACGACGAACATTTTGTTCATCTGCGGCGGTGCCTTTGACGGCCTGGAGCAAATGATCAAACGCCGGATCGGCAAAAAAGTCATCGGCTTCAATGCGATGGGCGAAAACCAGAAGGACCTGAAACCCGGGGAATACCTCGGCCTGGTGCTTCCGGAAGACCTGCTGAAATTCGGCCTCATTCCGGAATTCGTCGGACGTCTTCCCGTCATCTCCACGCTGGAGCCGCTGGATGAAAAGACGCTCGTGCGCATCCTTTCCGAGCCGAAAAACGCGCTGACGAAGCAGTACCAAAAGCTGCTTGAAATGGATAACGTCAAGCTGACCTTTGAGCCGGAAGCCCTCGAAGCCATCGCCAGGGAAGCGATCAAGCGCAATACCGGCGCCCGCGGCCTCCGAGCGATCATCGAAGGCATCATGCTGGACGTCATGTACGAGGTTCCTTCCCGCGACGATATCAAAGACTGCGTCATTACGGAGCAGGTCGTGAAGGAAAAAATCGTGCCTGAACTGCTCAGCAAGAAAGAGAATAAACAAGAGGAAAGCGCCTAAGCCCGCAGGGGTAGCAACGCACCGTTTTCCGAAATTCATTGCCGGTTCTCCACTTCCGCCCCTTAGGCTGCCAACGCCAAAGGGGCAGGGGTGGAGTCTTGGCGTTATGGGAGAGAACAAACCATGTTTTTGAGACAAGATACAAGACCCGTAAAAGTCGGTAATTTGACGATCGGCGGCAGCAATGAAGTCGTCATTCAAAGCATGTGCACCACCAAAACCGCAAACGTCGAAGCGACGGTTGCCGAAATTCTCCGCCTGGAGGAAGCCGGCTGCCAGCTCGTGCGCGTGACGGTCAACAACAACGAAGCTGCCGAAGCGATCAAAGAAATCAAAAAACGGATTCATATCCCGCTTGTCGCGGATATTCATTTTAACTACCAGCTCGCGCTTAAAGCGATCGAAAACGGCATCGACAAAGTCCGGATCAATCCGGGCAACATCGGCAGCCGCGAAAAAGTCGAAGCGGTCGTAAAAGCGTGCAAGGAGCGCGGCATTCCGATCCGCATCGGCGTTAACGCAGGTTCGCTCGAAAGCCATTTGCTGGAGAAATACGGCTACCCGACGCCGGAAGCGATGGTGGAAAGCGCCCTGTACCATATTGGAATTTTGGAAGACCTCGATTTCCACGACATCATCGTATCGCTGAAGGCATCCGACGTGCCGATGGCGATCGAAGCTTACCGCCGGGCGGCGGAAGTCATTCCGTATCCGCTCCATCTGGGCATCACCGAATCGGGAACGTTGTTCTCCGGTACGATCAAAAGCTCGGCCGGCCTCGGCGCGCTTCTGGCAATGGGGATCGGCAGCACGATCCGCATTTCGCTTAGCGCAGACCCCGTCGAGGAAATAAAAGTCGCCAGGGAGCTGCTTAAAGCGTTCGGCCTCATCTCCAACGCGGCGACGCTCGTTTCCTGCCCGACCTGCGGCAGACTCGACATCGATTTGTTTTCGATCGCCAACGAAGTCGAGGCTTACATTTCGAAGCTGAAAGTACCGATCAAAGTTTCGGTGCTCGGCTGCGCGGTAAACGGTCCGGGGGAAGCGCGCGAGGCGGACATCGGCATCGCCGGCGGGCGCGGGGAAGGACTCCTATTCCGCTACGGGGAAATGATCCGCAAAGTTCCGGAAGCGGAAATGGTGGACGAACTGAAGAAAGAGATCGACGAAATCGTAAAAGTATACGAGGAAACCGGAAAAATTCCGGGACGCAAGCATTAAAGCTAGAACCAGGAAGCCGCATGGCCTTTTTTCGAAAAGGCCATGCGGCTTTTTTTTTGCGGATTTTGCGAGAATATAAAAATATCCCCATAAATCCGTCCGATTTGCGTTTACGCAGGTGTGAAACGGCTATACTACCATGTATCAGGCCAACCCGTAGGTACAAAAAAGATGGGGAATCTGGCCATGGAAGAGAAACGGGAGGGTTTTGACATGAATTTAAGCATGATCATGATGTTGGTTCAATTTTTCTTTGCCGTCATCATCGGCATCTATTTTTGGAATTTGCTGCGCGGACAAAAGACCAACCGCACCGCCGTCGACCGGGAATCCCGCAAAGAAATGGATAAGCTGCGGAAGCTGCGTTCCATCTCGCTGACGAAACCGCTGGCCGAAAAAACGAGACCGCAGTCGCTTCAGGACATCGTCGGGCAAAAGGACGGTTTGCGCGCATTAAAAGCCGCCTTGTGCAGCGGCAATCCGCAGCATGTCATTATATATGGACCGCCGGGGGTCGGCAAAACCGCCGCCGCGCGCGTCGTGATGGAAGAAGCGAAACGCAATCCGGCATCGCCTTTTAAACCCGACGCCAAATTTACGGAAATCGATGCGACGACGGCCCGTTTTGACGAGCGGGGCATTGCCGATCCTTTGATCGGCTCTGTGCATGATCCGATATACCAAGGGGCCGGCTCGATGGGGGTGGCGGGCATTCCGCAGCCGAAGCCGGGAGCCGTGACGAAAGCCCATGGCGGGATTTTGTTCGTCGACGAAATCGGGGAATTGCATCCGATCCAAATGAATAAGTTGTTAAAAGTCCTCGAGGACCGTAAAGTGCTGCTCGAGAGCGCATACTACAATTCGGAGGACAGCAATACGCCTGCGTATGTCCACGACATTTTCCAAAACGGGCTTCCTGCCGATTTCCGTCTCGTGGGCGCAACGACGCGTTCCCCGCATGAACTCCCGCCGGCGCTTCGCTCGCGCTGCATGGAAATTTATTTCCGTCCGCTGCTGCCGGACGAAATCGGACGGATCGCGGAGGACGCCATTCAGAAAATCGGGCTCAAGCCTTGCCCGGAGGCGGTCGAAGTCGTGAAGCAATACGCGACGAACGGCCGCGAAGCCGTCAATATCATACAGCTTGCAGCCGGCCTTGCCCTGACCGAAAAAAGGGATTCGCTGGCCGCTTCCGATGTCGAGTGGGTAGCCAGCAGCAGCCAGCTTCAGCCGCGCCCGGACCGGAAAGTGCCCGACCGGCCGCAGGTCGGCCTCGTGAACGGCCTTGCCGTATACGGCCCGAACATGGGGGCACTGCTTGAAATCGAAGTGACCGCCGTGCCGGTTGCTCCGGGAAAAGGCACGTACAACATTACCGGCGTCGTCGAGGAAGAGGAGATCGGTGGCAATTCCCGCACGCTGCGCCGGAAGAGCATGGCCAAAGGTTCGGTCGAAAACGTGCTGACCGTGCTTCGTTCGATGGGGCTGAGACCAAGCGACTACGACTTGCACATCAACTTCCCGGGCGGCACGCCGATCGACGGGCCGTCCGCGGGGATCGCCATGGCAACGGCCATCATGTCGGCAATCAAAGGCGTGCCGGTCGACAACCGGATCGCCATGACCGGAGAAATCAGCATCCACGGCCGGGTCAAACCGATCGGCGGCGTCATCGCCAAAGTCGAAGCTGCGTTCCAGGCCGGGGCGACGACCGTCATCATACCGAAAGAAAACTGGCAGACGCTGTTTGAAGATATGGAAGACTATCGCGTCATCCCGGTCGAAAACGTACAAGAAGTGTTCCTTCACGTATTCGGCACGGAACTGAAGCCGGCGGCTGCCGAAGCAACCGCGCAGGTGCAGGAAGAGCCGGCCGAAGCCTTGGAAAAAAGCGCATCCCCCGAAATGTTCCCGCAAGCCCCCGCCGCTTCGTTTTTGCAGGCCAAGCCGGGCCGCCAGGGACAAATCAGCGATGCGGGCAGCTGTTAAGCATGCCGAATGATTGGTGTTTTCTGTGAACATTTGCTAAAATAAAACCGGATGTGTATAACCTGAGAACGGCTGGAGGTGCAAAAGCAAATGGGGCTTAGTAAAGCGAAAGGCCGCCGTTTTCCGTTATTGCCTTTGCGTGGCCTTCTGGTCTACCCGAGCATGGTACTGCATCTCGATGTAGGCCGGGAGAAATCGGTCAAGGCTCTGGAAAAAGCGATGGTGGACGATAACTTGATTCTCCTTTGTTCTCAGTCCGAGGTGAACATAGAAGAACCAACGCATGACGATATTTTTCGCATCGGCACGGTTGCCAATGTGAGACAAATGCTCAAGCTCCCGAACGGCACGATCCGTGTCCTTGTGGAAGGCATGGAGCGCGCCGAAATTATACAGTATACCGACAACGAGGAATATTACGAGGTCCTTGCGCGGGAGCTGCATGAGGAAGACAGCGGCAATCCGGAAGTGGATGCTTTGATGCGCACCGTCCTGAGCCAATTCGAGCATTATATCAATTTATCGAAAAAGGTGACGCCCGAGACGCTTGCCGCGGTAAGCGATATCGAGGAGCCGGGACGTCTCGCTGACGTGATTACCAGCCATCTGTCGCTGAAGATCAAGGACAAACAGGAAATTCTGGAGACGATCGACGTCGGGAAACGGCTTGAAAAGCTGCTGGATATCCTGAACAACGAGCGGGAAGTGCTGGAGCTCGAACGCAAGATCAATCAGCGGGTCAAAAAGCAGATGGAAAAGACCCAAAAGGAATATTATTTGCGCGAGCAGATGAAGGCGATCCAGAAGGAGCTCGGCGAAAAGGAAGGACGCGCCGGAGAAGTCGAGGAGCTGCGCGAGCAGATGGCGAAGCAAGAGCTTCCCGAGCGGGTGAAAGAGAAGGTCGAGAAGGAAATCGACCGGCTGGAGAAAATGCCCGCAAGCTCGGCCGAAGGCGGCGTCATCCGCAACTACGTCGATTGGCTGCTGGCTCTCCCTTGGAGCACCAAAACCGAAGACGATCTCGATATCCATAAAGCGGAGCAGGTGCTCAACGAAGACCATTACAGCCTGGATAAGCCGAAGGAGCGGGTGCTCGAATATTTGGCCGTGCAGCAGCTGGTCAAAAAAATGAAAGGGCCGATCCTTTGCTTGGTGGGTCCTCCGGGCGTCGGCAAAACGTCGCTTGCCCGTTCCATCGCCAGATCGCTGAATCGGAAGTTCGTCCGCATTTCGCTGGGCGGCGTCCGCGACGAAGCGGAGATCCGCGGCCATCGCCGCACTTATGTCGGCGCCATGCCGGGGCGGATCATCCAAGGAATGAAAACGGCAGGCGCGTTGAATCCGGTCTTTTTGCTGGATGAGATCGACAAGATGGCGTCCGATTTCCGGGGAGACCCTTCGGCCGCGCTGCTGGAGGTGCTGGATCCGGAACAAAACAACACGTTCAGCGACCATTTCATCGAAATTCCTTTCGACCTGTCGCAGGTGATGTTCATTACGACCGCCAACGCGATTCACAACATTCCGCGGCCGCTGCTCGACCGGATGGAAGTGCTGAACATTCCGGGGTACACCGAGCTTGAAAAATTGCAGATCGCCAAACGGTACCTGCTGCCGAAGCAAAAGAAGGAGCACGGCTTGCAGGATGAGCAGCTGCAAATCGGCGAAGATGCGCTGCTGAAAGTCGTCAGGGAGTATACCCGCGAATCGGGCGTCCGCAATTTGGAGCAGCAAGTGGCAGCCCTTTGCCGGAAAGCGGCCAAAAAAATCGTGTCGGGCGAATCGGATGCGATAACGATCGGGGCGGACGATGTCAAGGAATACCTTGGCGCACCGAAGTTCCGCCACGGCGTAGCCGACCTGGAAGACCAGATCGGCGCCGTCACCGGACTTGCTTGGACCGAGGTGGGCGGCGATACGCTGGTGATCGAGGTCACGGTGGTGCCGGGTTCCGGCAAGCTGACGCTTACGGGCAAACTCGGCGACGTGATGAAGGAATCGGCCCAGGCTGCATTCAGCTACACGCGCAGCAAGGCGGAGGAGCTCGGGATCGACCCCGACTTCCATGAGAAAAACGATATTCACATTCACATTCCTGAAGGAGCCATCCCGAAAGACGGCCCGTCAGCCGGCATTACGATCGCGACCGCCCTTATTTCGGCTCTTACCAAAAAACATGTTTCCAAGCATGTGGCCATGACCGGAGAAATCACGCTGCGCGGCCGGGTGCTTCCGATCGGCGGGCTGAAGGAGAAATCGCTTGCCGCGCACCGCGCCGGCTACAAAAAAATACTGCTCCCGAAAGACAACGAACGGGATCTTCGCGATATTCCGGAAAGCGTCCGCGACGAAGTGGAGTTCGTTCCGGTGTCCCATATGGACCAAGTGCTGAAACACGCGCTCGTGGAGCAGACGGAAGTGCACTAGAGAGGAACTAATATACGATGAAAGTAACCCATGCTGAATTTGTGATCAGTGCCGTCGGCCCTGACCAATATCCAGTGGACGCCTTGCCGGAGATTGCTCTGGCAGGGCGTTCCAATGTAGGCAAGTCATCATTGATCAACCGCATGATCAACCGCAAAAATTTGGCCAGAACTAGCTCGACCCCGGGCAAAACCCAGCATTTAAACTATTACCGCATCAACGAGGAACTGTATTTCGTCGATTTCCCGGGTTACGGGTACGCCAAGGTCTCGAAAACCCAACGGCAGGTATGGGGGAAAATGATCGAAAAGTATTTGCTTGAGCGGGAGACGCTGAAGCTGGCGCTGCTTGTGGTGGATCTCCGCCATCCGCCGACCAAGGACGACGAGCTGATGTACGACTGGCTTAAGCATTATGACATTCCGGTCTGCGTCGTCGCCACAAAGGCCGACAAAATCCCGAAAACGCGCTGGCAAAAACATGTGAAACAAATGAAAGACGCGTTGTTGCTGCGTAAAACGGATGCCTTTATCATGTTTTCATCGGAAACGGGAGTCGGACGGGACGAGTTGTGGGCGCATATTGCATCCGCGGCGGGCCTAGGGCAAGAAAAAGCCGAGGCGCCGAAAACGGAGGAAACTTCCGAATAACGGAAAATGCGAAAGCGGGTTAAACCAGATATTTTAGGCGCATGGCGTAGGGATTGGGACCTTATCCGGCAGGAAAGTGAGCATCCCGTAAAAAGTCTGCCCAAAAATCCGGTTTAATCCGTTTTTTTATGAAATATGAAGCAAATTCATGGTTCCGCCTGCAAGCAATCGTTTTGCGATGTGCTGTATAATAATACTAAGGAATGGATTCGACGGTAAAAAATCCGGGATTCGAAACCATGACGCAAGCCGTTTTTGACGGAAATTTTTGTTCGGATTATGGAATCCCCCGTTTATTTCGATGTGAAGGATTCTATGGTCGTTGACAAAGAATTGAGGAGATTTTTATGGCTCAGCGGTTAGCCACGGAGTATGTCAAAGCCACTCTGCAAATGACGGAGCTTCAATTGAACCAGTTTATGCGTTCGGCTGAATGTTGCCACATGCACGCTATCGTGAAAGTGCTCGGCAGCGGAGGACAAGAAATCGTGCTGGTGGACGAAAGCGGCGAGGAGGTTCATTTCCCTCTCGAAAGTAAGAATGGCCTGTACTTCTGCGTGCTGTCATGCCGCTTGGTGAATCCCCGTTTGACGAACCTGGTGCGCAAGCTGTTCACCTCATGCAAAGGGAGCGGCATCGTAAACCGGATTTATAGAGGATTCACAATGATGTATTATTATGAACAGGGTTCCGTCCGCAAGATCGAGGAAGTGACCGCTTCCCATCGCAAGCCGGTGTATGAATACAAACATACCGCAGGCGAACTGCAGCGGGTGTATCAGCTGAACGATGTCGAGCAGGAAATTACGCGGCTGTATCAGGACATCGATTACTGGCTGGATCAACGGAACAAGGCGGAGACAGGCGAGGAGATCGCCCGCATCGACGAAAAGCTGCGGCTCGGAGCCGCAAAATGGTTTGCATTAGAAGCTTGATCCCATACACATAAAACCGGGAACCCTTTCGCATAAGAAGGGGTTCTTTTTTTGGCTTTGATTCTGGTTTGCGCCGGGCGGGAGAGTGAAAGGATTGTCCGGTTTTACCCTTGAAAAACAAGGAAAAAATAAAACGTCCTGGAGCGAAAAAAAGTATTGCAATTCGCCCGGAGAGATGTTATTTTTAATCTCGTTGAAAAGAATATATTAGGAACCAGGATTCACTCAGGACATTGAATGTTGCGAGAGATTATTCCCTCGGGAAGTGAATGACGTAGGTCCTAGCGGATGAAATTTTCAAACATTTTATTCCTAGGAAGGGGGAAACCGGAAGATGGAATATTCAACTTTCGGAAGACACGTTGCTGTTGATACTTGGGGAGTCGACTTCGACATGCTGAACGACGCAGAGTTTTTGCAAGCCCAGCTGGTTGAAGCTGCGGAGACATGCGGCGCGACCGTAATGTCGGTACAATCCAAGCAGTTTGAGCCTCAAGGAGCGACAGTGCTTGTTTTGCTGTCAGAAAGCCACCTCTCGATTCATACGTACCCCGAGAGAGGATTTGCAGCGATCGATTGCTACACCTGTGGCGAAACCGTCGATCCGCAATTGGCAATCGATTACCTGGTATCCGTATTGAAGCCCGAAAAAACGTATGCGAAAAAGCTTGTGCGCGGTCTGGGCGAATTGAAGGTGGAAACGCCGGAATTCAAACAAGCCGAGCTGGTGTAAAAGGCCGCTGCGCTAATGAACGATAATGATCATAACCATGGAGCCGTCCTCCATGGTTATTTGTTTTGCGCGTCCCCAATATACTTTAAAGTATGGAACAAGCTTCATATGATGCTTGAAGGGGGCTTTGCGACGAATGAGAAGACGGAATGCAAGGGATTTGTTGTTTATCGGCCTGACGGCGCTGCTGCTCCTGGTTCTTGTGATTCAGGGTTACCGGATGATGCGGCCGCAAACGGAACATGCGGATGCGGAGCGAATGTTGTACGAGGTGGCGCTGTTTCAGATGCAGGTCCTGAACACTTCGCTTTTGGACGCCGCGGACAGCGGCGGCACGAACGACCTGAACGCGCTGAAGCTGGCGGCTTATTCGGCTGCCTTTACCCATGACAGGCTTGTCAACGCGGTTGGCAAGGACCGTCTTTACGCGTTCCCGGCCATTGGCGGCCTTGTAGACGCCATTACGTCCTGGCAGATCGGAGGGAACCGGCCGCTGCGGGAAGAGGAGAAGGAGCTGCTTAAGGAATACAGCGGGATTTTTTCGGGAGCGGTCCAGTCCTATCAGCAGCTGCTGAGCGACGGCGGGCAAGTCATTTCCTCGAAAAACGACGATCTCAAGAAAGCGGGCAAACAGCTCGCCGACCTGATCGACGGGAAATAAAGGGCTAGTCGTATAATCCCGAACAGTTTTTGGCAAGATAGTAAAATGCTCTAGGGTTAAGCTGTGCATTTTCATAAACATTTCATAAAATGATGCAGGGGCACTAGACAACTGTGCTATACTTAATATAGCAACTCGACAAAAACAGCAACCATTGGATTGCTGATGATTTAAACGGTTTGCGCGGGTTTCGAAAAGGGATTTAAGTCCTGACCTGCGCAACATTTGGTGTTTGAAACGAAAGCTTAGGCAGGTGAACATGTTAATGCATATCGTCGTTGTCGGATTGAACTATCGTACAGCGCCTGTAGAAGTTAGGGAACGTTTCACGTTCGAACCGAACGAACTGCCGGAAGCGCTCAGCCAGCTTATGCAGACGAAAAGCGTCATGGAAGGCGTCATTGTTGCTACGTGCAACCGTACCGAAATTTATGTCGTGGTGGACCGTCTGCACATGTGCGGACATTTTATCCGCAGTTTCATGGAGCAGTGGTTCGACATTCCGCGCGAGGAATTTACCCGGCATTTATATATATATGAAGATGAACAGGCCATCTCGCATCTGTTCCGCGTGACCTGCGGACTGGATTCGATGGTGATTGGCGAAACGCAAATTTTGGGCCAGGTCCGTTCGGCGTTTTTGCTCAGCCAGCAGGAGAAAGCGACGGGCACATGGTTTAACATGCTCTTTAAGCAGGCGGTCACGCTGGGCAAAAGAGCGCATTCCGAAACCTCCATCGGGGAAAGCGCCGTTTCCGTCAGCTATGCGGCCGTAGAGCTGGGCAAACGGATTTTTGGCATGTTCGACGACAAAAAAGTCATGATCCTCGGAGCCGGGAAAATGAGCGAACTTACGGTGAAGCATTTGTACGCGAACGGAGCGGAAGAGGTCATCGTCGCCAACCGGACGCTTGCCCGGGCGGAAGAACTCGCCAGCAAGTTCAAGGGAACGCCCTGCACGATGGAGCAGGCTTTGGGGCGGCTGCAGGAGGTCGATATCCTGATCAGCTCTACGGGAGCCAAGGATTACGTCCTGGATCGCGCGCAGGTCAGCGAAAGTATGAAAAAACGCCAGTCCCGCCCGTTGTTCATTATCGATATCGCGGTTCCGCGCGACATTGATCCGGCCATTGCCGATCTCGACAATGTCTTCCTATACGATATTGACGACCTGGAAGGGATCGTGGAAAGCAATCTGGAAATGCGGAAGGCCGAAGCGGCCAAAATCGAAGTGATGATCCGCCATGAGATGGACGAATTCCAGCAATGGCTGAAAACGCTGGGCGTAAGACCGGTAATTCGGGCCTTGCAGGAAAAATCTTCGGCGATTCACGAAGAAACGCTCCAAAGCTTGTTCAACAAGCTGCCGGAGCTGGATGAGCGCCAGCGCAAGGTGATCCACCGTCTGACCAAAAGCATCGTCAACCAGATGATGCACGACCCGATCAACCGGATCAAGGAAATGACGGCAGGGAAAAACGGAAACGAGGCGCTGGAGTATTTCACGCAAATTTTTGCGCTCGAAAACGAGCTTGACGATGCCGGACAAACGAAGGAAGGCATTCAGAACAAGCCCGGAACAACAAACGATTACAGCAGAGAAAAGCATGAACACAAACCGTTTGCCATTAAAGGAACGCTGACGCCAGCTGGCCTATAACCGGGTGGCAGGGGGAGTGGACATGCTCACTGGATTTTATGATGCAGCAATTTATATTTATGCCCTGAGCCTTCTGTTTTTTATCTCGGATTGCATTCGACGCAATCGGGCCGCGAAGCGGATGGGTACAGGGCTTCTTGCCGTTGTCGGCGTTTTGCAGGCGGGAGCGTTGTTTGTTCGTGCTTTCGAGGAACATGCGCTTCCGATTTTTACGCCGTTCGATTTTTTGCTTCTGCTTGCGTTCAGCCTTGTGGTCGCCGCTTTGATCATGAACTTGCTGCAGCGGGCGGAATTTGCCGTTTTGCTGCTGGGGATCATCGGTTTTGGCGTGCAGGTGCTGAACCGGCTGTGGTTTTCGCCCGGGAACAACCCGCTTAAGCATTGGGAAACCGTGCACGGGCTCCTGATCCTTCACATCACGCTCGCCAATCTCAGCTTCGTTGTATACACCATCGCGGCCGTGTTTGCGTTGATGTATCTTTTTCTTCACCGAAAACTGAAAGGAAAGAAATGGACGGACGCGGTCCGGCGTCTCCCCAGCCTCGAAATGCTCGACAAATACGCCTATTCGCTTGCGTTTGTCGGCACGCCCGTGCTGACGGTTTCGTTTATCGTGGCGGTGCTGTCGGTCGTTTCGGAGGGAAGGATCAATTTGCTGTTGGATTTGAAGGTGCTTGCGACGCTGGCGGGACTCTCGTTCTATTATTTTTACCTGTTCAAAAAACGTTCGCAGCAGCATACGGGCACGCTGATGGCCAAATGGCTTTTGGCGGGGTACGTATTTATCATCATGATTTTCGTGTTGAATTCATGGTCTGATTTCCATCGCTGGGGCGGGGAGTGAAGCTGACGTGAAAACGTACATGCCGGTCATGCTCGATTGCGAGGGCCGGGTCTGCGTGGTGGTTGGCGGCGGGCGCGTCGCCGAAAGAAAGGTGGGCGAACTGCTTGCCTGCTCGGCGCTGGTGAAGGTCGTCAGCCCGGAGGTGACGCCGGTTTTGCTGCGGCATCATGAGCAAGGGGAGCTGGAATGGATTCCCCGGGGATACGAGGCGGGAGATCTGGCGGGGGCGTTTATGGCCCATGCCGCCGCCGACGATCCCGAAGTGAACCGCCGCGTGGCGGAGGAAGCGAGGGCCAGGGGGATTTTGGCCAACGTCGCCGACCGTCCGGAAACGGGGAACTTCATCCATCCGAGCGTGCTTCGGCGGGGGCGGCTTGTCATCGCCGTCTCGGCTTCGGGAGCCGGGCCGTTTGCCGCGAGCGCGATCCGGAAAAGGCTTGAGCAGGAATTCGGAGCAGAATACGAAACATATCTCGATTGCTTATTTGAAATACGAAAAACGGTCAAGGAACAGGTTTGCGATCCGGCAGCACGGCAAAAGCTGTTGAAAAAGGCTGGCGGACCGGAGATGCTTGAATCCCTGCGGCAGGATGGTTTCGGCCTGTGGAGCGCGGAGAGGATCAGGCAGTGGATCCACGACAACCAGGAGGAATAGGAATGCGGACAATCGTAGTAGGCAGCAGACAAAGTGCGCTGGCACTGACACAAACGGGACAGGTGATCGACGACCTGAAACGGCTATGCAAGGAGCATGGCTTCGAATTTGATTTCGAGGTAAAAAAAATCGTAACCAAAGGCGACCGCATTTTGGACGTCACGCTGTCCAAAGTCGGGGGCAAAGGGCTGTTCGTCAAGGAAATCGAGCAGGCGATGCTGGACGGCGAAATCGACATGGCGGTGCACAGCATGAAGGACATGCCTTCCGTCTTGCCGGAAGGGCTGGTCAACGGCGCCGTGCCGCGCCGCGTGGATCCGCGCGACTGCCTCATTACGCTGGACGGCAAAAACATCGACGAGCTTCCGCAGGGCGCAAAGGTGGGAACAAGCAGCCTCCGCCGCTCGAGCCAGCTTAAGGCATACCGTCCGGACCTGACGCTGGAGCCGGTGCGGGGCAATATCGATTCCCGGCTGAAGAAGCTGGAGACGGAAGGGTTCCAGGCGATTTTGCTGGCGGCGGCCGGTTTGCACCGGATGGGTTGGGAGGACCGCATTACCGCCTATATCCCGGTTGAAACCTGCTTGCCTGCGGTAGGGCAGGGGGCGCTCGGCATCGAATGCCGCGGGGATGACGCGGAGCTGCTGAAGCTGCTGGCCCTGTACAACGACAAGGAATCCGAGCTGACGGTTGCGGCGGAACGCAAATTTTTGGGCGTCCTGAACGGCGGCTGCCAGGTTCCGATCGGAGCGCATGCCGTATTGGCCGAGGCGCCGGAAGGTCATTCCCCTGCCGGACCAAACGTTATACAATTGACGGGCATGGTCGGATCCCCGGAAGGAGACGTCATCCTGAAGGAAACGATGTCCGGCACCGATCCGCTGCAGCTTGGGGAAGACGTAGCGCGGAAGCTGATTGAGCGGGGAGCAGAGAAAATTCTCGAACAAGCCAGGGAATAAGGGGATGAGGAGATGGCGGGAAAAGTATATCTGGTTGGTGCAGGCCCCGGCCACGCCAAGCTGATTACGGTAAAAGGGCTGGAGTGCCTGCAAAAAGCGGATGTGGTTGTCTATGATCGTCTCGCCGCCCCGCAGCTGCTGGGGGCCGTAAAGCCGGGAACGAGGAAAATATACGTCGGCAAGCTGCCGGACCGGCATACGATGAAACAGGAAGAAATCAACCAGCTGCTGGTGGATTTGGCGAAAGAAGGCCAGACGGTCGTCCGGCTCAAAGGCGGCGATCCGACGATTTTCGGACGCGTCGGGGAAGAAGCCGGACTGCTGAAGAAAAACGGAATACCTTACGAAATCGTGCCCGGCGTCACCGCTGCCATCAGCGTTCCCGCTTATGCCGGCATCCCCGTTACCCATAGGGAAATGGCTTCGTCGCTGTCGATCATCACCGGCCATGAAAGCCCGGACAAGCTGGACCGCATGATCGATTGGGAGCGGGTCACCCATGCGACGGGGACGCTCGTATTTATGATGGGCGTGTCCAAAATCGGCTATATCGCGGACCAGCTCATGCGGCACGGACGGCCCGGCAGCACGCCGGTAGCCTTGGTGCGATGGGGGACGCGAGCCGAGCAGGAGACGCTGACCGGGACGCTTGCGGATATCGAGCAGCGGGTGCGCGAAGCCGGCTTCCAGCCGCCGGCCGTGATTGTCGTCGGCGATGTCGTCCTGCAGCGGGAGCAGCTGAAATGGGCGGAGTTTCTTCCGCTTTTCGGCAAACGGATCCTCGTCACCCGCGCCAGATCCCAGGCCTCCAGGCTGTCGGAACGCATCGACGAACTCGGCGGCGAATCGTACGAGTTTCCGGTCATCGAAACGGCGTATCCGGACGATCCGAAACGGCTGGGTGAGATTCGGGACGCCCTCTCCCGGCTCGGAAGCTACGACTGGGTATTTTTTACGAGCGTGAACGGCGTCGAATATTTTTACCGCCATCTGCAGGAGCAAGGCCGGGATATCCGGGAGCTGCACCGGGCGCAAATCGCCGCGGTCGGGCCGGCGACGGCCGATGCGCTGAAGCAGCGCGGGCTCGTTCCGGTAGAACTTCCCGGGCGCTTTCAGGCCGAAGGTTTGATCGAAACCCTCGGCAGCCGTTTGCAGCCGGGGGAGCGGGTGCTGCTGCCGCGCGGGGACTTGGCGCGGGCCTGGCTGCCCGGGAAGCTGGCCGAAATGGGGCTTGAGGTTACCGCCATAGATACTTACCAGACCGTCATGAGCCAAGATGAGGACGGGGAGCTCCTGAAGCTGCTTGAGGAAGGGGCCATTCACGTGGTAACCTTTACCAGCTCCTCGACCGTAACGAATCTGATCGCCAAGCTGAAGCAGATGGGCGTACAGGATCCGGTTCGGCTGCTGAACAAAGCGGAGGCTGCCTGCATTGGGGAAATCACGGCCAAGACGGCCGCCGAAGCAGGGCTGCGCGTCAGCGTCGTAGCCGAACAGGCGACGATCGACGGTCTGCTCGAATCGCTTTGCTCATACCTGAACGCTTCGCATGAGCAAGCGCAATAAACTTCAAGAATAAACGACACAGGAGGTCATGAATCATGAGTTTTCCGATAGTAAGACACCGCCGTCTGCGCCAATCCGCAGGCATGCGCAACCTGGTACGCGAAACCGTGCTGAACGTCAACGATTTGATCATGCCGATCTTCGTCACTTACGGCCAAGGAGTGAAAAACGAAATTTCCTCCATGCCGGGGATTTACCATTTTTCGCTGGACATGCTGAAGGCCGAAGTGGATGAAATCGTGTCTCTCGGCATTCCGGCCGTGCTTTTATTCGGCATTCCGGAGACGAAGGACAGCGTGGGCACGTCGGCGTTCGTGGAAGACGGCATCGTGCAGGAAGCGACCCGTCTGATCAAATCATGGTATCCCGATCTGCTTGTCGTAGCGGATACCTGCCTATGCGAATTTACCGACCACGGCCATTGCGGCATGGTTCATACGTTCGAAGTGGACGGGAAAGTCCACGGCGACGTGATGAATGACGAATCGCTCGAACTGCTTACGAAAACCGCCGTATCCCAGGCGAAAGCGGGCGCGGACATCATCGCCCCGTCGAACATGATGGACGGATTCGTGCAGGCGATCCGCGCCGGACTGGACGAAGCCGGATTCGAGCATGTGCCGATCATGTCTTATTCGGTCAAATACGCTTCGGCCTTCTACGGACCGTTCCGGGAAGCGGCGGATTCCGCTCCGCAGTTCGGGGACCGCAAGACGTACCAAATGGACCCGGCCAACGCCCGCGAAGCGCTGCGCGAAGCCGAAACGGACGTGCTGGAGGGCGCGGACATGCTGATGGTCAAACCGGCGCTTGCTTACATGGACGTCATTCGGACGCTGAAGGATCAGTTCGATCTGCCTCTGGTCGCTTACAACGTGAGCGGAGAATATTCCATGGTGAAAGCCGCCGCGCTTCAAGGCTGGATCAGCGAAAAGGCGATCGTCGAGGAAATGCTGACCGGCATGAAACGCGCCGGCGCCGACATCATTATTACGTATTTCGCCAAAGACGTTGCCCGCTGGATGCAGGAGCGCTAATTACTTAAGAAACGGGAGTGACTTTCATGAGTATGACTGGTAGACGGAAAGAAGAGGCTTCCCGCACTGCGTTTGAAGAAGCCAAACATTATCTACCCGGCGGGGTGAACAGCCCCGTGCGGGCATTCAAATCGGTGGGCCTGACGCCGATTTACGTGGACCATGCCCAAGGCTCGCGGATTTACGATATCGACGGCAACAGCTTTATCGATTATGTCGGCTCTTGGGGTCCTCTCATTATGGGGCATGCCCATCCCGAAGTCATTTCGGCCATCCAGGAAACGGCGGCGAAAGGCACCAGCTTCGGCGCTCCGACGCTGATCGAAACGGAAATGGCCAAGCTGGTATGCGAGCGCGTTCCGTCGATCGACGTCGTGCGGATGGTCAACTCCGGCACCGAAGCGACGATGAGCGCGATCCGGCTTGCCCGCGGATATACGGGGCGCGGCAAAATCTTGAAGTTCGAAGGCTCCTATCACGGCCACGCCGACAGCTTGCTGATCAAAGCGGGCTCGGGCGTGGCGACGCTCGGCCTGCCCGACAGCCCCGGCGTGCCGGAAAGCGTGGCGACGAACACCATTACCGTCCCTTATAACGATCTGGAGTCGGTAAAGGTGGCTTTTGAACGTTTCGGCGAGGAAATCGCCTGCGTCATCGTCGAGCCGATTGCCGGCAACATGGGGGTCGTGCCTCCGCTTCCGGGCTTCCTGCAAGGACTCCGCGACATTACGACCCGCTACGGCAGCCTGCTGATCTTCGACGAAGTCATGACGGGCTTCCGCGTGCACATCAACTGCGCGCAAGGGTTGTTCGGCATTACGCCTGACCTGACCTGCCTCGGCAAAGTCATCGGCGGCGGACTGCCCGTCGGCGCTTACGGCGGCAAACGCGAAATCATGGAGCAGGTCGCTCCGTCCGGACCGATCTACCAAGCGGGAACGCTCAGCGGCAATCCGCTGGCGATGGTAGCGGGCTACACGACGCTGAAGCTGTTGACGCCTGCGGTTTACGACCAGCTTGAGGAACGCGCGGCGCGGCTTGCGGCCGGGTTCGAGGCAAACGCCAAGGAGCTTGGCGTTCCGGTCACGTTGAACCGGGTCGGCTCGATGGTATGCCCGTTCTTCACGGAAGGACCCGTCGTGAACTACGATACGGCCAAAGCAAGCGATATCCAGCGTTTCACGAAATATTTCGGCAATCTCGTGGAGGAAGGCATCAGCGTGGCTCCTTCCCAATTCGAGGGCATGTTCGTGTCGGCGGCCCACAGCATCGAGGATATCGATGCGACCATCGCCGCCAACTACAATGCCCTGAAAAACCTGTGACAGCGTGGAGGCGCCGCGGCGAGTGGCTGGAGCTGACCCCGGGGAAAGCCCTGACCGGGGCGGCTGACCGGAATGAGGCTACGGTACAGTGGCTGCTGCAGACGCTGGGAATGCCGGAAAAGCTGCTTCGGCAGCTGCAGGCAAACAAAGGGATCGAATGGAGGGGGGACCGGCTGCGGCTGGCCCTCTTTCCCGTTCGTCCGGCAGGCATAAAGCCCGTATGGCGGGACTTGGAGGTGCTCTACGAGGACGACTTTTGCCTGGTCGTCCATAAGCCGGCGGGCATGAACATTCACCCGGACGGCCGAAAGGGCGAATCGGAGCCGACGCTCGATCATGCCGTCGCCGCCCATTACGAGATGCAGGGCGCAGAGATTGCCGTCCGTCATATTCACAGGCTGGACCAATACACGTCAGGTCCGGTGCTGTATGCCAAAAACGATTGGGCCCAGCTTAAGTTGGACGAAGATATGCGCCAGAAGCGCATCGCCCGCAGCTACGCGGCAATCGTGCACGGGACGGTGCCCGCCGATTTGCATGTGATCGATTTGCCGATCGGCAAGGACCGCCATCACAAGCAGCGCAGACGCGTATCGCCAACGGGCCAACACGCCGTGACCCGCGTGCGCTTGGGCAGGGCGTACCGGAACGCTTCGCTGGTCCATTTGGAGCTGGAGACGGGCCGCACGCACCAAATCCGGGTGCACCTGAGCCATCTGGGACACCCCCTGCTCGGCGATGCGCTGTATGGGGGCAGCACCGCGCTCATCGGACGGCAGGCGCTTCACGGGGAACGGCTTGACTTTTCGCATCCGTTTACGGGCGAGCGCATCGAAATCGCCGATCCTTGGCCAAGCGATATCCGGCAGCTCGAGCAAAAGCTGCTTGGCCCCACAATATAAAATGTCGGCGCAAACCGCCGGACGCGCGCAAAAATGGAATGCCCTCCTGTTTGGAGCATATAGATAAAATGAGTAACGATTTTTGGGGCTCATGCCGTGAGCAGGCTCACGGTTAGAAATATGCCGAAAGGAGGACATGATTCTAGTGTTTGACCAGTCCTACGGTTTGCGTTTTGATATTTATGAACGGATTCATTTGACGGAAGAATTGCCGGGCATCGCCGAGCTGGAAGAAGTGGAGCTCCTGCCCAATATCCAGGTCATCAGCCAGGATGAGCAGGTCGCGCTGCGCGGCCACCTGCTGCTTACGGGCTTGTACCGGGGGGACGGGGAGGAAGACGGGACGCAGCGGCTTGAGCATTTCATTCCCGTGGAGATTACGGTCCCTGCAAACCGCGTCACTTCGCTGGACGAAATATCGGTCGAAATCGAAAACTTCGACGTGGATCTTTTGTCCAAACGAAGCATGAACATTACCGGCGTCCTTTCGCTTCGCGGGATCGAGACGGCGGCGAGCGAACCGGAATCTTCATGGAATGCCGATGAATTTACCGTTGTACATGCGTCCGAGGATCCCGCGGAGGATCCGGTGCTTGCCGCTTTTTTGGAGGAAGGGGAGCTTGATGCCGATGAAGCGAAGGCCAGGGAACCGCACGATGAAGCAGCCGCGGACGAACAGGATGCGGAGGCATTTGCGACGGAAGGATTCGCTGCCGCTCCGAAGGCTGCGGGAAGCCCCGGCGATGCCGAAGCGGAGGCGGCTGAAAACGAACCGGCAGCCGTCAAGCGTCCTTCCGAAGAGGTGGCGCAGACGGAAGAAGAACCTGCGCTTGCCGCGTTACATACGGACAAGGAATCCGGGGAGCGCGGCGGAAAGGGCAAAAACCAGCCGAACGTTTGGCATTTCGAGCATGAAGACGAGTCGGAACTGCTGCATCCCGAAAAAACGGCGATCCAAGCGGATGAGGATACGGAAAAGGATCTCTACCTGACTTCCGTGGGTCAGGATCAGCCGTTTGAGCCTGCCTTCCCGTTCAGCGCTTTCCAAAGCGAGTCGGTTCCGCAGGAAGAAGCGCCGGATGAGCGGGAAATGCGGGTCGCGCTCGGCAGCAAGAAGGAAGCGGAGTCCGGCGAAAAAGAAGCGATCGGATTTTCTTCTTTGCTATCCTCCAGCCGCTCCCAGAATCAGCAGGAGCAGCAGGCTGCCCCGGAAGAGCCGAAAGCGGAGGAGGCGGAACGCGAGTCGTCCGCGAGCGATGATATTCAGTGGCAGAACCTCTTCCTCGGGAGCAGCACGGAGAAAAACCAATTCCGCAAGGTGCGCCTTTGCATCGTGCAGCGGGAAGAAACCCTGGAGACGATCGCAAATCGCTATCAGCTCACCGCCCGCGAAATTTTGCTGTATAACCGCCTGTCCGAGCAGACCGTCGAGGAAGGACAGATTCTCTACATTCCATAAATTCGCGTTGACGACGCCCGGTGCCCGAATAAGCGCCGGGCGGTTCTTTTTTTTGTGCCTTCGCCAAAGGAACCGGTTTAAGAAACGTACATATGCTAATAATAAACGTTATAACGCCGAATGACTTTAGGCAACGACGCCGGTTATGTTGACTAAAACCCGCAACCAAGTTATGATGAGTATATATTTTGTTCAAGAACGATGATCGGGAATAGTAGGATGACATGCCCTTCAGAGAGTGGAATTGCTGCGCTGAGAGATTCCGCAGGATGCTGTTTCAACCGAAGTCGCCCGGGAGTTGCCTGCTTGATCCCGTCCGCTTTTTGCGCCGGGTTAGGGCACGGCCGGCCGCAGCCGTTATCTGCATGAAGTGTCGCGTGCATGAAGGCATCCGTCCCGGAGGACGGCCGACGGAGAGATCTGGCGTAGAAGGTTGCCCATGGCGCGAAACAAAGGTGGTACCGCGAAAGAACAGCCTTTCGTCCTTTGAGGACGGAAGGCTTTTTTGTTTTTCTTGCTAAGGATTGCCAAAATCCCGAAGAAAGCTGATCTTGTGATGGAGGAGTTAGAAAATGACAGAGCAGGACAACAAATTAACGACGGAAATGCCGACGACTTACGATCCGAAGGCTGCCGAGCAAAAATGGTACAAATATTGGATCGACGGCGAATTCTTTAAGGCGGGACAGCGCAAAGACGCAAAGCCTTACACGATCGTGATTCCGCCGCCGAACGTCACGGGCATGCTGCATATCGGGCATGCGCTTGATTTTACGCTGCAGGACATTTTGATCCGCACCAAGCGGATGCAGGGATATGACGCGCTGTGGCTTCCGGGCTCGGACCATGCCGGCATCGCCACCCAGACGAAGGTGGAGCAGAAGCTGCGCGAGGAAGGCGTTACCCGTTATGACCTAGGCCGGGAGAAGTTCCTGGAAAAGGTATGGGAATGGAAGGAAAAATACGCCGAAACTATTCACGAGCAATGGGCGAAAATGGGCTTTTCCCTCGATTACTCCAGGGAGCGGTTCACGCTGGACGAGGGATTGTCCAAAGCGGTGCGCGAAGTTTTCGTCAAGCTGCATGAAAAAGGGCTCATTTACCGCGGCAAACGCATCATCAACTGGGATCCGGCCGCCCGTACGGCGCTGTCGGACATTGAAGTCGAATATAAAGAGGTTCAAGGACATCTCTATCATCTTGCCTATCCGCTGAAAGACGGCAGCGGGCATATCACGGTCGCGACGACGCGTCCGGAAACGATGCTGGGCGACACCGCCGTCGCGGTTCATCCGAAAGACGAACGTTACAAGGACATGATCGGCAAAATGCTCTTGCTGCCGATCGTGGGCCGCGAAATCCCGGTCATCGCCGACGAGTACGTCGACAAGGAATTCGGCAGCGGGGCCGTTAAAATTACGCCTGCCCACGACCCGAACGACTTCGAGGTCGGCCTGCGCCATAACCTGCCGCAAATTACGGTGATGGACGAGAAGGGCACGATGAACGACCAGGCCGGCAAATACGAAGGGCTTGACCGCAGCGAATGCCGCAAGCAAATCGTTCAGGACTTGAAGGAGCAGGGCGTTCTGATCCGGATCGAAGACCATGTCCATCAAGTCGGGCACAGCGAGCGCACCGGCGCCGTCGTAGAGCCGTATTTGTCCACGCAATGGTTCGTCAAAATGCAGCCGCTGGCCGAAGCGGCCATCGAAGCCCAGAAATCGGGCAAAGGTGTTAACTTCGTGCCCGAACGTTTCGAAAAAACCTTTTTGAACTGGATCGAAAACGTTCGCGACTGGTGCATTTCCCGCCAGCTCTGGTGGGGCCACCGCATTCCGGCTTGGTACTGCGACGACTGCGGCGAAGTTCACGTGGCCTATGAAGAGGTCGCTGCATGCTCCAAGTGCGGTTCCGCAAACCTCCATCAGGACGAAGACGTGCTTGATACCTGGTTCAGCTCCGGGCTGTGGCCGTTTTCGACGCTGGGCTGGCCGGACCAAACCGACGATTTGAAACGCTACTATCCGACGGACGTATTGGTGACCGGTTACGACATCATTTATTTCTGGGTAGCCCGGATGATCTTTACCGCGCTTGAATTCACCGGCGAAATTCCGTTCAAAGACGTGCTGATGCACGGACTGGTGCGCGATCCGGAAGGCAAAAAGATGTCCAAATCGCTCGGCAACGGCGTCGACCCGCTGGATGTCATCGAGAAGTACGGTGCGGACGCCATGCGCTACATGATTTCGACGGGCAGCACGCCGGGACAGGATTTGCGCTTCCGCTGGGAACGCGTCGAGCAGGCCCGGAACTTTGCCAACAAGATCTGGAACGCTTCGCGTTTCGCGCTTATGAACCTTGAAGGCTTCACGTACGGCGACATCGACATCAGCGGCAACCTGAGCACGGCCGACCGCTGGATTTTGCACCGTCTGAACGAAACTTCCCGGGACATCACGCGTCTAATAGATGCCTATGAATTTGGCGAAACCGGCCGCTTGCTGTATAACTTCATCTGGGATGACCTCTGCGACTGGTTTATCGAATTTTCCAAGCTGTCGTTGTATGGGGAGGACGAAGCGGCGAAAAAGACGACGCAATCGGTGCTTGCCTATGTGCTCGACCGTACGCTCCGGATGATTCATCCGTTCATGCCGTTCATCTCCGAGGAAATTTGGCAGCATCTTCCTCATCAGGGCGACACGATCACGCTGGCGGCTTGGCCGGAATATGATCCGGCCCTCGAAAATGCCGATGCGGCCCGCGAAATGTCCCTGCTGATGGACGTGATCCGCGCGGTGCGCAACATTCGTGCCGAAGTGAACGTGCCGATGAGCAAAAAGGTCGAGCTCATGCTTAATGCCGGAGACGACCAGGTGCTGCAAATCGTCAACCGCAACGAAATTTATGTACAGCGCTTCTGCAACACGTCGAGCTTCACGGCGGGAACCGGGCTTGAAGCGCCGGACAAGGCGATGACCGCCGTCGTCACCGGAGCCGAGCTTTACCTGCCGCTGGCGGGGCTGATCGATATCGATCAGGAAATCGCCCGCCTCGAAAAAGAGCTCAAGCACCTGAACAGCGAAGTGGAGCGCGTTGAAAAGAAACTTGGCAATCCGGGCTTCGTATCCAAAGCGCCAGCCAAAGTCATCGACGAAGAAAAGGCGAAAATGGCGGACTACGCCGAAAAACGGAGCAAGGTATTGGCTCGGATCGAGGAACTGAAGGGTTAAGTTGCTGAAGGAATCTGCCCCCGGGTGCGCCGGCATCCGGGGATCAAATAAATTTCAGAAGGTGAAAAACGGAAATGGGAGATCAATTTGAAGGCTTCTCTTCTTTGCGGACTTACGCGGAAGCCGCCGACTGGATTAACGGGCTGATCCCTTTCGGAATACGCCCCGGCATGGCCAGAATTGAAAAAATGATGGAAATGCTGGGCCATCCGCACCGGCGGCTGAAATTCATTCATGTCGCGGGTACGAACGGCAAAGGCTCGACCTGCGCGTTTTTGACCCGGGTGCTTCTGCAAAGCGGCTATACCGTGGGAACGTACACTTCCCCTTACATCACCAAGTTCACGAACCGTTTTCAATACAACGGCGAGGATATTCCCGAAGAAACGCTTCTGATGCTTGCGAATCGGCTGTACCCGATCGTTGAGGAAATTGCGGCGACCGAGCTCGGATCTCCGACGATGTTCGAGGTTTCGACGGCGCTTGCGATTTTGTATTACGCCGAGGAATGCGTGCCGGATATCGTCGTATGGGAGACCGGTCTGGGGGGAAGGCTGGATGTAACCAATATCGTATACCCGGTCGTGTCGGTCATCACGAACATCGGTATGGACCATACCGACATTCTTGGCGATACGATCGAGCAAATCGCTTTTGAAAAAGCGGGGATCATCAAACCGGGGGTACCGGTGGTCAGCTGCGTGCAGCAGCCGGAAGCCATCGAGGTTTTGCGTAAAAAGGCGGAGGAATGCCGCACCACGCTGTATTTGGCCGGGGAAAAATTCACGTTCGAATACACGGGCGACCACGGTTCGTATCAATCCTTCCATTTCAACGGCCCGTTTCGGGAATACGATATTGAAATCGGCATGAAGGGCGAATACCAGATTGCCAATGCGGCCGGGGCGCTGATGGCCCTGGAGGTTTTGCGCCAGTACATGGCTTTCGTCATGGAGGAAGAAGATATGTTGAAAGGGTTCCGGGATACGGTATGGGCCGGGCGGATGGAAGAGATCTCTCCGAATTCCGCGCCGCGCATCGTGCTGGACGGAGCCCACAATCCGGAAGGTGCGGAATCCTTGCGGAAAAGCATCGAGCGGCACTATCCGCACAAACGGTTAAATTTGATGATGGGAATGCTGGCGAATAAGCATCATGAATCCTATTTGAAGCATATACTTCCTATAGTGGATACGCTTATCCTGACCGAGCCGGACTTCCGGAAAAAAATGGACGCTGCGGCGCTGCGCGATATCGCGGAGGGGCTGAAGCATTCCTACGGCAAACCGGATTTGCAGATCATCGTCGAACCGGATTGGAAAAACGCGCTGGAACTACTTAAGTCACGGACAGAAGCGGAGGATTTGGCGGTAGTATCCGGCACGCTTTATTTGATTTCGGATGTGCGGGCCGCTCTGCTGGGTCAATCCGATTCTGAAAAAGGTTGGTGAAAATCTGTTGAATTCTGAACATGTTCATTTTATCGGTATTGGTGGCTACGGGATGAGCGCCATTGCACGGGTTATGCTAGAAATGGGATACAAGATCACGGGTTCGGACGTGGCTTCCCAGGAATTAACGGAAAAATTGGCGGCCAAAGGGGCCAAAATTTATATCGGGCATACGGCCGAGCAGGTTCACGGAGCGGATTTGGTCGTATATTCGACGGCTTTGCCGAAAGACAACGTGGAACGCGTCGAAGCGGAACATCTGAACATTCCGATTCTGCACCGGTCGCAAATGCTGGCAAGACTGCTGAACGAACGCAAGGGCGTGGCGGTCGCCGGCGCTCACGGCAAGACGACCACGTCCTCCATGATCGCTTTGGTGATGGAAGAATGCGGCATCGACCCGACGTATATCATCGGCGGGGAAATCATGAACGTCGGGACGAACGCCAAAGCCGGAAAAGGGGATTTCGTCGTCGCCGAAGCGGACGAAAGCGACGGTTCGTTCCTGCAGTATCATCCTTGGCTCGGCATCGTGACCAACATCGAAGCCGACCATCTGGAAAACTATGACGGCGATTTTGAAAAGCTGAAAAAAGCTTACGTTCAATTTCTGAATCAGATCCGCGAAGACGGCACGGCCGTCGTATGCGCGGACGACGATAACATCCAGGCGATCATTCCGGGCATCCGCTGCCAAGTGGCGACGTACGGCATCGACGCCAAGGACGCGGAATACACCGCAACCGATCTGGCGCTCGGAGACCGCCAAGTATCCTTTACGATGAACCATAAGGGCGAACCGCTCGGAACGGTGCAATTGTCGGTGCCGGGCCGCCATAACGTATACAACGCGATGGCAACGGTCATCTCCTGCCTGAAGGCGGGAATTTCGTTCGAGCAAATCGCCGGCGCCATCTCCAAATTCCATGGGGCGAAACGCCGGTTCCAAGTGCTGGGCGAAAAAGACGATATCCTCATTATCGACGACTACGCTCACCATCCAACGGAGATCGAAGCCACGATCAGTGCGGCCAAAGCGACGGGAAAACGGATCATCGCCGTATTCCAGCCGCAGCGCTACAGCCGTACCTTTTTCCTGCTGGATGCGTTTAGCCGCGCGTTCGGCGATGCGGACGAGGTCATCATTACCGATATCTATTCGCCGGCAGGGGAAAAGCAAATCGAGGGGGTACACTCCGCCAAGCTGGTCGAGCTGATCGTGCAAAACAGCAACAGCGGGGCCCGATACCTCCCGACGAAAGAGGATGTGCTGGCCGACCTGAAGCAAAGAATCAAGCCGGGTACCCTCGTGCTTACGATGGGCGCCGGGGACATATGGAAAGTCGGCTACCAGCTGGCCAAGGAGCTGTAGCCCTTCCAGGGCCGCGGCTTACATAGAAACAAAACGAAGAGGCCTTCCCATATGCAGCGTATGCTGCGTACGGGCGGCCTTTTTCTTTCGGGCTTCGATCACTTGCCCGAATTCATCATCCCCAGGCGGCATAAGTCCGGACAATCCGTCATATATTCCTTGTAATAGAGACAAGGGTGAGGTGTATGACCGTGAACAAGGCGAGAATGACATTTCGCTTTAATCAGGACCCGCCGCGAGGGCACGATACCGGGCAGGAAACGACGAAAAAAGCGGAGCCGACGCTTAAACCGATGCCCGGGAGGGAAGCCGCGCCGGATCAGGCGGAAAACGGCTTGACGCCGCGGCAGGAGCCTATAGAGGACAGGCCCGAAAAAAAACTGCATGTCGTATCGGGACAAATGCAGGGGTGGTCGGATCCTTTTCATAAAGACGAGCCTTGGGATGAAATGATCTCGGGCTGGCCGCGGGAGGACGCAAAAGAGGAGCATCGGCGCGAAAAAACGGATGACGTTGAATTATATGATTCAGGGAGCAGCGGCGATCTTTCGGGAGAATGGCGGAATCTGGCGGATGAAGTGTATCCGGAGCTGGGGAACGTGTCCTACCGGCCGAGACGTCCGGCATCGCCCTGGAAAGTCATCGGCACGATTACGGGAGCCGTGGTTACGGGGGCATTGTTCGGCTTCGTGATTCTGTCTTTTTTCAAGGACGGCTCAGGCGGTTCAATCGTCCCGGCCAAGCCGGGTACGGAAAACGTGGCGGAAAGCTCCGGGGAGCCGGTGAAGGCTGCACCCGTCGCCGTTTCGGTGCAGGGGCGCTCGTATTACGTGCTCCAGTACGGCTTGTTCAGCACGAAGGAAGGGGCCGAGCAGGCCAAAAAGGAATTGGAGCAATACGGGCTTGCGGCGGGCAACGACCCGGATGAGGAGTACCGCGTGTATGCCGGCATCTCGACCGACCGCGAACAGGCCAAGCTGCTCAGCAGCCAGCTTAAAGACAAGGGAATGGACCTGTACGTTAAGGAAATCACGCTGCCGGCGGTCAGCGAGCTGAAATTCGCCGGGGATGCGAATACGGCGGGCCGCTATTTCGAAACAAGCTCCGAACTGGCATCGAAGCTGAGCACGCTGTCGGCTGCGCTGCTCAGCCAAGAAAAACCCGGGGCGTTAAACGCAAGCGAGCAGGCCGCCGTCACGGACATCCACAGCCGCTGGACCGAAGCGATGAAATCGTTCCAGACGGGGCTAAGCCGGGAGGATGAGCAGCTGGGGGCCCAAATCGAACAAACGATGAACAGCGCGGTTTCGGCTTTGACGGAATACAACCGGAACGCGAGCAAGGCGCTGTTATGGGAAATTCAGTCCCGCATGATGCAATACGTCATGCAGCAAAAGGAACTGATTTCCAAACTAGGAAAAGCGTAAATCTTTCTTTCCAAAGAGAATGCGGGTGTCCGACGACCGAAAATTCAAGTAACAGAGCCTATCCGGCATGGAACTGGAAATAGTTCCCCATGCCGGATTTCTGTTTGTATTGACGTACAAATAACCGTATAATAAATTGGGTGTCAAATTATGGCGAGGGAAGAGAAGGATGAAAAAGAACGTAGGTATACTGCTCTTGTTTTTGCTGCTTGGCTGGCTGGCGGGTGCCTGGATCGCAAAGGCCCTGGAACCTGTACAAGCCCTTTCCTTTCTGACTGCTTCAACACCAATCGAGTGGTCACCGCAAGCTAATTTGGACATTATCAGCTACGACATCACCATTAAATTTAAACTGAGCCTGCTGAGTTTAATCGGCATCATTGTCTCCGTGTGGCTGTATCGCAGGCTGTGAATGACAAGACAAAGGAGATCCTTCCATTGAAACCGAACCATTCGCGCCGGGTCGTCCTGGCATCTACCTCACCGAGAAGGCAGGAACTGATCGCTTCTCTACATATTCCGTACGAGATCCGTCCGAGCTATGCCGACGAACATACGCCAAGCGACTGGACTCCCCGGCAGATCGTCGAAGGTTTGGCGCTGCGCAAAGCGCAGGCCGTGTACGAAGAGATCGGCGATCCGTCGGAAAATGCCGTCATCGTCGGCAGCGACACGATTGTCGTCCTGGAAGATCAGGTGCTCGGCAAACCTGCGGACGATGCGGACGCTTTTCGAATGTTGAAATCATTACAGGGCAGAGCCCATCACGTGTATACGGGAGTCGCTTGCATCGATGCGGCCACGGGACAAAGGATGGTCCGCCATCGCATGACGCGGGTCGTCATGAAACCATTGTCGGATGCAACGATCCAAGCTTACGTCCAAAGCGGCGAGCCCCGCGACAAAGCGGGGGCTTACGGCATTCAAGGCCTGGGTTCCACGCTCGTGGAAGGCATCGAAGGCTGTTATTTTACCGTCGTCGGGCTTCCCGTTTCGCTATTAAGCGACATGCTGTCGGAATTTGGAATTGACATTCTTTGAATAGGGATCAAATTTTGGAGTGAAGGGAAAGTAGGGGAACTATGGAGCCGCATTTGTACATGCTGCGCGACATCCCCCATCAGGAACGACCGAGAGAACGCATGCTGCAGTATGGGGCGAGCGCCGTAAGCAACGCTGAGTTGCTTGCCATTTTGCTCAGGACGGGTACGAAGCAGGAGTCTGCCATCCATTTGGCGCAGCGCATTTTGCAGCAGGTCGGCAGCATGCGCCGGCTTGTGGACATGAGCGCCGAGGAATTGATGGCCATCAAAGGCATCGGCAGCGCCAAAGCCGTTCAGCTCAAAGCCGGGATCGAGCTTGGGCTCCGCCTGGCCCGCACCCGCATGGACGAACCCGTCGTCATCCGCAGTCCGCGGGATGCCGCGGACGTGCTCATGGAGCAGCTGCGTTATTTGCAAAAAGAACATTTTGTCTGTCTGTTTTTAAATACGAAAAATCATATTATTGCTCAAGAGACGCTTTCAATCGGGAGTTTGAATGCCTCCATCGTCCATCCGCGCGAGGTGTTTCGCGCCGCCATCAAGCGCAGCAGCGCTTCGATCCTGTGCGCGCACAACCATCCGAGCGGAGATCCGGCCCCGAGCCCCGAGGACATCTCGCTGACGTCAAGATTGAAGGAAGCGGGAGAAATCGTAGGGATTGAAGTGCTGGACCATCTCATTATCGGCGACGGGGAATTCGTCAGTTTGAAGGAGCAAGGCTTGATGTAATATAATAGTTGAGATTGACGAAGAAAGGGAGATTACAGCATGTTAGGGAGCTTCACGAAAGATTTGGGAATTGATTTGGGGACGGCGAATACGCTTGTCTATGTCCGTGGAAAAGGTATTGTCGTAAGGGAACCGTCGGTTGTTGCAATCCGTACGGATACGAAAAGCATCGAAGCGGTCGGCGAGTCCGCGAAAAAAATGATCGGGCGCACGCCGGGCAACATCCGTGCCATCCGTCCGATGAAAGACGGCGTCATCGCCGATTTCGACACGACGGCGACCATGATTAAATATTTTATCCGTCAAGCTCAAAAACAGCGCTCGATGTTCCAGCGCCATCCGAACGTGATGGTTTGCGTGCCGTCCGGCATTACGGCCGTCGAACAGCGCGCGGTCGAAGATGCGACGAAGCAGGCCGGAGCACGCGAGGCCTACACGATTGAAGAACCGTTTGCGGCGGCGATCGGCGCCGATCTTCCGGTCTGGGAACCGACCGGCAGCATGGTCGTCGATATCGGCGGCGGCACGACCGAAGTGGCCGTCATCTCGCTCGGCGGCATCGTGACGAGCCGTTCCGTGCGCGTGGCCGGCGACGAAATGGATGAATCGATCATCCAGTACATTAAACGCCAGTACAATTTGATGATCGGCGAAAGAACGTCCGAACAGCTTAAAATGGAAATCGGCTCCGCCCTGCCTCTGGAGCAGGTAGAGACGAGCGAAATCCGCGGCCGCGACCTGGTGACCGGCTTGCCGAAGACGATCACGATTACGTCCGACGAAATCAGTGAAGCTCTTTCCGATACGGTCAACGCGATCGTGGAAGCCGTGAAGGTGACTTTGGAGAAATGCCCGCCGGAGCTGGCAGCGGACATTATGGACCGCGGCATCGTGCTTACGGGAGGCGGAGCGCTGCTGCGCAACCTGGACAAGCTGCTTGCGGAAGAAACCGGCATGCCTGTCATCGTCGCCGAAAATCCGCTTGACTGCGTCGCCATCGGCACGGGCAAAGCGCTTGAAAACATTCATTTGTTCAAATCCCGCAGCAGCTCGGCGGTGCGTTCGAAGCGCTAAGCCGGAACTTGTGGGTCAACCCCTGATATTGGGAGAGAAATCAGTAGAGTAAGAGGGTGTTGAAACTGTTTAAGCTGCTTGGAAACAAACGCTTATTTGTCATTTTAATCGCCCTTGTTATGTTTATCGCACTGATGGGTTTCACGCTCGGACCAAGGGCAACGTTGTCCTGGCCCGAGAAGTTTTTGAGGGATACTGTCGGCTTTGTCCAAAACATCATTTATAAGCCCGCTGGATACGTAGCGGGCTTGTTTAAAGATATCGGCAATATGCGAGAGATGTACGAGGAAAACCAACGATTGAAAATTGCGCTGGCCCAATATACGCGGGAAAAAGCAAAGTATAATTTTATTGAAGAACATAATAAGCAACTTGAGGAAGACCTGAAATTTACGAGAGCGCAGAAAGAAAGATTTAACTATTCCTATCATATCGCTCAAGTTATCAGCGTAAATGCGGATCCGGTCAATAAGACGTTGATTATCGATCTTGGCGAAAGGGACGGCGTCAAAGTAGGGCAGTCGGTCATTTCCATCGACGGCATGGTCGGCGTGATCAGCCATGTCAGCAATTTTACGTCAACCGTGAAGCTGATTACGGCCATGGACGCCAAGGACCCGAATTCGAACGGGATTGCGGCCACGTCCATGAACAACCATAAAACCTTCGGCATCGTGGAAAGTTATGACGAGGCAACGCAGACGCTGCTCATGACCCAGATTAAGCAGGATGATCCGATCAAACGCGGGGATACGATCGTATCGTTGGGAGACACCGACAAATATCCGCGGGGATTGATCATCGGAGAAGTACTTAACGTGCAGGAAAGCAAGTTTGGCAAAACCAAAACGGCAACGATTAAGCCAGCGGCCGAATTCCAGGATTGGAAGCAGCTGTTCGTCGTCTTTACGCCGGAGGCACCGAAGTAATGAATGTGCGCAAGCAAGTTCTGCTGCTCCTGCTGTTTCTGTTGTTTATCCTGGAAGGTACTCTGATCCCGTGGATCCTGCCGGGTTCGTGGCAAAATATCCTTTCGCCGAATCTGGTATTTATCGTGTTGCTGTTTGTTTCGATTTATCATAACCGTCATACGGCTTTGGTTCTCGGCATCATATTCGGCATGCTCCATGACGTCGTTTTTTACGGCGATATGATCGGCACTTATTCTTTGGTGATGGGTTTTTCCACTTATATTATGGGCTTTATTTTCCGCGTACGGCGCGCCCCGATGCCCGTCATGATGACGGTCGTCATTCTGGGCAGCCTGCTGTTCGACAGCATGCTGTACGCCATCTACCGGCTGTTTTCGCTGACGCAGTTGACCTACGACTGGAATTTGCTGCATCACATTCTCCCCGACCTCGTGCTTCATTTCGTGTTCGGGCTTATCATTTACGTTCCCTTGCGCAAGCAGCTTGAAAAAATTGCTAGGCGGGAGACAAAAGAAAAGGCGGCATAAGTCTCGCCGCCATTTTTCTTTTCCGGCAGGAACTTTGCCTCTCGAAGGCGAAATGTAATGAGATAGGGGGGACAGGCATGGCAGTCAAATCGAATCATGTCACGATTAAGGGCATCAAAGATGGCCTGGTATTCCTGCTTGACGATGAATGCGAATATGAGGAACTGCTTGGCGAACTCCGCTATAAGCTGGAGCACAGCCATCAAAATATTTTAACCGGTCCGATCATCCATGTGGACGTAAAATTAGGATCAAGGCGGATTACGGAAGAACAGAAGCAGCGCATGCTCGACATTTTGAAACAAAAGGGGAACCTGCTTATCCGCTCGGTCGAATTTCCGGAACCGGAGCAGGCGCAAGTTCCGCCTTACAAAATCGTGTGCGGCATGGTAAGGTCCGGCCAAGTGCTTCGCCATGACGGGGACCTGCTTTTTTTAGGGGACGTGAACCCCGGAGGCAGCATCTTGTGCACGGGGGATATTTACATATTGGGGGCCTTGCGCGGCATGGCGCATGCCGGGATCGACGGCAACGAGGATTCGATTATCGCCGCATCCCATTTTGCCCCGACGCAGCTTCGGATCGCGGAACAAATCAGCCGTCCTCCCGATGAATGGGAGACGCGCGAAACCAGTATGGAATTCGCTTTTTTGCAAAACGGCGCCATGCAAATCGACAAAATCAGCAACATTGTACGCTTGCGGCCTGATTTTAACGTGTTTAAAGGGGTGTAGCACATATGGGAGAGGCTATTGTCGTTACTTCCGGTAAAGGCGGTGTCGGAAAAACCACCACTTCGGCCAACATCGGGACTGCGCTTGCACTGCTCGGCAAAAAGGTATGTCTGGTGGACACGGACATCGGCCTCCGCAATTTGGACGTGGTCATGGGCCTGGAAAACCGGATCATTTACGATTTGGTCGACGTTGCGGAAGGGCGCTGCCGTTTGAATCAAGCGCTTGTAAAAGACAAACGTTTCGATGAGCTGTATATGCTGCCGGCCGCCCAGACGAAGGACAAAAACGCCGTGTCGCCGGAACAGGTCAAAGACATTGTTTTAGAGCTGAAAAAAGAGTATGAATACGTCATCATCGACTGTCCGGCAGGAATCGAGCAAGGATTCAAAAACGCCATTGCCGGCGCGGACAAAGCGATCGTCGTCACGACGCCGGAGAACGCCGCCGTCCGCGACGCGGACCGGGTGATCGGTCTCCTCGAGAGCTCCGAGATCGGTTCTCCGAAGCTGATCGTCAACCGCATCCGCCCGAATCTCGTGAAATCGGGGGATATGCTCGATATCGAGGACGTCATCCAGGTGCTGAACATCGATCTGATCGGGATCGTGCCCGATGACGAGCATGTCATCAAAGCGGCGAACAGCGGCGAGCCGACGGTGATGAATCCCGATTCCCGGGCAGCGATCGCCTACCGCAACATCGCCCGCCGCATTTTGGGGGATACGGTGCCGCTGATGCATTTGGATCAGAAAAAAGGCATGTTTTCGAAATTCAAAAAGATTTTCGGCATAGGCTGAATGTTGCCATGCTCCAACTCTCTCGTTATATAACGGGAGAGTTTTTTGTATTTCAACGGATATGGACCGGAGTAAGGCACAAATGCCTGTTTCCCGGTCTTTTTTTACTTCAGCGGGAAGATGGCGTGTTTTTTTTCGGGACAAAAATGAAAAAGACGTATAACCGGGCTCCGAAAGAGGTTAAGTTACTGGAATAGGAGAACCTTTCGGGATAGCGGCCTCCCGGTCATCAGGTTTGTGAAAGGAGTGATCCGCCATGCTTGGCATATTGGCAGCCATTTTTATCATTCAAATCGTGTACGTCTCGTTTTTTACGCTGCGCATGATCTTGACGCTGAAAGGGCAAAAATATTTGGCGGCGGTGCTCAGCATGTTCGAAATTACCATTTACGTGCTGGGTCTCAGCATCGTCCTGAAATACGTCAACCAGCCGCTCAGCCTCATCGTCTATGCCGTCGGCTACGGGCTGGGCGTGCTTGTCGGTTCCTGGATCGAGGGACGGATCGCGCTCGGATACATCACGATGAAAGTCATCGTCAACGATCCGCAAAGCAACATGGCCAACGCGCTGCGGGACAACGGGTACGGGGTGACTTCGTGGATCGGAAGCGGCCGCGACGGACACCGGCTCGTATTCGAAGTGCTGGCCAAGCGGAAAAATCAGAAGAAATTGTACAATTCCATTCTGGAGCTCGACCCGAAAGCCTTTATCGTCGTGACCGAACCGGTGATGCTTCACGGAGGATTTTGGACCCGCGGCACTAAAAAATAAAACGGCGAAAACATGTTTCACTTTGGACCGAATAGGGTAATGAATGAAACATAAGACTGCGGATGCGCCTTCCTTTTTTCGTAGGAATGTACGGTGAATTCGTTATCCGTTCGGGTCGGGGGAGAAGCACCAGATCTCGTGGAAGGCCGGAAAGCTGCGCCTATTGGCGCATGCTTTTCGTTTTCGAGCGACATTTACATAGCCGAGTCACAGGTGGAATGTTAAGGTATGCATTTCGAATGCCGTAACGAAGATTTTTAGGTTTGTTCATAAAGATAATGACCTCACGGTTTCCTCTTTGTTTTCCACCCCATCCATACATGCGCTTGACCTCTGTTTCGTTTTGGTTTTGTCTCTTGGCTTCCTATGCCTCCTTTGGTTTTCGGGGAGTTTTGCAAACTGGGAAAGCCGAATCCAGCCTTCCTGACCGTTTTTTGCGTCCCCGACGGATGATATGCCGAATGCTCCGCATAATATGGATAATGCTTGCAAAGGGGCGATTGAATGATAGTACTGGATCATGTGAACAAGGTTTACGACAATGGCTTTCACGCATTGAAAGACATTAACCTGGAATTCAAAAAAGGAGAGATTACCGTTCTGATCGGACCGAGCGGCTGCGGCAAATCGACGACGATGAAGCTGATCAACGCGTTGAACACGCCTTCCTCGGGCAGGGTGCTGATCGACGGCAAGGACATCTCGGGAATGAATCCGGTGGAACTGCGGCGCAATATCGGTTATGTCATTCAAAGCGTCGGTTTGTTTCCCCATATGAACATTTCCAGAAACGTGGGCGTGGTACCCCGCTTGAAAAAATGGGACAAAGATAAAATCGAACGCACGGTAAACGAACTGCTGGACATGGTCGGCCTCGACCATACGATCTACGGTTCGCGTTATCCCTCGGAGCTTAGCGGCGGTCAGCAGCAGCGGGTCGGCGTCGTACGTGCCTTGGCGGCGGATCCGGACATCATTTTGATGGACGAACCGTTTTCCGCATTGGACCCGATCAGCCGCGAGCAGCTGCAGGACGAGCTGATCCGGCTTCAGCAGGAGCTTCATAAAACGATCATTTTCGTGACCCATGACATGGACGAAGCGATCAAGATCGCCGATACCATCGTGCTGATGAAAGCGGGCGAGGTGGTGCAGACCGGCAAGCCGGACGCGATTTTGCGCCATCCGGCCAACGACTTCGTGCGGAATTTTATCGGGCAAAAACGTCTTCAAGACGAAGGCGGAAGCGAAAGCACTTATCAAATCCCGCTCGTCGACGAAGTGATGATCACGAACCCGGTAACCGTATTCCCGAGCCGGGGGCTGGCCGAGGCCATCAAAGTGATGGAGATGAAGCGGGTCGATTCCCTGCTCATCGTCGACCGGAACAAACAGCTCCAAGGGGCGGTGTCCATTTACCGGGTACTCGACCAATACGGCGAAGAAGGCAAAACGGTGGCCGACGTCATGCAGCCGGTCCGTTATTCGGTCGCGTCTGGAAGCACGCTTGCGCAGGCGGTGGAACTGATGGACAGCCATCAGCTCAGCAATCTTCCCGTCGTGGATAGCAGCAACCGTTTTCTCGGATTGATTACGAGGGGCAGCGTCGTCAAACATTTGGCCGAGGTTTACCCAGGGGTCGACCGCTCTGCCGCCGGCGGAGAGGGTGAGTGATATGAATGCGTTTTGGAGTTTTATCACGGAGCGGTATCCCGACATTTTAAAGGCGCTGCAGGAGCATCTGGCCATTTCGTTTTCGGCGGTCATCCTGGGGACGATCATTGCGGTGCCGCTCGGGATTATCCTCGTATACAGCCGGGTCGGCTGGATCAACAGCATCGTGTTTTTCGTCGCCAACCTGTTCCAGACGGTGCCGAGCCTGGCGCTGCTGGCGATATTGATCCCGCTGCTCGGGATCGGGATGCGCCCTGCTATACTGGCGCTGCTTCTGTATTCGTTGATGCCGATCCTGCGGAACACGTACGACGGTTTTCATTCGGTCGATAAAGGCGTGCTGAATTCCGCCAAAGGGATGGGGTACAGCACCGCGCAAACCATCATGAGAATTCAGCTTCCGTTATCGCTTCCCTATATCATGTCGGGCATCCGGATCACGACGGTGTACATCATCAGCTGGGCGACGCTCGCCTCCCTGATCGGCGCCGGCGGTTTGGGACAACTGATCGTATCCGGCCTTGGCGTCAACAAACCCGAGATGATCTTTATCGGCGGAATCGGCGCGATCCTTTTGGCCTTGGTCGCCGACGCGCTGCTTGGCCTGTTGGAGGGCTGGCTCGGCAGGCATTACCGCCAGACAAGGGAGTCTGCGATATGATGCGCCGGAGCATAGATTCGAGCCGGAACAAGGGGGGCGTGATGAGACTGAAACGGATGAAAAAAACAACGCTGCTGGTTTTGTCGTGCATATTGGCCGGCCTGCTGTCTTCATGCGGGATTCAGGCCGACGTGACGATCGGGGCGCAGACGTTTACCGAAACGAAAATATTGGCGGAAATGTACAAGGCGCTGATTGAGGACCGTACGAACTTGAAAGTGGACATTATTCCCGACCTGGCGTCCAGTCCGCTGGTGTTAAACGCGATCACCAGAAACGACGTGCAAATGGGAACGCTCTACTCAGGAGAAATTTTTAATAACCATTTTCCGATCAGCGGCTCGAAGGAACGCGCCCAGGTTCTGAAGGAGGCCCAGGAAGGCTTCCAAAAATACTACAACCTGACCTGGATGAACCCGCTCGGCTTTGAAAATACGTATGCTTTTACGGTGCGCAAGGATCTGGCCGAATCCAAAGGTTACACGAACATTTCCGATGTCAAAAAGGATATGGCGAGCATGAAGCTCGGCGTCGACACGACCTGGCTGGAACGGAGCACCGACGGTTATCCCGCGTTCTCCAAAGCGTACGGCATCAAGTTCGGCCAGGTGTTCCCGATGGAGATCAGCCTGGTGTACAGCGCGGTCGCGGGCAAGCAGGTCGACATCGTGCTGGCTTATTCCACGGATTCGAGGTTAAAGGCGTACAACTTGAAGACGCTGAAGGACGACAAGCAGTTTTTCCCTCCCTATGACGCGAGCCCCGTGCTGCGTACGGACCTGTTGAAAAAACATCCCGAAATCGAAGACGCGATCGCGCCGCTCATCGGCCATCTGGACGCGGATACGATGATCTCGCTGAATTACCAGGTGGACATCGAGAAAAAAAGCGAGCGGGAGGTTGCCATCGCGTATTTGAAGCAGCAGGGACTACTGAAAAGCTAAAGGAGGGGAAGAAGCAATGGAAAACAAACATTTGACTTTCATGGATTTTCTGTCCTACGTGTCCCGCAACAGCGGTTTGCTGTGGGAATATTTCATCCAGCACATCCTTATGGTCGTCATCGGCCTGGGACTGGCGGTCATCGTCGGCGTGCCGCTCGGGATCCTTTGTTCGAGAAGCCGCTGGGCGGCCAAAATCGTCTTGTTCATCACAAACATTCTGCAGGTGGTTCCGAGCCTGGCCATGCTCGTCGTGCTGATGCTTTGGCTGGGACTTGGGATGAAGACGGTGATGGTGGGGCTTTTCCTGTATTCGCTCAACCCGATCGCGCGCAACACGTACGTCGGGCTGAAGCAGGTCCCCGCAAGTTATCTCGAATCGGGAAAAGGCATCGGCATGAGTCCGCTGCAGCTGCTTCTCAAAGTCCGGTTTCCGTTGTCGCTGACGTATATCATGTCGGGTCTGCGGATCGCTGCCGTCATTGCCATCGGCGTCGTCACGATCGCTCCGCTTGTCGGCGGCGGCGGCCTTGGGCGGGAAATTTACGCCGGCCTGAACAGCAACAACTCGCTGCGCATTTTTGCGGGCGCCATTCCCGCCGCCGTGCTGGCCATCGTGGCCGACCTCGTACTCGGCTATCTGCAGCGCAAGATGGATTTGGCGAAACGAAAATCGGCGGCGGCGCCGGCACCCGCCAAAGCGCAGAACATCGGCTGACGGCTGTTAGAGCCCGCCGAGTCTTCAGAAGGAATCCCTTCGCGTCGAGGGGGTTCCTTTTTCGCTGGATCCCGGCCGCCGAACCCAGGACTGGAGCACCCTTCCGGCGCGCTTTCAGGCTTGTTCTAAATTCGGGACATCCCCTCATAAAATAGAATAAAAACAAGCCTCGAAAGGGGAACGCAAACCATGGACATCAAATCTTCCATCAAACAGCGCAGGGAAGAGCGCATCCGGGATCTTCTGCTTCGCGAGGAACCGGCCCCCCCGTCGCCGCAGCCCGTTCAGGAACAACCGTTATGGAACAAAGGCCGGCTGCCGGAGCCGCTTGCGCCGGAGCCCGATCCCGAGAAGGTCTGGAAAAAAGAGCATGCCAAAGGCGGCGGCCCGTCTTACCATAAATCCCGTTTCGTTTCCGGTTTTATGTGGCGCGTATTTTTCAGCGTGATTTTGTTTGGCCTGATCTGGGGCCTTTTCAAATATCCTCAGCCTTGGAGCATGAAAATCCAGGACTACGTCATGCAGTCGCTGAACCGCGAGATGGACTTCCAGGCGGTCGAAGCCTGGTACGAATCCCACTTCGGCGAAGCGCCGGCGTTTATCCCGATTTTCAAGCAAAACCAGACATCGCCGCTTAAAGTCAATGCTTCCAAGTCGCTGTATCCGCCGATGGAAGGCGATATCGTCCAATCGTTCGCCGTGAACTTGAAGGGCGTGGAGATTGCCCCGAAAAACGGAACCGGCTTGCCGCTTGAAGTCAAAAGCGTGGAGACGGGCCGCGTCATCGACATCTCCGGCAGCGCCGAATCCGGCATCACCGTGACGATCCAGCATACCGGCAAGCTGGTGGTATCCTATGGGCATTTGGCCAAAACGCGCTTGCAAAAAAACGACTGGGTCGAAGGCGGGGACGTGATCGGCCAATTGCAGGCCGCAGCGGAAGGGGAGACGCCGACCTTGTTTTTGTCCATGAAGGAGGATGGCGACTACGTGGACCCGGCGGACGTGATTCCCATTGATTAACATCCGGGGCATCACGTTGTCGCTGCATCCTTTTTTTGTCATTCTGATGCTGTTTTCCGTCATGACGGGGCATTTTCTCGAGCTGATCGTCTTATTTGCGATCGTGTTCATCCATGAGCTGGGCCATCTTGCCGCCGCGCTGCTGAGCGGCGTCCGCATCCGCTCGGTTCAGATGCTTCCGTTCGGCGGGGTGGTCGAAATCGAGGACCATGGCCAGCTGACGGCCTGGAAGGAGATCGGCATCGCCCTCGCCGGACCGGCGATGAACGCGGCGATGATTGGCGGCGCGCTCCTGCTGCGCGAGGCCGGCTGGGGAAACGGCGCCTTTTTGTCTTATGTCGTTTACGGCAACGCCATGATCGCCGGCTTCAACCTGCTGCCGATCCTTCCGCTGGACGGGGGGAAAATCCTGCATGCCGCGGCCAGCCTGCTGTTTCCTTATCACCAAACGCTGCTCTGGTCCTCCCGAATCAGCCTTGCGGGCAGCGCAGCCGTTGTGCTGGTCTCGGTTTTTCCGCTTTTGCAGGGCGAAGCGAAGGTCCAGCTTAATCTGTTGATGATCGGCATATTTCTTCTCTATTCCAATTGGGTCGATTACCGCCATATCCCCTTCCGTTTTACGCGATTTCTCATGAACCGGGAGAGGGGGTACGACGCGGCCGCCCGGAAAGGCGGGTTTGCCCAGCCGATCATTGCCGATCAGGCGAAACATTTGGACAGCATTTTGCGTCTATTTAAAAGAGGGAAGTACCATGTTGTTTATGTAATGAACAAACAAGGGGGCGTGATCGCCATGCTTCCCGAACAGCGCCTGATTTCGGCTTATTTTGCCACGGAGCGCCCAACGCTGCCGAGGTGAACCGGTCGGGCTGCTGGAAACATGCGGCGAGACTAAAATGGGGGGCAATCCCGAAATAGAGCTTTGGAGCTAAAAAGGAGATTTCATGGTAATATGGGATGTAAATGTCTTCTGGCAGGGGTGAAGCCATGAAACAAATGATTGTTCATTGTGAACCGAAACTGACGCAGATGGCCCTCTTGGAGGAAGGCAAGCTGGTGGAGTTTGCGGCCGAACGCAGCCAAAATCACGGACTGGTGGGCAGCTTTTATAAAGGACGCGTCGTCAATGTGCTTCCAGGCATGCAGGCGGCGTTTGTGGATATCGGGCATAAAAAAAACGCGTTTTTGTATGTCGATGACGTGCTGCATCCGAACCTGGAAAAGCAGCCGAAGGAGAAACCGCCGATCGAGACGCTGCTGCGGGTAGGTCAGGAAATCGTCGTCCAGGTGATGAAGGAGCCGCTTGGCAGCAAAGGGCCCCGCGTGACCACGCATTATTCGCTTCCGGGCCGGTGGGTTGTTTTTATGCCCAATGCGGACTATGTTGCCGTTTCGAAAAAGGTAAGCAAGGACCAGGAGCGCAGCCGCCTTAAAATGCTGGGGGAAGAGATCCGGCAGAAGGGCGAAGGCGTTATCATGCGGACGGTATCCGAGGAAGAACATCCGGATGCGATCTCCGGCGATCTTGCCCTGCTGCGCGAGCAGTGGGCCGCCATTCAGAAGCGCGCCGAGGCTGCTGCAGCGCCCGCGCTTTTGCACCGCGATTTGAGCATCGTGCAGCGGTTTATCCGGGACGTGTTTGACCCGCAGCATGACCAGCTTCAGATCGACAACGCCAAGGAAGCGAAGGAAGCGGAGGCGTTCCTGGAGGAAATCGCCCACGGCAGCCACTTGCCCGTGAACGTGTACCAGGGGCAGGAGCATATTTTTAAAGCGTTTGGCATCCAGGAACAGATCGAGCGGGATTTTTCGCGCAAAGTCATTTTGGAAAGCGGCGGTTCGATCATATGGGATCAGACGGAGGCGCTCACCGTCGTCGACGTGAATACGGGCAAATATACTGGCGGGGAAAGCCTTGAGGATACGGTGACGAGGATCAACCTGCAGGCCGCCGAGGAGATTGCCAGGCTGATCCGGCTCCGCGACGCCGGCGGCATCATCATCGTCGACTTTATCGACATGGAGCAGGAAAAACACCGGCAAGAGGTCGTGGACAGGCTTGAAACCGGCATGAGCAAGGACCGCACGAAAAGCCACGTGGTCGGCTGGACCAAGCTCGGCCTGCTTGAATTGACGCGCAAGAAGGTCAGGGACGACACGGCGATGCTTCAGGCGAAGCCTTGCGACCACTGCGACGGTACGGGGCGGATCAGCCTTTTAGGCATCCATTGACTTGGTTCCGTTGTTATGTTAATATCTATGAGTATGTGTCCAGTGTTTCTCTTAAATGCTTGTCACATGCTGTAACCGCTCCGGTCGGGTCAACAAGCGCAGCCTTCGGGAGGCCACCTGGATCAGGCGAGTCTGAGACATGAGGAGGTGCAAGCAATGTACGCAATTATCGAAACTGGCGGCAAACAATACAAAGTTCAAGAGGGCGACGTATTGTACATCGAGAAGCTGAATGCAGGCGACGGCGAAAGCGTGACTTTCGACCGTGTTCTGGCTGTATCCGGTGACAACGGTTTGGTAGCTGGTACGCCAGTCGTATCCGGCGCATCCGTAACCGCAAAAGTGGAGAGACATGGCAAAGGTCAAAAGGTTGTTGTATACAAATACAAACCTAAGAAGAACTACCACAAGAAACAAGGCCATCGTCAACCTTACACTAAAGTAACCATCGAAAAAATCCAAGCGTAAGAAGGTGCGCTCCTTTGATACAAGTGCGCATACTACGACGTAAGGATGGAAGCATCCATGGCTTCGAGGTGAAAGGTCATGCGAACTTTGCGAAGCACGGAGAGGATATCGTGTGCGCCGGCGTATCGGCGGTCACCGTCGGAACCGTGAACTCGCTTGAGGAACTGACCGGAACCGTGATGGACAGCAGAATGAAAGACGGGTTTCTGAGCGCTTATTTTCCGGTTGACGGAGAGCAAGGCACGGATCCGCGGTCGCAGCTGCTGCTCGAGTCCATGGTCGTCATGCTGAATTCGATCGCAGAATCATACGGGAAGTATATTCAAATAAAAGAAGTGACTAATTAAAGAAGGAGGTAGACAACATGTTAAAGTTGAATCTTCAATTGTTCGCATCGAAAAAAGGTGTGGGTTCCACGAAAAACGGACGTGACAGTGAAGCGAAACGCCTTGGCGTAAAGCGTGCTGACGGACAAACCGTTACCGGCGGAAGCATCTTGGTTCGCCAACGCGGAACGAAAATTCATCCTGGTACGAACGTGGGCATCGGTAAAGACGATACTTTGTTTGCAAAAGTGGACGGCGTCGTGAAATTCGAACGTTGGGGCCGCGACCGCAAAAAAGTGAGCGTCTACCCTGTTGATGCTGCTCCGGTAGCGGCAGCAGTGGAAGCGTAAGTGTCTTCGCGGATCACGGGTTGATACACAAGAAGAGCCTTCGGCAGTGCTTGCCGAGGGCTTTTTTTTAACAGTTGAGATTTATGCCTTATACGATTCCGCCAAGGGCAGGCGGCGGCATCGGAGCGAAGGCCGGCCGGATTTGCGTGGAACGCCTTCCGGATTTACGGGTCGGGTCGTTTAAGTTTTGAACGGGTGGATGAACAACCGAGGATTGCTGTGGTATACTGGTAATTGATGTAAGGATGATCGGTGATCAGGAATGGGGAGAGGCCATTTGAAATCCTGGAAATGCATATTGGCTATAATCGCCGCATCTGTAGTCGTTCCTTTGTATTTCGTGGTGCGGGACAAGTCGTTCATCTGGAGCATCGTGCTGATGTTGTGGGTGGCTGCGGCTTTGGCCGGAGGTTTCGTCATCATGAGCCGCAGGCAGGAGGAGGAGCGTCAAACGCTGCTTCGAGGCTTCGAAGAAAGCGCCATAAGGACGCTGAACCACCATCGCCATGATTGGATGAACGACCTGCAGATTTTGTATGGTTATATCCGGCTCGGAAAAATTGATAAAGCTGTGGAGTGTGTGGAAAGAATAAAGGTACGGATGAACCGGGAAAGCAAAATTTCGAAGCTGGGCATCCCGTCTCTCGTGTTCTTTCTGCAGTCGTTCCGGACTGAAAACAGCGACTTGGAGCTTGAGGTCGACGTGGATCAGGACATTCAGCTCGATAAATTGAGCCCGAGGGACGGCGCCGATCTGGCGGCCGTCATCATGGAGACCGTCCGGGCTTACCAGGCCGGGGGGAAGGCGTCTTGGGCGGACACCCGCAAACTGTATCTGAGCCTGCGCCAGAACGGTCCGGAAATCGTCGTAGGTTTTGAAGGAGAAGGCCCCATGGGGGACCCGGAATTATTGAAGCAGCAAATTTATAATGTGGTACAAGGCAAACGAATGAAAGCGGAGCAGCTTCATCCCTCCCAGGCTTCGTTTCTGTTACGCGTGCCGTGTGAGTCATGAGGAAGGTGAAGTCATGTTTGTAGATAAAGCGAAAGTTTACGTAAAAGGCGGCGATGGGGGCGACGGTTTGATCGCTTTCCGCCGGGAGAAATACGTGCCTGAAGGCGGGCCGGCCGGCGGTGACGGCGGAAAGGGCGGGGACGTCATTTTCCGCGTCGACGAAGGTTTGCGCACGTTGATGGATTTCCGTTACCAGCGGCATTTCAAGGCCAAACGCGGGGAAAAAGGACGGAACAAAAGCCAGCATGGCGCCAATGCGGAAAATTTGATCGTGCGAATCCCTCCGGGGACCGTGCTGATCGATGATGATACGGGCGAAGTGCTCGCCGACATGGTCCGCCATGGGCAGCAAGTCGTGGTAGCCCGCGGCGGGCGGGGCGGACGGGGCAACATCCGGTTCGCCACGCCGAACAATCCGGCTCCGGAGCTTGCCGAGCATGGAGAAGAGGGCGAGGAGCGTTACCTCGTGATGGAGCTGAAGGTGATGGCCGACGTAGGGCTTGTCGGGTTTCCGAGCGTCGGCAAATCCACGCTGCTTTCCGTCGTATCCGCTGCCCAGCCGAAAATCGGCGCATACCATTTTACGACGATCACGCCGAATCTCGGGATGGTGGAGGTCGGCGACGGCCGCAGTTTCGTGATGGCGGACTTGCCGGGCCTGATCGAAGGCGCTCACCAAGGCGTCGGACTGGGGCATGAGTTTTTGCGCCATGTGGAACGTACGCGGATCATCATCCATGTGGTGGACATGGCGGGATCCGAAGGGCGCGACCCGTTTGAGGATTGGGTGAAAATCAACGACGAGTTGAAGCTGTACAACGCGACCCTGGCCGAACGGCCGCAAATCGTCGCCGCGAACAAAATGGACATGCCGGATGCGGAGGCCAACCTGAAAAACTTCCGCGAGCAGGTGGGCAAGCTGAGACCGGACATCGAAATCATGCCGATCTCTTCCTTGACCCGTCAAGGGGTGCAGGAGCTTCTTTACCGGGCGGCCGATATCCTGGATGCGATCCCGCAGGAGGTTCACGTCGAGGAAGTCGCCGAGACGGCCGAAAGAAAAGTGTACAAGCTGAACAGGAAAGACGACGACAACGCGTTTACGATTACGCGGGATAACGAAGCCTTTGTCGTTCACAGCGAAAAAATCGAACGCATGCTGAAGCGGCTGCAGATGAATTCGCATGAGGCGATTCTGAAGCTTGCCCGGACGATGCGCCATATGGGCATCGACGACGAGCTGCGCAAACGCGGAGCGGTGGAAGGGACGATCGTCCGGATCGCCGATTTCGAATTCGAATTCGTCGAAGGCAGCAGCTACTATTAAAGGCGGACTCCGCAACAGATGGGCGGCCCCCGGGGCTGCCTGGGACAATTTCGAACCAAAGCCGTTAAAGGGCGCGCGACGCGCTCTTGAGCGGCTTTTTTCATACCCGAGTGTTACCGCGATCGGGGTACATAAAACATCCTTCTTGCCAAGTAAGCGCTATTATTGTATTCTTCTGGACAAAAAGGCGCAAATCTATTGACCCTCTGAATGCAATTCTTTATAATGTCCACTATATGAATACATCAGTCTTTGAGGAGAGGACGTTCGTGAAAGAACGCTATTATTTGGTCCGGGAAGATATTTTGCCTGAAGCGGTGGTCAAAACGATGCAGGTAAAGCAGCTCCTTGCCGCCGGCGACGCAAAGACGGTGCATGAGGCTGTGGAGCAGGTCGGCATGAGCCGCAGCGCATTTTACAAATACAAGGACGGCATCCACATGATCAACCAGCTGGAAAGGGAGCGGATCGTAACGATCTCGATGGACATGGAGCACCGCTCCGGGATGTTGTCGAAGGTGCTGAGCCTCGTGGCGGGTTTTGGCGGTAACGTCTTGACGATCAACCAGAGCATCCCGCTGCAGGGAATCGCCAACGTCGTCATTTCCGTCGAGGTTTCCCGCATTAGCGAAGAGCTCGGGGATTTGCTCGAAAGCTTGCGGGACTGCGCCGGCGTTAAACGCGCGAACCTGATCGGTCAAGGCTGATTTTCGGATTCGCCTAAATGGAACGTCGCTTGACATGCAAAAACCTAGGTTAACAGTAAAAAAAGAAATGCACGCATGTAACAGGAGGAGAGGGAATGAAGCCGGTTAAAGTGGGTTTATTGGGTCTCGGCACCGTGGGGACGGGCGTCGTCAGAATCGTGGAGGGCCATCAAGAGGATTTGAGCAGTCAGGTGGGTTCCCCGATCATCATTGAAAAAATCGCCGTAAAAAACAGCGACAAAACCCGCAGCATTACCGTGGACAAAAACAAGCTGACCGAAGATCCATGGGAGGTGATCCGGGACCCCGAAATCGACGTCGTCGTGGAGGTCATGGGAGGCATCGATCATACGAAGGATTACATCCTCGAAGCTTTGGACCGCGGCAAGCATATCGTCACGGCCAACAAGGATCTGATGGCGCTTCACGGCTCGGAGATTTTGGCCAAGGCCCAGGAAAAGCAGTGCGACGTGTTTTATGAAGCCAGCGTTGCCGGGGGCATTCCGATTATCCGGACGCTGATCGAAGGTTTTTCGTCCGACCGCATTCTGAAGATTATGGGGATCGTAAACGGAACGACGAACTTTATTTTATCGAAAATGAGCCAGGAAGGGGCATCCTACGAAGCCGTGCTGGAAGAAGCGCAGAAGCTCGGGTACGCGGAAGCGGATCCGACCTCGGACGTGGAAGGCTTGGACGCGGCCCGCAAGATGGCCATCCTGGGAACGCTTGGCTTCCGTACCAACGTGGAGCTGAAAGACGTCAGCGTGCGCGGAATTTCCCAGGTCTCGAAGGAAGACATCGCATACGCAAAACGGCTGGGATACGAAATGAAATTGCTCGGCATCGCCGACCGGGAAGACGATCATGTAAGCATCAGCGTACAGCCGACGATGGTTCGGAAGGGACATCCCATTGCATCCGTGGGCGGCGTGTTTAACGCGGTGTACGTTTACGGCGAAGCCGTGGGCGAGACGATGTTTTACGGGGCCGGCGCGGGAGAAATGCCGACGGCGACTTCCGTCGTGGCGGATTTGGTGGCCGTGATCAAAAACCTGAAGCTTGGCGTCAACGGCCTGAAAGCGATCGTGCCGTACAAACCGAAAAAGCTGAAAAGCGATGAGCAAATCGCATTCAAAAATTTCATTCTGCTTCATGTGGACGACAAAGCCGGCGTGCTGGCGAAAATCACCCAAGTATTCGCGGAGTTCGGCGTCAGCTTGGAGTCCGTGGTCCAGCAGCCGAACGAACTGAACCCGGAAGCGGAAATCATTATCGTTACCCACAATGCCAGCAAAGCAAGCATGGACAAGGTGCTTCAGCATTTTGAAGGACTTGACGTCATCCGCAAGATCAAAAGCGTGTACCGCGTGGAAGGGTAAAACCTTCCGCGGCATTCGTACCAGCGCTTCATGATCCGCTTATATATAAAGGATTTTTCGCAAAAATCCTGAACAAAGAACAAAGGAGCCATACCAAAATGTCATACCAAGGACTGCTTCAAACGTACAAACCATACCTGCCCGTCAATGAAAACACGCCGTTGCTTACGCTGAAGGAAGGCAACACGCCGCTCATCCGCGCGGTGAATCTGTCGGAGGAGCTCGGGCTGGATCTGCATTTCAAATACGAAGGCTTGAACCCTACCGGCTCGTTTAAGGACCGCGGCATGGTCATGGCCGTTGCCAAGGCGGTGGAAGAGGGCAGCCGCACCATCATGTGCGCCTCGACCGGCAATACGTCCGCGGCTGCGGCAGCATACGCCGCTCGCGCCGGGCTCAACTGCATCGTGCTCATTCCGAACAACAACATCGCCCTGGGCAAACTGGCGCAGGCGATGATTTACGGGGCGAAGGTCATCGCCATCGAGGGCAACTTCGACCGCGCGCTGGAAATCGTGCGCGAAATTACGGCCAAACATCCGATCACGCTCGTCAACTCGGTGAACCCGTACCGCATCGAAGGGCAGAAAACGGCTGCGTTCGAGGTGGTCGACCAGCTCGGGAAAGCGCCTGACGTGCTGGCCATTCCCGTCGGCAACGCGGGCAACATTTCGGCTTATTGGAAAGGGTTCAAAGAATACCATGCCGCAGGCAAAGCGTCCTCCCTGCCGAAAATGGTCGGTTTCGAAGCGGAAGGCGCCATGGCGATCGTGAAGGGCGAAGCGATTCTCGAGCCGGAAACGATCGCGACGGCGATCCGGATCGGCAACCCGGCAAGCTGGAAAACGGCGGTCGCCGCGGCGGAAGAATCCGGCGGACAAATCAACTACGTGACGGACGACGAAATTTTGGAAGCTTACCGTCTGATCGCCTCCCGCGAAGGCGTATTTGCCGAACCGGCATCCGCCGCATCGGTAGCCGGCGTGCTGAAGCTGAAACGGGAAGGATATTTCCAAGGCGGCGAAACCGTCGTCTGCGTCCTGACAGGCAACGGCCTGAAAGATCCGAACGTCGCCCTCCAAACCGTCAACGCCGATCCGCTTGTTGTGCCCGACACCGAAGAAGCCGTCATGGAAGCCATCGCGAAGCTGGAAGAGGCTACGGCATGATCAGACCGGAAGGCGTATACGTAAGGATTCCTGCCAGCACCGCAAATCTCGGTCCGGGGTTTGACACGTTGGGCATGGCCTTGTCATTGTACGCATGGATCGGGATGAAGGAAGCGGACGAAACGGCGATTCGGTTGTACGGTAACGAAATGGAAGGGATCCCGACGGATAAAAACAATCTCGTCTATCAGGTCGCCCAAATGGTGTTCCGCGAAGCGGGCGTCCATTTGCCCGAGCTGGAAATATCGATGTATTCGGACATTCCGCTGACCCGGGGGCTCGGCAGCAGCGCATCCGCCATCGTCGGCGCGCTTTATGCCGCGAATGCCTTGATCGGATCGCCATTGCCGGACGCAAGGCTTCTGGATATGGCGACGGCGATCGAGGATCATCCGGACAATGTCGGAGCGTCGCTATTCGGCGGGTTCATTACGGCGGTTTGGGACGGCGAACATGCCGATTACGTCCGGATGGAGCCGCATGAGGATCTGGAGGTCCTCGTCGTCATTCCGGATTTTCAATTGAAGACGTCCGAGGCGAGAAAAGTGCTTCCCGAAAAGATCGGCCGGAAGGATGCGGTCTACAATATCAGCAGGTCTTCGCTGCTGGTGGCCGCTTTGGCCCAGGGCAGGCTCGACCTGATCGGCCGGGCGATGTCCGACCGCCTTCATCAGCCGTACCGGGCGGGGCTCGTCCCGGGGATGGCCGAAATCTTGGAGCGGGCCGTGGAGCACGGCGCTTTGGGCATCGCGCTCAGCGGGGCTGGCCCGACGCTGCTTGCGCTCGTCGATCGCCATTCGCTGCGGAAAAAGGAACTGGAGTCTTATCTCCTGAATACGATGAAGGCCGAGGGCATCTGCGCATCTGCACGATGGCTGGTTCCCGACCGCGAAGGTGCCCGTCTGATCGGCAGCATGTCGACAGGCTCATTTATGGACATGATAGAAGGGGAAGTAAACGCATGAAGCGAATAGCATTATTGCCTGAAGGATCGGTGTCGCACGAGGCCGTTGCGCAGCTGCTTGGGGGCGAACCGGCGGAACTCGTGTACCACAAGCTGATCTCCGACGTGTTTTTGTCGACGGTCCATGGAAAAACGGATTACAGCGTCATTCCCATCGAAAATACGATCGAAGGATCGGTCAGCCTTCACATGGATTGGCTCGTCAACGAAGTGGACATTCCGATGCAGGTCGAATGGGTCTATCCGTCGATTCAAAACCTGGTCGGAGACCGGGAGGAGTTCCTTGCGGAATCCGGGGAACTGGACTTTGCGCGCATTCAAAAGATTTTGTCCCATCCCGTGGCGACGGCCCAGTGCCAGCAGTTCATCCGCAAGCATACGCCCCAGGCGGAACTGGTCAATGCGGGGAGCACGACGGAAGCGATCGGGATCGTCAAAAGCAATCCGGGACAGGGGCTGGCGGCCATCGGCACCAAACTTGGAGCCGCGACGCACAAGCTGGACGTTTTGGCGGAACGGGTAACGGACCATGACAACAATTACACGCGGTTCATTTTGATCGGCAAAGAAGCGCTCGACAAGCTGCCGAAGCCCGTCAAGCAGATGAAAACGAGCATTCTGGTCACGCTTCCGGAGGATTTTGCCGGTGCGCTGCATCAGGTTCTCGCGGCTTTCGCATGGAGACGGCTGAACCTGTCCCGCATCGAATCCCGTCCGACGAAGAAAAAGCTCGGAAGTTATTATTTTTATATCGATGTTCTTGAATCGGTGGAATCCGTGCTGCTGACGGCGGCGATCGGAGAGATCGAGGCTTTGGGCTGCCAGGTGCGCGTGCTCGGTTCCTATCCAAGCTATACGTATCAGGAATTAATATCGGAGGTGCTGTAGTTTATGTCAGAGCAGTGGATCTATTTGGATGGTGAATTCGTCACCAAAGAAAACGCGAAGGTATCGGTGTTCGACCATGGTTTTTTGTATGGCGACGGTATATTTGAGGGCATCCGCATCTATGAAGGCAATATTTTTAAATGCGATGAACACTTGGAGCGTCTGTACGATTCCGCAAAATCGATCGATCTCAACATTCCGCTGACGTTCGAGGAAATGCGCGAAGCGATGGCGGAAACGATCCGCCGCAACGACATGAGAAACGGATACATCCGCCTCGTCGTTTCCCGCGGAGCAGGCAATTTGGGCCTTGATCCGAGACGCTGCCCGAAACCGACGGTGCTCATCATCGTGGAACAGCTTGCGATCTATTCGGAAGAAGCCTACAAAAAGGGCCTGCGTGCCGTGTCGGTATCGACGCGCCGCAATTTGCCGGACGCTTTGAATCCGAAGATCAAATCCTTGAACTACCTGAACAATATTTTGGTGAAAATCCAGTCGAACCTGGCGGAAGCGGACGAAGCGATCATGATGAACGCGCAAGGTTACGTGACCGAAGGCTCCGGCGACAACATTTTTATCGTCAAACGAGGGGTCGTTTACACTCCGCCTTGCTACCTCGGGGCACTCGAAGGCATCACGCGCATGGCGATTATCGAATTGTGCGAAAAGCTCGGCTACAAGCTGAAGGAAGAGCCGTTTACGATGCATGACGTATACATCGCCGATGAAGTCTTTTTCACGGGTACGGCCGCAGAAGTGATCGCAGCCCGCGAAATCGACGGACGGATCATCGGCAACGGCGAAGCAGGTCCGATTACGCTGAAGCTGCTCGAAGAGTTCCGCAAAGCGGTGACTCAAGACGGCTACAAAGTGTGGGAATAGTCGTCCGGCGCCCGGTTTATGCGCGCCCGTTCGCAAAAAATCCTTTCATGACAAGCTCATGGAAGGATTTTTTTGTCGTTGGGGATGTCATTCGCCCATCCTCTGCATAAGATGTAGTAACGAAGGGCGGACGATTCATGCGCCTATTAGAGTTTAGGAGGTATTTGCCGCGTGAAGATACACATCGTAAAAAGTGGCGACACTTTATATGAGCTTTCCAAAAAGTACGACATTCCCCTGGAAAAAATCATCGACGCCAATCCGCAAATTGCGGACCCGAATCAGCTGCAGGTCGGGCAAAAGGTGAAAATTCCCGCAAAACCGGTGCAGGTGCCAAGCCAAGATCAAATCATCCATAAACATGTCGTGAAGCAAGGAGACACGCTGTGGAAGCTGTCGAAGGCTTGGGGCGTTTCCTTGAAGGAAATGATCGACGCCAATCCCCAGCTCAAAAATCCGAATGCACTGCTCGTGGGCGAAGTGGTGAATATTCCGAAAACAAAAGGCAACCCGGGAACGAACGATCACCCGAATCCAGGCTCCAACGCCAACGAACATGCCAATGTGCAGCATGAGAAACTCCAACCTGGCGGAAAGGCTTTTACCGGTCCGAAAGAAGAAATCACTGCCCCTAAAGCCGAAACGACGGCTCCGAAGCCGACGCAGCCCCAGCAGCTATCCGAACTGCCTAGCGTACCGCTCCCCAATCTGATGCCGGAACTCCCGAACGTGATGCCGAATGTTCCTAATATCATGCCGAACGTTTCCAACGTGATGCCTGAATTGACGGCCCCCAACGTCATTCCGAACGTGATGCCGGAAAACGTAACCCCGAATATCATGCCTGAGGCAACCGTTCCGAACGTAAAACCCAATGTGATGCCTGAAATGACCATGCCGAATGTAATGCCAAACGTAATGCCTAACGTAATGCCCGAAATGACGATGCCAAACGTGATGCCCAATGTCATGCCGAACGTGACGCCAAACATCATGCCGGAAATGGTTGAACCGAACGCGACTCCGAATATTATGCCCTTTTCCGAGAAAAAGCCGACAGGCCTCAAACCTGTTGCGGAAGAGCCGTGCGGCTGCGGAGGAGATCCTTATTTCGGCGGAGCCCATCATCCGTTTATGCAGTTCCCGACGGCAGTTCATGAAGCAGGTGCTTATTATCCGACGCCTTACGACGATGAGGTTCAGGCCGTGCATACTTACGACGACATGCCTTACCATGGGAAATCTTCGAAATACCCGGGGATTGTGGAGGGGGCCGAAGACCACTATGCGCCTAACCAATCCTGGGTGAGCCCGTCCATGCAACATCCTAACGGACACTTTGATCATCATTGGGAAAATCAAGTTTCGCCGGTCGCTTTCGAGCCCAATACGCAATCTCCCGTAAGTTATCAACCGAATCAGCCGTATCATCATGACCAGGTGGCGCCGGCCTATTATGAACCCGTTTATGCGTCTAATCCATGCGGTTGCTCCGGAACGGCTCCCGTGTATCATGCGCCTGAACCGGCTTATGTGGAGCCGCAAGCTTACGATCCTTATTGCTATCCGCATTTCATGCTTCCGCCATGGTGTTATCCCTATCCGGCGCCTGTGCCGCTGGTAGGCGGATACGGAGCGGGCCCGAATGCGCCGTTGGGCGTTCATGGCCATGGACCGAATATGCCTTTCCATGATCCAAATATGCCTTTCCACGATCCCAATATGCCTTATCATGATGCAAATGCGAATATGCCTTATCATAATCCGAACATGCCGTACCCCGGATTTGGTGGAACGGAATATCCGATATGGAACCGCACCCAGACGTATGCCTCCCCTTTACAGCAAACGGAGCCTCAATCCGCGCCTTCCGCGGAGGTAAATTCGGTTCAGGCGCCAAACCCGGCTTTTGAGGCAGAAGAGGACTCGGGACAAACGGATGCCGAACCCGCCAAAACCGCCAAGACGTTAAACAGCAGCAAAAGAAGCACGACGGTGCCTCGCGATAAATCCATTCCGAACAAATCCAAAAAACAAAACGTATCTTCCAAACGCAAAAATCCTTGGATCAAAGGATGAGGAATCCGCAGAGATGACGGCCGGACATGGATGTCCGGCTCTTTTTTTGTATTGATGGTTGATAGATCGATGAGCATTTTGTTTTGCGCGTTCGTCTGCTCCTTAGATGCAGGCCTTAAAATGAACATCTCTCTTACCAACCGGCATTGGGCCAATAGAGGAGGAGACAGAATGGCTATTCAGTTGATCCGCTATAGGCTTTTATAATTTGGAAATGGTTTATTCAAAAAAACACTTGTCAAAAATAATAGAAGTATGTTATATTATTATTCCGGCCAAGAAATCTATGAAAAGCCGAGTGGAATTGAGAGATTAAAAGTTTTCGAAAAAAAAGCTTGCAAATCTCGAGAAACCATGATATATTATAAAAGTTGCTGCTGAACACAACGGCGGCGAAGAAAACGAAATGTTTGATCTTTGAAAACTGAACAACGAGTGAGATACAGGCTTTGCTTGCAAAGCCGATCGCGAAGCAAATCGGTCCAAGTCTATGGCTGGATGATTTGCGGAGCACAAATGAGAATTAAATTCTCGTCAGATTCAAAATGAGCTACAAACTTTTTGTTGGAATGCTACTCTCCTTCGGGTGAGCAGATTCTTCCAACTTTCTTGGAGAGTTTGATCCTGGCTCAGGACGAACGCTGGCGGCGTGCCTAATACATGCAAGTCGAGCGGACTTGATGAGGAGCTTGCTCCTCTGATGGTTAGCGGCGGACGGGTGAGTAACACGTAGGCAACCTGCCCGTAAGACCGGGATAACTACCGGAAACGGTAGCTAATACCGGATAATTTATCGCTTCGCATGGAGCGGTAATGAAAGACGGAGCAATC
>NZ_BAAIYF010000005.1:0-411786 GCF_057546105.1 Paenibacillus sp. YAE3 | reverse complement strand
TGACTTCCTCCATCCTTGAGGTTTTTGGGTTTGGTCACTTGAAAACTTCTCCAAGTTGGGGTGAAGTCCCTTTTTTATGTCCGAAAATCCTTACGGCTCAAGGCCTCAGATTACTGCAAAACGCTCATATAAGCAGGGGCATTAAAAGCAACAAATCATTATTTTTGCCCAAAAGGAGACGGAGAATGATGAAAGACCCCATTTTTATCGTGCAAGCAACCGTAAAAGACTTGGAGCAACTGGCTTCCGTATTCGACCAATACCGCGTGTTTTACAAACAAGCATCGGATCTGGAAGCCGCGAAGCAATTTCTGTTCGATAAATTCGAGCACCGGGAATCGGTTATCTTTTTGGCGAAGCATCAGCCGTCGGATCAAATCGTCGGGTTTACGCAGCTGTACCCGTCCTTTTCGTCGATTTCCTTGCAGCGGACTTGGATTTTAAACGACTTGTTCGTATGCGCCGACTATCGGAAACAGGGGATTGCCACAGCGTTGTTGAATCAAGCCAAGGAATTTGCCGCATTAACTAAAGCCAAGGGCCTCGAGCTAAGCACCGCAACCGACAATGCCGCGGCCCAAAAATGTTACGAGGGTCTGGGATACCAGCGCGACGACGATTTTTATCATTATTTCTTGAAGGTGTAGATATTACGGGAGCAGGGGGGGGCGTGCGCGATGAACATTTTGTGGGATTTCGACGGGACGTTGTTTGATACATACCCGGCTTTTACGAATATGTTTTATGACATATTGGGCGGGGAGATTTCGAAAGAGGAGATCTACTCCCATCTCAAAATCTCGATGACCCACGCGGTCCGTCATTTTGGATTTACGGAACAGCAGATTCGCGATTGGAGAAACAGGGAAACCATTCATCCGGGCGATACGCCCCCTTTTTCGGGCGTGGAAAAGGTTTTGAAATTTGCGGATCTCAACGTCATCATGACGCATAAACCGCGGAAAGAAGTACTCGAAATCCTTGAATATTATCAATGGGAGCCGTATTTTCGGCATATCGTCGCCGGGGACGACGGTTTTCCGAGGAAGCCCGATCCGGCATCCTATCGATTTTTGCATGACGAATATGGAATCGATCTGGCGATCGGCGACCGCGAGATCGACATTTTGCCGGCAAAAACGATCGGCATCAAAACCTGCTTGTTCCAAAACCAAACGCCGGGAGCGGATCTATATTTGGAGCGGTATGAGGATTTTTTCGAGATGATTGCGGATATGAAATTAGCGGGGGAACGAAGCCCAGGAGGGAACCGGGCATGAGAACGATCGAATTCGACTATCCGATGGCACGCCAAACTTACAAATCTGCAGGGCATCGCGATCTGTCGCTTTATATTTCCTATCCCGAGAAACAGGGCGCGGAAAGGCCCGCCATTTTATTTTTTAACGGGGGAAGCTTTGGGAAAGGTCCATTGACGCCCGCGCAGTTCCAGCATCAGGCGAAATACTTTTCGTCTATAGGGCTGGTTGCGATTTGCGTCGATTACCGCAACGGGCATGACGAGGATTTTACCCCGATCCAGGCCATCTGCGACGTCAAATCCGCCGTCCGTTGGGTGAGGGACCATCACGCGGAATTAGGCGTTAATCCGAATAAAATCGCCGTTTGCGGCGCTTCGGCGGGTGGATATATCACCGTCTCCTCCCACATGTTTCCGGAAATCGACGATGAAGACAACGATACGGATCATCGCGCCAACGTGTTGATCGTGTTTTCCGCCGTGATGGACGGGGTGGACATCATGACCCGCCGTTACCCCGAACTGCTGAATATTGCGGAAAGCTTGTCGCCGCTTCATCATATAAAGCCGTGTCTGCCCCCGACGCTTTGGATGTGCGGGACAGCGGACGAAGACTGTGAACAAGACCAGGCATTCACGGCGCGGATGAACGAAGTCGGGAATGAAATTCGCTTTCTTACCTATGAAGGCATGGAGCACGGCTTTTTTAATTACGGGCGGCATGAAAATATTTATTTTGAAAAGACGAAGCGGGAGATCGAAAGTTATCTAAAAGAGATGAACTTTTTGTAGGATGGCATGATAACTATAGAAGTACGGCATTAAAAGCCTGTTGGCAGCAACAGGTTTTTTTGTCGTCCGAAAACGCCCGTCTCCCTTTTGAACCTTTGGATTTTGGGATGACCACCGGCGTTTAAGGTGCCGGACAACAGGTTGAAATTTCTAAAATTGTGGTTGGAATCGAAGATTTTATATCCGGCAAAAACCAGTATAGTTATTAAATAAAGCGCTTACCAAGCGGTTGAGAGATTTGCAGAATGAACATCCAAAATCCAAAAATCCAAACAAAACGGGGGAGTAGGACATGAAATTTCGCAAACGATGGCTGGCTGTAACGTTAGCGGCGATGATGTTGGCCTTGGCCGGCTGCGGCGGCAGCGCCGCAGGCACGGATGGGCAAGCGGCAAGCGGGGAGAGCGGAAGCGCCGAATCCAAAGGCGGGGACGTGACCCTGGAGCTGCTGTATTGGGGAGACGATGCGCAAAAACAGCTGGTGGAAAAGACCATCGAGAAATATACCGCGGAAACGGGGGTCAAGGTCCATGCCCAGGTGCTGCCGGCGGACGGGACGTTCGATACGTTCATTCAGACGAGGCTGGAATCCGGCGAACTGCCGGACATCAGCTATATGGGCGAAGGCGACATCCAGAAATATTACGAAATGGGCATTCTGGCGGATATCGGCGATCTGATCGATAACGGAACCATTCCGAAAAAGCTGGATGCCATCACGATCCATTCCCCGGACCAAAAGGTGATCGGCGTCGGGTTGTCCAACCAAATGGAGCTGCTGTTCTACAGCAAATCCAAATTCGACGCGGCAGGGATTCCTTATCCTCCGACCAAGGTCGAAGAGGCTTGGGATTGGGACACCTTCGTGAAATACGCAAAAGCCTTGACGACGGACACGAGCGGCAAAACGGCGGCCGATTCCGGCTTTGACGCGGCCAAAACGGAAAATTACGGGCTGGGGTTCACGGCGGGCCGCGAGTTCCACCATTTCTGGGCGGCGAACGCCAACGGCGGAGGCGTCGTTTCTGCCGACGGCAAACATTTTTTATGGGATTCGCAGGCCTCCATCGACGGCATTCAGAAGCTGGCGGACCTGGTCAACAAGGACAAGGTGGCTTCAAGCTTCACCTATACATGGAATTCGGGCATCGGTTCAGCGGTGGACGCTTTGAGCGGCGGTTACGCGATGGCCATCAGCGGATCCTGGGATCTGGCGAACATCAACGGAAACGAAGACATCGGGGTAGGCGTATTGCCGAAAATGAAGCAGGCCGTCACCATGAACTGCGGCGCGCCGCTTGTCGTCTATAAATCTTCCAAGCATATCGAAGAAGCGAAAAAGTTTTACGCCTATATGGTGAATCCGGAAAACAGCCTGGATCTGTTGAAATCCGGGGCATGGCTTCCGAACCAGGCGGATTGGTACACCGATGCCGCGCTGGTCGATAAGTGGACGGCCGATTTGCCTGTCAGCGCCAAGGAAACGATTTTGAGCTATTCCAACACAAAAGACGCTATCGTGCAATGGCCTGCTTATTACGTGCCCGCCTATCTGCGGATGAACACGGAATACGAAAAAGCAATCGACCAGGCGTTATCCGGCCAAAAAACGGTCCAGGAAGTGTACGCGTCCGTCATGCCGACGATCAAAAAGCTGTGGGAAAGCGGCAAGGTTTCGGAGTAGCCGGGAGTCATTCACATTCAGTACAGGAAAGGGCTATTGGATATGGAGATCAAACGCAACACCAGCCAAAACATCGTTCCGAAGCATTCCCGTCTCAAAGGGAGCGCCAAAGAGGCCGTCGCCGGTTATTTGTTTGCCGCTCCCGCGATTCTGGGATTTCTTATCCTCACCTTGTACCCGATGCTGGCGAGCCTCGTGTACAGCTTCCACAAAATCACGATCGTCAGTGGTCATCAGGTCATGAAATGGGTCGGGCTGGACAATTTCAAAACGATTTTCTACGGTCCCGGCTCGGAATTCGGCAAGTCCATATCGGTGACGCTCATCTATTCGTTCATCAACGTTTTTCTGGTGATCGTGTTCTGCCTGGCGGTCGCCCTGCTGCTGAACCGGAAATTCGTTGGCCGAAATTTGCTGCGCGCCGTGTTTTTCCTGCCCTCGGTCATTCCGATGCTGGCGACGACCATCGTCTGGCAGATGCTGCTGCAGAATCAGGCCAAGGGCGGGCTGGTCAACTGGCTGCTGCTGAAGCTCGGGGCGACGCCGGTCGATTTTTTGAACGACGCGACCAACATCTTCGGCACGTTGTTTCTGATGAGCTTATGGACCTGCGGCGGGACGATCGTCGTGTTTCTGGCGACGCTGCAGGACGTGCCGGGCGAGCTGCTCGAAGCGGTCGAAATGGACGGGGGCAATGCCTGGCATAAATTTGCCAAGGTCACGTATCCGACGATCAAACCGGTGCTGTTTTTCCAGCTCATCATGTGCATGATGACGTCGATCCAGATTTATACCCAAAGCGTGGTGCTGTCGCGGAACGGCGCGCCGGACCGGATGACTTATTTCATCAACGTGATGATCTATGACCACTCCTTCGTGCAAACGGGCATGCGCGGGCTCGCGTCGGCCGAAGCCTGGCTCGTCTTCCTCATTACAATGGTTATTACCGGTATCCTGTTTTATTTTCAGGGAGCGCTAAAGAGAGATAAATCGACGGTGCGAAACCGAAGGGGGAGAGCGTAATGGCAGCGACAGCGATTCATGGAGCGGGCATCCGCCGAACCAAAGCGCGGAAACAGACGATTCACCGCCTGCTGGTTGTCCTTTCGGTTGTTCTCGGGCTTGCGATGGCGTTCCCGTTGTACTGGCTGCTGCGCGGTTCGTTCGTCAGCCATGCGGAAATATTGGCGCGTCCGCCGGTGTTTTTTCCGTCGGCATTCAGCATCGACAATTTCAGCCGGGCCGTCGACCGGATCGACTTTTCCCGGCAGCTGTGGAATTCGGTTTCGATCGTCGTCCCTTACGTGGTGTTTAACGTGATCACGACCAGCTTTGCGGGGTATGCTTTCGCCAAACTGCGGTTCCCGTTCCGCGGCATGTGGTTTGCGCTTGTCATCAGCACGATGATGCTGCCCAGCGCGGTGACGCTGATTCCGCAATATTCCTTGTTTACGAGCCTCGGGCTCGCCGGCAAACCGGCTTTGATCATTCCGGCCATATTCTGTGCAGGGGGGAATGCCTATTTTGTCTTTTTGCAGCGGCAATTTTTCATGACCATACCGGATGAGCTGCTGGAGGCGGCCAAAATCGACGGGGCCGGATATTTCCGCATTTATCTGAAGATCATGCTGCCGTTGATTCGCCCGGCATTGATTGTGGTGGCGCTGTTCAGCTTCATCAACAATTGGAACGACTTTTTCTACACGATGATTTATTTGAAAAAAGAAGCCGATTATACGCTGCCGATGGGGCTCTATATCGTCAACGGCATGCGGATTCCGAACTACGAGCAGGTGATGGCGCTTGCGCTCATCGTTACCGCGCCGTGCCTTGCGTTCTTTTTCGTCGGCAACAAGTATTTTGTTGAGGGGATTACGTTAACGGGAATCAAAGGATAAGGGAGGCATGGATACACGTGAAAACAGGCAAAACATGGCTTGGAAAAGGGGCGGCGGCCCTCATCAGCGTGGCGCTTGCGTCCGGCGGCGCGGCATCGGCCGCGTTGGCGAATTATACGACGGGATTCGAGGTCCCGGGCGTAGGGCATGATTTCGGAACGGCCACTTGGGACAGCGGCAACAAATTTGCAAGCGAAGGCGTCGATTTCAGCAGCCAAACCGTGGGTCAAATGATGAAAACCATCGAAAATTTCGATTTTGAAGCGTTTAAGAAAGACCATCAGGATTTGCCCTGGCTTGATTCCCTGCTCGTCAACAAAGGCGTCATTCCGGACGACATCGACGATGAGGGCGGCGCCAACACGTTGTTCAGCCGCGGGAGCGCCTTGTTCATGAAAACCCAGGACAATACGAAGCTGGGATTTGCCGGGCAGGTGTATTACGCGGATACGCTCAACCAGGATGTGATGTATTCGGTCAGCTTGTCCACCGGCGACGTCCGCGAAGACAAAAACGCGAGAAAAAATTATCCGAGCCATGAGGATCAGACATACATGAGCGGAGCGCTGCAGGTACATCAAAAGAAATTCATCACCTATTACAACTCGGCGGTGACGCTGCTGGACTTTCATAATCCGACTTCGGAAGACGTCAAGCTGACGATCCAGGTCAAGTCTCCGTTTGCCCCCGTCGCCGAAGGGGACGAAATGGTTGGCAAACGCGTAGCTGCCCCGCTTATGATCGGCACCGACGGCAGCAAGTTCGTCAAGGCGATGTCCTATGTCGACGTCCGTCTCAGCGGGAACGGCATGAAACCGGGCGATCAAGGACTGGTGAAGGAAATCGTCGTCCCGGCCGGCGGCACCGCCTCGCAAAAAATCACGATGGGCTGGCTCGCCGACGAAATTCCGAAATCGAAGACGCAATACGAAGAATACAAAAACATCGCCGACAACGACGAAGCCTTCGAACGTCAAGTGAAGGAATACAACGAGTGGTGGGCCGACAACATTCCGTACATCGACATTCCCGACGAAAACGTAAAAAAGGTGCTTTATTACCGCTGGTGGTGCAACCGGTTCAACCTGCTGGAGGCCAACATCCCGGGGAACGACTGGCAGTTCCCGATGAACATGGAAGGCGTGCTCGGATACAACAACGGCATTACCGTCAGCGTCCCATGGGCGTTGCAGGACCTCAAATGGCTGCGCAACCCGGTGTACGCCTACGGCACCTGGCTCGCGCAAGGGGAATATTCGGAAAACAAAAACTACAAAAACAACCCGGGCCGCCCGAACATCTGGACCTGGGACATGATGCAGAACACCTCCCAAGTGGGATGGGAAGCTTATAAAATCTACGGCGGCGGGAACAAGCTGCTGAAGAAGTTTGCCGATATTTCCGCGAATGACGTGACCGGAACGCTGGAGCACTTCAAGGGCACCAATCCATACCTTGTCTATTACAATCACGCCCCGATTACCGGCAACGACGGGGATACGGTATCGATGCATTGGAACGGCGGGGGCAATTACGCCCGGCTAGACGGCACTTCAACGACGTATGCCAACGCGGTCGCTGCGGCGGAGATGTACGACGAGCTTGGGGACCATAGCGCGGCCAACAAGGAACGCGAACTTGCGGGCAACATCCGCAGCAGCATTTTGGGCGAGATGTGGTTCGACAGCGCGGATTTTGACGGCGACGGGAAAGTGGACACGAAAGGAGAAGGCAGCTTCCTCCACAAAAAAATCGTAAACGGCGTCGATACCTTCGTCCCTTGGCGGGACAATAACATGTTCGTGTTTAATTTCGGCGTCGTGCCGACGGCGAAAGAGAACGGCTACCAGTCCAAATATTTGACCCAGCTGTCCGACTACGGCGATCCGCAATATTACCCGATTTTTCCGTTTTTTACGGCGGATCAGCACAGCATCATGAAACGGGTGCAGGCATTTGTGGACGGTAAAACGAACGCTTACGGCACGGACCAATTCGCCTGGTGCAATTTCGGCAATTACATCAATACGATTAGGGCGTCATTGAGGCATTACCCTGTGGACAACATCAACGCGGACACTTACAAAAAGCTGTTCGACTGGGGTGCATGGCTGCATACCGTAGAACCGGGGAATACCGACCACCTGGACTCCAACGAGTTCTTTTGGCTGGAAAACTACTTTTTCGGCACGCAGTGGACCAAGGACAATCCGCCGAACCCGAGCGGGGACATGGTCAGATCATGGATTCACCACGATACGCTCGGCATGATGAATTACACGGTCATGGAGGATATTGCGGGAATTCAGCCAAGAACCGACGACAAAATCGAGCTGTGGCCGATCGGCATCGATTACGACCATTTTGCGGTGGACAACGTGCGTTACCATGACGCCAACCTGTCCATCGTATGGCAGGACCCGGCCAAATACCAAAACAATCCGTATTACAAAGGCATCCCGGCGGGTTTTTCGCTCTTTATCAACGGGGAGCGCGTGCTGACGACAAGCGAAATGTCCCACGTCATTTACGATACGAAAACGGGGAAAGCGGAGCTTCCGAAATCGGATATCGAAGGCGCAGCGGGCAATAATGCGAACACGCAGATCTGGTACGAGAAAAAGGGGAAAAAGGAACGCGTCGCCTCCGTGAAGGACACGTCGCTTGCCGGCGAGCCGCGGGTGGTGGATCTGTTCAACAAAGCCGGGATCGATCTTCAGCATCAAGGCGAAAACCTGGCCATGGCTTCCGGAACGACGATTACGTCGACTTACGTGAGCCCCGAATCGGATATCAAACGTTTGGCCGACGGATCGACGATCGCCTCGACGGACCATGCGGGGAATACGGCGCTGCTCGGAGGAAGTCCGAATCCAAGCGACACGGTCACGTTCGATTTCGGGAAAAAGAAACCGGTCAACAACGTCAAAGTGTATTTCTACAACGACCGGCTCGAAGGGGGCTACGGCACGCCGCAGCAGTTCCTGCTCGAATATTTAGATGCGGACGGGAACACGTGGAAGCCGGTTCCAGGGCAAACCCGTTATCCCGAAACGATCGCCTCCAACTATAACAACGTCGAGTTCGAAACGGTGAAAACGCAGGCCATTCGCCTCAGAGTAATGCATGCGCTTGATGCCCAGACGGGAATCAAGGAAGTGCAGATCTACGACAACAAGCTTAAAAACGTAGCCCCGGCGGTCAACCAGGCGCCGAAGGTGTACATTGGACAGACCGAACGGACGGCCGCGCAGGATGAAGCCGTATCGATCCTGCCCGCCATATACGATGACGGATTGTCGGGTAAGGAGCTAACCTATCGATGGAGCAAAACGTCAGGAAGCGGCAGCGTGGAAGAAATGCAGACGGATCGGGCCGAATTGAAGGCCGTGTTCCATGACGTCGGCACCTACGTTTATACGTTGACCGTCAGCGACTGGGAAAAGGAAACGACAATTGACGTGCATATTACCGTTTCCGTTCCGACCCAGGACATTGCCGATATGATTACTGCCTATGCACCAAGGGACAACGGAAAAATCATCCGGAACAAGGACGATTTCACGCCGGAATCCTGGGATGCGCTGCAAACGGCTTTAACCGAAGCGAAGACATTGCTTGCGGGCAAGGATTATACGCGGGAGCAGGTAGAGGCGGTTCGGGCGAAACTGAAGCAGGCGTCAGACGGGCTTCAAGTGAAAAACGTCGCGCTGCTCGCCAAGGCGACGACTTCCTACGTATCGCCGTGGGAATCCATTGCCGGCGTCAATGACGGATACATCCCTTATACGTCAGCAAGCATCGGCAAACCGGAGGATGAGGTGCAATACGGCAACTGGGCCGACCCGGCCGAGTCCCATTGGCTATTGTATACATGGGATCGGCCCGTGAAGCTGTCGCAAAGCTCGGTCTACTTCTACGACGACGGCGGCGGCGTCCAGGTTCCGGCCGGTTATTCCTTGGAGTACTGGGACGAAACGGCAAAAGAATTCAAACCGGTGACCGGATTGTCCGGAAAAGCGATGAACAAGGACCGTTTTAACGACGTCACCTTCGATGAAATCACGACGACGAAACTCCGCCTCCATTTGATCAGGCAGTCCGGAGCTTGGACTGGCGTGAAGGAGTGGCGGGTACTCGGTCCGGAGGCGGTTGCCGGAAATCCGGGCAGCGGCTCGAACAAGCCGGTTTTGAGCATTGATCCTGTGGAAGCCGAAACCGTCATCGGCGTCGCTCCGCAGCTTCCGACCACCGTCAACGTCACGTTTGCGGACCAAACGAAAGGCACCAAACCGGTCACCTGGAACGAGGTTCCGTATAACGAGCTGACGACGGCGCATTCCTTCGTCGTCCTCGGACGCGTGGAAGGGACCGAACAATCGGCCAGCTGCCGGATTACCGTCACGTACGACAAGACGGAGCTTAAATCCTTGATCGGCCAGGCGCGCGGGGTTTTGGATCACGAGGAGCAATATGAGGCCGCGCCGGAGCAGTGGAAAGCGTTGAAGGATGCTCTCGCATCGGCACAAACCGCCGCTGACGACAAATCGGCGACCGAAGGAGATATAAAGGCAGCTGCAGAGCGCCTGAAGACAGCCTTGGACACCTTTAACATTCAAAAATAGTTTTTACGACTTGGGAGGAACATCTTATGCATCAGTCCGAAACGACGGAAACGGCGCGGAATGCGCGCCTGTTCAATTACAAAATCGAAGATCCGTTTTGGAGCTATTACATCGATCTGGTCCGGAACGTGGTCGTGCCCTACCAATGGGAAGCGCTGAACGACCGGGTGAACAGCGCCGAGCCAAGCGGGGCCGTCGCCAACTTCAAAATCGCGGCCGGTCTCATGGACGGCGAATTCTACGGCATGGTTTTCCAGGACAGCGATGTGGCCAAATGGCTGGAAGCCGCTGCATACTTGCTGGAAACAAGGCCGGACCCGGAGTTGGAGCAGCTGGCGGACGGCATGATCGACATCATCGCGCTCGCGCAGCAGGAAGACGGTTACGTGAATACTTATTTCACGCTGAAAGAGCCGGGGGCCAGATGGACCAATCTCGCCGAATGCCACGAGCTGTATTGCGCGGGGCACCTGATCGAAGCGGGTGTAGCTTATTACCGGGCAACAGGGAAACGGCAGCTGCTGGACGTCGTGATCCGGTTCGCGGATTATATCGACAGCGTGTTCGGGAACGAACCGGGCAAGCTGCGCGGTTATGACGGCCACCAGGAGATCGAGCTGGCGCTCGTCAAGCTTTATGAAGCGACCGGAAATGAACGATATTTGGACTTAAGCGCCTATTTTCTGAATGAACGCGGGCAAAAGCCGAGCTTTTTCGAACAGCAGCTGCATGAACGCGGGGGACGAACGCATTTTCCGGGGCTGAACATGGCGACAGACCTGGAATACAACCAAAGCCATCTCCCCGTCCGAGAGCAGGATAAGGCGGTCGGGCATGCCGTGCGGCTTGTTTATATGCTCGCCGGCATGGCCGACGTGGCCGCAAGGAAAAACGACCAAGAGATGCTGGATGCATGCCTGCGGCTGTGGGACAACATCGTATCCCGGCAAATGTACATCACCGGCGGCATTGGATCGATGGTTCACGGCGAAGCGTTTTCCTACGACTACGACTTGCCGAACGATACCGTTTATGCGGAAACCTGCGCATCGATCGGCCTGATCTTTTTCGCTCGCCGCATGCTGCAGATCAAGCAAGACGCGCAGTTTGCCGACGTGATGGAACGGGCGCTTTACAACACGGTGATCGCGGGGATGTCGCGGGACGGAAAACATTTTTTCTACGTCAATCCGCTTGAAGTGAACCCGAAATCCTGCGGAGGCAAAAACAAAAATTACGACCACGTGAAGCCCGTCCGCCAGGAATGGTTCGGCTGCGCCTGCTGTCCGCCGAATATCGCCCGGCTGCTCTCTTCGTTAGGCAGTTACATTTATTCGGTGCAGGGCGATACGATTTATCACCATTTATACATCGGGGGCGAAGCCAACCTGAAGGTGAACGGCACCCATGTGATGCTGAAGCAGGAGTCCCGGTATCCTTGGCAAGGCGATATCACCATCGAAGTGACTCCGGAAAAGACGCGGCACTTTGCGGTGGCGCTCCGTATTCCGCACTGGTGCGGCGGAAATGCATCGGTTCGCGTGAACGGCCAGGCGATCCCTGCGGACAGCCTGGAGGTCGTCAACGGATACGCCGTCATCAAGCGCGAGTGGAGGCCTTCGGACGTCATTGCGTTGTCTTTGGAAATGCCGGTCATGAGGGTTCACAGCCACCCTGCCGTCCAAGCGAATGCAGGCAGGGTCGCCCTTCAGCGGGGACCTTTGGTGTACTGCCTGGAGGAGGCGGATAACGGGAAACATTTGCATCAGCTGGTGCTTCCGAAAGAGGCCGGCCTCAGCATGCTGGATGAAGAGCTGCTTGGCGGCATGGTCGCGATCGAAGCCGATGCCCTGCGTTTGAACGAGGAGAAGTGGGGCGAAAGCCTCTACAGCGGGCGGGAACTGCCGGATTATCGTCCCGTCAAGGCCAAGTTCATTCCGTATTATGCGTGGGCCAACCGCGGCGAGGGCGAAATGAGGGTGTGGGTGAGGGAACAATAACGGATGTAAGCGGTATGGCAGGCGAAGCAGCCGGCCATGCCGCTTTTTTCATCATTTATCCGGGCACCGCACAGTAACCTGAATCGGGATGGAAACCCTCAATGCAAGGGTCAACCATGCGTAATGAATTTTCGCCTGAATTCGGAAGGGGAGATCCCTTCCCTGCGGGCAAAGGTCGCCGAAAAATACGAAACCGACTGATAACCGGTCTCTTCGGCGATTTTCGCAACCGTCCATGAAGTCTGAAGCAGCAGCTTTTTCGCTTGCTCGATCCGGTAGTGCTGCAAATACTCCATTGGCGTCATGCCGTACACTTTCAGCATGTTTTTGGCCAGGTAGTTGGGATGGTAATTAAAGGCTTCGCGCAAGGACGAATTGCTGACCTGCTCTTTGTAATGCTGGCGGATGTACCACTCGATCTTGTCGGCGATTTGGATCGCGGTCGCATCGGAGAGCGACGTCAGGTCCCGGTCCAGATGCTGCAGCAGCAATTGAAAGGTGGATTGGCGCTTCCAGTTGCGCAAAGACTTGGGTTCCTGGTCCAGCTGGAAAAACTGCTCGATGTCCTCCAGCGCTTTCTCCGATATTTTGGAATACTTCGGGATAAAAATGGAGTTTACGTCGCAATGGTTCAGGTAGGCGTTTTTCTTGTGATTTTCAATGAGTCCGGATTGTCCCGCCAGACAGTCGTCCATGCAGCTTCCTTCCTGCCAGCTGCCGAAGGTTTGAAAATGAATCCACGTAATTACCGTCTCTTCGGTGCACGGGGCAAGTCCGTAGTGGCGGCCGTCCGGCCTTAATACGAGAATGTCCCCTTTCCGCACCACCCATTCGTTTCCGTCTTCCCCGACGGACAGGGCTCCTTTCATGCCGACGATGAGATCAAAGACGCCGATGCCGCTGCGGCTGATATGTTTTTCCCCGGCGTTGAACTGGGCTTTGCCGCAATCGATAAAGTATGGGATCGGCGGGGAAATAAAGTGAAAGATTGGCGTTTCCATATGGGCTCCTTCTATCGTGGTTACAAGGTATGCATGAGATGTAAACGCTTGCTTCACATCTTTTCCATTATATTATAATGGGCGAAGACGGAAAGGAAGAGGAAAGCTTGATCGGAAGCATGGCAGGCATTCGGTTGAGGGGAAAAGGGAAAGGGCGGAATACCGGCTTATGACGGTTGTTTCGCCCGTTTCTTTTTTTTATGGTTCCATGACTTGCAGAAGATGATCGCCGCCAGCAGCGCGGGGATACAAATTTGAAAGACGGGGAAATGGTATTTCAAGTTTTGGGCAAAGCCGATCCAAACGTGATAAATAAAATTCGGGGCTAAAAAGCTCATGCCGTAGATCGCGGCCCCGACGACGACCGTCAGCTTGAGGCGGCTGATCCGGACGAGATTGGCGAGGCCCAGCACGGCCCCCAAATAAAACGCCGTCATTTTCACGAAAATGCCGATGTATATGAGGAGAATGATCACGGGGTCGAGCCGTTCGAGAAAATTGGCGATTTGGATCAGACGGACGGACCGCAATAACGGAAACGTCGTAATCGACGTAATCGAGGGATCCAGAATCGCCAGATTCAGAACGTTAAACAGCAGCAGGAGGACCCCGACGAAGAGATACGAATAAACGGATACCCGGACCATTTTCCGTTTTTCGTTCAAATGGCTCCAAAACATCAAAAAGACGACGATCTGGCCGAACGGAAAACTGATGACTTCCGGAATCGCTTGTTCCAGGATCGGGAGCAGTCCGTGTTCCATGACCGGCAGGAGACGGTCCAAGTGGATGATGTTCGAGCCGATGATCAAACAGAACAGCGCGGCATATCCAAAGATCGTGAACGGAAACATAAATTCGGCGACGCGAAAAAAGACTTCGACCCCTTTGGAAATCGCATAGCCGGACAGCAATACCATGACGAGCATGAGCAAAGAGAGCGGCGTGTTGGGGAGAAAGGAAATGTTGATGATGTCTCCGAACTCCCTCGTGTTGCGCATCGACTCGTAAGCGAAATAAACGACGTAACAGACCGATAAAACCGTTCCGACAAGCTTTCCGAGATGGGTATTCAAAATTTGGAAAAAATCCATGCCGGCATGATTGCGCTGGATGTACAAATACAAGGCCAACAGCAGCAATCCGGCCGCCAACCCGGCCACCATGACGATCCACGCGTCCTGCTGGACGCCGATCCCCAATTCATACAAAGGGGTACTGCCGATCATAAACAAGATGGTCATCGAAATCAGCTGATATTTATCGATTTTTTCCACGGATTGCACCTCCTCAAGGTCTCCTATTTTTGTTCAAGCAAGGTTGAATACGGTTTGTTGATCATATCTGTATGCTCGATGTTCACGCGAATTTGGGGACGAATCGTGATCTCATCGAGCGGGTGCTTGGATTGGGCGATTGTTTTCCATGCGTCCGGATGTTCCCGATGAATGACGTCCAGAAATCCGGGCGCATCGGTTTCGATCGTCCGGAGACGGTTCCAGGTGGAGACGACCTCACCGTTGATTTCCTTGGCGATGATCCGCTGCTGTTCGGCGATGACCCGCGGATTGCTTAGGTCCATTTTGCAGCGGGTCTCGTCGAGGACCCCCTTCGCGTTGATCTGTACCTTCATCGTGACTTTGCCGCCCTGAATCTCCGAAGACAGCTTCGTTGACGATTTGAGCACCCGGAAACTCGATAAGGAGGCCTGTTCGCCTCCTTTGGCGCTGCAAGGATATACGATGATCAGGTTTTTGACGCGATTCGAAAGCCAGGCCACGCCCCTGCTTTCCTCGCTGTTCAACCATCCGACCAATCTATCTCTCCTGAATACACCCAGCCCGCCCAATTTGATGACCGCTTCGTTCCGGGGGGATTTTAAGGCATCCAGGGACGATTGTCCTTTGAGGTTGCCCGATACCTCAAGCTCCGGCACCATGGCGCTTGCGTTCGGGTCGGCGACCCTGGCGGCAAAGTCGATCAGCTTGATGTTTTGCACCTGGGACAAATTCCTTTGGCTTTGGTCGATGACCCGTTTGACCGCGTTGCCCGAAATTTTCTCGAGCGGGATCAGCACTTCGAGCAAATCCGACGCTTTTCCTTTCGTCAGGAGGATCGACATCGTTTCCCGGCTTTCGAACGGGCGAAGGAAAAAATCGAGGATTTGGCCGACGCCCTCTTCTCTGGCGACCTTCTCGCTCAGGATGAGGATGGAGTTATGGGCAAAAAAGAGCATCCGCGACGTTTCCAGGCTGGCATTTTGCATCGCTTCCCGGATCGTTCTCCCGTTGGTGGAAAATATGGTGGTCGGCGCCTGGCTGCCGGCGCCCCCGCCTCCGGTTTGCGTGGCAATGGCCTGCGGAATGATGACCTGAAAGGTAACGACCCAACGATCCCGTTCCCGGTCGATGGACGTGGCAGAAATGATGCTCAGCGAGTTTAATTCCTTGCTGTCCCAGCATCCCGTGACGAACAAAGGAACGATGAGCAGCAGCAGGATCAGGAAGGGCCAGCGTTTCATGCTTCTTTCCACCTCTTTTTTGAGTCGGCGTTAGTTTTTGTTTTTGGGCGGCGAAGGTTTTTGGAACCTTTTTTCCCGCTTCGGGTTTTTCTTTCCGATCAGGGTTGGCCGCCGCAGCATCGCCCACCATGGAACGCGGACCAAAGCGTCCTTTTGGTCGGCGGGAATAAAAGGCGCCAAGGGCAAAAGATACGGGATGCCGAAGGAGCGCAGCCCGCACAGATGGATCAGCAGGGCGATCAGGCCGGCCATGATGCCGAACAGCCCCAGGGTCCCCGCCAAAATCATGAAGCCGAAACGCAGAATTCTGGCCGAGTTCGAAATGCTTACGGAAGGCGCGACAAAACCTGCGATCGCTGTAAAGGCGACAATGATCACCATCGCGGCGGACACCAATCCGGCCTGAACGGCCGCCTGGCCCAACACCAAAGCCCCGACGATCGATATCGCCGAGCCGATGGCCCGGGGCATGCGAACTCCGGCTTCCCGCAAAACGTCAAACGTGATTTCCATGGCCAGCGCTTCGACGAACGCAGGAAAAGGAACCCCTTCGCGCTGCGCAGCCAGGCTGACAAGCAAAGTGGTCGGCAGGATCTGCTGATGAAAAGTCGTAATTGCAATATAAAGCGAGGGAAGCAGCATGGAGACCACAAAAGAGATGACGCGCAGCAAGCGCAAAAAAGTGGCGATATCGAATTTCTGGTAATAGTCTTCGCTGGATTGAAACAGCTTGAAGATCGTTACGGGAGCCAGCAATACGAAGGGGCTCCCATCGACCAAAATGGCGACCTTCCCCTCCAAAAGCGCCCCCGCGATCGCGTCCGGACGTTCCGTGTTCGTCATGGTCGGAAAAGGGGAGAAGGTTTCGTCCTGAATAAATTCCTCGATATAGCCGCTCTCCAGGATGCTGTCCGTATCGATGCGGTCCAAGCGCTGCAAAATTTCCTGCACCACTTTGTCGTTGGCAATGCCGCGCAAATACATGACGGCCACTTCGGTTTGCGAGATCCGGCCGATTTTGCGGCTCTCGATCCACAAGTCGGGATTTCTGATTTTGCGGCGGATGAGCGCGGTATTGGTCCGAAGATTTTCCGTAAAGCCTTCCCTGGGCCCCCGAATGACCGTTTCGGACTGCGGTTCGTTGACCCCGCGCTGCTCGCCGCCGGCCGTGCTTGCCGAGATGCCGAGAGTAGCCCCGCTGACCAATATGGCCGTGTTGCCCGCCAATACGGCTGTTAGCAGCTCGTCCAAACTGTGAACATCCGTCACGTTGCTGATCGAGAGGAACCGGTTTTTGATCATGCCGAGCACCTCGGACGGTGCCGCCAGATGATGGGGATCGATAAAATCTTTGGCCGTGAGCGACTGCATGACGGAGCTGTTCATGACCTGTTCATTGACGAGCCCTTCGATATAAATCACCGCAATGCGGAGTTCTTTGCCGAACATGCTGTCAATCAGGCGAATGATCAAATCGGAACTCCCGCCCGTGCGCTCCTTGATGATCCGCAAATCGTCGTCCAGATTTCCGGTAAGTTTCGTTTCGGCTGCCGGGCTTTCGGTTGACCGCTGAGGACCGGCTTCGGGCTGCGGGTTCCCGGATTGTTTATTTTTTGTAAAAAGCCTCATGTGTGCATCCTCACCCTCGGGATTTGATCGCTTGATTCCATGATTTCCTTTTTGCCTGCGTTTAAACTTTGGGCAAGGCCGGGCGCATATAAAAAACCCCCTAGAAATCGTCCTAGGAGGTATGTCCATTAACGTATTTTATTAGGATAGTCATTCGTTCGTGTTAAAACTTCACCAAGTCGTCGACGTTCACCGGAAGTCCGGTGCTCATCGACCGGTTGCCCGCTATCCCGGTCAGGATCGACATCGCCCCATCGATGTGCGACGCCGCGCGCTTAAACGGATCTTCCGCCGGCACGCCGAAAATGTCGTTCAGCATGACCGGGTCGCCGCCGCCGTGGCCGCCCGCGCCTTCGACGATTTCTGCCTCGTACGCTTCCCCGAACATCGGGATCACCTTGATGCTTTTCGTCTGCAGCGCCCCCTCGTCTTCCTTTTTGCCGCCGGAATTGACGTACGATTTCTCCACGACTTTCATTTCGATGCGGCCTTTGGAGCCATTGAGGTTGACCTGGAATCCTTCCCAAGGCATGTAACAGTTCAGCGAATAGGTCATGATCGCTTTGTTTTTGTAGCGGACCAAGACGCCCATCGTATCTTCGATGCTGATGCCGTCGCCAAACACGCTTTGGTCCCGGTAGTAGCCGTCTTCATGCTCCGCGTCCGCATATAGTCCTTGGAGCTCCGGGCTTTTCTCCAGGTCGAGCGCAAACGGGTCGTTTTTTGCGATTTCGCTGCCGCGGGCCCGGCTGTAGAATTCGGTCACGCCGCGTTTTTCCGCGTTTTCCTTGCCGTAGAACATTAAGGAACCCTGCGCGTACACCGTTTGGGGCCGGGAGCCGAGCCAGAAGTTGACCAGATCGAAGTGATGGGTCGATTTGTGCACGAGCAGGCCTCCGCTGTTGCGTTTGTCGCGATGCCAGCGGCGAAAATAATCCGCGCCGTGCTCCGTATTAAGCAGCCATTCGAAATGAACGGAATGCACGTCCCCGATGGCGCCGTTCATGATGAGCTCGCGGATTTTGGTGTTGTGCGGGGCGTAACGGTAGTTGAACGTGACGCGAAGCTGCTTGCCGGTCCGTTTGACCGCGTCCAAAATGTCCTGGCATTTCTCTTGGTCCACGGTCATCGGTTTTTCCGAAATGACGTCGCAGCCGAGCTCCATCGCTTTTATGATGTACGTATGATGCGTTCGGTCGATCGTCGTCACGATGACCGTGTCCGGCTGCTCGCGGAGAATCATTTGCTCGAATTCGCGGGCTTTATAGGTTGGAACCTCAGGATGGTTAAACCGCTCGCGCAGCAGCCTGTTGGCGTAGTTCATCCGCGTTTGGTTCGTGTCGCAGAAGGCGACAAGGCGGGACGTCTCGCGGAAGTCTTTGGCCAGTGCGCCGTAGAAGAAAACCGCCCGGCCGCCGGTGCCGATGAGGGCGTACTTTTTTTTCATGGGAAGCCTCCTTTTTTAGAACTAAGGATAGGTCCTTTTCTTCTACTGTAACGCAGCAAATAGAGTATAATCGTCTATAAATATTGCTCAATTCGCTTGAAAAGTCGCAATTTTTGCACTATTGGAGGCGCGGTATGAACATTTTCCATAACTCGGCCGGAACGATTCAGATCGATCATGTGGAGCGAACCGGTTTTTACAGCATGACAAGCCAGCACATGCATCAAGGGTATGAGCTTTATTATTTGTTTAGCGGGGAGCGGGATTATTTCATCCGGGACCGGACCTACCGGGTAAAACGGGGAAGCTTCGTGTTTATCGAAAAGGAGGAGCTTCACCGGACGATCGATGCGGGGGCGCCGAAGCATGAACGGGTCGTCATCAATTTCGCCGCGGGGCTGCTTGAAGGACTAGGGTTGACCGGGCGGAGCGGGGTCATAACCTTTCCTCCGCAGGAGCAGTACAAGGGGGAGGCGCTCGTGCGGGAATTGGTCGCCGAAGCGAAGGGCTGCTCGCCGGGGCGGGACGTCATGCTGGAATCGCTTCTGAAGCAGCTGCTGGTGCACGTGTTCCGCGCGCAAGCGGAGCGGGGGGAGCCGGAGGCGCAGCCGTCCACCCTGCACCAAACGATGTCGGAGGTCGCCGAATACGTCGGCACCCATTACCGGGAGGAGCTGCATCTGAAAGATGTGGCGGAACGGTTTTTCGTGAGTCCGTATTACCTGAGCCGCACATTCAAGCGGTGCACGGGATTCGGTTTCGCCGAATATGTCCAGCTGGTGCGCATCCGGGAGGCGCAGCGGCTGCTCCGGGAGACGAACCTTAAAATGATCGAGGTGGCGGAACAAACCGGCATCGGGACGGTCGCGAATTTCCATAAGCTGTTCAGGAAAATGAACGGCTGTTCGCCCTTGCGATACCGCAAGCTTCAGCAGGCTTTGCCGGCAAACGTCAAGGATCTTTAACCTGGTTTGGGAATCGGGATTACTTCGACGAAATTTTGATCTCCGAAACGGAAGGGATTCGGAAGCCCGATGCCGAAATATTCCAGAGGTCATTGCACCGTCTGGGAGTCAACCCCCTTTACATAAAAGCAAAACGCTTACAAACCGAGAACCCGACCTTCGACATCCGAGATTCAAGGCCGGGTTTCGTCGTTTATGCCGTTCATGAGCAGAAAGGGGAGATCTTTGGTGATCTTATTGCTTGTCATTGTGTTGATTGTCGCTTTCGCCGGAGTGATCGGAAACCAGTATTCCGGACTTCGGCGAATGGAACAGATGCAACAATCGTTGGGTCAGATCAACCAAACGCTAAAAGAATTGAAAAAGGGTTAGGAGGCCGCGCAAACTATGGGAAGCGAAATCGAAGCGGTGTTTATCGACCGCGACGGAACGATCGGAGGGACGGGCCATTTTCTTCACCCGGACGATTTTACGCTATATCCGAATGCGCAAAGGGCGATTGATCTATTGAAAGCAAACCGCATCAAGGTGTTTGCTTTTACGAATCAGCACCGGATTTCCCGGGGAGAGGCGACGATCGAGCAATTTGAAAACCAGTTTAAAGCCTACGGGTTTGACGGGGCTTACATATGCCCGCACGGGATGTCGGAAGAATGCGAATGCAGGAAACCGAAACCGGGGATGCTGCATCGGGCTTCGGCAGAGCATGGCCTGGATTTAACGAAATGCGTCGTCATCGGGGATGTAGGGAGCACGGATCTGCTGGCCGCGCATCAAGTGGGGGCTCAAAAGATTTTGGTGAAAACAGGCTGGGGCGAAGGCTCATTGGGCGCTTTTCGCCACCGCTGGAAGGAAACGGAGCCGGATTTTGTGGCCGCGGATATTTTGGAGGCCGTTCAATGGATATTAGGGCGGACGATGGACTAAGCAGGAGGCGCGAACATGGGCTATATCATGGACTTAAGAAAAGTAGTCGGAAGCCGCCCATTAATCATGGCGGGAGCATGCGTGTTGTTGATTCAAGATCACCGTCTGCTGTTGGGGCTTCGAAAGGATAACGGATGCTGGGGTTTGCCCGGAGGTTCCCTTGAGCCCGGCGAATCGATGGAAGAAGTGGCCAAAAGGGAGCTGTACGAGGAAACGGGACTTCTGGCTGAGGAGCTTGAACTGCTCGGCGTATTTTCGGGGCAGGAGCTCTATTACAAATATCCGCACGGGGACGAGGTCTACAATGTCGCTGCGGCTTACGTATGCAGCCGTTTTTCCGGAGAGATCGCCGAAGACGGACAGGAAGTCAAAGCATTAAATTTTTTTGGTTTAGACCGCCTTCCGGATTCGATCAGCCCGCCGGATCGGCCTATCATTCAGAGGTTTTTGGAACTAGGAAGTGAACTAGCGTGATGAACGATGCGAATCTTTTGCAATATTATTTGAACATGCGGGAGCCGGAAGCCTACCAATGGAATTTGTCCGCCCCAAGCCTGTATCTTGAGCTGGAGACGCGCGACTTTTTTATAAGGCTTTTTGAAGCGTTTAAGGGAATCAAAGCCTGCAACATCGGCATTGGCGTGGGAGAATGGGATGACTATTTGGGTTACCGGTTACATGGGTTCGGCGAGCTGACAAGCGTTGACATCGATCCGGACATTTGCGGACTGTTTGGTTACAGGCAGGCGCGGGAAGGGCATCCGAATCCTTCGACGGTGGTTTGCGGCGATTTTGTAACCTGCGATTTGCCGGCAGGGGAGTTTGACCTTGTGACGATGATTGGCTCCACCTTGAACGAAATCGGAGTTTTCGGAAGTACATTCGAGAAAATCGGCGAAATATTGAAACCCGGCGGCGCTTTGATGTATATGGATTTTGATCAGGATGACCGCAAAGACAAGCTGCTGGACTTGCTTCCCCATTGGCGCATGGAGACGGAGAAGGTGGAAACGTACGATCGTTTTTCGAACATCCGATTTTTTATCATGAAAATACGAAAAGCCAAATAGAGAATCTTGTATGCAACAAAGGCAGAATGGAGCGGACAGATGGAACAAGTGATTATAAGCGAATATAACCCGCAATGGGCTTTGGAATTCGAGCAAGAAAAAATGAAAATCGCCGAGGCGCTGGACGGCATCGTGCTCGGGATCGAGCATATCGGCAGCACGGCCGTCCCCGGCCTCGGGGCGAAGCCGATCATCGACATCATGGCCGGCGTTGCTGCTTTGGACGAAATCACTCCTGTGCACCATGACAGATTGGAGAGGATCGGATACCATTTTGTCGATCATCCGCACTTTCCGGAAAGAAGGTTTTTCCGCCGGGGCGAATGGCGGGCGGGGACCCATCATTTGCATGTCTATCGGCACGGGGGCGAACATTGGAACACGCAGCTCTTGTTTCGTAATTATTTGATCCGCCATCCGGAGGCTTTAAAGGAATATTTTCGATTGAAACAGCATCTCGCGCAGCAGTACCCGCATGACCGGGTGAAATATACCGAAGCGAAAGGTTCGTTTATCCGCAAAATCATCGAGTTGGCACGGACTGAAAATGAAAATTAAATCATCGAGGTGTTCGATATGAGTAAAGCCGTCCTTAAAAAATTGGAGCATATGCAAATTCCGGTCAAACGTGTATCCGAAGCCGTAGAATGGTACGTCTCCCATCTCGGCTTTCAAGTGCTGGGTGTCTCCGAAGAACATGGACATGCGTTTCTAACGCTTCAGGAAGGGCCTATGCTCATGTTATGGGAGACAAAAGACGTAACCGACGCGAATTTCTCGGTGAACGGCCAAACGATGCCGGTTTTGCTGTATAACACGGACCAGATCCACGTTTTGCATGATTATCTGCATGAACTCGGCGTCGAAATTACGTTTTACCAAAATGAAGGCTTCGGATGGGTGCTTAAATTTATCGATCCAAGCGGAAACATGTGGGGGGTCATTCAGCCGAATGACTAGCCGGAATGGGGGGGGATACGTTTGGGATCGAGAGTGATGCACTACTGCATCTCCACGCTGCTGGCCCGGGAGCTTGGCATCGATGACGATCAATTTTTACTGGGCGGCATTGCGCCCGACGTCCATAAATACATGAATGCGCCGAAAAAGGAGTCCCATTTCATCATTCTCCAGACGGATTCGGAATTTGCCTGCGATTACCGCGGTTTTTGCCAAAAATACGAGCACCACATGAAAGATCCCTTTTTTCTCGGTTATTTCTATCATTTGATCTCGGACGACATTTGGGTGAAAGAGATTTATTACAAAAAAATTAAATGGCTGCCCCAGCCGGATAAGAAAAAAGCCCAGGAGCAATATTACAGGGATTTTCGGCGGCTGAACGGGAGGCTTATCGATCATTATGCATTGGTTTGGAAGCCACTTGAAACGGAAGCCGTCCGCATCGACGAGATCGACTATACGTATCTTCCGGAACTGATCGGGGACTTGCGGTCCGATTTTGCGTTGAAGGATGAAACCAAAGACGAGGCGCTGGAAATGCTGCGATTTGACGAGGTCATTGACGTGCTGGAGCGGTCGGTGAAGGCATGTCTTGGCGAGACCGACTGAGAGCAGCAATAGCCGTATGGATGGCCATCCGTACGGCTTTTTTTTCGGATTCGTTGGTCGAAAATATGTATCGGTTTCAAGTCGCGGCTTGTACGCCTATGACGCTTCGGAAGAGGGTACGGTAACTCTATTGCTGAAGGCGGGCGGGGATGTTGCCAGATATCGATCAAGCCAAGGCGAATTTTTCGTGTTTTGCTTGAGATCTTGTTAGAGGATTTGGATAGCCTTAATGAAGAAGTGGGAGAAACAAAAGGGTTAACAAAAGCCCCATCCGGCCAAGGCCGGACAGGGCTGAACGATGCTTTTTCAAACCATTGCCCGATTCTTCACCATAACCTGAAAAACCACCGCTTGAGAGTCATGTGCCCGCTGTCCGAGCGGCTGAGCAAAGACTGTGCCTTCGAGCCGGACCCGGATTTCCGCAGCGCCCCCCGGTTAATTCACAGCCTCTGAAACGTTGTCGTAATGCCGTCCCAAATGATAAGCTCGCGTCAGGAGGGTATCGATAACTTCCGGCCTGGAATCCAGCGTATCGTACAGGATCTCAACCCGGCTGTTCGAAATTCCGCAGTAATCGGCTATGCCGACGTTCAGATGCTGGGAGAGCAACGTATCGTACTGCCTCTTCTCGAAGTGCTCTTTCGGGGCTCCCGCCAGACCAAGCCACAGCACTTGTTGATGATGCAGGTGACTTGCGCCGTAAGCATACCCGTTGTTCCATACCCGGTCGATATATCCTTTCAGCATGGCCGGCAGGCCGTACCACCATATCGGGAAAATAAAGGCGAGCGCGTCGTGCCGTTTCATTCGTGCCATCTCCGCTTCCACCTCAGGCGAATAGACTTTGTGATCCGAAGACCAATCCGGCTCGTCGGCTTCCCACAACACGGGATTAAAGCCGCTGCGATGCAGATCCAGCACCTCGGTTTCGTGCCCGGCGTCGGCAAGTCCCTGGATAAATCTCTCTGTCACGGAAAAGGTTAAGGAGTTCACCCGCGGATGCGATACAACCGTCAAAATTTTCATCGATGTCACCTTCCCTCTCTCAAATTTCATAAGATTACGGTAAAATTATCAGGTATGCTGTGATAAATGGGAAGTACTTACTTTTTGGTGATATAGATACTTTAAAGTGATATACTCACCGGAAAGTAATCGTTCAACGGAATCGACAGGAGGGGGGCAGCCCATGGAAATGCAGACCGCACGGACGTTTAACATACCCGCAGAGGCGACGCTTCAGGTGATCGGGGGAAAATGGAAGCTGTTGATTTTATGCCATTTGAACTGTGGGGACGGACCGCAAAGAACGAGCGAATTAAAAAAGGCGATTCCCGAGATTACGCAAAAAATGCTGATCCAGCAGCTCAAGGAGCTGGAGGAAGACGGCATCGTAACGAGAACGTCTTACAATCAGGTTCCGCCGAAAGTAGTCTACGAACTGAGCGAGCTGGGAAAGTCGCTGAAATCGATATTGGATCAATTGGATGAGTGGGGTGAGAAGTATATGAATCTGCGTGATTGGAGGTGTTCCTGTTCGGAATGAGGGGAAGACCTTACCAGCCGATTCGGCGTTCCGGGCGCATCTCAAAAACGAGCGTTGGCCTATGAAGGCCCGCGCTCGTTTTTGAGTGAAACATCATCAGGATATTCGGTATCAGCACTAATTGATTTTCACCAGCTGCCATTGCTGGTTCGGATTGCCCCGGTAGAGATTTTGCTGAAGCTTCGCTCCATCCGCGGAGGAGGCTCCGGCAACCTCAACGGCCTTGTTGCTGTTCACATTCAGGATGCTCCAGTAACCGTTGCTCAGTTTGATCAATCTGAACTGCTGTGCTGTATTCCCCAAGTCCTGCATGAGTTGGACCGCTTCGCCGTTGTTCTTCGTGCCGTTCCGGATATCCATGACTTTTTGGTCTGCCGAGCTGACGCTTCGCAGCCTGTACACGTTGTTGTACGTCCCCAGATCATCGGCAACCCATTGCTGGGCTGTCGCTTGATTGTCTGACCACTGCTGAAGCTGCAGCCCGTTGGTATTCTGTCCGCCCGGCACGTCAATCGCTTTGCCCGAAGCGCGGTTCAGGATCTTATAGGTCGAGCCGGACAAAACCCCGTTCCAGATCCCGTTCCAAGGGTTCAGCTGCGCGCGTTCATAATACCATTCGAAGAGAAAACGGGCCATGCCGTCCCGTGCGGTATTGCCGTCATATTTGAGGCCTGCGGTCGGATCAGCAAAAGAACTTCTTGGGCCGGGCTCCAGCAAAAATCCGTTCATATGGGCGGTCATGCTGACATTGCCGGCCGCTGTGAATATGGCCTTCGTGTTTTTGCCGAAACCTTCATTGGACCCGTTGAACAGCTCCCAGTAGGAGGAATCGCCGGGCTGCGTCTTGAACCAGGTGGTCTCCGTAATGTTGATGGGATAATGATCGGCGCAGGGCTTAATATTCGTATCCCACTGCTGCTGCAAAGTCGCATAATCGTCATGGGCACCGTACCCTGGGTACCAGTGGACGGAATACCCGATATTGTTCAAGGGATCCGTCAGCGGACTGGACGCGCACAGCTGGTAGTATTGATCCCAGCCAAGCCCCGCCGCCCATATCACGTTGTCGGCACCTTTACTGCGTATGGTGGATATGAGGGAGTTTTGGAATTTTTTAAGGGAGTTCCAATAATCGGCGAAATTGGGTTGAGAGGGATTTCCGCCCCATTGCCCGTTGACATCGGACAGGACCGGTTCATTGATCAGTTCGAACATCACGTTGTCCGCGCTTTTGATCGCCGGTTGGGAGGCAAGGTAACCCCAGATTTCGTTGAACTTGTTCAGATTGGATGGAGTGGTCGCCTGGTTGTTCGAAAGGGTAAAATCGAGCCCCAGCGTGACATACAGCCCCTTTGTCTTGGCATAGGCGATATACGGAATGATGACGTTTTGCGTAACGCTCTGCAAACCGGCAAAATTATACGTCCCGGCGGCCACGTCGCCCATGTCTTCCCGGTCGATAAACAGCCGGACCTGATTCATGTACCAGCCGTGGGTGCTGCCGTATTTGGCAGAGGTATCGGTAAAGGTATCGGTGATATCCTTCAAGTACTCCAATATTGCCGCATGCCGGTTCCCTCCGTTCCGATCCAGGTAGTACTTGCTGGACTGGTAGGTCCAATAGGAGCCCGAGGGCTGATGCCAACCGCTTAGCAGGACGGGCTGTCCGCTGCTGTTCACCAGTTGGTTGCCGCTTACGTGGAGCTTGGACATGGGCATGCCGGTCCATGCATCAGCGCGCTGGCTGTCCATGAGCGTGGGCACCACCATGACCAGAGCCAGCAAAAGCTTGATGGTCCATCTCATTTTCTTCACAAGATTCATCTCCTTTTTTTTTTGGATTACGCAAAATAATGCCGGTACGAAATCACGGAGTACGATGTAATGAATGCGTTTTCAAAAAAGAGTGTATGCCAGGGGAAGAAAGAAGACAACCTGCCAAATTATAGTGCATTTTAGTGATTTATAGGGTAGCGTATGGCTGAAGCCGGCAATAGTGAGAGGTATACAGTAACACAAAAACAGCATGAACAAGCGCACCGCCTGAATGTCTGGCAGCTCCTCATTCATGCTAATGGAACAAGCAGTCGCCTTGCAAATACATCTCCCGGGCTTCTTCACCCAAATATGCGGTTACATCCTGATACTCGGTGATATCGAGCCGATGCTGCCGCATGATTTTCTGAATCAAAATGGCGTCCGCAAACAGCAGCGTCTCTCAGCAAATCGAAAAATTTTGTTTGATGTTCCGAGTCCGGAAAGTAACCGGAGAGCAGCGATTCGCGATTGAAGCGACATATGGTTGTTCCTCGTTCCTCGGGCATTCTGCAATTTAAGTATTTTTACGACAATATAATACATGAATTTTGAAACTTAATTTCTTAAATATCCGTATTTATTATATATAGACAATAGTACTAGATAAGGATGAGATTATTTTGGTTCGGAAACAAACGACTGTACCATTTCTGAGAAGATATTGGGTGTCTTCTATTGGCGTATTTGTATTATCACAAATATTCTTTATTACCTCTGAAGCAACAGGTTGGATCCTTAAATACAGGGATACGGATGGAACGATACTTGGAAGGATTCTTGACACTCCTATTTTCACGGAATGGTTTCATTTCTACGAAACGCCCCAATATAATTTACTCACTGTCTTTTTTGGCGTCTTTTTTCTTGTTCCTGGAATAATAAGTGTAATCAAAAAGGTTTTTTCTCGCTAAGGATCAGCCAAGATGAGTTGAGTACTGTCGATGTCAATGCACTGTGATCTGAAAATAAAAACGGGCGCTGGTCTTAACCGGCGTCCGTTTTTTTATCCTAATCCAATTCCACCGTTCGATTCATATTGGTGCCTTCGGCGCTTTTACCCATCAGTCTGCGGAACAGGAACCTGGCCATTTTGAACTTGTTGCCGGCATCCCAGTACTCGGCCGCTTCGGCTTGGACCTTGATGAGAACAAGATTAGGATCGTCAACGTTCGTCTCCAGCAGCTGCTCGTAAACGGGGTTCCACAATTCTTTCAGCTTTTCGGTGCTGTTCACTAGCTCAGCTTCACCGCGGATGGAGACGAAGGACTTGCCGGCGTAGGCAACGTTGACCTGCCGGTTTTGCAGCAGCTCATGGAATTTGTCGGTATCTTTCTTGGTCAGGAACCACAGGTCGCCGTCGAATTCGATGTCCTGGGTCTTCATGGGACGCGAAACCAGCCCTTCTTCCGAGACGGTCGTCAGCATGGCCGTGTCGATGCCCTTCATCAATTCACGTATTTTCTCGATCGCTTCTTGGTTTTCCGGAGTTGAATTTGTCATTTTGTTCACCTTTTCCTAGTGTGTTTATTTATTAGTATTACACTTATTTACACGCTGCCAAACCAAGGGGTTTTTGATTGCATCAACTCCTGATTTGAATCCCCGTATGAACAAGCCTATATGTAACCTACCGCCAGGGTCCTCACCCGGAGAGGGGCCCAAACGGTGCTCGCGGCAAAGCGCGGACAGGGCTTAAGAGAACGGCTTACGACAAAAGAGGGCTGGGAGTTTAATTCCCAGTCCTGACACACGAATTTATCGATGAAATCAACAGCAAAACTTGAATTACTCTCGAACATCGGAAATGGCTGAACCCGTTTTTCCAACAAATTCTCCATTAACGGGAGTACCGCCGCCACTCCATTGAAGCGTATATTCTCCACTGCGCATGCCTTGCTCGAAACCCTCTTCAAAATTTCCCCATGTTATTTGGTCGTTTCCTTTAATTTCTCTAACAAAATATAAAAGTCCGGTTGCATGATGTGTCAACGTAACAGTAACGGGTTGGCTGCTATAGTTTTTCATTAAAAGTTTCATATGACCATAACCACTGTTTATTTTAAAGAATTTTTGTGCAACCGCGCCTCCCGTCACGGGGTCGCCAATGGGGTTGGACGTATCAATAACAGTTGGGCTTATGAAGTGGTCTTCGACAAAAGGACTACGAATGGGACGTTCTATTACATCGGCTTCAGGAATGACATCCTCCTGAGTTGTACTTAGCGAGGCAAAAGCAGTTACCGCTGTTGCAGCCATAGCTAAAGATATTACCGCAAAAAAAGCACTTTTGTTCTTCATAAAATCAGTCTCTTCCCCGTTTTTCTTTGTTATGTATGAGTTGGTTAATAATGTATTGAATATATGTTTTTAGTTAAATATTGTCAAATAGTTATTTTTGCATTCGGGCTTCGATTTTCTGTTTAAAAACCCGAAAGCTCTTCCTTCAGAACTTCCGGGTTTTTTCGTTATACTGCTTTGGATTCGCCGGCTTTGTTGCGCTGCGGCCTGCCTTTGGACAAAAGCGTCTTTAGCGAATCCAGATTGACGGCGACAATGCCGGCGACAATCGTGATTCCGCCGATGACCGACAAAACGGATATGGGCTCGCCGTATAACGCGGCACCAAGGCAAAGGGCGATAAGCGGCGACACGTAAAGCCAGGTGGACGGGAATACGGGGTTCGTTTTGGCGATCAGCCAGTAGAAAATCGTATGGGCCGTCATGGAGCCGGCGAAGATCAAATAAAGCAGCGATAACGCGGCTTTTGGCGCAAGCCATGGACCGATATCGATCGGTTCGACGAACAAGGCCAACAGCAAAAGCATTCCTCCGCCATACATCATCTGGGCCGCGTTCAAAGCGATGGGGGACGTATCCTCAAACCGTTTTACGACACGGCGCGAGTAGACGGTACCAGCCGAGTAAAATACTTGGCCCACCAAAACCGAGATACAGCCGATCACCCACAGTCTGCTGAAGTTGACCGTCAGGCCGGGCAGCAGCAGCAACACGACGCCCACCGACCCGATGAGGCAGCCGGCCAAGGCGTGAACGGAAAGGCGCTGCCGGGCCAGGGCCGATTGGAGCAGCAGGACCATAAGCGGGGCCGTTGCCGACAGGATGGCGGCAATCCCGGAGCTTAAATGTTGTTCCGCCCAATACAGGGTGGCGAACGTGCCGAAGGTCAGCGCCATTCCCGTCAAAAACATCTCCTTGCGAAGCAGCAGGGAGAACGAGGCTTTTCGTTTGATGACCATAAATGCGAAAAGAATGCTTCCTGCCAAAAGAAAACGGAGACCCGCAGAGAAAAAAGGCGGCGCTCCTGCATCGATCCCGACTTTGATTGCCAGAAAGGTCGTCCCGAATACGAGACACATCAGCAAATAATTGACGAATATCATGTCCATTCCTCCTTGTATGGCTTTATCATAAAAGGGGTGGAACAGAACAGATGGAATCGAGTAGAACAGATGGCGGACATATAGGTTATAATCGAAGGAAAGGGGGGAGTCATCTGAAAAGAGAGATCCTTTCCGATGTTCATTCGGATAAACTTTTTGAACAAGTGTACGACTATCTTTTGGATCGGATCCGGCGCGGGGAATGGAAGGCGCATGATAAACTCCCTTCGGTTCGCGCGCTTGCGGCCGAATTCGGCGTGCACCGGCTAACCGTATTCAAAGCTTATCAATGGCTGAAGCAAAACCATAAAGTATACGTAAAGGATAAATCCGGTTATTATGTTCAACCGGGCAGCCTGCTGTCCCCTGCTGCACAGCAGGACCCGATCGTTTCGGCTTACGTTCATGAAAGCCATCTCTCCGAAATCCACCAGGTAGAGGCCGCGTATCAATTTTCCAAAGCGCTGATCGACCCGAACCTGCTGCCGAACCGATATTTTTCCGAATACGTAAAAAAAGTGTTCGATCTGTATCCCAAAGTGCTGGGCACGTATGCGACCACGCAGGGGGACGCGGAGCTGAGGGAAGCGTTGTGCCGCTATTTCGCCGGCCGGTACCGGTTCGACCTCACCCCGGACGAGCTCCTGATCACCTGCGGTTCGCAGGAGGCCATCGACCTGATCGCCCGGGTATTGGTTAAGCCGCGGGACGCCGTGCTGCTCGAAAGGCCGACTTACAGTCCGGCGATCGATGTGTTCAGAAGGCAAGGGGCGCGGATCGTCCCCGTTGAGATTTACCCGGACGGCTATCGGCTGGATCAGGTCGAAGAATTCATGCGCCTATACAAACCGCGCCTTTTTTATATCAATCCGACCTTTCAAAACCCGACGGGATACACCGTGCCTGCGGAGCAGCGGAAGCGGCTGGTGGATCTCGCGGCCGAACATCAATGCCTGCTGATCGAAGACGATCCTTGCCCGGACATCTATTTCGGCAATGAACCCCCGCCGCCGTTTTTTGCTTACGATACTTCGGGATATACGATCTATATCCGCAGCTTCAGCAAATACGTCGCCCCGGGCCTGAGCATCGCGACGGTGGCCTGCAGGCCGGGATTGATGACCTATTTGATCAAAGCCAAATCGCTGTCGGACAGCGGCACGCCGCTCCTGAACCAAAAGATCTTTTTGCATTATTTCTTTTCGGAGCGGATGCAGCGGCATTTGGAGAAGCTTCGGACGGCGCTGGCGGTCCGCAAGGACATCATGGAGGAAGAGCTGGCCGGAACGGGCTGGGAGTGGAGAAGCCCCGAAGGGGGCTTTAATCTATGGGTCCAACTGCCGGAATCGACCCCGATGGAGGAGCTGCTTGTGACGAGCAGGGAACGTTCCATCACTTTCGTCCCAGGCTCGATTTGCGATCCGCTCCGGGAACTGAAACCTTGGATCCGCATGAGTTATTCGTTTTTGAACGAACGGCAGCTGCGGGAAGGCGTCCGGCGGTTTGTGGGGCTGTACAGGGAGCTGTCCGGAGAAAAATAGCGGAGGTTCCATATTACTTCTCGGGAATGGCCAAAAGCCTCGTTCAAGCTCGTGAACTTGAATGAGGCTCTTTTTTGTCTACTATGTCTCATTTCGATGCTTCCCGCTTGTCTTCCCCGGATGCTTCGTCTGGCGCAAAAAACGGGAAGCTTGCTTATTTGCGTCTTTTGGCAATAGCGGCTTCGGCCGCTTCCATCACGATTTCTCCCAAGGTGGGATGGGCATGGATCGTAAGCGCGATATCTTCGATGGTGGCGCTCATTTCGATGGCCAGCGCCAGTTCGGCAATCAGATTGGAGGCTTCCGCGCCGACGATTTGCGCGCCGATGATTCGCTCCGTTTCTTTTTCCGCCACGATTTTAACGAACCCCTCGGCGGCCCGCAGCGCCAAAGCCCTGCCGTTGATGGCATAGGAGGCTCTTCCCGTGACGACTTCCGTTCCGCGTGCCCGTGCATCCGTTTCGCTCCAACCGACGCTTGCGACTTCGGGATCGGAAAAGACCACAAGCGGCAGCGCCCGGTAGTCCACCTTCGCATGATGATGCTTCAGCGCTTCCACGGCTACTTTTGCCTCGTAATAAGCTTTATGCGCCAAGGCGGGACCGGCGACGATATCCCCGATGGCAAAAATGTGGGGGACGTTGGTCCGGCCTTGTTCGTCCACCGGGATCAGCCCGCGTTCCGCGAGTTTGACGCCCGCCCGATCAAGCCCCAAATTCCCGTCCGTGTTCGGACGGCGGCCGACCGTGACGAGCACGTATTGGGCCGTCGCTTGGCGCGGGTTTCCGTTTTCCTTGAAATGAACGGTTACCCGGTCAGGTTGCTGCTCGACCCGTTCGGCGATGGCCCCGGTAAAGATGTCGACCTGATTTTCCTGCAGCTTTTTGGCCACCGGACGGGTCAACTCGGCTTCGAATCCGGGAAGGATCTGATCGCCGCCTTCCAGAATGGTGACTTTGGATCCAAACTTGGCGAAGGTTTGCCCCAGCTCGATGCCGATATATCCGCCGCCGATGACGATAAGGCTTTCAGGCACCTGCTGCAGCCCCAGCGCTTCCGTCGAGGACAGGATCCTTCCCCCGAAAGGGAATGCCGGCAGCTCGATCGGACGGGAGCCGGTGGCGAGAATGCAGTGTTCAAACCGGATGCGGGTCGACGTCCCGCCTTGATCGATGATCGCTTCATGATCGCTGAGCAAACAGGCTTCGCCGCGAAACGTCTCCGTGTATTTGTTTTTCAGCAAAAAACCTACGCCGCCCGATTGCTTCTGGACGACCGCTTCCTTAAAGGCTTGCACTTCCGCAAAATCCAGGTTCGACCGGCCGCCGATTTCAAAGCGATGGGCTTCGGAGATCAGAACCTTGGACGGGATGCACCCGACGTTGGTGCACACGCCCCCGATCCGCTCCCGTTCCGCGACAGCGACGCGAAGCCCGGCTTCCGCCGCCCGTTTGGCGGCGGTGTATCCGCCCGGACCCGAACCGATCACCAAGACGTCGAACTCTTTTGTTTCGTTTGCAATGTTCACAACGTTCACCTGCTTTGGCCGTATTTTTTTGTTTCCAAATCACGATCCGCCAGCCGCGGTCTCGGACGGCATCCGGAACCCGCGTCAAGCGTAATGGGGCTGGGAAAAGCGGACGCGCGTAACGCGCCTTTCGCCAGGATGTTTCTGCGGTCGTGCGCGCCTCGCTCCAACCATGGCGTAGAGATTGACGGAAGACGGGACTTTTTTTAAAATGAATGAGACAGGTCTGTACCGTATTCACGATTATCATACAGACAGATCTGTATCATGTCAACGGGTTGGATGCCGGAAGGAAGGGGGCAGCAATGAATATGCAGAAAAAAGAAACGGCTAAAGAGCGGATTTTGCGCACGGCCATCAAACTGTTTTATAGGGAAGGCGTGAGGGCCGTCGGCATCGATCGGATCATCGAGGAATCCGGCGTGGCGAAAGCGAGCTTTTACCGGAATTTCGCGACCAAAGACGATCTGGTCGTGGCTTATTTGGCAAGATGCAACGAAGAGCTGATGAAACCGTTCGAAGAGGCGAAACGGCGGCATCCCGACGCGCCGCTGCATCAGCTATACGACGTGGTGGACAGCTTGGGCGCAAGAAGCGAGCAGCCGGGTTACCGCGGATGTCCGTTCCTGAATACGGCCGTGGAGTTTCCCGACGAAAACCACCCGACCCAACAGCCGATTGCGACATACCATCTGGAGATGCGCCGCCGGCTGCGGGAATTGGCCGAACGGGCCGGAGCCCAAGATCCTGAAACGCTTTCCGCCCAGCTGCTGATGTTATATAACGGAGCCATGATGTCGGCATATTTGGAGCGGGCTGCGTATGTTCCGGATCATTTCCTCGGCGCCGCCAAACGTCTGATTGATCAGCAAATGTAAGGCATCCAGCACAAGCCCAAACGGCCCGGTGTTCTGACACTGCCATCGATACGGCAACGCGTTTCGGGGTTTTGAAACGAGGGAAGAAGCGGAACTTTGGCTCATCAAATAAAAAAGGGGCGCCGGTCGTTCAAACGACCCGGGCCCCTTTTTTCGGTATGGAACATCGCTGGCGGATGCCCTATCACGGTTTACGGCAGAATATTTCCGGCCGCGCGGTAAATTTCATACCACTCTTCGCGAGACAACGTAATTTCGCTTGCTTTGATGCAATCCTTCAAGCGTTCGAGATTCATCGTGCCGATGACCGGCTGCATGTTGGCCGGATGGCGCAGCAGCCAGGCGATGGCGATCGTGGTGTTGCTGACGCCGTATTTGGCGGCGATTTCATCAATTTTTTGGTTCAGATCAGGGAATTTATCGTTGCCGAGGAATACCCCTTCGAAAAATCCGTATTGGAACGGAGACCAAGGCTGAATCGTAATGTCGTGCAAACGGCAGAAATCGAGAACGCTTCCGTCGCGGTTGACGGCCGATTCGTTTTCCATGTTGACGTTGATGCCGCTGGAGATCATCGTCGCATTCGTGATGCTGAGCTGCAATTGGTTGGCGACGATCGGCTGTTTCACCGCTTTTTTCAGCAGCTGGATCTGCATCGGATTTTGGTTCGATACGCCGAAGTGGCGCACTTTGCCGGAGCTTTCCAGCTGATCGAATGCCTCGGCGACCTCTTCCGGTTCCACGAGCGCATCCGGACGGTGCAGCAGCAAAACATCCAAATAATCGGTTTTCAACCGCTTCAAAATGCCGTCGACCGAATTTAAAATATGCTCTTTGGAAAAATCGAACATCCCTGGACGGATGCCGCATTTGGATTGCAAAATGATATTTTCGCGGATGTCGCTGTTCATATGTATGGCTTCCGCAAAAATTTCCTCGCAGGCGCCGCCGCCGTAAATGTCGGCATGGTCGAAGAAATTCGCGCCCAATTCCAGCGCCGTTTGCACGAAACGCTCCGCGCCGTTTTTGTCGAGGGAATTGATGCGCATGCAGCCGACGGCAACGACAGGGACTTCCAGCGTGCTGCTTCCAAGCTTAATCGTTTTCATGAATGCTGTCCTCCAGACTCATAATGGAATGATGTTTCTGCTCCGCGGCGGCGCTGCCGCCGGGAGTTTGCGGTCTTGTATGCGTTTACGCTTGATGGATAAGCAAAGCAGACAGTCTCCAATTCATTTTTGCACGTACCCGGAAAGGATTCAAGTTTATTTTATCAGCGAGAGCATCGTTTCGACGGAATGTTCGACAAATGCGCGCTCCGGACGGGCTTTCATGATGACGGTCAGCCCAATCAACGAAACGACCAGCGTTTGAGCCAAGGCTTTGGCATCGAGCCCGGCTTGAAGTTCGCCTGAACGAAGCCCCTTTTCAATCGTCTCCTGAAAAATCGCCGCCAGATACATTTCATGCTCCCTGGTAAGGATTTCGAACTTGGCGTCATGCGGCGCCAGCTCGACCATCGTATTGATGCAGAAGCAGCCCCGGTTGCCTGTCCCCGCATATTCTTCTTCCACCAATCCCTCAAAAAAAACGCGGAACGCTTCCTTCACCGACGGATGATGCTGCAGCTTCGCGCGGATACCGGCGGCATGGGCTGAAGTATACCTACGCAAAGCCGCTTCGAAAAGCTCCTTTTTATCCCCGAACGTGGAATAGATGCTTGGCCGCTGGATTCCCATGGCCGAAGTCAAATCGCTTAACGAGGTCGCTTCGTACCCCTTTTCCCAAAACAGCTGCATGGCCGCGTCCAATGCCTTGTCCACATCAAATTCCCGCTGCCGAACCATAACGGCACCCCATTTCATATCGTTCAGTATAAAATGATTGTAGCCGATCTGATGCTGAAATGTCAAAAGACTTGCCTGTCCAGACAGAGACGAAAAGCGCTAATAACCTTCTACAAAACTGCCTTTCCCGATTTCATCCGTCCATTTGTTGGTCCTCTTTCTCTTGACAGTTTACTTAAAAGGAGGTTATCGTAAGCTCATCATAACATACTGATCGGTATAATATACTTTTCGGTATAAAATAAAGGAGGCATTTGATGAACACAGAGGTTTTTGAAAAACCAATGGAAGCCCCAGCCGCGCAAATCCGCGAACATGGCGGGGAAGGTGAGGGAGGAAAGAGGCCTGCATTTTCGTTCTCGCGCCGGATGGCTTTGCTGTTTGCCGTGGCCTGCGGGTTATCCGTCGCCAACATTTATTACGCCCAGCCGCTGCTGGATGCTTTGGCCCGCGAATTCGGACTTCCGCATTCTTCCGTCGGCATCGTCATCACGGTAACCCAGCTTTGTTACGCGCTCGGATTGTTTCTGCTTGTCCCGCTGGGGGACCTGCGGAATCGGCGAAAACTCATCCCGGGCATGATGCTGTTGTCCGTGCTCGCTTTGATCGTGGCCGGTACGGCCAGCAGCACCGCCGTTTTGTTCGCCGGGTTGGCCGTGGTCGGGCTGCTTGCCGTCGTGACGCAAACGCTGGTTGCGTATGCTTCGAGTTTGGCGGCACCTTCCGAACGCGGACAAATCGTCGGTTTGGTGACGAGCGGCGTGGTCATCGGCATTTTGCTCGCCCGTACCTTCGCCGGGACGTTAACCGATATTGCCGGTTGGCGCTCCGTTTACCTGTCTTCGGCCGTGATGCTGTTCTTCGTGGCCTGCATTCTGCTGCGCTCGCTGCCCCGCGAACATCGGGATCAACCGCGGTTAAACTACGTGCAGCTGCTGCAATCGGTGCTCGCCTTGTTTATGCAGGAGAGGATTTTGTGCATTCGCGCGATGTTGGCGCTGCTTATTTTTGCTTCGTTCAGCATTCTGTGGACTTCGCTCGTCCTCCCGCTTAGCCGTCCGCCGCTGTCCCTTTCCCATTCGGCCATCGGCTCGTTCGGGCTCGCAGGGGCCGCAGGGGCGCTTGCGGCGGCAAGGGCAGGCCGCTGGGCCGACATGGGATTTGGCCAAAAAACGACCGGCATCGCGCTTGCCCTCCTGCTGCTGTCGTGGCTGCCGATCGGTTTGCTCCATCGTTCCCTGCTTTTATTGGTGTTTGGCATCCTTCTCCTGGACATGGCCGTTCAGGCGGTGCACGTCACGAACCAAAGCTTGATTTTTAACGTGCGCCCCGAAGCAAGAAGCCGGTTGACCGCCGGATATATGATTTTTTATTCGATCGGCAGCGCCGCCGGATCCATTGCTTCCACGGCAGTGTATTCCTGTTTTGGATGGACCGGGGTTTGCACGCTGGGTGCGTCCGTAAGCGCGCTGGCGCTGTTGTTTTGGGCTTGCACCCGCCGGGGCTAAGCGCGGAAGCAGTCCCCGCCATGAATGATTCATTTGGACCGGCGGGGATTTTTCATGGAAGAGACAAATGAAATTGGCAACCACCGATTTAATTTGAGATATTTAGAAAATTGTGGTTTGTTGGTAGAATAAATTCAACCAATGATGACATAGAGTGATTTGCAGATCGAAAGATTTAGGAGGCGGTTGGCGTGCAAGCCCAAGGAATCATTCCGATTTTCCGCATATTCGATGAAAGGAAAGCCAAAGAATTTTATATCGATTACCTCGGTTTCAAGCTGGATTGGGAGCACCGGTTCGAACCGAACCTGCCGCTGTATGCGCAAATCTCCTTGCATCAAGCATCCATCCATCTTAGCGAGCATTACGGGGATTGCAGCCCGGGAGCCGCCATCCGCGTCGAAATGAAAGGCATCGAAGCCTTCCATCGGCAGCTGATCGGCAAGCAGTATCGTTACTCCAGGCCCGGTTTGGAGAAAACGCCGTGGCACACCCTGGAGTGCTGCGTGATCGATCCGTTCGGCAATAAAATCGCGTTTTACGAGCCTGTGGAACCGAAGATTGCCGATATTCAGGAGCCCTTCGTAGGCGCTTGAACGCAGCCAAATGAAGATGGAAAGGAACATGCCCATGAAAACGGAAGCCGTTATTTTTGACCTCGACAACACGTTGATTAACCGGAAGCTTGCTTTTCGCGCTTATTCCGAGCATTTTATCGACCGGTTCGCATCCGTCCGGGATGCCCGGCAAAAAGAAGAATTCATCGAATTCATGCGGGTGTCGGATCGGGACGGCTACCGCGACAAACGGGAAATGGTTCAGGAATGCCTGGCTTCTTTCCCGCTGAAAAATCCGGATACGACCGCCGAAGAGCTGCTCAACCATTGGTTCGCCGAATTTTACAATTATACCGTTCTGATGGACGGAACCTTGAACGTTTTGGAGCGACTGAAACGGAAAAACATTAAACTCGGCCTGATCACCAACGGTTCGCCGCATGCGCAGCATGCCAAAATCGACAAGGCGCAAATCCGGGAATATTTCGACGTTGTGATCGTATCGGGCGAAGCGGGGTTCCATAAACCGGATAAACGCATATTTGAGCTGGCCTTAAGCCGACTGGAAGCCAAACCGGAGAATAGCTGGTATGTCGGCGACCATCCGCGGAACGATGTTTTCGGCGCAACCAGCGCCGGTTTAAAGGCCGTTTGGCTGAGAGGATTTATGGATTGGCATCGCGATCTGGACGAACCTGAGCATCGGATCGACAGCCTGGATGAAATCATCGCGTTGATCGACAAAGCGTAGAAAGGTGATGAGCATGCACCCGCAACCGCCAAACCCCGGCAACCCGGTATTGGAAACCGAGCGGCTGATATTAAGGAAATTGACGGCTAAAGACGTCGGCGACGTGTTCGCCTACTGTTCCGACGAAGAAATTTCGAAATACACCACCTGGTATTCGCATCAGACAATCGAGGATTCCATCCAGTACGTCGATCGTGTTCTCGGGTTGTACGAACAAAACGATATCGCGCCATGGGGGATCGAAGACAAGGAAACCGGAGCCGTCATCGGCACGGTCGGTTTTGTGTATTGGCATCCCAAGCATGCAAAGGCCGAATTGGCTTATGCGCTTTCCAGGGCGCATTGGAACAAAGGTTTGATGAGCGAAGCAGCGGGAAGAATCATCCGCTTCGGCTTCGAGGCGATGCAATTGGTGCGGATCGAAGCCCGGTGTCATCCGTCTAACATTGGCTCCAGCCGGGTGATGGAAAAATGCGGAATGGAATTCGAGGGGGTCTTACGAAAAAATATACTCGTAAAAGGCAAGTTCGAAGATTTGAAACTTTATGCCGTCATTCATGAAGCGAACGCCAGGGCTCACGAAGGGGGATGGAAATGAAAAAGAAATACGTATTCGCGCTTTTGTTGGTGTTTGCCGCGATTTCGCTTTTAACAGGTTGCGTCCCCGGAGACGGCACGAATACGCCCCAGCATGCCGCAGGTTTTTTCTGGGGAATCTGGCATGGGTGGATCGCGCCTATTTCATTAATTATAGGATTGTTTAAACCCCATATTAGGGTATATGAAATTTATAATTCGGGTTGGTGGTATGATGTCGGATTCTATATTGCGGTGATTAGCGGATTCGGCGGCATCTCCATTTTCCGGAGCAAAAAATCAAACAGGGATTAAGCCATAAGCCTTATAACGATGGCAACGCGGATGCACATGGGATAGAATGGCAGGCAAGCTGAGCAGAAAGGCAATTTCCGTTAAGAATGGAGCGCAAGCCAGTGGTCTTTTTCAACTTTTATTGGATGATGATCTTCGCTGCGGTTATCCTTTCGGTGACCGGTCTTATTTTTCGGAAAAGTGTTTTGCTTTACCTGGCCGCGGTGCTGGTGCTTCCATTAGCTTTATATTTGGCTGCGACGCCGCGGTTTCATTTGTGGGGACTCGCTTTTCCGCTTTTATTCGCAGGTTCGGCCATTTTGATCCAAAGGAAGCGAAGATGGCTTTCGGTTATGCTGTCGGTCCCGGTGTACCTGCTTGTAGCCTGGTTGATGTACACCGTATGGAATCAGTAAATGTCGTGCTTCCAAACGATGACTTAGACTGGAGGAAATGTTATGCCCTATGATGCAACGATCACGTCCGCGGAGCTGGATCGGCTGCTTCCTTTTTTGAATGTTCTTCAAGATCCGAACCAGCCGTAGTCTGCTGTGTCCGGACGTTACCGCTTTGAAACGGAGGTTGTCCGGAATTTTGTGCAAGAGCTGTCCAACACGGGTTTCATGATGGTATTCGATTGGAGTTCGTGGGTCGCGGAGCATGAAATCTATCGAGATATCGACCGGGACATCGAAGACCATTTGATGCAGGCGGATCTGGAGACGCTAAGAAAACTTGTCACAAGTTACGTGCGCGGGGACCGATTTACGGAAGGGGTATGGATACGAGTCCTTGAAAACGGCAAAATGACGCAAATTCTAAAAAGGCTGAAAATGCTTCGGGAAGAGATGCAGGAGTAAGCCAGGGAAAGGTGCGAATCCGATATGTATGCCGTCGTTCTCCGCTTCGATCAACAGACGGAACAAGCGCTGAAACGGATCTGGGAAGAAATGCGTGATCGGGGCATCTCGGGATACGTGGATGAGGTCCCGAACCGGCGGCCGCATTTGACGCTTGCGGATTATTCGAATCTGGATGAGGCCGAGTTCATGGACATGTTTGATCGTTTTTACAACGCAAGGGCGGGCTTTTCGTTAAACTTCGGCATGCTGGGTACGTTTATCGGGTCGGGGACGCTTTTTCTGGCCCCCAATCCGGCCGCCGAGCTGCTGAAATTTCACGCCGAACATCATCAATATTTCAGCCGGTATGCGGACGAAGCCAATTCGCTCTATGCGCCTAACGCATGGGTGCCGCATTGCACGATCGCAAGCAGGCTTGATGAACGGAAACTTCCGGAAGCCTTGCTCTATTGCACGGGCAGCATCCAAACATTTATCGCCGAGATTCGGGAAGTGTCCCTGATCAAACTGAAATACCTAAATAACCGCTGCACGGATTGCGCCGCCATGTTGACGAAGCCGTTAATATGATTCTTAATGTAGGAAGAAGACAAGCAAGATTTTACGAAAACAAAAAACAAAAGACAGAAAGCAGGGACGACATCATGACAGACATTAGACACATTGCCGAATCCGATCTTCCGGCGCTTGCCAGGCTCTACGAAGAACTGATGGGAATTCCGACGAACGGGGACAGGATGCTTCAGGTTTTCCGAAGCGCCGAAAGCAGCGGAAACTATCATATTTTGGGCGCATTCCATGAAGGAGAGCTCGCCGGATCGCTGATGGGGATTATATGCCTCGACTTTGTCGGAAGCTGCAAACCGTTTATGGTCATCGAAAACGTCATCGTTTCAAGCCGCATTCGCAGGCAGGGCATCGGAAAGAAGCTGATGGAAGCCATCGAGCAAATCGCGAGGGACCATGATTGCGGCTATATCATTTTTGTGTCCGGAGAACAGCGCAAGGAAGCGCACCGGTTTTACGAGAAGCTCGGTTACCGCGACGAACAGGTCGAAGGATTCAGGAAACTGCTGTAGCGCCCCTTCTGGCACCGCATCCGGAAAGGAACATCCCCCAATCATTTAGATATATCGGCCACTCGTTTCCCATATACATAGCTGTGGAAAATGAATTTATACGCCCATTCAAGGTCCAAGGAGGGGAGCCATGAGCGGTTCAGCAATCGGAAAAACCGTTCCGAGAAAGGAATCATGGCAAAAAGCGACCGGAACGGCCCGCTATGTGAACGATATCGCAAAACCGGGGATGTTGTATGCGAAACTCGCGGTCAGTCCCCATGCCCATGCCAAAATCATCTCGATCGATACCTCGCAGGCCTTAAGCATTCCCGGCGTACGGGCGGTAGTGACAGGGCGGCATTTTCCGGTGTTGACCGGGTCTCCGCTCGAAGACCGGCCGCCGATCGCCATCGACAAAGTCAGATATTACGGCGAGCCGGTTGCTTTGGTCGTCGCCGACTCGGAATATGTCGCCCAAATGGCCGCTTTGCGGATTAAAGCCGAATATGAACCTCTGCCCGTCGTACATTCCCCAAGCCAAGCCTACCAAAAAGACGCCCCGCTTATCCACGAACGTCTCGCAACTTACCATGGAGAAGAAGAGGTTTATCCCGAACCCGGCACGAACGTCGCCAACCGCACCAAAATCCGTAAAGGCAATATTGCGGAGGGCTGGAAGCAATGCGCCCATACCGTCGAAGTTTTTGTCCGTTTGCCGCAGTCGGACCATGCCGCCATGGAAACGAGGTGCAGCATCGCCGAAATCCGGCCGGACGGCAACGTCATCATTCATTCCGCTTCGCAATCTCCCTATATCATCCGAAAGCAGATCAGCCATTATTTTCACGTCCCTCTTCAAAAGGTTCAGGTCCACACCCCCTTGGTCGGAGGCGCATACGGCGGAAAAGCTGCCGTTCAATTGGAGTTTCTCGCCTTTTTGGCGTCCAGGGCGGTCGGAGGAAGACCCGTAAAACTCCTGAATGCCAGGGAAACGGATATGGTTTCGTCCCCGGTTCATATCGGCCTCGAATCCAGGGTTCGGCTGGGCTGTACCCGGGACGGCAAAATCGCCGCCGCCGACATTTTGCATTTGTTCGACGGCGGCGCCTATTCGGATCGGGGCGTAATCATGAGCCGGGCCGGAGCCACCGATTGCTCGGGCCCGTACCGCATCGACAACCTTCATTGCGACTCGTTATGCATGTACACCAATCATCCTTATTCAACTTCGTTTCGGGGATTCGGGCACTTGGAGCTGACCTTCGCGCTGGAAAGGGCCATGGATGCCTTGGCCGAAAAAGCGCAAATGGACCCGCTTGAGTTTCGTTTCCATAACGCGATCGGGCCTGGCGATACGACGCCGACGCAAACGCTGCTCAATCGAAGCAATGTGGGTGATTTGCCCAAATGCATTGCCAAGCTGCACGACATCGTCCAGTGGGATGAGAGGAGCCGCGTGAAATCGAACGGCCATCTCGTGCAGGCGACAGGGGTGTCCTGTTTCTGGAAAAATTCGAATACGCCGGCAGACGCGGGGGCGGGAGCCGTCGTCATTTTTAACGCGGATGGCAGCGTAAACGTGCTGTGCGGAGCGGTGGAGATCGGTCAGGGAACCCGCACGGCGCTCACGCAAATGCTGGCCGAACGGCTGAAAATGGATGAGGGCAGGATTCATATCGCAAACGAGGTCCGTACCGAATCCGATCCCGAGCTTTGGAAAACGGTCGCAAGCCGAAGCACCTTTCTGGTCGGGAACGCGCTCATGACGGCGGCCGACGATGCGATTGCCCAGCTGAAGCGTACGGCTTCCTCCGTTTTGAATTGCCCGGGGGACAGATTGGAAGTGGGCGGGGGAAGGGTCTACTGCAAGGATAACCCGGCCGACGGGATCGGCATCGATGCGATTGCCCACGGCTACAAACTTCCGGACGGACGGATCGTCGGCAGCCAGGTCATCGGCCGCGGAAGTTACACGATGCGCGGAATTACCGAGCTCGATCCGGAGACGGGAAGGGGAAATCCCGGGCCGGAATGGACCGTCGGCGCCCAGGCGGTCGAAGTGGAATTCAACACGAGGGACTTTACCTACCGGATCGTCAAAGCGGCTACGGTCATCGATGCCGGCAAGGTGATCAATCCGGCGTTCGCGCGCGGCCAACTGACGGGGGGCATGAGCATGGGCCTTAGTTTGGCCAGCAGGGAAACATTTCTGTTCAACGATCGCGGCGTAATATTAGATACGCAGTTTCGAACCTATAAGCTGATTCGGTACGGGGAGCAGCCGTCGTATTTCGTTGATTTCGTCGAAACGCCGCATTTGGAAGCGCCTTACGGACTGCGCGGCATCGGCGAGCACGGCGTGATCGGCATGCCTGCCGCCTTGGCGAGCGCCTTGTCGGCCGCTGCCGGCGTCGAATTAAACCGGCTGCCCTTAACGCCGGAAAGAATCTGGAGGGCGGTCCATGATTCCGTTTGATTTCGATTATTACCGGCCGGCTTCCGCCACGGAGGCTGCGGAGTTATACATGAAGCTGCATTCGCGGGGAAAAAAACCGATGTATTATTCGGGCGGAACGGAAATCATTACGATGGCCCGAAGAAATTCCATTCAACCTCAAGCGGTTGTGGATCTAAAATCCATTCCGGAATGCGGCATACTTGAATTCGATAAGGACCGGTTGGTGATCGGTTCCTGCGTCACGTTATCGGCATTGTCCGCGGCCAATCCGTTTCCGCTGCTCAGCGCGGCGTCGCAAGGCGTCGCCGACCAAACATCGCGGAACAAAATTACGCTCGGAGGAAACATTTGCGGAAAAATCCATTATCGGGAGGCCGTGCTTCCTTTATTGCTGGCAGACAGCCGAATGGTCATCGGAGGACCGGAGGGGAAGCGGGAGGTTTCAATCCACGAAGCGTTCGCGGGACAAATCCAATTGAAGCCCGGAGAGTTCCTTATGCAGATCATTACAGATCGCAAATACGTATCTTTGCCGTATTATCATGTCAAAAAACGTCTGATCGGGAACGTCGCTTACCCTCTCGTCACGTTGGCTGCCCTAAAGATAGACGGATTCATTCGTACTGCGTACAGCGGCGTTTGCGCTTTCCCTTTCCGGTCTCCCGCAATCGAGCAGGCGTTGAACGATCCGACGCTGCGTCCCGAGGAAAAGGCGGAACGGGCCGTCCAACAGCTGCCGGCTCCGGTCCTGTCGAATGCGGAAGGATCCGCTGCATACCGGCAGTTCGTGCTGAAACAAACGATCGAAGAAGCTCTGGTTTCATTGGAAGGAAGGTGAGCTTGCAAATGAACATGAACGTTCCGAGTGTTTATCCGATCGAACTGCGGGTTAACAGCGAAAAAAGGACGGTGAGAGTCCGGGCGGCGGAAACTTTGCTGAATGCCCTTCGGGACCACCTCGGATTAACCGGTTCCAAACCCGGCTGCGAAAATGGGGATTGCGGGGCATGCACGATCCTCATGGAAGGCCTGCCGTTCAAATCCTGCATCATGCTTGCAGTCGAAGCGGAGGGACGACAGATCACCACCATCGAAGGCTTGGCCGGTTCCCCTATGCAGCAAGCCTTCGTTCATAAGCAAGCGTTCCAATGCGGTTATTGCACGCCCGGATTTATCATGAACGGCCAAGGGCTGCTGGATGCCCATCCGGAAGCGGATGAAGAAACCATCCGAATATGGCTTGAATCGAATATTTGCAGATGCACCTCATATGAAGAAATCCATGAAGCGGTCAGGGCGGCCCTTGCTTCGAAAAACGGGGGGGAACCGGCAACCGGCAACGAGGGGAAGGAGGACGGGTTTGGAGGAGATACACCGCATCCTGGAAGCCGTTGAGCGCAGCGGCCGGCGAAGCGTGCTGGCCACTGTCGTCCATGTGGAGGGAAGCGCCTACCGAAAAGAAGGGGCGTCCATGCTGTTTGTTGAAGACGGATCGCAAATCGGGATGCTGAGCGCAGGCTGTATCGAAGCCGATCTGGCGGCACGCGTGCCGGAAATGTTGGAGACGGGGCAATCCCGCGTCTACGCCTTCGACATGCAGTCTTTTGATCCCTTATCCTGGGGCGAAACGCCGGGATGCGGCGGAATCGTTCACGTAGCGATGGAGCCCGTCAACGATGTTTTCGCCGGTCATCTGCGTACGTTGAAGGGATATTTGGATCAGGCTTGCGGGGTAATCCATATCAAAGCCTTCAACCCGGACCGGTCGATTTCCGGGTACGGCTTTTTTACTGCCGACCGCCAGCTGTTTGGTGAATGGAAGGGCGATGTCCCCGGGGAATTGTTCCGCATGGCGTCTTCCGGCAGCATGGGGAAAAGCGGAATGAAGGCGTTCCCTTCCCTGAATGAGAACATATTCGTCCATATGTATTCACCCAAACGAAGATTGATCATTTTCGGTGCGGGGCGGGATGCCAGACCGCTTGCATCGTTTGCGGCAACCGCCGGGTTTTCCGTGGCCGTTGCCGATTGGAGGCCGGCATTATGCGACCGGCGTTTTTTTCCGGATGCGGAAGAGCTCGTCGTTGGATTTCCGGAGGAAACGGTCGAAGCGCTTCGCATCACTTCAAACGATTATGTTGTGGTGATGACCCATCATTTTGGAAGGGACATGGAGCTGATCCGCCTCCTGTCCCGATTTGAGCCCGGGTATCTCGGCATGTTGGGGCCGAAGCGAAGGACGGAACGATTGTTTGACGGCGCCGCTGTCCCGTCGTACGTACGCTCTCCCGTAGGCCTCGCGATCGGGGCGGAGGGGCCGGAGGAAATTGCCGTAAGCGTGCTTGCGGAAATCATCCAGATTCATAACGCAAAAAGAAAGCGCCGAAGCGGCTTATGAGACAAAACCGTATAATCGGCGTATATCTGGCAGCAGGCCGCAGCGAGCGGATGGGTTCCGATAAGCTTCGTTTGCCGCTGGGGCCGATGCGTCTCGGAAATTACGGGCTGGCTGCGGCACTCGCTTCCGGTTTGAACCATGTATGGGTCGTTTCCGGCAATACGCGGGCGGATTGGATCGATCACTCGTTCTACGAGGACCGGAACCGCCGGCGATGGTCTTTGATCAGCTGCCCGGATGCCCGTCTAGGGCAATCCAACTCTCTGCGATGCGGCATACGTGCCGCCATGTCGACGGGAGCGGAAGCGGCGATGGTACTTCTGGCCGACCAGCCTTTCATCACGGCGGCGATGATCGACGAACTGCTCGATCGTTATCAACGTCAGCGTCACGACGGCATTCTTTACGCAGCCGCAGGGCTGAATGGGCTGGCAAGACCACCGGTCATTTTTAGCCATCGCATGTTTCCGGATCTGCTTGCGCTGCAGGGCGATGTCGGAGCCAGGCGCCTGATCCGCGAGGATCGGCCGGGAATTTGCGTCGAATTCGACGACCCCGACTTGTTTTTGGACGTAGATACCGGGATGGATTATGCGTCTTTGTTGAAAAAAACGCTTTTTTGGAAATCTTGAACGACTTGTTCCGCGTTCATGTACAAAGCAAGGAGGTACTGATCGTCCGCCAATTGGGAAGGCGCTTTGATCGCCAAAGCGGCCTCGGCCGGTTTGAACGTCGCCTGCTTGGGATCATCGAGCATGGTCCTCCAACCGTTGACGAGCGAGCCTAACGTGTTCAAGTGATCCGCCCATATCCGCCGGTCTTCCTCCGTAAAAAGGCCGCTTTCGGCCCATTTTTTGAAAATGCGGACCATATCCGACAGATTGGCAAAGCTTGATCGGAGCTGGTCCATTTGCCGGGTCAATTCGTCCATGGCGGTCCTTTTTTTGGAGGCAAGCGGGTTGTAACGCAAACTTTGGTTCGCCTTGTCCGTTTCGACGGTCGCTTGATGCAGTTCCTGAAACATGGTTTGCAGTTCGTCGTTTACTATTTTTACTTGACTTGCAGGGCAGCCATGTTGTACCCATTCGGCCGTTTGATAAAATTGGCGGGATAAACGCTCCGCAAAACGCGTCATTTTTTGTTTGGCCGTTTGAATGGAATCGGGAGGAAACAACAGCACGTGAATAAGAACCGCAACGACGGCACCCACCACGGTATCGCGCACGCGGTCAAAGGGATAACTCGGCATTTTGCTTTGAAAGTACAATACCAGCAAAATGCTGAGGGCAACCTGAACCGCAAGGGCATGATCCAAGTTCAGCCTCTTGACGATGGCGGCCCCAAGCAGCACTAATAGCCCGATGCTCCATCCGCTTAAGCCGATATAAGGCGCGATGCATGCGGTCGCCGCAACGCCGGCGATCGTTCCGATGATACGCTGCCAGGCAAATCGCAGGGATTGGCTGACCGTAATTTGAAAACATAAGATAGCCGTCAGCGGGGCCAAGTAAGGATGGTTGGACCCGGCCCATTCGGCGGCTTCCCATGACAGCGCCGCAGCTAACGGCATTTTCCATACCGTTCCATTATTTTTAATGATATCCGTTAAATTGCTTTTCACTAGGCTGGACTCCGTTTTATAATTGTTTAGGTTATTGTTGCCGCAGATGGAAGCCGATCATTCGCCGGCATCGTTATTTTGAAGTACATTTTGCAAGCTGAGAGGGGATAAGGGATGGAAGGGCTGCTTGAAACGCGATTGACTGGGGACCGGATCCTGCTTCGACCCGTACGGGAAAACGAATTGGATGCTTACTTCGGGCTTTTGCAGGAGCCTGAGGCGATGAGGTTGACCGGAACGCAGGAGCGTTTCACCAAGGAATCCACGTCGGCATGGCTGCAAAAGATCGGCCGCGTTCATGAGGATCGCGTCGATTTGATGATCGCCTTAAAGGAAACGGATGAATTGATCGGGGAGGTCGTTCTGAACGAAATCGATCCGGTCAATCGCTGCGCCAACATACGCATCATGGTTTCCGGGCGGCACAGCGATCGAGGGTACGGTTCGGAAGCGATGCGGTTGATGCTCAGGCACGGTTTTGAAGATTTGAACCTGCACCGGATCGAGCTCGGAGTGTATGCGTTTAATCCCAGGGCCGTTCATGTGTATGAGAAGCTGGGTTTTAGCCGGGAAGGCGTGAAACGGGATGCGCTTTATTTTGATGGCCGGTTTCATGACATGATTTTGATGGCGCTTTTGGAAGAGGAATTTCGGGCGCGTTCCTAATGATATGTAAGAGGGGTTCTGAATACCCCGAATGCGCGGCTTATGGACATGATCAAAAAGATTCGAATCTCGAATGGAAGACGGTGGCGATATGAAAGGAATCGAGAACGTGCATCAATTAATCGAAGGCTGGGTGGCGGAGAACAAAATACCCGGCGCGGTCATTGACATTCAGGTCAAAGACAAGCTTAGGTGGCAAGCCGCTTACGGAACAGCCTCGCGGGATACGATTTTTGACGTGGCTTCGCTAACGAAGGTGGTGGCGACGCTGCCGGCGATCATGACGCTGGTCCAGTCGGGGCGGGTTTCGCTTCAGGACCCGATCCAAATGTATATCCCGGAGTTTCGCCATCCGGATGTGACCATCGAGCACTGTCTAAAACACGTTTCGGGATTGCCTTCCGGCGTTCCGGATTTCAAAGATCGTTACAAACCATTGGACATCCGGCAAATTTTCGAGCTGGAGCTTGAATCCCGCCCCGGCGAGCGCGTGAACTACAGCGATATCGGCATGATTTTGATCGGCTGGATCGTTTCCCGGTTGACGCAGCAGCCGCTGGACGAATGGGCCAGGGAGCATGTTTTTGAGCCGTTTGGCATGAAAGACAGTTATTTTAACCCGCCGCAAACCTTACAGGGACGGATCGCCCCAACCGAGTGGGACGGCCAAAAATACATCCTCGGGGAAGTGCATGACGAAACCTGCTACCGCCTCGGGGGCGTCGCTGGCAGCGCGGGCTTGTTTTCGACGGCGGAGGATTTGGCCCGGTATGCGAAAATATGGCTTTACCCTGAACGTTATTCGCTGCTTTCCAAGGAGACGGTGGATGCATGCTTGAAGTCTGTTTTTCAGGGACGCGGGCTGGGATGGCAGGTACAGGGCGCCTCGGATGAAGGGCTGTCATGCGGCCCGAATTGGCCGGAAGGCAGCTTTGGGCATACGGGATTTACCGGGACGAGCATGTGGATCAATCCGGTTGACGAGATGACCGTCGTATTTTTGACGAACGGGGTGCACTTGGGCAGGGAGCATAACGAATTGAGGCATCTGCGGCCGATTTTGCATGAGGCGGCGTTATCCATTGTAAGATCATGAACGATGATGGGAGATAGTCCGATTATTGATTTACCGCAATTTTTCGGGAGTATGAAGGGGCGTGCTCCGTCTAATATGAGGCGAGGCTGACCCTGTCCAGGATAAGACAAGCTGACCCATGGCAACCGACAGGAGCTGAAAAGAGTGGAGAAAGAACTCAGGGCGCTGATGAACGATCGACTGCTAACGGACGGTGCATCGTTTTTTGATGCGGCTCTGGGGGAAGTTACATATATTGGCGGATTTCAAAACTTTATTTACGAATATTGAGCGAAGCGGAACTTCATATATTCTCAGGTTCACCCACATTACAAGGTTATGAAAAGCATCATTCGCAGGACCTTGCATCGCTCAAGCAAATGGAACGGTTTCTGCGGCTGCGCGAGTTTATCGTTTGCGTCGGCATGCACCGCAGCTTCGATAGGACGAAATTGGATGACTGGACGGCCGCATATTTGCTTGAAAGCCGCAGACGTCTGGAGGAAGGGATTCCGATCGTTAGCGATCTTTTTTGACGGGTACTGTCGGGGGAGCGGATTTCATCTTTATCGAAAAGAGGCGGTTATCCATGTTCAAAGCGGTCACTCTCATCGTACGGTTTGTGTTAGAGCTTATCCTCCTTTTTTCTTTAGGTTATTGGGGATTCCATTTGAAGGGGAGCTTCTTCCTGCAGTTTGTGGTCGGCCTTGGACTGCCTGTCGCGGCCGCGATCGTATGGGGGCTGTTTATTTCACCAAAAGCTTCGGGCCGTGTTCCGCTGTTTGCGGTGCTTCATGGAGGCGGTTTTGTTCGCGGCGGCGGTACTTTGTCTCATCCAATCGGGTTTTACTGTTTTTGCGGTCATTTTTGCCGCATTTGCGGTCATCAACCGTTTTATTGTTTTGAAATGGAACATGCAGGAGTTTTGATTCCAAAATGCTGAAAAAAACGCGGCCTTAAAGGCTGCGTTTTCTATTTAGGGGAATGTTCAATGATATAAATAATTGACGAGCATTTTTGCAAGTTCGTTTTTTATGAGATCGTCGTCGACTTTTTGCGGTGAGAACACGAGCATGTCGACAACGCTGTTGATGGCTTCAAACATAACGATGGACGCTGCCTCGACGTTGTCTACCTTTAATTCCTCAGAGTTCATCAGAAGATATTCCAGCGTTTTACGGCGGCCCAGGTCGAACTGCTCGTCCATAAGTAACTGAACTTCCGAATCGGAATGATACATCACCTGCAGTTCTTTGTGAAACCCGGTAAAAACTTGATGGGAGTAAATCAGGCTGTCGATGACCTCGCGAATCATTTCGTGCTTGTTGATGGTACTGAAATTGATTCCGGCAAGATATGCTTCGATCCGTTCCAGGAGCGTGTTGAAGTAGATGGAGAGTGAATCCAGGAATACAGCACGTTTATCCTTGTAATACGAATAAAAGCTCCCGGCGGAAACGCCTGCCGCGGCGGCAATTTCTTTGGTGTTGGTTCCATGGTAGCCTTTTTCGGAAAAGAGATAACCGCGTTCCCGTTTGGATGTTCAGGTAGCATACTTGAACAGTGACCCGCATGGAAGCATCTTGTGAAAGTGTCTTTATCACCCAGTGTAATCCAAGTATAATGTTATGTAAGGAATTTGCGAAAATCCAAGGCACGACTTTCAATCAGCAATATATTGAGCGAAAAGGTTTAGTTCATATATATATTGTACCCGGGAGCGGCCGGAATCGAATTTTGCAAAATACTGATGTATGAAAGGGGCGGTCCTCCTGCCGATAAAACATGAACATAGCGGTTCGGCTTTTGACCCAAACGGGAAAATGGACGATAAATCGAAAGCCCAGCTGGAAACTTTGCGCGAAATCGCCGCCATCTTTTGTGCTTTGGACCGGCCGTTTTGGCTTCGCGGAGGTTGGGCCATCGACTTTTTGCTCGGCAGCGTTACGCGTCCCCATGAGGATCTTGATCTTGTGGCTTTCGTTGAATGCCGGGATCTGCTGGAGCAGAAGCTTGCCGATGCCGGTTATGAGAAATTCCCGATCAGCGGGAGACAGACGGATTTTCGGAAAAATGAAACCGATATCCAGATTTGTTACGTGACCTATACGGAGGACGGCCATATCATCTTGAACGGACTCCCCGAATGGGTATGGAGGACGGATGCGCTGCAGACCGAGACGTTCAGCCTTTACGGCATCTCGGCACGCGTCCTTAACCCCCGTCAGCTTCTCGAAGAAAAAGAAGTGTATCGGGAGATCGGCAGAATGCCGCGCCCGAAGGATGAGGAAAGCAAAAAGGTGCTGCGCGAGTTGATTGGCAGCATGAAGTGACAACGAGACCCGGTCGGAGGGAGATGGATCCAGGCCGGGCCGTTTTATTTTCTGAAATGATAGCGCGCAAAAAGAGAAGGAGAAACACAGCGATGCCAACCGTAACCGTTCGAACGGAAACGCAAGCGGATGCCGAGCAAGTCGCGAAGGTGTTGTTTCAAGCTTTCGGCAACCGCGAAGACGAATCCGAATTAGTAAAAAGAATCAGGCAGTCCGAAGGGTTTATCCCAGAACTGTCGCTCGTGGCCGAGCAAAACGGTGTGATCGTCGGCCATATTTTGTTAAGCAAGGCGAAGGTTGTTGACGGGGACCAACAGACCGGCGTGATTGCGCTGGCTCCGCTCGCCGTCGACCCGAAACATCAGAAACAAGGTATCGGCGGGCTTTTGATCCAGGAAGGTGTGGAGCGCTCCCGGAAGCTGGGGTATGAGCTTGTGCTGTTAATCGGCCATCCGGCGTATTATCCGAAATTCGGGTTTAAGCCGGCTCGCCCCTATGGCCTCGAATTAAAACAGTTCGACGTTCCCGATGACGTCTTTATGGTTTGTGAGCTGCAGGAGGGCGCGCTCGGCCGGATCCAGGGAGAGCTCGTGTATCCCGAGGTGTTTTTATGATCGCTTACAATATTTGCATGGATATGCGTGTATCAAAATATGAAAAGGAGGCCCACCCCATCATGAAGAAAAAGAAATGGTGGATCGCGATCATCGCGGTTGCCCTGCTCTACGTTGTCTTTTTCCCGTCCCCTTCGCCCGAACTCGCCGTCCGCAAGCATTTGCTGTTATCGTTTCATCCCATGATGGCCTGTTTGGAGCCGATCCAAGAGGGAAACATCAAAAACGATGCCCGATACGGCGATCTTTACCTCGTGGATGCGTCATCCAAACCTTTCGTATACGTCAAAAAATCCGCGTTGGGCTGGAGCGTTTCATCGGCCGGAACGGGGCCGTAAACCAAGCGGGCGTCAAACTGGTTTGATCCGAACTTACGGGCGAGGTGACCCATGAAAAGAGCGATACGATATGCCGGGCTGTTCATCCTGCTGCTCGCAGGATGTCAAGACGAGGAAGGCCCGCCCCTCAAGGACGAAGCCGCCGTTCCCGATATTCCCGTGGTTGAGATGAAGGACGGATTTATCATCTATGATCATCGTTATGACAACATGGACCGCGGCGACCATGATTTAGAGGGACGAACCGTCATCGATCCGAATTATTACGAGCAGCATCCTTTCAAAAGGGGAGAAATCGTATACTTTCAAAATCCGGAATTCGACCATAAAACATACCCGCGGGTTACGCTTGAAACATGGAGCATTTCGCGAATCGTGGCCCTGCCGGGAGAAACGGTCGAAATCAAATCGGGGCAAATTTACGTCGATCACCGCAGGCTCGAATCCTTTTACGGAAGGGCCCACCGGCTGGGCTCCGATATGGAAGGGCTGAAAAAGGCGCTGGAACAGAATCCGGATGATCCAATGAGGCTTAATCTCGAACATGCGATCAAGGATCTGGCATCGAATCGGCTGGACGCCTTGCGCCTTCCGGATGGGCATGTATTCGTGATTGGCGACGATTGGTTTCGAAGCTTCGACAGCCGGCATTTCGGCCCTTTGCCGATCGGTTCGATCCAAGGGAAGGTGCTTGGGTACCCGGCTGATCCGCCGGCAAAATAAACTTCGTGCCTGACTTTTGACATAACGAAAAAGCAGTCCTTATTTCAGCAAGGGCTGCTTATCCTGATCGTATTGCAAACTATGTATATTCCGGTGTCATCGTTTTTGGCAGCTTCACCGTGAAGGCCGTCCCTTGTCCGGGTTCGCTTTCGATCTGAATGGAGCCGCCGTGGTTATGTATAATGTTTTGCGTAATCATAAAACCGAGTCCCGTTCCCGTGTCCTTCGTGGTAAAAAAAGGCTGTCCGAGCTTCTGAACCTGCTCCGGCGTCATGCCGCTGCCCTCATCCTGGACGCGGATCCACACCTCTTGCTCCGTGGAATCGACGGACACCCGAATGGTTCCGCTGGAGTCCATGGCATCCATGCCGTTTTTGAGCAAATTGATGAACACCTGTTTGAGCTGATTGGTCTCCCCGACGATCCACTGCGGTACATCGGCGCGCTCAAGCGTGATTTCAATGTTTTTTAACGCCGCCTGAACATTCATTAACGTAATCACTTGCTCCAACATCGGCAGGACGTTGATCGGCTTGCTGACATGTTTCCCTTGAGGTTTGGACAAAACGAGCAGCTCGTTGACGATCAGTTCGATCCGCTTCAGTTCCGACTCGATAATCTCATAATACGTTTCGGGGCTGCGCTTGGAGGATCGGATCAGCTTCATGAAGCCGTTGATCGACGTCAGCGGGTTCCGGATTTCATGGGCGATGCCCGCGGCCAACTGCCCGGCCATCGTCAATTTTTCGGACTGCATCATATATTCTTCCCGCTGTTTTTGATCCGTGATGTCCTTAAATACGTTGACGGCGGCATGTTCCCCTTCATAATTGATGATAAGCGTGAACCCTTCCACGTATTTTTGACGCCCATCCATGCAGTTGATGAGATAAACAATGGGGTTTAGCGCTTTTTTGACATCATAGATCTTCCGCCGTTCTTCAAGCGCCGTGTGATAGGTCGCATCGACGACCATGTTGGTCGATAAGCCGAGCGCTTCGCTTCGGTCTTGGGCGTGCACCAGCCGGAGGGCGGCGGGATTGGCGTATTGAATGATCCCTTTTTTGGTGATCAAAACGGCAAGCGGCATTTTTTCCAGCAGTTCGTAGTAAGAATTGTGGATATCCGTCAGCGCGAATTCCGTGGCTTTCAGTTTCTCTTCGATTTCAAGCAGCGGGGTGCGGTTTTCAAACTGGACCAAATAGTGGAGCGGAAGCGCATCCTTGTCGCGGATGAGCGAGACATGGATGGTGACCGTTAACCGCTGGCCGGAGACTTGGTCGAGCGGGCGCTCGAACCGGCCTGAAATGTTCCGTTCGTTTGTAAGCGCTTCGCCGAAGCGTCGGATGTCAGCCAAAAGATCTTTGTAGGTATGGTCCAGGGGAGCTGTGGAATCGATGTCGTGCTGCGGATGTCCCAATAGATCGCATAACGCGGGATTGATCATGATGAAGGTTCCGTGAAGCGATATGAGAGCCATTCCAAGAGCAGCGTGCCGAAAGATGGGATCATCATTTTGGACATGATCACGTAGCACTACAAATCTCCTCTCTTTTTTTCCAGTTTTTTGTCGGATTGTAACCATATTATAAGCATGATCCCGAACGGTCTTCAATGGAAGATTCAAAACTTGTTCGGAATTGAAAAAATTGCTGGACATAACAGGTTAAAATAGTTCCTTTATCGCATCAAATCATACGCAAAAAGCTGGGTGGAGATCCATTTTAACCTCTAAAGCAAAGGGTTTTCTCGCTAATTGTCGAATCTAGCAAAACATCAATCTTTTGAAACGGAGTGGAAAAGAGATGGCTTTTGAAAGCATGGAGTCGAGGCTTGCTTCGCTTGGCATCGTTCTGCCTGAGGCAGGCCAGCCGGCGGCCAAATACGTCAATTTTATCCTGCAGAGCGGGCTTTTGTTCGTTTCGGGAAAAGGCCCGTCCGGGAATCCGAAAGGAAAGCTGGGGAGCGATTTTTCCACCGAGGAAGGTTACCGGTTCGCCCGGAGCACGGGGCTGGAAATTCTGGCCGTCGTCCAATCGGCGCTTGGAACGCTGGATAAAGTGAAGCGGGTGGTCAAAATACAGGGTTTCGTCAACGCGGAGCCTCATTTCGAGGAGCATCATCTCGTGCTGAACGGCTGTTCAGACCTGATGATCGACGTGTTTGGCGATATAGGGAAACATGCGCGCTCCGTCTTCGGAGCGGTGTCGGTAAGGGATAATTTACCGATCATTATCGACTCGATCTTTGAAGTCGAGGAATAGAGACAAAAAAAGGGCCATCGAATCAAACGGCAGCCGGAAGACCGAAAGTCTTGTTTTAAATGATCGAAAAAAAAGGGGGGGGCTAACTTGGCAGACAAGACGGCTGAGCTTCGTGCGCGAGTCGGAAGGATTCCGCTGCTTGCAGGCTGCGGCGAACCGAGACTCATTGCCAAAGGTTTTTCCGCAGATCGAAAATACGTCGTAACGAAAGGAAATGAGCGTTTCCTGCTACGGGTTTTCGATCTTCATCAATATCCGCGCAAGGAAATGGAATACAAAGCGCTGGAGCGAATGCGGCAGGAGAACGTTCTTTGTTCAAGGGCTTTGGAGCTGGGGCGCTGGGAAGAAGCAAATTTGGGATACATGGTATTTACGTATATTGACGGGGATGAAGGGGCGGACGTCGTTTGCTCCTATCCGGAGGAAACCCAATATGAAATCGGCTTGCAGGCCGGAGCGGAACTGCTCAAAATCCACCGATATGAAGCGCCGGATTCGGTTGGACCGTGGTATGAACGGCAAAGGAAAAAACACGAACGGAATAAGGAGCAATATTGGGGCTGCGGCATACGGTTTCCGGGAGACGCCCAATTGCTGGCTTTTATCGAAGAACATCTGGACGCGATGACGGACCGGCCGAACCGGTTCCAGCACGACGATTTTCATCTGGCGAACCTGGTCGTCAAGGACGGGCATTTATCGGGCGTCATTGATTTTAACCGCTGCGATTGGGGAGATCCGATCCATGATTTTTTGAAAATCGGTTTTTTCTCCGCGGACATCAGCACTGCGTTTGCCGTCGGCCAAATCCATGGGTACCATCAGGGCCGGGAGCCGGACGCCGAATTTTGGCGGCTTTATTCCCTATATTTGGCCATGAACCTGGTGGGTTCGGTTGCTTGGACGCTGAAGGCGCACCCGGATGGATTGAATGATATGTTGGACAGAATCGGCCGCGTCTTGGAGGAACATCGCAATTTTGAAACGTTGATTCCCGCCTGGTACACAAACCACACAAGAAAGGAGGCATACAGATCGGATGATAACGGTTCATGAGGCGGCGTATGCCGACAAATCCACGCTCCGAAACTTGCTGGAGCTGTACAAATACGATTTCAGCGAATTCGACCCGGAGGATGACCTGAACGAAAACGGCTTATATGAGTATATGTATCTGGACCATTACTGGACCGAAGAAGGAAGGTATCCTTATTTGTTCCGGGTTGGCGGCAAGCTGGCGGGTTTTGCGCTGGTACGGCGAACCGGCATCCAGGAAGGCGTTCCCGTGTACGAAATGGCCGAATTTTTTATTTTGAGAAAATACCGCCGCTCGGGGGCAGGACAACAGGCGGCATTTGAATTGTTCGATCGATTGCCCGGGAAATGGAAGGTTGCCGAAATGGAAACGAACGTACCTGCGCAGCGGTTCTGGCGGAACGTTATCGAAAGGTATACCGGCGGACAGTACGATGAAATCAGGGAAGACGGTTGGGACGGTCCGATCCAGGTGTTCGAATCGGGCAGGCCATGATATTTTACGGGGGTGAGATCCATTCAAACGGTCATTTATATGGTCAGGCACGCGGAGTCGCACTACGTGCCGGGCGAGGAAAAAACAAGAGGGATTTCCGAAAAAGGCAGGCAGGATGCGGTAAAAGTCAAAGAGCTGCTGCAGCGGGAAGAGATCGATGCGTTTTTTTCGAGCCCCTACGTGCGCGCGATCCAAACGCTGGAGCCTGCCGCACAGGCGGCCGGAAAAGAAATTGCGATTATCGACGAGCTTAGGGAACGAACGCTTGCGGCGGATCATGTTCACATCCCCGGCGAGCAGTTTGCCGATTGCAAAAAGCGGTTGTACGATGATTTCCGGTATGCGCTCCCCGGAGGGGAGTCGAGCGAAGAAGCGCAGCGCAGAGGGACGGAAGCCTTTATGCAGCTTCTGCGGCGGCATCCCGGCAAGAAATTGGCATTAGGCACGCATGGGGATATCATGACGCTGATTTTGAACTTTTTTGATTCCAAATTCGGCTTTGCGTTTTGGAGATCGACATCGATGCCGGATGTGTATAAACTGGTGTTCGAAGATCTTAAACTGACGGAAGTGACAAGATGCTGGGCGGATTGACCGCGTGCGTCCGGCATAAGGAGGACTTCAATGAGCATCTTGATCGTTTTGCTGCTGATCTGCAATCTGGCGGTTCTGCTTAAACATCAATCATAAGCTCCCGAAACGCCATTACGTGCAGGAAGCGCTGGATCGGGACCGGCAGCGGAAGGCGGAAAGGAAGGATCACGATCGATACCCGGAATAGTCAACCTTTTATGGATATTTCATACTTGAAAACAGGAAACGCGAAGCAGCGGGAGGCCTTTGCGGCGCTCGACCGGCTGGGCATTTTCAAAACATTGGCGGCATTCAGCCCGGTCCTCGCCGGAACCATTCCGATCGAGATCGATGTCGAAGACAGCGATTTGGATATCATTTGCGAGATGCGGGAACCGGAGGCGCTGGAGCAGGTTTTGATCCCGGCATACGGCGCGCTGGAGCGTTTTGCGTTAAGCCGGGAACGCATGCATGGCGACAAGGTCATCGTGTGCAATTTTCGGTTCGGCTCGTGGCCCGTCGAGATATTTGCCCAGAACCGGCCGGTGACGCAGCAGAACGCCTATAAACATATGGTCGTCGAAGACCGGATATTGAAACGGCTGGGACCCGTATTCCGCGACGACGTCAGAAAATTAAAAAGCAGCGGCGTCAAAACCGAACCCGCCTTTGCCAGACTGCTCAGCCTCGAAGGAGATCCGTATCAGCGGATGCTTGACATGCATGATTGGGACGAGGAAAAGCTTGGGCTGTTCCTTGTTCAACAAGGGTTTGAACCCGCATAGGGGAAGCCATGCCGGAAAACTTACAGTCCGGCCGGCTTCTTTTTTTGATGAATGCGTTTTCAAAAGGTCTGCCGCATTTTATAATCGTTAAGGAAACGGCCGCTGCGTGCGGCCGGCATGATCCGTAAAACAGATCCAAAGGTGGGATATGGCTGTGAATGCTTCCAGTGAACGCGCGACGTTGATCCTTCGATTTTTTGTTCCATACGTGCTTATATTGCTCGGGTCTCTGCTTGCGGGGTGGTTTGCCTACCATAAAACATCGTCGCTCGTGGAATCGGAAACGATGAAAAGCAATGCGGCGGCGCTCGGCCAAATCCGCGAGGCGCTTGACGGCCGTTTTGCCGAAGTGGAGACGATTGCGCAGCAGATGGCCAGCGAGTCCAAAATACAGTCCTTTCAGTTCGTCAAAGCCCCGTTCGAGCAAACGAACCCTTTCCGGCTCTGGGACCTGGAAAAAAGCTTGTTCGATTACCGGATAACCAACCATTTTATCATCGATTATTTTATCGCGTACAAAAACAGCGGCATGTTCATTTCGCCCCGCAAGGTGTACGATGCCAAGCAGTTCTACGGCCTGCAGCTGCGTTATGACGGCAAATCCTACGAGGAGTGGTACGACGAGCTTTTCGGGCGGTATTATTACAAAACCTATAAGCCTGGCAGGCAGGTTCTGTATGAAGGAAAACCATATTCGGTCGTGAGCTACATGCAGTCCTTCGGCACGAAAGACGGCGGAGGCGTCATTACCGTGCTGATCGACAACAAGCAAATTCAAGAGATGCTGCGGCATATCGATGCCGAGCAGGGAGGGTTTGCTTATGTTGCGGACCAAAACGGCAACCTGATCAGTTACGTGGGCATGGATCCGACGACCGCAATCATGAAAGCGCTTCCTGTTAAAGAAGGTTTTTCCTTATTTGATTGGAACGGGAAAAAGATGCTGATCACGCAAACGACTTCCCAGTACAACGGTTGGACCTACGTATCCGCCCAGCCGGAGACGGTCGTGCTTGCCAAGGCCAATTACATCAAAGAGCTGACGTTAACCGTATTTATGCTGGCGTTGGGCGCAGGGCTCGCCGTTGCGGCATTGCTGGCCTACCGGAGCAGCAGGCCCGTGTTTAAAATGCTGCAGCTGCTGCCGCTGAAACCCGGGGGCGGCAAAAACCGCCCGCTCGGTAACCTGATGGACGACATCCGCAGCTCCGTTTCCGCGCTGGTCGAAAGCCATGGCGAGCTGAGCAGCAGGCTCGAGGCGCAGGTCCCTTTGCTTCGCAGCGTGTTTTTTGATCGTCTGCTTCAGGGCGGGTATACGTCCATGGGCGAGGTCGAAGCCGCCATGGAGCATGCCCGGATGGAGCTGAGGAGCGGATATTTCGCCGTGTCCGCCGTCCAAATTCGGGGCTACCACGCTCCGTACAACGAGGAGATGCTGACGGAGCTGGACATTGTGAAACTGAACATCCGGGACGCCATCCCATCGATCGGGCCGGAGGTGCAAATCTCGGCTCAGGCGCATGATTTGGGCGAAAACAAACTGGCTTTGCTCGTTCACGGGGAAGGCGAGACGCCGGACGATTTTATGCAAGGGGTCAAACGGCTGGTGGCGCAATTGCATGATCATGTGAAGCAAACCAGCCATTCCGGGCTTTGGATTGCCGTGGGCACGTGCCAGACGAGATTGACCGAAGTTTATCGTTCCCTTGGCGAAGCGGAGTTTCTTCTAGTGAACGCGGCCTGGAGCGATCGGCAGCCGATATTGTTTTATGAGGAAGCGGAAGTGCCGCCGCCCGTTTATTTTTACCCTTCCGACGTGGAACAGCGGTTGATCCAGCTGGTGCGTTCGGGTAACGAGCCGGAGACGGCCCGGCTGATCGGGGAAATCCGGGAGAAAAACGAAGGCAGCGGTCCGCTGCCCGTCGTCGCCCATAAGCTGCTGGCCCAGGAGCTGAGCGGAACGCTGATGAAATGCTGCGAGCCTTCCTTCGCGAACCGGGATGCGTTGACCGACGAGATGAAGGTGGTGCTGGAAGTTTCCGATCCCTCATGGTCGCCTGATGAAGCCGTCCAAAAGCTTTTTCAAGCCCTAATGCAGCTGTGCCGCAAGCATGAGGAACAAAAACGGAGCCATAACGATACGCTGGCTGCCAAGCTGATGGAATACATCGACAGCCATTTCCCGGATCCGGATTTAAGCCTTGCGGTACTCGCGAGGGAAGCCCGGAATTCGGAAGCGTACGTGTCTTATTTTTTCAAAGAGCAGACCGGAATGAACTTTTCCGATTATTTGGAGCATGTCCGCATGGATGAGGCGAAGCGGCTGCTGGCCGGAACCGGAATTCCCGTCAGCGAAATCGCGGTCCGGACCGGGTATTTGTCGCTGAACTCGTTCAGCAGGGCGTTCAAACGGGCCAACGGCGTAAGCGCCACCGAATACCGCAAAATTTCCCGGCCGCGTGAAGCGTAAAGGCCCAAACGGCCGCCGCACGCAGCCTTTTCTTAAAAAACGGATACCGCCGGGAAAACGGAATAATGCCTTTTCTAAAGCCCGGCATAACCGGCAAAACATGCAGATTTACGCAATGAAGCGCTTTCAATTAAGCTGTGGTCACCGGCCGGATTTTTCCATCCAAAACAAAGGGGGTGACCAAGCTGAATCTTTGGAAAGACATCACGCGCAAATGGCAGCTGTACGCTTTGTTTGCCTTGCCGCTGATTTACATCATCGTATTTAAATACGTGCCTATGTACGGAGCGCAAATCGCGTTTAAGGATTTTAACGTGACCAAAGGCATCACCGGCAGCCCGTGGGTCGGATTCGCGCAGTTCGAGCGTTTTTTCCACTCGCATGAATTTTGGAGGCTGCTCCGGAACACGCTCGTGGTCAGCTTTTACGCGCTGATCGCAAGTTTTCCGTTCCCGATCATCCTGGCGCTCGGTCTCAATTACGTCAAAAACGAACGCTTCAAAAAGTCGGTCCAAATGATCACGTACGCGCCGTATTTTATCTCGCTGGTCGTGCTGGTGGGCCTTCTGCTGCAGTTCCTCGATCCGCGGACGGGGCTCGTCAATACGCTGCTCGGTTGGTTCGGGCTCGGTCCGTACCATTTTATGGCGCAGGCGTCGTGGTTCAAATCGATTTACGTCTGGTCGCATGTATGGCAAAACACGGGGTTCGCCTGCATCATTTATTTGGCGGCGCTGTCCGGCATCGACCCGGCGCTGCATGAAGCGGCCGTCATGGACGGCGCGACCAAGGTTCAGCGGATGCGTCATATCGATTTGCCCGGGATTCTCCCGATCGCGGTCATCTTGCTCATTTTGAACACGGGACAGATGCTGGAGACGGGCTTCGAGAAAATATTGCTGATGCAAAACCCGCTTAATCTGCGCACCTCGGAAGTGATCGACACATACGTCTACAAGGTTGGGCTTGTCTCGCAGGCGATGAATTTCTCTTATGCGACGGCCATCGGCCTGTTCAAAGCGGTGATCGGATTCATCCTGCTGATCATCGTCAATCAGACGGCGAAGCAATTGAAGCAGGAAAGCTTATGGTAGAAAGGCGGCGGAACTATGCATGCAATGAAAATAAAAGAAGCCGGCGCTGACCGTCTGTTTACGATCGTGAATTATTGCGTGTTGACGCTTGTCATGCTGATCGTGCTGTACCCGCTTGTGTATGTTGTAAGCGCTTCATTCAGCTCGAGCAGCGCCGTGTTGTCGGGACGGGTATGGTTGTGGCCGGTCGAACCGACGCTGGATGGCTACCGGGCCGTGTTCAAAAACACGATGGTCGTGCGCGGCTTCATGAACACGATTTTTTATACGGTGGCGGGAACCGGCATCAATTTGCTGTTTACGGTTTTGGCGGCGTATCCGCTGTCCAGGGTCGATTTTCGCGGGCGGAACATGTTCATGCTGCTGTTCGTATTTACGATGATGTTCAGCGGGGGGCTGATCCCGACGTACCTGCTCGTCAAAGATTTGGGCATGATCGATACCGTGTGGTCCATGCTGATCCCGGGGGCGCTGTCCGTCTGGAACGTCATCATCATGCGCACCTATTTCCAAACGACGATCCCCGGAGAATTGCTGGAGGCCTCCCAGCTGGACGGCTGTTCGGACTTTCGTTTTTTGCTCCGGATCGTGCTGCCGCTTTCGGGGCCGATTCTGGCGGTCATTGCGTTGTTTTATGCCGTGGGGCATTGGAACCAGTATTTTAACGCGATGATTTTTCTCAAACGGGCGGAGCTGTATCCGCTGCAATTGATTCTTCGGGACATTCTCGTCCAAAACGAGATCAATATCGACATGCTCGGGGACGCCAAAACGGCCGCTGCGCGCCAGGGACTGCGGGAGCTGCTCAAATATTCGCTGATCGTCGTCACATCCGTGCCGCTTCTGGTGGTGTACCCGTTCGTGCAGAAGTTTTTCGTGAAAGGCGTCATGATCGGTTCATTAAAAGGATAGAACGGAAGCCAAAATTGAAATCGATGGAGGGGCGTTATGTATAAAAAGCTGAATAAAATCGCGGGGATCGTCATTGCCGCCGGCATGCTGCTCGCAGGCTGCTCCGGGGGCGCAAAAGAGGAGGGCGCGGATATGAAAGGAAGCAACCCGCCCGCTGCGGGCACTGTGGAGCTGACGCCGCCGGGGACTTATCCGCTCGTTAAAGAAAAAACAACGCTGAAAATCATGGTGCGCGGCAACCCGCTGGTGGAAAATTTCGAAACGAACGAGTTCACCAAATGGTATGAGGAAAAAACGAACGTCCATATCGAATGGGAGGTCGTTCCGGAACAAAGCATGCAGGAAAAGCTGAACCTCGTGCTGGCGAGCGAAGATTATCCGGACGTCATCATGGGCCTGAACGTTTCGCCGACGCAGCAGATGATTTACGGCTCCCAAGGCGCGTTCCTTCCTTTGAACGAATTAATCGAAAAGCAGGGCACCCAGACGAAAAAAATGTTCGCGGACAACCCGGAAATCAAAGAAACGGTTACGGCGATCGACGGCAACATTTATGCGCTCCCCGAGGTCAACGATTGCTACCACTGCTCGATGAGCCAAAAAATGTGGATCTATGAGCCGTGGCTCAAGAAACTGGGGCTCGAGATGCCGAAAACGACCGACGAGCTCTACAACGTGCTGAAGGCTTTTAAGGAAAACGATCCGAACGGCAACGGGAAAAAGGACGAAATCCCGCTGTCCATCACGCAAAAATCATGGCGTTCGACCATCGACGCGTTCCTGATGAACTCTTTTATCTATAATCCGGTGTACGGATCAAGCAGCAAGCATATGTTCATTAAGGACGGCAAACTGGACGTGGCCTTCAACAAGCCGGAATGGCGCGAGGGCCTGCGGTATCTGAACAAACTCTACAAGGAAGGCCTGATCGCGCCGGAATCGTTCACTCAGGACGAAAACCAGCTGATTCAGCAGGGGGAAAATCCGGGTACGGTCATCTTGGGGGCATCCACGGGCGGACATGAAGGCGTATTCACGCAGCTCATGGGAGACAGCGGACGCTGGAAGGAATACAAAGCGGTTCCGCCGTTAAAAGGACCGGGAGGCGTGCAGTATGCCGCCGTCGACACGACGGCTTTGACGCCGGGCGCCTTCATCATCACCAAAAAAGCCAAAAATCCGGAGCTGGCGCTCCGCTGGGCCGACGGGCTGTACGAAAAAGAGATGACGCTGCGGAGCGTGTACGGCCGTCCGGATCAGGAATGGCGCGACGCCAAGGAAGGCGAAATCGGCATCAACGGCAAACCTGCGGTGTGGTCGGAGCTTAAATCCTACGGCACGGTGCAAAACGTCAACTGGGCGCAAACCGGCCCTGCGCTGCGTACCAACGATTTCAGATTGTCTGCCGTCGCAAAAGGTGACGACGATTTAGAGGTAATTCTGTACAACGAGACGAAGAATAAATATGAGCCGTATAAACCGAAGGATGTCAGCACGGTTCCGCCGCTGTTCCTGACGAACGAGCAGGCGTCCGAAATCGCCGACCTGGCGAAAACGATCAATGACTACGTGGATGAAATGATCGCCCGCTTCGTCATTGGCGACGCCAGCCTGGATGCGGATTGGGACAGCTACGTCAGCCAGCTCGATGCAATGAACCTGAAGCGATATCTGGAGATTTACCAGACGGCTTACGACGAAAAGAACAAAAAATAAACCTATATAAGTTGAACTAAAGAAACGTGACAAGGAATAGGCAAAAGGGGGAAAGGATTCTGAAGAAGCGAAGCGTTCGCCTTTGTGAGCGGATTTCGACCATGAATGAGTTAAATCAAAGAAATCTGGGAGCAACAGCGATCGAAAGAACATTTCACCCGGCTGCCTTCATCCGCACAAAATTTGGTTCAACTTATATAACAAACGGAGGTAATACGACATGAATCCGCGTTTCGAACGAACGCTGCCGCTGATGAACGACCGTTTCGGCCTTTTTATCCACTGGGGATTGTATGCGATTCCAGCCCGAGGGGAATGGGTGCGAAGCCAGGAGCGGATCACCAACGAACAATACCAGCCTTATTTCGAAGAATTTAATCCGGTGCTATACGATCCGAAGAGCTGGGCCAAAGCGGCCAAAGCTGCCGGACAGCGATATGCGGTGCTTACGACGAAACATCACGACGGTTTTTGCTTGTTCGACAGCCAGCTGACCGATTACAAGGCGACGAATACACCGGCGGGGCGCGACCTCGTTCGGGAATACGTGGACGCTTTCCGCGAGGAGGGGCTGAAGGTCGGTTTCTATTATTCCTTGATCGACTGGTATCATGACGATTATCCGGCTTATGGCGACCGTCAGCATCCGATGCGCGACAACGAGGCTTACAAGGACAAAAAGATCGATTTTGACCGTTACCTAGACTATATGCACGGCCAGGTCCGGGAGCTGCTGACCAACTACGGCAAAATCGATATCATGTGGTTCGATTTTTCTTACGACGATATGACGGGCGAAAAATGGCGCGCGACCGAACTCATCCAAATGATCCGTTCCCTGCAGCCGGATATCGTGATCGATAACCGGCTCGGCGGCAACATCATGGCGGCGGAGCCTGAAGTGTACGCCGGGGATTTCTTCTCGCCGGAGCAAATCATTCCGCCCCAGGGCATCGTCAATTCGGCCGGCGAGCCGATTCCGTGGGAAGCGTGCATTACGCTGAACGACCATTGGGGATACCACGCGACCGACCGGAATTACAAATCCCCGCGCCAGGTCATCCGCGCGCTCGTCGAATGCGTCAGCAAAAACGGCAATCTGCTCCTGAACGTCGGTCCGGACGCAAAGGGGGAAATTCCGAAGGAGTCGCTTGAAATTTTGGAGACGGTCGGCGAGTGGCTGCGCCGCAACGGCGACAGCATCTACGGCTGCGGCATCGCCAAGCTGCCGAAGCCGGAGTGGGGCCGCTACACCCAGCGCGGCAACAAGCTGTACGCGCACGTCTTCGACCGGGGCATCGGGCCGATTTACTTCCAGGGACTGAAGGGCAAAATCAAAAAAGCCCGCCTGCTTGCGGACGGCAGCGAACTCCATGTGCATACGCCTTGGATGGCGGACCAATATTCGGATACGGAAAGCGGCGCGTTCATTCACATCCCCGGAGGAGACTTGCCGGATGAACTGGATACGGTCATTGAGCTTGAACTGACGGAGGAATTGTAAGCGTTTGATCGTCCAAATGAGCTGTTGATATCGATACCGAAAGGGAGGATGAACGGAATGAAACCTGGAGTCAGCACCTATAGTTTGCTCCAAGCGATCAAAGCGGGAGAGATGACGGTCCTGGACGTCATCGATTGGATTGCGGAGCAGGGCGGGGAACATATGGAGATCGTTCCTTACGGCTTCACCCTGGAGGACCAGCCGGATCTCGCGGATGCCGTCCGCGAGCGGGCAGCCGCAAAAGGCATTGCATTGTCCAACTATTCGATGCCCGCGAATTTCGTGCAGGAAACTTCGGAAGCGTTCGAAGCCGAAATGGAAAGGGTCAAGCGGCATGTGGATACGGTCCATCGCCTTGGGATGAAGCATATGCGCCACGACGTGACGGCTTTTACGCTCCCGCCCGAAAAATGGGGCATCGACTATCTGGAGGACAATCTGGCGCAAATCGTGGAGGGCTGTCGGCGCATCGCGGATTATGCGGCGCAATACGGCATCACGACCACGATCGAAAACCACGGCGTCAGCGTGCAGGCCAGCGACCGGGTGCAGCGGGTGCTTCGGGCCGTGGACCGTCCGAATTTCAAAACGACGCTCGACATCGGCAATTTTCTCTGCGTCGATGAGCAGCCGCTGGTCGGCGTGAAGCGGAACCTGCCGTTTGCTTCGCTGATTCACGTCAAGGATTTCTACATCCGTCCGGCCGATCAGAACCCAGGGGGCGGGGCCTGGTTCCGCTCGTCCCACGGAAACTACCTGCGGGGATCGATCTTCGGGCAAGGAGATATCGACGTGCGGCGGGTGCTGCGGATGATCAAGGCGTCCGGTTACGACGGATACGTCACGCTGGAATTCGAAGGCATGGAGGAGTGCCGGGAAGGCACGAAGCTGGGCCTTGAAAATTTAAGACGAATTTGGGATGAGGTATAATCCGTAACACATGTTTAAGGCGCTGCTGGCGGTTGATTCCGCAGGCAGCGCTTTTTTGTATCTCCGGATTCCGGCCGTTCCCGGGTTATATAGACGAATCAAAGCTTTTCGCCCTCTTTTTATGGGTAAGGAATAGACCCGGAATGAAGATTGCCGCAAGGACAACGACGGATACCAAGAATCCGGCATGATAACCTTTTAATCCGTTGGCAATCGTCGGCTGCATCCCTTGCTGGGCCGTTGCGACGACGGTTGCCATCACAGCCGAGCCAAAGCTGGAGCCAAGGTTTTCAATCATATTTAAGCCGACGCCTGCTTTCGGAAGTAGTTTGCCGTCAAGTCCTGTATAAGCGTCACTCGTGAGCGGAAGCATAATTCCTCCGAAACTGGTCCCCCGGATGAACAATACGATGGAAATCCAGATCATGCTTGTTTGATCGGTAATGAAGATTAGCGGAAGCGATCCGATAAGCGAAAGAACGAGACTGACCATGACCACGTATTTCGCACCGATCTTATCAATCATTTTTCCGATCATCGGCCGGGTAACGAGCATCCCGACACCCTGGGGAATTAACGCCAGCGCTGCTTCGATTGCCGTGAAATGACGGAAGTTTTGGAAGAATAACGGCAGGATCAACATCGGGCCCATGACGGATATATTCGCCAAGAACAAACCGATACTCGAAGCCGCGAAGCTCTTGCGTGCAAATAAATTCATTGGAAGCACGGTTTGATTCTTCCGGATCCGATTATATACGGAGTAAATGACGGCTAAAGCCAGACCAATGCCCACCCACAGGATGGTTTCGCGATTGTTAAAAGACGCATGGTCCGCTGCTTTCGTAATGCCGTATATCAAGGCAGCACTCAAGAAGGACAAATCAATAATTCCAAAAACATCGAGCGTACTGTCTTTGTCGAACGGTTCAAAGTCCGGGATTTTTTTTATCATCAGGGGTGCAGCAATCAGAACAATAAACACGTTGATGAAGAATATCCAGTGCCATGATGCCCCTTGAACGATGAATCCCCCGATGACCGGCCCTAAGATCGGTCCGAGAATCATAGGCGTGCTGACGATGGCCATCACTTTCCCTACATTTTCCGGACCAGCCGTGTGAACCAATAGGGTTGACATGAGCGTGGTAATGATCCCCGCACTGAATCCTTGAAGCAAACGAAAGAAGATGAAGCTGGAAATATCCCAGCTAGCACCTGCCAAAACGGAAATGAGACCGAAGGCGATGACCGCTCCGATAAAGATTTTCTTCCCGTTAAATTTGTTCATCAGCCAGCCGGATACGGGAACCGCAATCGCAAGGGCTAACACATAACCTGTAATGGCCCATTGAATGGTATCCAATGTCGTGTTGAAATCCTTCGATAATGTATCGACGGCGATGTTCACCATCGTTGAGTCCAGCATGGGAGCAATGGCTCCAAGTGCAATCGCCCAGGCAGTCATGAGGATTCCCCGGGGTAATCCGGGTTCCTTTACTTTGTCTTTTGCCATTTTATTTCTCCTCTCCGAGGTTGTTGTTATTCGCATTATTTGTTTCCTTGTCAACAATATCGCAATATTGTTTCCTTGTCAACAAAAGCGAAGATGCAAAAAAGCAGCCTGCTCTCAATCGAGCCCGGCTGCCTGTGGTTGCATTTTCATGATTCAAATGCGCTTTAACTTAATTAATGCTTATACCCTGTTTCTTTATTTCTGCATCCAAATGCTTGCTATACGCTTCAATGAAGCGAAGCATACCGTCAAATTGTTCCTCGGTTACCTGCTTAAATACAGCTTGGTCCCGTTCTTGAAATTCTTTGTGCAGTTCCTCATGGATGTTATAAATGTCTTTCCCTAGCTTCGTTAGCCTAAAATAGATTTCTTTCTTGTTATCCGGCTTCTGGTAGCTATCGATCAGGCCTTTTTCCATGAGCTTCTTCGTTAATTTACTTATGGCGCCTCTAGTCATATAAAGGGACTCCGCGAGTTTGGTCACGTTGGGGTCTGCGTTTTTTCCGATGGCTTCGATGCAATGTACTTCAGAAGGCTTATAACCTTTAAGGCTGTCTTCCATTTTGTTTCTATTAAGCCAAGCCATCTTGTTAAATAAGTCCCTGAAATCAGTCATGACCTGTTCTTGTTTGTTCATGGCCTGTCCTCCCGCCCGTCGCTGCATGCAGCATGATATTGAATATTATGCTGATTTTATTCCTCAATGGCAATGCCGGCAGCTTTCCAATGCCCGTACGCAACGATTTTACTAAATTGGGAGGCAACTTCATCCGCAGGCAGGGGCACCTCGTTTTGAATCCACCAAACAATAACTCCCATGAAAGACGACACGAGATATTCGAGCAGCAAATCCTTGGATATCGCCAAAGGGGGATCTGCCTGCGCAGGATTCCACCCCTCATTTAATTTGTCTCTAATGATATTCTCCATTTTCGCTCGAAACGGATAGATTCTATTTTCCTCAATCAACATCGCGTCGTAAAAAGAAATGTTGCCCGAAACATGCTCCAATACCGCTTGCATGACCGCCTCGAGCCTGGAAATGCTGAAAGGATTCATGTGGATCGGACATAGGACGATTGCTTTCTTTAATTCGCTTAACAACTCCTCCATACATATATCCAACAAATCAGGTTTATTTTGGTAGTGAAGATAAAACGTATTTCGATTGATCATGGCCCGATCGGCAATATCCTGGATCGTGATCGCTTCATACCCTTTTTCCTGAATCAGTTCAAAAAACGCTTTTCGAATCGATTGTTTCGTGCGCAGCACTCTTAAATCGGTTTTTTTGTCCATGGTTTTCGTTCTCCCAAATAAAATTTCGATCGTTAAGCGACAAAGTGATGTGAATTTGTATGTTATCCTTCAAAACTAAAAATATTGAATATTGAGCGCCATATTCACCTTCATTATAATGAGCAACAGATAAATAAACAACATGACGTTCATTATTTATCTTGATGTCTATAAATTTATATTAGGAGGATATCCCAATGACATTAAACAATCAAAATGAGCTCGTCCATAAGGCCATCGCCGTGCTGGAAAGTTTGGAGAGCGGCAACCCCGAAGCGATTACGGCTTACGTGCATCCGGAAAAATACATCCAGCATAACCAGGCTTTACTCGATGGTCGTGAAGCTATGCTTGGCGCACTTGCGCATTTGAAGGAAGCTGGAACTAAGGTAAGCATTAAACGCGCTTTGGTCGACGGTAATTATGTGGTGCTTCATTCCGTATATGATTTTTTCGGCCCCAAAATCGCTATTGATATTTTCCGTTTTGAAAATGGACTGATCGTCGAACATTGGGATAATTTGCAAGAGATGGTGGAGAAAACCCCAAGCAACCATACGATGATTGACGGACCGGTCACGATTCAGGATATCGACAAGACGGACGCGAACAAAACGCTTGTCAAAAGCTATGTCGAGAACATTTTATTTGGGAAAAACCCGGACCTGCTGAACACTTATTTTGATGGGGACCGCTACATTCAGCATAGTCCGCATATTGCGGACGGGCTTTCGGGTCTTCATGCCGCATTGCAGGCACTGGCGGAAAAAAATATTACATTCGAATATACTCATCTTCATCAGGTGATCGGACAAGGCGATTTTGTTCTTACCGTGAGTGAAGGGGTCTTCGACGGCCGACCTACGGCTTTCTACGATTTGTTCCGCGTAGAGGATGGAAAGATCGCCGAACATTGGGACGTCGTCGAGGCGATCCTGCCGGCGGAAAAACGCAATAATTCGAACAGCAGATTTTAAGGTTGGCCCAGCTGAATAACAAGAAAGACATCGCCGATTTCTAAGGGGTGATGTCTTTCGCATTACGAATAAATCGGAGTACCCAATGGATACGGTCGCGTTGCCGCAGCAACGCTATTTTTGTTCATTTGTATAGAGACGAGGAGTAGAGGATCATGATCATGCTGAAACAAAAAATGACGTGGCTGGGACTGGCGATCGTCCTGGTCGCTTTGGTCGTATTCGGGGCGGCGATATGGGATCGGTGCTTGGATCAAAGCCCAAGGAGCTTCCGGTTGCCCTTGTTATCCTTGACCGGCCTGCGGGGCTGCCGAATGGAGAAACGTTGGCGGTCGGGGAGAAGATCCGGGATCAAATGTTGTCGAACCGGGCGCTGCCTTTGGCCTGGCATGTCGTGGATTCCGAGGAAAAAGCCCGGGAAGGACTGGATAAACGCGAATATTACGGAGCATTAGTGCTTCCATCGGATCTGAGCAGCGGAATGCTCTCGTTATCCACTCCCTCGCCGATTCACCCTAAGGTGAAGATCATCGCCAACGAGGGGATGAACGCTCAAGCCTCGACGGTCGTAAGACAGGTTTTGGGGCAAGCGATGAACTTGATCAGCCGGGAGCTGGCACAACAGCTGCTTGGGCAAGTCGGGCAACAAACGGGGCAAGTTCCGGTGGAGACGGCTAAAGCTTTTATGGCGCCGATGAACGTTCAGGAGGAAGTCGTGCATCCGCCGGGGGCGAACCATGCGTCGGGGAATGCGCCGGGGTTATTGATTCAGATCATGTGGATCGGCAGCCTGGTGACCGGAGTCGTCATGTTTCTGACTAGCCGGAAAGCGGTAGCGGCGGGTTCCAGAAGGTGGACGGTCAGCGCGCTGCAAGCGATCGCTGGACTTGTGATCGCCGGCATAGCGTCGGGTTTCACCCTATGGATGGCTTCGTCGTGGTACGGCATGGAGCTGGTGAACACGGGGGAGATTTGGTTGTTCCTATGGTTGGCCGGATCGGCGTTTTTCCTGCTGCAATCTTCTTTGCTGAATTGGATCGGATTCCCGGCGATGCCGCTGCTCGTCCTGCTGATGTTTTTCTCCTTACCGCTGCTGAACATGGCTCCGGAGTTTTTGTCCCAGGCGACGCGAGAATGGATTTATTCGTGGACGCCGCTTCGGTTTGCAGCAGAAGGATTGCGGGAAGCGATGTACTTTGGCGGGTTGGGTGCGGCCTCTTCGAACGTATTTGTTTTGTGGGGCGTCGCCGGGGGATTTTTGGCGCTGCTGCTGGCTTCGGGATTGAAGGCGAATCATGCTTCAGATGCGGTGTCGACCACGGTTATCGGCGGATAAAATGAGGCAAGGGGCATCAGCGTTGCATTGCCGGTGTTGGGGCGGGTGGAAACGAACGTTCCACCCTACGAAACATCCGGGCGGCCAGCCTTTTAAACGTCAAGAGGCACGCCTTTGGGATCGAACGGGGTCGAGAGCACGGTCATCGTCTGCGTAAATCCGTATTCGCTGCATTCCTTCCGGAATCGGTCAAGCGATTGCATCGATTCGGTGACGACCTTGATGAGGAAGTTAAACTGGCCGCTGATCTGATGGACTTCCGCGACGTCCGGCGACCGCCGGCAAAAATCCGTGAACAGGTCGCAGCGGTTCGCCTGAATGGCCACAAACGCGGTAATGGCTTTTCCGAGTTTTTCGGGAGAAAGCATGGCCCGATACGAACGGATCACTCCTTTTTCCTCCAGCCTCCGTACCCGTTCCGTGACCGCCGGCCCGGTCATGTTGATCATCCGGCCCAATTCGGAAATGGTAATCCGGGCGTTGTCCTGCAGTATATTCAATATTTTCAAGTCGGTTTGATCCATTAGGGGACATCCTCCTTTGGCGGCATGTAGCATATGATCTTACGAAATAGGATTTATTCCTGGCGCCTTCAAGGCATGCGCGATTATCGGCATCGCACCGCCAAGCAACGGCTGCTTTCATTTTTTAAGTATAAGGGGAAATAGTCCTTCAAATCCATAGTAAAACGGGAAGGAAAACTTGTTATTGGCATGGCACGCCAGCCCTCCGCCCGATAAACTGTAATTAAAAAAGAAGCAGTACACAAGTTCAACATTCAGGAGGGTTTAGCGGATGAACACAACCATTTTAAGCGAAAAAAATATAGGAAAGCTGACTTTGAAAAATCGTCTGATCGTATCCCCGATGCAGCAGTGGCAGGGGACGCCCGAATCGTTTGCGACCGATTACCACGTGCAGCATTACGCGAAATTGGCATCCGGGGCAGGGCTGTTGATTATCGAATCGACCGGCGTTTCCCCGAATGGGCGGCTATTTCACAATGACATCGGCATTTTTACCGACGCCCATACCGCATTTTTGAAACCGGTCGTCGATGCTGTTCACGCCAAGGATACGCCGGTATTCATTCAATTGACGCATGGCGGCAGAAAATCTTGGCGAAACGGCGCATCGCGGCTGCTTGCTCCAAGTGCCATCGCCTACGATGATGAATACGGCGTTCCGGAGCAGATGAGCGTCGCGGACATCCGCGCCGAAGTGGAGAATTTCCGCCTCGCAGCCCGAAGAAGCTTGCAGGCGGGGTTCGACGGCATCGAGGTGCATGCGGCTCACGGGCATTTGGTGCATCAATTCCTGTCCCCGCTGTCCAACCGGCGGACCGACCAATATGGCGGATCGCTCGAAAACCGCAGCCGTTTCTTAAAAGAAATCCTGGAAGCCGTGCGTTCGGAGACGGGAAGAAACTATCCCGTGATCGTCCGGGTATCCGCATCCGATTTTGCCGAAGGAGGATTGACTCCCGTCGAAGTCGGGAAGATCCTCCAAGGGCTGGAAGCCTACATCGATGCGGTGGACGTGTCCTCCGGCGGTCTGCTGCCGGTCAATCCGCTCGCGACTCCCGATGGATACCAGGTTCCTTATGCTTCCATTATAAAACAATACGTGGGCATTCCGGTGATCGCCGTCGGAAAAATCTATGACCCGTCGCTTGCGGAATTCATCGTATCGGAAAACCTGGCCGATTTTATCGCGGTCGGCAGACCGCTGCTTCAGGATCCGGATTATATCCGGAATACCTTTTTGGCCCCGGAGATGGTATCGCAGCATTAAAAACTTCTCTATCCCTTTTTGCAAAATCTTTATATAGTAAGAGGAAGCGGCATTTGATCGAAAGGATGGTGCCGGGGGGATTTTAAAAGGGGGAGAAGCCATGCAATATCCAAACGTCCTGTTTGACCTCGACGGCACGCTAACGGACCCGAAGGCCGGAATCACGAAGTCGGTGCAATTCGCATTAACCCATTGGGGCATTCAGGTGGCGGATCCGGATACGCTCATACCGTATATTGGTCCGCCGCTTGCAAGCTCCTTTCGGGAGATCCACTCCTTTTCGGAGCGGGATTCGGTGCTGGCGGTCGAGAAATACCGTGAATATTTCCAGGATCGGGGCATCTACGAAAACGAACTGTACGATGGCATCCATGAATTGCTTGAGGCGCTAAAGGGACAGGGCCGGAAGTTATTCGTGGCCACTTCGAAGCCTACCGTATTTGCGGTGGAGGTGCTGAAGCATTTTGGCATCGATGCTTATTTCGAATACGTCTGCGGCAGCCATTTGGATGGAACGTTATCCGACAAAGCGGAGATCATCGCCACGGTGATCGAGAAGTTTAGCTTACGCAAGGAAGAATCCATCATGATCGGGGACCGCAAGCATGACATCATCGGCGCGCAAAAAAACGGCATCGATTCGGTAGCGGTGGGTTTCGGATACGGAAGCGAGGAGGAGCTGACCGCGATTCGGCCGACGTATCATGTGCGAACCGTGGAGGAGTTGAGGGCGTTTTTTGAAGGGGGGCGGCAGGAGTCTTTTTGAAACATTTTCCATATTGTCCTCGTCAATGACTTGAGGTGAAAAAGGGGATGAAAAAACTTACAGTATGGATTTCCTGTCTAATATTGATAACGTTTTGTAACTCCTGTGATACATTGAAAACAAGTGACCTTCCAAGCGGGAATGATGTCAAAAATGAAGGGCATTTAGAAACTCAAGTCAAGAAAAGAATGGAGCCTATAAGTAAGGTAATGAAAACTTCCATAGATACCATCAAAGAGGAAGACCGCATAACCATTCTTTTTAATCTTCGAAACATTTCAAGGAAAGACCAACTAATTTACTACGGATCTCAAAAATACGAGATATTTATAATGAATGAGGAAAATGAAGAAGTTTACAGGTGGTCTACAAATAGAGTATTTCCCATGAAATCGATACAACGGGAATTTAAGAATGAGGAGGCACTAAGTTACAAAGAAACATGGGATTATAAAGATCTAAAGGGCCGTCATGTTTCCAAAGGCCGTTATAAAATAAAGGTCGTTATGTTGATTCGTCTCGATACCGAAAATGGAAGCTTATCTACGGAAGATCTGACCGCTACTACAGTGGTTGAAGTTTTATAAAACGATCTACATTTTAATTAGAAGAGCCAACGGGCAAAAAATTTACCATTAGCTCTTCTTTTCTTCTATTAATGAGGAGTGGTTTTATGCAAAAGGCGGAAGGGCATCGCCTTCCGCCTGACAGAAACACCTTTGTAAATAAGAAGATAGGAATAGAAGTTACACCGCGGCCGCAGCTTTGGAAGCTGCGGTTTTTCCTTCTTTGAACATAAAATAATACATCGCCGACGCGGTGATGTACAAAACGCCGGTCATGCTGAAGGTGATCGCATATCCCCAATAGGTTCCGTAGGCCGTCAGCAGGAACGACTGCACCGGTCCCATCGTCGCCCAGCCGAGCATAAATGCGGTTTGGGTCATGGAATTGGCGATGCCCCGGCGCGCGTCCGATACCCGGTCTACCATGATGGAGGACTGGATGGGGTTGGCCGCATTCATGAGCGCCTGCCGGAACAGGAACGTGATCGACGCGATGACGAACAAGTTCGTGAAACCGGTCAGCAGCAGGAACGGCAACGACATCATTTGGAACAGCACGACGGCCTTTACGGGGCCGACCCGGTTCGCCAGCGTCGGTCCGATCAGCATCGATACGATGGTCATCACCTGGCCAAGCGAAATCAAAATCCCGACGGCCGATAACGAAACGGCAAAACGGTTCGTAAAATAAAGATTCAAATAAGGCACGACAAGCCCGGAGCCCGTTCCGACGATCAGTTGGGCGAGCGTGAATTTGCAGATGGCTTTCCAGTCATCCTTGGCCGGAACCGCTGGTTTGGCTGCCACCTCCGGCACGGCGGTTTCGACCGGCACGTGTTCCTTCACCGTTTTTTGGACGAACAAAAGCGGAATAAACGCCAGCAAGCTTGCCGCGCCCCCGATGAACAGCACCGTTTGCAGACTATGGATTTTTTCCATCCCCGCCTGCTGCAGCAGATCCGCCAAAACGCCGCCCCCGCTGCTGCCGAGCACCTGCGCCGCAAGCACGAGGGAGAAGTGGTAGCTGAATATTTTCAGCCGTTGCTGTTTATCCGTATTTTCCGCGAGGAAAGGTACGGCGATCACCTGAAAAAAGGCGGCAAACAAGCCGGCGGCCACCGCCAGCAGCACCAGTCCCGATTCCCCGCTCGCAAAAGCCCTTCCCATAAAGCTTAGTCCCGTAAGCATCGCGCCAAGCGAAAGGAGCAGCTTATGGCTGGCCCTGTCGGCGATCAGCCCGATCGGTATAAATACGAGCGCCGTCGCCAAAGACTGCACGCTGACGATCGTCCCGTTCATCGTGTCTTCATACCCTAATGCTTGAATATACAAGTTGTAAAGCACCGAAAACATGCCCGTCCCGATTTGGTACAGCACATTCGCCAGAAAAAAAAGCCGGATATTGCGGCCAAGAAGTTTCCATCCTGATGTAACCGCATGCAGTACATGCATTTTGCCGATCCCCCGTCATTGTCATCGTTGTATGGTCATCCCCATTGTAGCAGGAGGTTCTCCCCGTGGGAAGCAGAAAATGGAAGATGTCCTTGGGGAAGAGACAGATTCGGGGATGCTTCTCCCTTAAACGAATCGAAAGCAAGGAAACGCATAACTACTTCGGCAAAGGTTCTTATGATCGACAGAAACGGGGTTGGCGCGCATCCGAAATGTCCTGGTTTTCAAGGGTCCGCAAATGTTAAAAAAGTTTATCTTTTGACTACCGCTTTCCGTCCGGATCGGCTATGATCGAATGAAACAAACCGCTGTCCGGTATCGTCATTAGATCAGGTTAATACAGGAAGGGGAGGGTGTCAGTGAACGAACGAATTCATATCTTTGAGGTCACAGCGATCGATGCGGATCTGTTGGAACAGCTGTCGGATGTCCTGATCCGCGTCGTCGATGACGGGGCATCGATTGGATTTTTGCCGCCGCTTTCGGAGCAGGAGGCGAAGAAATATTGGGAACAGGCGATATCGCCGGGAGTCCGATTATGGATTGCGGAGAAGGATGGCCGGGCGGCGGGAACGGTGCAGCTTCACCTCGCCATGAAACCCAATGCCGCGCATCGCGCGGAAATCGCGAAGCTTATGGTATCCCCGGAAGCCCGGAGATGCGGCATCGCCCGGATGCTGATGGAGACAGCGGAAGAGGCAGCACGCCAAGAGAACAGGACGCTGCTTGTTCTGGATACGAGGGAAGGAGACCCATCGAATGGGCTGTACCGATCGCTCGGATTCATCGAGGCCGGCAAAATTCCGCATTTTGCCCGTTCAGCCGACGGAAGCTTGGACGCCACCGTTTTGTATTATAAGGAAATATCGTTATAACCCGGACCGGGCATGAGTGACCACGCGTAGTGGCGAAATACGAATATCGTTCCCTCAGCGGCTACACCGCTCGACTTCGGACGGATGCAGAAGGCATTGTCCGCGAATATGAAGGGGAATGGGTCGAGAGGAGCGAATAGAGCTGAAGGGGAAGTCTGAATTTTTCGGTTCCGTCGGCTATTTTATATACATACCAGCGTATCGCAATCAGTTGGGAACAGAGAGGGGAAATGAAACATGATGATTCCATTGGGACAATTTGAAATCGCATCCGGCAAAATGGTCGTATCCGATCCTTGTTACGACTTGAACCCGGACACGATCATTATGGGCGTGTTGGACCGCCCGTTAAACGGCGCCTGGGACGCTTTCGTCCACAAGGCCGAGGTAAGGGATTGGGGCGAAGCCTGCGCCAAACTGGTCGCTTGCCACAGCGCATATACGGATCAGCAAGAGCGGCTGGAATGGGTGAAATGCAATTTCATCGTCGGCGTGGACAGCGGGCAGGCGGGCATATTCGATGCGAGCAAATACCGCATTCCCGATCCGGAAGCGCCGGAGCCGGATACGACGGACAGCGAATGGTATCTTGCCTGCTGCGATATAACGGGAAGCGAAACAGAGGCCGGCGTGCTGGACGGGGGCGTGGTTTCGCATTCCGGTTTTGGCGACGGAGGCTATGCAGCGTATGCGGCTGCGGATAGCGAAGGCCGGATTATCGGCGTGAAAATCGTCTTTATCAAAGAAGCGGACCTTTAAGGTTGAAAGGCACAGCCCAGTTCCTGCCCGATCGTCCGGTTCCTGTTCCAAAAGAAGAAATCATGACAAGTCAGCGAAGAAGGCCGGTTTCCGGTCTTCTTTTTCTTTAAGGAAATCAAAAGCAAACCGGGTGTCGGGGCACCTGCCTCTTCGTTCCCGCCTGTCATCATTTTCAATGAAAAAGCAATGATATTCCATGTTCCGAGAAAGGAAAGGACTCTACAATAGGTTTGTAAGCGTTTTAGAAAACAGGGGAGGTCAGCATTCGATGAAAAAATGGAAAGCAGGGATCCTTTCGTCCCTGGCTCTGGCCCTGGTTCTGATGACCGCGGCTTGCGGAAAAAGCGGCGATTCGGAGAACCAAGGGACATCGGCGGAAGCGGGCAAGGAAAAGATCAAAATTACGATGTGGTCCCAGTTTGCGGACCCCAATTCGAAGGACGGCGGTTACGTCGGGTTCTACAAGGCTCTGGAGCAGACGAAAGCAAAGTTCCCGGATGTGGAAATCGAACATGTCGGCGTCGGCGGCGAAGCGTATAAAACGAAAATTAAATCGGCGTCGGCCGCGGATGAGCTTCCCGATATTTTCTATGCCTGGGGCGGGGGTTTTTCCCAGCCTTTCGTCGAGGGGAAGCGGATCCTTCCGTTAGACGAACTGGCCAAAGACGGAACGCTGGATCGACTCGTGCCGGGAACGACGGACAATTTTACTTTTGACGGCAGGCTGTACGGACTGCCGACGAATATCGCGACCGCAAGTCTGTACGTGAACAAGGAGCTGCTTGACCAAGCGGGAGCAAAAATGCCGACGACGTGGGATGAGCTGCTGGCCGCGGTGTCGGCTCTCAAAGCCAAAAACGTGACGCCGATCGCGCTTGGCGCCAAAGACCGGTGGCCCGCGATGTTCTGGAACGCGATTCTGGATATCCGGATGGGCGGGACGGCGGCAACCAACGAGGCGCTGAAGAAAACAGGCTCCTTCGATACGCCGGAATTCGTGGAAGCGGCGCGGAAATACAAGGAGCTGATCGATGCCAAAGCGTTCGGCGCCAATTATTTGGGCACTTCGTACGACGATTCGATCAACATGTTCCTGACCGGAAAAGCAGCGATGCTGTTTATGGCCGGATGGGTCAACGGACAGATCGAAGCGGAGGACTCCCCCGTCAAAGGCAAAATCGTCCCGATTCCGTTTCCGACGATTCCGGGAGGCAAAGGCGGCGCTGACGAATGGTTCGGAGGATCGGGAGAAACGTTTGTGATCAACTCGAAAGTCCGGAATCAGGAGAAGGTATGGGAAGTGTACAAGTTCTTCATCGAAACGATGGCCAAGGAAGTGTTCCTGGCAGGTTCGGGAACCTCGGCATGGAAAGGGGATGTCGGGGACACGTCAGGCGTGAATCCATTGGCGCTCCAGGTGGGCGAGTTGTCCTCCAAAGCCAGCGGCTTTACGTATTGGTGGGATCAAATGTTGTCCGGCAACGACGCGGAATCCATGTTCGGCTCGCTTATGAAGTTCGTGTCGGGCAAAGTGTCTCCGGAAGAGTACACCAAAGAATTGCAGGCCAAGATCAGCTCCGGCGAATAAAAGGAAATTACACGCGCATGCGGCGGGCTCCGGCCGCCGCATGCGCCTTTATGGGAGGCGTTCACTACATATGCACCAGGTATTAAGTAACAAGAAGGCGATTGCGGTTTTTGTTCTCCCTTCTCTGATTTTGTTTGCACTCGTCGGCTTTGTTCCGATCCTGCAATCCGTCTACTACAGCCTGTTGGATTGGGACGGCATCCAGCCGGCCAAGTTCGTGGGGCTGGCCCTGTATAAGGATCTGTTCGTGACCGACACGTACGGCATGGAATTTGGCCATTCGGTCTTGAATACCGTTTATTTGGCCGTTCTGTCCGTCTGCCTGCAGCTGCCGGTTTCGCTTATATTGGCTTTGATCCTCGCCCGGGGCGTCAAGGGGGAGAAGCTGTACCGGACGCTTTTTTTCGTCCCCGTGCTGGTTTCGTCCGCGGTCATCGGCCTGATGTTTTTAACGATCTACAATCCGAACTACGGCATTCTGAACCATTTTCTGGAGCGGATCGGGTTGGCATCGTGGACGCATGACTGGCTCACGGAAGACCGTACCGCTTTATTCAGCGTCATGATTCCGATCGTATGGCAGTATGTCGGATACCACATGCTTCTGATGTATGCGGCGATCAAAGGAATACCCGAAGATTTGTACGAGGCCGCGAAAATCGACGGGGCTTCGGAGATCCGCTCCGCGTTTTCCATCACGATTCCTTTGATGGTGCCGATCTTAAGGGTTTGCGTCATTTTTGCGGTGATCGGCTCGCTCAAATTTTTCGACCTGGTCTACATCATGACCGGAGGCAAAGCCTCGCCGTCCACCGACGTGCCCAGCACGCTGATGTATACCACCATTTTCAATCGGAACATGTACGGTTACGGAAGCGCGATGGCCGTGTTTATGGTCGCGGAATGCCTCGTCTTTTATTTGATCCTGCAAAAGCTGCTGCGCACGCGGGAAGAGAAGGAGGAAGGAAGATGACGCTTGCCCGGGGACGAAGATGGATCCGCGTCGGACTCCAAATATTGCTTATCGGATTTGCCGTCATCCAGTTGTATCCATTGCTTTGGCTCGTTCTGACTTCGTTCAAAAGCAATATGGAGATCACCGGAACGAACGTGATGGGCCTTCCCGGCAAATGGCTGTGGTCCAATTACGAATATATTTTTTCGGGTTCGACGCTCGGCAGAAACCTCATCAATAGCTTGGCCTACACGGCGATCACCGTCGTGGCCTCGGGGCTCCTCGCCTCCATGGTGTCCTATGCGATCGTGCGCATGAAATGGAAATGGAGCAAGCTCGTGCTCGCCTTCTTTATGTCGGGGCTGATGATCCCCGTGCATGCGACGCTGCTGCCGGTATTCCTGATGCTGAAGGCGACCAGCCTGTTAAATACGCCGTGGGCGCTGGTCATCCCTTATACCGTCAATGCGCTGCCGAGCACCATATTCATTTTGATCGGATTTTTCTCGGCGCTCCCCAAGGAATTGGAGGAAGCCAGCGTCGTGGACGGATGCAGCATTTATCAGATGTTTTACCGGATCATGCTGCCGCTGGTCAAGCCGGCTTTGGTGTCGACCTCGATTTTCACGTTCCTTTCCGCCTGGAATGAGCTGATGTTCGCCAATACGTTCATCAACAATCCGAAGCTGATGACGATTACGGTGGCCATTAATGCTCTGAAAGGGGCTTACTCGACGGAGTACGGCGCGATGGCGGCAGGCATGGTGCTTGCGACGCTTCCGGCGGTCCTCATTTACGCCCTGCTGAGCGAGCAAGTCCAAAAAAGTATCGTTGCCGGGGCCGTCAAGGGATGACTTTCGCAAGATTGTAGTCCAAGAAAGGCATGAAGGATGCTATAATCATAATAATCATTCGGTAGACCAGACTGGCGGCAGGGGGCGCATGAGGTGAAATTCACCAAAATCAGAACCCAAATGATGTCCTATTTTATCCTGCTGCTTGCAGCCTCCTTGCTCATCAGCAGCGTACTGTACCAAAAAATCAACCGGAACCTGGCGGAAAGCAAAATCGCCGACGTGTCGGACCAAACGTTATATGCGATCCGGTCCAGCCTGCAATCCTTGTTCGACAACACGAATAAATATTCCCAGCGGATCATCGCGAACAGCACGATTCAGGAGATTTTGCAGACCGACTGGAAAGACGAAGGGATCGTCGAATCGAATCAAATCGTACAAAGAGTGTTATACGAGATTCTCCTTGCAGAACCCACGATCTCTTCCGTATATTTGATCCGCAACGACGATCTTTATTATTCCGTAGACGACCTCAAGTTAGGACTTACTGTTGAAAGCGTTCGCAAGGCGCCCTGGTACCGGGAGGTGCTCGAAAAAAACGGGAGCTACATTTGGAGAATCGACGCGGGCGGCATCCTGAACGCGGGGCAAAGCGGGGAACGTTATTTGTCCCTCATCCGCTCGGTCAACGATTTGAACACCGCCAAACGGATCGGGATCCTGATCCTCAATGTTCCGATGTCCCAAATCAAAAAAAGCTACGAACGTTCCTTGGGCGACAACAAGATGGACCTCATGGTGATGAGGGAAAACGAGCTCTTAATTCCTTTTTCGCGGCCGGAGCTCCGGCAGTTTGCGGATTCGGAATCCTTCAGGAAACAGTCCTCCGGAACGACGCTTCAAAAAGCCGCCAAAGAAAGGTATTTGGTCGCAGCAAGCGAGGCCGACGGCTGGAAATACGCGACCGCCCTGAACCTTAGCGAATGGTCCAACCCTTACGGGCCGATCAACCGGGTGCTGATTCCGATCGTCCTGTTTAACTTCGTATTCATATTCTTAGGTTCCATCTGGATCTCCAGGTCCATTACATACCCGATCCTAAGCCTGTTGAAATCCATGCGGAAAGCGGAATCCGGGGAGTTCCAGCAGGTGCGGCTCACGTCCCGTTCCGGCGAAATCCGGCAGCTTCAGGACCGGTACAACAGCATGATTACGACGATTGAGGAGGCCATCCTCCGGGAGAAGGAAGAGCAGCGGACGCGGCGCAAGCTCGAACTCGATATTTTGCAGCAGCAGATCAAACCCCATTTCCTGTATAACGCATTGGAATCGGCGGGTTACCTGACGTTGACCGGGGAACGCCACGAAGCGTACGGCCTGATCACGGCGCTTGCCCAATATTATCGTTTGAGCCTGAGCAAAGGCAGCGAAGTGATTCCGCTCGAAAAAGAATTCGAAATCGCCAAAAATTATTTGTTCATTCAAAACATGCGTTATCCCGGATTGTTCGAATCCGTGTTTGAACTCGACGAATGTGCGCTGGGCGTTCCCGTTCCGAAGCTGACGCTGCAGCCGCTGGTGGAAAACGCGCTTTATCACGGCATCCGGCCGATGGGACAGGCGGGGACGATCAAGGTGGCCGCAAAAGCCGCGGACCGCTGCATCACGCTGACCGTCGAAGACGACGGCGTCGGCATCGACGCGGACCGGCTGGCGACGATCCAGGACGGCCAGCTTACCCGCAACGCGTCAAGCTTCGGGCTTCGCGGGACCATCAAACGCCTGCAGCTGTATTATGGCGAAGGAATGACGTACTCCTTGTCCGGGGAGCCGGGCCGAGGGACCGTAATTACGATTGTCATACCCCAAACGGAGGACGCGACATGGAAAAACGAACCATCACGGCCATCGTCGTCGACGATGAGTTAAATGCGAGAAGGCTGCTGCCTGTGCTGATTGACTGGGATGCTTTAGGGTACCGTTTTGCCGGAGAAGCGTCAAGCGGCAACGAAGCCTTGGATTTGGTTGAAAGCTTAAGGCCGGATGTCGTTTTTACGGACATCAATATGCCGTATATGGACGGCTTGGAGCTCGCCCGACAAATCAGGGAAAGGGATCCGTTTGCCAAAATCGTGATCATGACGGCTTATGCCGAATTCGAATACGCCAAAACCAGCATCCGGCTCGGGGTGCAGGATTTTTTGCTCAAACCGCTGCAGCCCGAAGTGGTGTCAAAGCTTGCCGAGAGCTTAAAGCAGACGATCGAGCAGGAAACGGCCCATTGGAACGAATACCGCCTGATGCAGGACCAGCTCAAGCTGAACGCCGAACATGTAAAGGAAAAATTTTTGAACGATTTGTTGATCGGAACCGCCGATACCGGGGATCTGATCCGGAGGCACGCGTATTTTCTCGGAAGGACATTCGGCGATTTTTGCTCCGTGGCCGTGGTTGAAGCCAGGGCCGAAGGGGCAGCCACGGAGGAACACCGGCTGCTGCTGGGCATGGGGTGCAAAAGGATCGTCGAAAGCCTCGCCCAAGGCATGGAGGGCGTCGATGTTTTCCAGGATAACGCCGGACGCGTGGTCATGATGAATTGGAACCCCGAAACGGATCTGGAAAAGCTGGGGGAATTGAGCATTCGCGCGATCAGCGGCAAACTGGGCGGGCAGGCCTCGGTCGGCATCGGCGGCTCCTGCCGCGACCTTCGAAACATCAAGGACAGCTACCGGGAGGCCCTTGAAGCGCTGCGCTACGGAAAATTGACGGGCGGAGGCCAAGTGGTCAATTTCGGGGAAGAGTTCCGGCTGGCGGAAGGCTCGTGGGATTTGAACCTGCCCGAAATCGACGAAGCCATGTTTTTGATCAAAGCGGGGATGCAGGATCAAGCGGCCTTGCATATCGAACGGCTGTTCACGTCGTTGTCTTCGTCCCGGGCGATCACGATTGAACAGGCCTATTCCGTCTCGATCCATTTCATTTCCAGGCTGACCCAAACGTTATCCGAGCTCGGTTTTCATCAACTGCGGTCGAAGCTGCTCAAAGGCTCGCTGTACAACCGCATTTTCGGTTCCGGCACGATCGGCGAATTGAATCTCCTGCTGGCGGGATTGGCGAAGGAAGCGGCGGAATGCGTCCAAAACAACCGGCAGAAAAAAGCGAATAAAATCGTCGACGAAATCAAGGCCTACATTTCGGAAGCGTTTCGCAACCCCGATGTGTCGCTTGCTTCGGTATCCCGTGCCTTTCATCTCAATGCCAGCTACTGCAGCCGCATGTTCAAGCAGGAAACGGGGCAAAGCTTCACGGATTATTTGCTGAAGGTCCGCATCGAGGAAGCGGTGAAACTGCTGAACGAAACGGACTGGAAAGCCTATCAAATTGCCGAACAGGTCGGGATCAAGGACCCGTATTATTTTAGCCATTGCTTTAAAAAAGTGATGGGCGTATCCGTCCAGGAATTCAAACGAGCAACTTCGACGGCATGACCGGGCGGGACCGCTTGCCTTCAAGCGCCGCGGGGAGCCGGACTCGAAGGGAAAGGCCCAAAACGAATTCGATCCGCATCCAAAAAAAGGGGGAGTCCGAATTGAAAAAGCTGCCTTTTTACAGGGATACCTTTTTCAGCCGGCTGATCTTGTCATATACCGCGCTAGCGGTCCTGCTCCTTGGCCTTGCCGGGGGTTATTTGTATACGCAGGCCAACCGGATGATGGTGGACGAAATCGCCCGGGACAGCCAAAACCGGCTGGATACGGCAAAGGACTACGTGGAAAGGACGCTGCTTCGCAAATACGAGGATAACCTGCAAAACAAGGCCGTATCCACCGTGTTGATTCGCGACAGTTCGGATTTGAACGTGCTGCTGGATAACGGCTGGGAAGGCAATTTAAGCCGCATCGCTTCTTTTCGGCAGGATCTGGACATGTTTAAACAAGTCCTTGAAGGCGCTTTGAACGTGACGGTATATTTCCGAAAAGGCGAGTACGTCGTTGACAGCGGCAACTTTTATCTCCGCCCGGAACATTCCGAAGACGCTCGATTTATCCAGGGGCTGCAAACCTCCGATCTGAACCGGTGGATGGTCCGGACGCTGCCGAAAGGGGAAAAAGCGATGACTTATGCGGTCAATCTCCCGTACGGGACGCTCGGCAATTCCCCGAAAGGGTATTTGTTCATCGACGTCGATCTCGAATATTTGCAGCATGCCGTCGCCAACATTTTGAGCTCCCAAAGCGAAAGGCTTTATATTTTCGACCGGGGCGGACGCAACATCATGCAAACGGCAAGCGCGACCGAGGAAGAACTCCGGCTGCTTGAGCATTCGATCCGCTCCGGGGACGAAGGCACGAACATCGGCGAAAACGAAACCGGCACCATCGTCTTGTCCCATCTGAGCGGCATCAGATCGGAAAACGGCTTGACCTATGCGATGATCCGGCCGATGGATTCGTTCGTGCTTGCTTCGAAACAGCTGAAAGCCAAAATTTTCGCAGGCTGCGGTCTCGTCCTGCTGTTCGGGCTCGGCATATCGTATCTGATCTCCAGACGTTTTTATATTCCGATGAAACGGCTGATCCAGCATATCCGGAATTTGCCCGGGCTGCACCATGCGCATACCAACGAATACAAAATGATCGACAGCACGCTCAGCTTTATGGGCCAAAAAATCATGAGCCTGGAATCCCAAGCCCAGAAAAACGAAATGAAACATTTGGTGCTTGGCGCGAGCCTCGGCGTGGAGCATTTGGAGGCCCTGCCAAGGAACTGCCGCTACCAGGTGGCGCATATTCAGCTGGTCGAAGGACGCAGCGAGCAGTTTAAGGAGTGGCTCGAACTTGCCCGGCATGATGTCCCTCACGAGTTGATCGTCTTAAATCCGCAGGAGGCCGCCATCGTTTTTTTCCTGGCCGAGGGCACCGCGACGAACGAAGCGTCGATTGCCTCGGAATTTGCGAGATTGAAGCAGGAAGCCGGATACGGGCTGCGCTTCGGTGCGGGGATCGGAACGGCGGTTCAGGCGATCGAAGAAATTCCGCTTTCCTATCGCGTGGCGCATCAAGCATACCGTTACCGGTTCATCTACGGGCCGGAGGCGGTGGTCCCCCATTCAAGGATTGCCGCATTGGATCCGAAACCGCATTTGTTTTCCCTGGAAGTATTCCAAAATGCGCTAAAGGCCGGAGACGTCGCCGGGGCGGACCGGTTCATAGACGAAGTCCATGCCGTTTTGACGGAGAGAAACCTTCAGCTTGAAGCGGTGGAGCTGGCGCTTTTGCAGCTGGTCTCCGCGCTGTACGAAACCGTCATTGAACTGGAGCTGCAGCAGCTCGTTCCGCCGTTCAACCTGTTCGATGAGCTGAAAAAGGATACGCTTGCGGACACGATGGCTTCGATTCGCGATTTGTCCGAACGGATCGGGATTCATGTGCGGGATTCGAGCAACCATGCGCACGAGGAAGTCATTTTGAAGCTGAAAACCTACATCGACCAGCATCTGCACGAAGAACTCTCGCTTAACGTCTTGTCCGAAGTCGCATCGCTGGCGCCTGCCTATATCTCAACCTTGTTCGGAAAAGTGATGAACGAATCGTTTACCGAATACGTAACCCGGACGCGCCTCGGCAAGGCGGCCGACCTGCTGTTGCAAAACGAAAAAATGTCCGTTTCGGATATCGCTTCGCGCGTCGGCTACCGGAACATCCAGTATTTCCATACCAAATTCAAAGCCCGCTACGGAGTCACGCCGGTGCAGTACAGGCAAAGGAAAGCAGCCGCGGGAGACGAGGGCAAAGTCCCTTACGAACAGCCTTTTTAGGCTGTTTTTTCGTTTTTTAAAGAATTTGCAATGCGGATTTTAAAAAAATTGCAAGCCGCAATTGAAAGAAATCCAACAAAATCGAATGAATTTGAAATGGAAAAAGCGCTTTCATTGCTTTAAAGTAGGCGTAGCAAATGAGGTGAACAACACAATGATCGAAAGGAGATGAGAAGCATGAATCCGGCAAACGCCTCGGAAGTGCGCGCCGCGAAGAAGGTCGGCCGAAAAACGGAATCGAGAATCGCGCACAATTGGAAACGGTACAAAAAAAACAAATACCTTTTCCTGCTGCTGTTTCCCGTGCTGATCTGGTATGTCGTCTTCCATTATGCCCCGATGTACGGCGTCCAGCTCGCGTTTAAAGATTTCTACATTATGAAAGGCATTTGGGAAAGCCCGTGGGTGGGATTTAAGCATTTCCATTATATGTTCGTCATGTCCCCGGACTTTTGGAAAATCATGCGGAACACGCTCGTGATCAGCTTCTACCACATCGTGTTCGGTTTTCCGGCACCGATTATCCTGGCTTTGCTGTTTAACGAAATCCGGTTTACGCTGTTCAAAAAAATCGCCCAAACGATTTCCTATTTGCCTCATTTTTTGTCGTGGATCGTTCTCGGCGGCATTCTGATCATGCTGTTGTCCCCGAATACCGGCGTCGTCAACGATCTGATCAAAATGCTCGGATTCAAACCGATCTATTTTCTGGGGGACGAGACGTATTTCCGGTTTACGCTGGTCGTCTCGGCGATCTGGAAGGAAGTCGGATGGGGGATGATCATTTATCTGGCGGCACTGGCCGGCGTTGATCAGCAGTTATACGAAGCGGCTGTCATCGACGGCGCGAACCGCTGGAAGCAAACGCTGTACATCACGATCCCGTCCATTCTCCCGGTCATCTCTATCCTGTTGATCCTGAGGGTCGGCGGCATTCTGGACGCCGGTTTCGACCAGATCTTGAACTTGTATTCGCCCGCCGTATACGGCGTGTCGGACATTTTGGATACGTACGTTTACCGGGTCGGTCTGCAAAACGGGCAATACAGCTTAACGACGGCCGTCGGATTGTTCAAGAACGTCGTAGCCCTTATCCTGGTGCTGACCACCAATTTCATCGTCAAAAGGATGGGCCAGGAGGGTGTCCTGTAACCCATGAACGAAAGGAATGAACAAGCATGACCGTCAGCTTCGGCGAAAAGGTATTCCAGGTTTTTTTGATCCTGTTTATCGCGCTGTTGTGCATTTGCATGATTTACCCGTTTATCCACGTGCTTTCGATTTCTTTCAGCTCGGCCGGGGAAGCGGTTCGGCCCGGCATGCACTGGTTCCCGAAGGAGATATCGTTTTTCGCCTGGAAGCGGGTGCTAAGCGACAGCACCATTTGGCTTGCCCTCGGAAATACGGTGTTCCGCACCGTCGTCGGGACGTTTCTTTCGCTGCTGTTTATGTCGATGGGGGCCTATCCGCTCGCCAAAAAGCATCTTCCCCACCGTCAGTTTTACACGATGGTCATCATCGTCACGATGTTTTTCAGCGGAGGCCTGATTCCGTCCTATCTCCTGGTCAAATCCCTGGGACTCATCGATTCCCGCTGGGCATTGATCATCCCGGGCCTGATCAGCACGTATTCGATGCTCATTCTCCGCAATTTCTTCATGAACATTCCGGCGGAGCTGGAGGATTCGGCCAAGATCGACGGGGCCAACGATTTGCGGATTTTGTTCACGCTCGTCATCCCGCTGTCGAAGCCGGTTCTCGCCACGTTGGCGCTCTGGTCCGCGGTAGGGCATTGGAACGCATGGTTCGATGCGATGCTCTATCTGCAGGATCAGTCGCTCATCGTCCTGCAGCTGTTTTTAAGAAGGCTCGTGATCACGGCCGAAGGCGGCGCGATTTTGACCGTGGACGAGATGTTCAAGACGGCGGAAACGATCAAAGCCGCCACGATCATGTTTACCGCCCTGCCGATCCTGATCGTCTATCCGTTTCTGCAGAAGTACTTTGTTAAAGGCACGATGGTAGGGTCGCTGAAAGCATAAGCGTTTAACCGGACGTTCTTTCGGAACGATCCGTTTAAATCCAAGGATTTTTCCAAAATCCTCATAGATTCATGAAGAACTCAAAAAGGGAGGACTCACCGATGAGACGAAGAAAAAGAGGCTGGCTTGGCGCAATGGGCATCGCCCTGGCCGTATCGCTCGCAGCCACCGGCTGCGGCGGCAAGGAATCCGGCACGGATTCGCAGACGAAAGGGGCGCAAGGGACGCCGGAGGGGAAAGAGGCTCCGATCGAAATCGTCTGGGCCAACAATTTCAACGCCCCGAGCATCGACGGCAACTACGTGCAAAAGCAGCTGGAGGAGAAGTTCAACGTCAAGATCAAAAACGTCAAATTCGAGCGCCAGTCATGGAAGGATAAGTTCAACATCTTGCTGGCTTCCGGACAAATCCCGGACATTTTCCCGATCGACGCCAACGAAACGGATATGGCCATGTGGGCGGATCAGGGCATCATTGCCAGCATCTCCCCGGACGAAATCAAACAAACGATGCCGAATTACGCCAAAGCCCTCGAAGCTGTGGATGCCGGAGCCTGGGACGTCGGCTTCTACAAAGGCAAGAACTGGGGGATTCCGAAAGTGTGGCCCGCAGGGAACGAAGGTTTCATTCCCGGGTATAACGAAGGCTGGCTGAAAAAAGTCGGCTATAACGAACCTCCCCAAACGCTCGAGGAGCTGGAGGACGTGTTGACCAAATTCGTCAATAACGATCCGGACGGCAACGGCAAAAAAGATACGTACGGTCTGTCCGGCCGAGGCAAGCTGCCGGCGCAGATGTTCACCTCCGTCTTCTCGGCTTTCGGCGTGTCGCCGTACCAGTTTAAACTGGGCGAGGACGGCAAGGTCGTGTGGGGAGGCATTACGGAAGAGACGCGTTCGGCGCTCAAGCTGCTGAATAAATGGTACAAAGGAGGACTGATCGATCCGGAATTCATCACGACGGACAACAACGAGCTGAACACCAAATTCGCCGGGCAAAAGATCGGCATGGTCGACAACATGAAATGGGGCAACTTCTACAAGGAATCCGGATTTATCACGAAGCCGGGTTTGGACAACGGCCAGAACATCGTGGCAGGCAAACCGGTGATCGGTCCGGCCGGCAAAGCCTACGGCTTCTCGTACGGCGCGCGCCAGGCTCCCGTGCTGCTCGGCGTCCAGCTGGAAAAAGACGAAGCCAAACGGAAAAAGCTCATGCAAATCCTCGATTATGTCGCGACCGATCCCGAAGGCTGGCTGTTGACGACTTTCGGGCAGAAAGGCGTGAACTACGACATGGAAGGCGACCTGGTCGTGGCGAAGGAACTTCCGGAAGCCGAAGCCGGCAAAGTCGGTGCCGGAAGCTTCTACAATCCGCTGAACTCGGTGGATACGTCCATGGCGAAGTTCACGACGAGCAAGGAACTGCTCGATTTGAAAGCCAAGCTGGACGTCGGTTATGAGCCGCTTCAGGATATCGTCGGTCCCGCCGTATTGGACAGCAAAACGAAATATTGGACGAATCTTCAGACGCTCGAGGATTCTTATTTGATTAAAGCCGTCACCGGCGAAGCCGACACGGACAAAGCGTTTGACGATTTTAAAGCGCAGTGGCTGAAATCCGGCGGCCAAGAAGTGACGGACGAAGTCAACAAAATTTATGCGGAAAGAAAGGCAAAGTAAAAGGGATAACGACGGCCCCCGGCCGGAAACACGAAGGAAACGCGTGAACCTCCGGCCGGAGGTTCGTTTTTCGAAAGGAAGGGATGATATTGACGATCACCACCCATCGGTTGGTAACCTATCCGGCTCCTCCCGAAGCGGCGGGAAACGGAGATTTTAGGGTGCGCGTCCGGCAGGGGCAAGGCGAATGGCAGCCGCTCTTCAGCTATAACGTGAAGGTGGATATGCATAACGTCCGGAATGCCTCCATGGTTTATTTCGATTGTTCCGGTCCGGTCGAAATCGAAGTGAGGAAGAGCGAGGGGGAGATCCGGGAGGCCGTCGTGCGCCCTGTATCGGCCGGCATCCGGTGCAATTGCAGCGACGGGAACCGGGTGACGTTTTCGATCGACCGGCCGCGCAAGCTGTCGCTTGAGGTGAATGGAGACCGGTTCCATAACCTGCATATTTTTGCGAATCCGCTTGAGGAACATGCGCCCGATCCCGCCGATCCGCGCGTTTTGGCCATCCGGCCGGGCATGCATGCACCGGAGGAGCTCCTGCGGCAAATCGCGGGCAGCGTATCGGTCCTTTATTTCGAACCCGGTATGCATGAGCTCGCCGATCCGCAGCTCCGAATCCCTTCGGGCGTCACGGTATACATCGCGGGCGGCGCCGTCGTGAAGGGGGCGATGGTTTGCGATCGCGTGCAAGACGTGACGGTAAGAGGCCGCGGGCTGCTGTACATGTCCGATTTTGCGAAGGAAACGTATTATCGCGGCGTGGAGATCTCGTTCTCGCGCAACGTCGCGGTCGAAGGGATCATTACGGTCGATCCGCCGCATTACACGATCCTGATCGGGCAATCCGAGCAAGTTTCCATCCGCAACGTCAAAACGTTCAGCACGCGCGGATGGTCGGACGGCATCGACATGATGTCCGCTTCCCAGGTCAGCATCGACGACGTGTTTCTCCGGACGTCCGACGACTGCATCGCCGTTTACGGGAGCAGGGGGGAGTTTCATGGAGACAGCCGCAATGTCATTGTCCGAAATTCCGTCCTGTGGGCGGACGTCGCCCATCCGGTCATGATCGGGGTGCACGGCGACCACGGGCATGACGGCGACGTCATCGAAAACGTCGTTTTCGAGCATATCGACATTTTGGAGCATCATGAACCGCAAGACGGTTATTGGGGCTGCATGGCCATTAACGCGGGGGACAAAAATACCGTCCGCAACGTTGCTTTCAGCAACATCCGGGTCGAACAGTTCGAACTGGGGCGCCTGATCGACGTTCGCGTATTCCAAAATCCGAAATACAATCCGAGTCCCGGCTCCCGGGTGGAAAACATCCGTTTCGAGCAGGTTTCGTTCGAGGGGACTTGCGGCAATCCGGCAGTCATCGAAGGCTTTGACCCGGACCGGATCGTGGACGGCGTGCTGATCCGGGATTTGCGGATCAACGGCCGCCATATCCTTGACCCGGGGTCCGGGAATTTTGCGGTTGGCCATTTCACCCGGAATGTCCGATTCGAGTAAAACCCGAGCATTGAAATAAGACGGAGGTGTACAGGATGAAAGCTTGGACAAAACGCACGTTAGGCCATGCGATGATGCGCATGATGTCGGTTGCGGCATCCATTAGTTTATTGGCAGCGCTGCTGCCGCTGTCGCCGGAAGCCGCGGCGGCGGAAACGGCGGCGTCTTCGGTCATTACGGATGATATTCCGGCGATTCATGAAACGATTGATGAAAGCGGATTCAGGCATCCCGGGGCGGGGCTCACCAAGGATATTCTTGAAAACGTGAGAAACCAGGTCCGGGCCCAAAAGGAACCATGGAATACCTATTTTCATCAGATGCTTCTTTCCCCGGCTGCTTCCAAGACCGTCACCTCCAGCAACCAGAGCGGCGCGGATCCGACGAAACCGGCCAGCGACGCGTTTAACAGCCAAGGCTTCAATTCGAGGTTCATCGCGGACGGTTTGAAGGCTCATACCCAGGCGCTGATGTACGTCATTACGGGGGATGAGGTTTACCGGTCCAACGCCATGCACATCATCCGGATTTGGTCGCAGATGGACCCGGCGAAATACGCGTATTTTAATGATGCGCATATTCATACCGGCATTCCGCTCCACCGGATGGTTACGGCGGCGGAAATTCTCAGGTATACGGATACGAAAACGGAAGAGCTGAGGTGGACGGAAGAGGATACGGCCAAATTCACGACAAACCTGATCAATCCGGTCATCGACACCTTTCAGCACAACAACGGCCATTTTATGAACCAGCATCTATATTCGCTTCTGGGAGCGATGTCAGGGTATATTTTTACCGGCAACCGGGAGCGGTACAACGAAGGCGTGGAATGGTTTACCGTCAACAAAACGGCCGTGGACCAAGGCCAAAACGGAGCGATCAAAGCGTTGTTCCGGTTGGTGGATACCAACATATTGACCGGGGAAGAGGTCGATCCGCCAAGGGTGCAGCACGTTGAAATGGGCCGCGATCAGGCGCACGGCGCGGGAGACATCACGAACGTCGAAATCATATCGCGGCTGCTGCTCGCTCAGGGAACGAAGGTCGATCCCGTCGATGGGACGGTTTCCGACGCGGCGGACGCAGTGAATCCGTATGAATTTCTCGATCGGCGCATGTTGAAGGCGGCCGACTATTTCGCCCGCTTCATGATCGGCTACGACACGCCTTGGACGCCGGTCGCGGCGCACACCGACGGCTACGGCAATCCGACCATCGTCTACAAACAGTTGTCGGGGGCGTACAGAGGCAGAATCGGCGGGAACGTCTACGGCTCGTATTACTATTATAAATATGCGGCCGGAGTGAATATGGAGGAAGAAGCCCCGTATTTTGCCGAGATGTTTGCCAAACGGCTGCCTTTTTATTGGGAGTCTCCGGACGGCGGGGGCGATTACTGGCTGTTCATTCCGAAAGAGGCGGAGTCCGAAGGCGCAATGTTCCTGCCCAAAGCGATCACGAATCCGGAGGTCAGGGAGATCGAGGACCGCTTCACGTCTTTGGACGGCAACTCGGCGGCACAGCAAGAAGGGGACGTATCCTTCGTTCGGATCCGGGCAACGGAGCAAGGCAGCAAAATCGCGTTTGTCGGTTCCGCCGTCGGCGAGAAAAAAATAGGGTTTCGAATCCGGACGAACGGCACGGCCGAATTGCAGATGAATCTCGGGATCGACGACAGCATCACGCTGCCCGACACGAAGGGGCAGTGGAAATACGTGACTTACGCCATGAACGATTTCCAGTGGCTGGGGGATCTCATTTATTTCACCGTCAAAGGCGCGGGAACGACCGTGGACCTCGACCATGTCAACATTAAAGCGGGCGAACGCCTGACGCCTCCGGCTTTTAACGCGGGAAATGAAACTCTGAAGATATTCGGATATGTCGGATCGGACGCGGCCGTCACTTACGATTTTTCCGCTACGGATGCAGGGAGCGCCGATATCGTTACATACCAGATCGATGGGAAACCCGAGGGAGCGCTCATCGACGAGCATACGGGAGCGTTTTCCTGGAAGCCGGCCCAGGCAGGAACGTATTCGTTCGTCGTGTCGGCTTCGGACGGCATGACGGTAACGGCCAAGGACGTTAAAGTCGTGGTGGCCCAAGACCGCAAATCGGCCATCGATGCGGCGATTGCGCCATACGATGAGCATACGCGCTACATCGCTTCGACCCTGAAGCATTATCAGCAGGTGTATGCCGATGCATTGAGCGCCGTGACCAGTGCGTCGGACGAAGCCTTTTATCGGAAATTGGCGGAGCTGAGCCAAGCGGTGGAAAGCCTGCAGCTGTTGACGCCGCGGATTTCGGACGGCAGCATGAATTACCGGGATATGCTCGTTTCCTCCACCTTCGGCAATCAGGTGCCAAACCTGCTGGATGACTCTCCCGACAGCTTCGTCGGGTATTATCTGGCGCAAGATCGGACCCATTACCTGGATTTCGGGCCGGGTTATCAAGTGTCGGCGCATGCCTTCGAGCTTCAGGTCAGGGCCAGCTTCCCCGAACGGATCGGCGGCGTGGCCGTGTTTGGTTCAAACGATAAAGAACATTGGACCCGCCTGACGCCTGAAACCACCCGGCCGATCGAAGACATGCAAAGGCTGGAGGTGCAAGACGGGCTTGAAAACGAAACGTACCGGTTCCTGAAAATACAAATGATCGAACCCCCGGGCACCATGCTTGAGCTCGCTGAATTCCGGATTTTCGGCGAGCGCCACGAGATGCTGAATAAGCTGGAATCGGTTTCAATCCGCTCCGACGAAAGCCTTCGGAACCGGATCGTCTCAGGAGATACAATCAAGCTGTCCTTCAAAGCAAGCGAGCCGATTCAGGACGTCCGGGTTAAGATTCAGGGCGTGGAGGCGGACGCAAGCACGGACGACAACATGAATTGGAACGCGTCATTAGTGGCGGATGCGAACATCCCGAAGGGGAACGTCAAATTCAGCATTCGGTACAAAACGCAGGACGGGGCCGAAGGAACGGAAACGATTTTCACGACCGACGGGTCCAGCCTGTTTATCGCCGACGAGACGGGGCTGATCGGCAACGTGCTGGATATCGCCGCCTTAAGCGATTCGAGCGGAAGAAATCAGGCCGATTTGCTCAAGGCGGCGCGCAACCTGTTCGACGGCGACTTGGGCACGATAACCGATTTTCGCGTGAACGGCAGCGGGTACGGAGGGTACATTACCTTTGATTTTAAAGACGGAGGGCAGGCGACGCTGTCGAAGGTGGAACTGATTGCACGGCAGGATCAGTATTTTAACCGGATCAACGGCACCGTTGTTCAAGGCTCGAACGATAATGCGTCGTGGACGACCATCTCGCAGCCGGCCGTCTCTACGGCCGATTGGCAAACGTTAAACATCAGCGGCGCGGAGCCGTATCGCTATATCCGGATGTTTAACGGGGGAAACTGGTTCGGCAACATGGCCGAATTGAGACTGTACGGCGACGTGCGGACGGGCAATCTGATCGATGCGGTGTCGATCGGCTCGGAGCAGGGTTTGCGGGGCCGGATCGTGCCGGGGGACACGGTCACGTTGAATTTTAAATCCAAAGAACCGATCGGGGACGTCACGGTGACGATTCAAGGCCGGCAGGCAGAGGTTCATTCCGAAGACCAGGTCAACTGGACCGCGGCAGCGGCCATGGCGCAAGGTACGGCGGCAGGCGATGTCAAATTCGCCATCCACTATAAACGGCAGGACGGCACGGAAGGATTCCCGGCCTCGTCGACCACCGACAACACGTCGTTATTCCTCGTCGACGAATCCGATACGATCGATGTGCTTGCGCTTGCGGCGCTGAGCGATTCGAGCGGCAGAAACCAGGCGGACCTGCTTGCTTCGGCGCGCAACCTGTTTGACGGCGACCTAGGGACGATCACCGACTTTCGCGTAAACGGCAGCGGCTATGGCGGATACATCGCCTTCGATTTCAAAGAAGGCCGCCAAGCCGCGTTATCGAACGTGGAGCTCATCGCGCGGCAGGATCGGTATTTTACCCGAATAAACGGCACCGTCGTCCAGGGCTCCAATGACGGTTCGGCCTGGTCGACCATTTCTACCGTAGCAGCCTCTACGGAGGCGTGGCAAAACTTAAACATCACCGATCCGAACCCGTACCGATATATCCGGATATATAACGGAAACAACTGGTTCGGGAACATGGCGGAGGTCAGATTGCACGGAAGCGTGACGATGCAGGATACCGTGCCTCCAACGACGGCGGATAACGCGCCGCAGGGATGGGTCAACACGGACGCGACCGTTACCTTCAGCGCTTCGGACGCGGAATCCGGCGTCGCGGAAACCTGCTATACGGTTGACGGCGGGGAGGAGCAGGCCGGTAACTCCGTTACGCTGGGCGCGGATGGCGTGCATACGATTGTGTACTGGAGCGTCGACAAAGCCGGATACGCGGAGGAGCCGCATACGATTACGGTCAAAATCGACAAAACGCCACCTTCGTTCGACCTCCGTCTGAGCGAAACGGTCATTTGGCCGCCAAATCACAAAATGGTTCCGGTGCAGGCTTCAGTAAGCGCGGAGGACAACGGTTCAGGCATCGCATCCGTCCTGCTGACGTCCATTTCGAGCAATGAACCTGACGGGGACCCGGACGATATCGAAGCCGAGATCGGCTCGGCTGCTACGTCGCTCCGTCTGCGTGCGGAGAAATCCCGGGTTTATACCATTACGTATACCGCAACGGATAAAGCGGGCAATCAGACGGTCCGCACGGTCGCCGTCACGGTGCCGCATGATCAATCCGAACCGCAGTTCCATACCGAAGAATGAGGGGAAGGCCATCGCGCCTTCCTTTTTTGTGCCGAATATCCGGGGGGCTCTTGGGCCCCGGCTGCCATGTCCCAAATCGACCCTTTTTTTTCAAAAAAAGCTGGAAATGGCCGCCGCTAAAGGGTATGATATAGGAAATCCTTATATATCCTATGAATATACTGTGAATTATTTATGAATCGGGTTTATGAATATATGTCGATGGAGACCCTGAGATGAACAAAATGAACAAAAAGAAGCGGGCCATCCCCCTTTTGCTGCTGTTAATCATTCTGTTGATCCCTTTTGGATTCAGTTATGCTTCTTTCCAGTCGAAGCAGACGGCCAACCAAGGAGCGGACGAATTTGTCCGCCGTCTGCAGGCCGTCATGAAGGGCAGCACGGCTTTTAAATTATCGGAGCTGACGCCGGTTGATTGGGATCATGCCTATATTTTTCATCCGTATACGACGAAAAGCGAAATGGAACGAATCGTTGGAAGTTCATGGACGACAAGCAGCTCTTTCATCGGGTATCTGCTGGACCGGACGTTCCTGGGCGCGTATCCCCTTGATGACGATTCGCTGAATAAGCTCGTTTTCACGAAAAACGGAAAGGTCGTGCTGGATGTCACCTTAAACCGCTCCATTGCCGACTTTACGTCCTTGAAAGAAATTTGGCGCGACAAGGAGCTGCTGCTGGGGACCGGAACAGATGGCGCAAATGTCGTCGGTTCGAAGCCATAATTCGGATGCCTGGCGTGGCTAGGTGGAACTTTCAATCCAAAGTTCGCCCAAAAATATGCTAGAATGGACATACAGATTCGATCATGTTAAACGAACCGGAGGAATCATCATGACGCAGATCACATCCGCTCCGGCGGTCGAGGTGGCTTTGTATACGATGTGCCTTGTCCAGGACGGCGACAAAGTGCTGCTGCTGAACCGCCCGAGCAAACGGGGCTTTCCGGGCTATATCGGCCCCGGAGGCAAAGTGGAGTTTCCCGAGAGCTTGACGGAAGGCGCCATCCGCGAAGTGCGCGAAGAGACGGGATTGATCGTCAAAGACCTGGTCTATAAAGGGCTGGATGAATTCGTCGATCCCGCGACGAACTACAGGTACATGGTTTTTAATTATTTGGCGACTTCGTTCGAGGGGGAACTGCTCGAGAACCCGCCGGAAGGCGAACTGCTCTGGGTTCCGATCCGGGAAGCCACTTCGCTGCCGATGCAGGATTGGTTTAAGCGGCGTTTCCCGCTTTTTTTCGAGGAAGGCACTTTCGAAATCTACGAAGTCTATGACATGGAAAACAAAAAAACGCTGAAGGAAAGCGTCAAAAAGCTTTGAAAGTTTTATTTACATGCTTTTCATACGAGTTTGCGATTTCCCTCCTATAAGGGCTAAGACGCCAATCTATCAGATATCAAGATTTGAGCCTTGCCATTCATATCAAAGTTAGAATCGGGTGCGACTTGAATCAGGCATGGCATCTAGCTCGGCGGCAATTTGCTCAAATCGGATGCTCTAGCATGAAATGCGCGAGTGGCTATAACAAATGATAGATTCTCTTCATAACATATATCAATCCTATGAGAAGGAGTTGATCATATGTTGGATGAGATTTTAGGAGAAGGCACTCGCGGCGAGGGTACTCGCGGCGAGGGTACTCGCGGCGACCGTACTCGCGGAACGCGCGGCGACCGTACTCGCGGAACGCGCGGCGACCGTACCCGCGGCACTAGAGGCGACCGTACTCGCGGAACGCGCGGCGACCGTACCCGCGGCACTAGAGGCGACCGCACTCGTGGAACGCGCGGCGACCGTACTCGCGGCACTAGAGGCGACCGTACTCGTGGAACGCGCGGCGACCGGACAAGAGGACGCACTCGCGGCTCCCGTGGCAATCGCAGCCGGTAATGCTTCGGGCAGAGTACTCGCAATCTTTGGGGATTCAGCATCTCCCCGGCTGCTGCCCGGAATTCCGGGGGCAGAGCTTCATGCTGGAACTGCCGATTCATCGTGAATCGGCAGTTTTTCTATTTGATGGGCATCCGAGTTCAAACGGTACATATTCACTTGATTTTCCTCCCCTCGCAAACTATATTCGAACTTTAACAATCATTCATAAACTCATCTTGAAAAGAGGAAGGTGGAAGCATGAACTCCTGGATCATTAGAAAGGCCACCCCGAAGGACATTCCCGGTTTAGCGGACGTGCATTTGAACAGCTGGCTCTCGACCTATCGCGGGATCGTGCCGGATCATTACCTCGACAGCCTGAATCTCGACTCACGGATCGAATTGTGGACGCGAGTCTTCGCCTCGGACAACGGGTCGGCTACGTTTGTGCTGGTGAGCCCGTCCGGCCGGATATCCGGTTTTATCAACGGGGGACCAAGCCGGGAAAAAGATCTGGACATCGAAGCGGAAGTCTATTCCCTTTACCTGCTTCAGGAAGCGCAAGGACGCGGATACGGCCGGGAACTGATGACGCGTATGATCGGTTATTTTCGAGATAAGGGGTATCGCACGATGCTGGTCTGGGTGCTGGAAGAAAATCCGAGCGTGAAGTTTTACGAAAAAATGGGCGGGCGGTTTTTCATGAAGAATCAGCTGCAGATCGGCGGAGAATACGTGCAGGAGCTGTGCCTGGCGTGGGACGATCTGGAATCGAACTGATGGTTCGTTCCCATCCGAATTTGAAAAGGTATGCCATGAGTTCTATCGTCCGGATAACTTTTTGAGATTTGCAAAACGCAGTATATGCACCTGTTTGCTCGATATGGTATTTTATTTAAAAAAATTGCTATAAATACTAAATTAAAGGTTGATACTTACAAAAAATGGTATTAAAATGAAAGCACAAAAGTAAACGAATTGGTTACAGGAGACAAAGGACAACTTCAACAGCTGTCCTTTTTTGAAAACTTGAAAATGAAAGCGCATTAATTTTGGTTTTGATTCGGCAACAACCATCGTTTCATCCATGAAAGGAGGTGAAAAGAGCAGTTTCCACTTCTAAAGCGAACGCGTGAATTCCGGCCGCATGCCCAAATCCGGAACCTGGCGTGGGGAGCGGAAATTTGAAGCGAAGGAAGGATGAGAAATGGCAAAAAGGCAATGGGGAAAAGTGGCGCTTGCCGTTTGGTTCAGCCTGCTGCTTGCCTTGACCGGATGGGGACCGGGCGGAGCGGGCTTAGTGCAGGCGGCACCCGCCGATCAGGCCTACAAGGTTGTCGGTTATTTTACCAACTGGAGCATGTATGACCCCAATTTTCAAGTGGAACATATCGATGCGTCGAAGCTTACCCACCTGAATTACGCTTTTGCGGACTTATGCTGGAACGGAAAACACGGCAACCCGTCAAACGATCCCGGAAATCCGAACCAAGCGACGTGGAATTGCAGGGATGCCGGCGTTCCGACCCAAACGGGGAACGTGCCTAACGGCGCCATCGTGTTGGGCGATCCATGGGCGGACGTCAATCATAACGAAGGCGTGCCTTTGGAATGGGAGGACTGCGAAAAAGGAAAATGCGGCAATTTTTATAAGCTAAACAAGCTGAAGCAGTCGAATCCCAACCTGAAAACCCTTCTATCGGTCGGCGGTTGGAGCTGGTCCAACCATTTTTCGGACGTGGCTGCCGATCCCGCTGCACGCTCCAATTTCGCCAATTCGGCGGTTCAAGTCATTCGTGCCTACGGATTCGACGGGATCGACATTGACTGGGAATACCCGGTGGAAGGCGGTTTGCCGGACAACAGCACCCGTCCGGAGGACAAGCATAATTTTACGCTGCTGCTGCGGGAAACGCGGGAAAAGCTGACAGCCGCGGGAGCCCAGGACGGACGCAGCTATTTGCTGACGATCGCGGGACGCGCCAATCCCTCCTTCGCTTCGACGACCGAGTTGGACGCCATCGCGGAAATACTGGATTGGATCAATATCATGACCTACGATTTCCATGGCGACTGGGAACAAACCACGAATCACAACGCCAGCCTGTATTCTGACCCGAACGATCCGGATACTGACAATAAGTTCAGCGCGGACATGGCCATAAACGCTTATTTAAATGCCGGAGTGCCGGCTTCCAAAATCGTCATGGGTATTCCGTTGTACGGGCGGGGATGGAAAAATTGCGCGCCCGGTCCCCGTGCCGACGGACTCTATCAAGCTTGCACGCCGGATTATAACGGCAGCGTCGTTCCCAATGGGACCTGGGACAATTACGAGTCCGGACCGACGGGGATGTTCGATTACGGCGACTTGGCAGCCGCGTACGTGAACAAAAACGGCTTTACCCGGTATTGGAGCCAGACCAGTCAAGTACCGTACCTTTACAATCCTTCCTCCAAGATTTTTATCAGCTACGAAGATCCGCAGTCGATTGCCGCAAAAGCCGCCTATATCAAAAACCGTTCTTTGGGCGGCGCGATGATTTGGGAGTTAAGCGAAGACTGCCGGACAAGCCCAAAATTCGCCTGCACAGGCATGAAACTGCTCAATCAACTCTCCTCGGATTTACGATCGGATTCGACTCGGCCGGATACGACCGCGCCCACGACTCCTTCGCATCTGACTTCACCTTCACAAACGGCCAACTCCATTTCCCTGCAATGGGATGCTTCAATTGACGACGTTGGCGTCGTCGGGTATGACGTTTACCGGGACCAGACTCTGTTAACACGCGTCTCGGGAACGGCTTATACGGTTTCGGGACTTGAGCCGCAAACGTCCTATACCTTTACGGTAAGAGCTGCGGATGCAGCAGGCAACGTATCGAACCCCAGCAGCCCGCTTACCGTATCCACGCTTGCTCAAGGGACGGATCCCCAGCCTCCGGCAGCTCCGGCCAATCTGAGGGTAACGGCACATTCGGATACGACCGTGTCGCTTCAGTGGGAGCCGTCTGCCGATCACGCTGCCGTTACCGCATACGAAATCTATCAAGGGGATGCGCTCGCAGACACGGTACCCGCGTCTTCCAACAGCTATACCGTCAACGGCCTGACGCCTGAAACCGAATATACCTTTACGGTAAAAGCCAGGAATGCGGCCGGAAACCTTTCACCTGCGAGCAATGCCGTTCGCGTGACCACGGATGCTTCCGCCCCCGGAACGGTCCCCGTATGGTCACCGAATTCGGCGTATGACGTCGGCGCCCAGGTGAGCTACGGCGGGACGGTCTATCAATGCCGGATCGCGCATACCTCGCTTCCAGGATGGGAACCGCCGAACGTGCCTGCGTTATGGCTGAAAAAATAAAACAGACGTTCCGGCATTATGGGGGCTGCAAGCCTAAAAACCTAAAGTTCTATTGTTAGAAAGGCCTAACGGAGTAACGGAGCAAAAATCGAACAGCCGGTCCATTCGGAAGATCTTTCCGACGGACCGGCTTTCCGGCATTTCATGGATGATTAAAACGATATGCTGCATACCGTTTTACCGCTCGTCGCCCGAAGTGGGCGATACCGAATTGCTCCCCAAATGCCGAAAATCATGAAAAGCAGGCCAGAAACGCCGGAATCCCCATGCTTTTATTCGAAAAAGGCATTATACTGTAGGTAAATTCTTCAATTCCATTTACAGGACGCGAAAGGAGCAAGCTTTGGAGGATTCATTGCGCGAAGAACGCGAAATCATGAAAGTTTGCCTGCTTGCCGGGCAGATCATGCTGCAAAGCGGAGCGGAAACGTACCGGGTCGAAGACACGATGATGCGGATCGCCTCATCTTACGGGATCGACCATACGCACAGTTATATGACGCCGACCGGCATCATTTTTTCGCTGGAAGACCCGCAGCCGATGACGCGGCTGAACCGGATCACGGAGCGGACAACCAATCTGTATAAAATCGACCGGGTCAACACGTTGTCCCGCAAGATTAGCCAAGGGGGGATGACCATAGGCGAAGCCTACCGGGAACTGCAGGAAATCGACCGCACGCGGGCCATTTACCCGTTATGGCTGAACGTGCTCATGGCCGCATTGGCCAGCAGCTGTTTCCTGATCATGTTCCAGGGCACGTGGTCCGATTTCATCCCCGCCATGTTGGCCGGGGGCATCGGATACTACTGCTCGGTGCTGCTGCACCGGTTGATCCCGGTCAAGTTTTTCGCCGAGTTTTCGGGCGCGTCGATGATCGGGTTATGCGCGGTGCTTTTCGTCAAATACGGATTCGGGCAGGCGCGGGACATCATCGTGATCAGCTCCGTCATGCCGCTCGTTCCCGGTCTGTTGATTACGAACGCGATCCGGGATTTGATGGCGGGCCATCTCGTTTCGGGCTTGTCCAAAGGCGCCGAAGCGTTCATTACATCCTTTGCCATCGGCGCGGGAATCGCGTTTATGCTGTCGTTTCAGTAGGGGGTCATGATGTATTATATCGAACAAACCGTCACGAGCTTCATCGCATCCGCCGCATTCGGCATGATTTTTAACGCCCCCAGAAAAGCGCTTTGGCAGTGCGGGCTGGCGGGCATGGTGGGGTGGGTGCTGTACATATGGCTCCAGGATATTGGCATCCAAAAACTTGCGGCAACGGTCGTCGCCGCTTACTGCGTCACGATGATCAGTTACTTTTTTGCAAAAAAATACCGGAAACCGATCATCGTTTTCAGCGTGTCGGGCATTATTCCGCTCGTTCCCGGCGGATTGGCGTATGACGCGATGCGAAGCGCGGTCGAAAACCGATACGACCAGGCGGTGCAGTCGGGAGCGGTTGCATTTATGATGTCCGGCGCGATTGCGCTTGGCCTGCTGCTGTCCGAGGTGACCAACCAGGTCATCCGGAAAATCCGTGCTTCCAAATCGTCATGAAACCGCGGAAGATCTTGTTCTGGAGAGGCTTTGGGCCTGGCATTCTCGATGCCATGTGGGTTAGAAACGGGAGGAGGACGCCAAATGAACGATGTGAAGGCGATCGTGCTTGCGCCGGATTCTTTTAAGGAAAGCATGACTGCCAGGCAGGCTTGCGCGGCGATGGAGCGCGGTATCCGGCGCGTGAACCCGGGCGTGCGCTGTTTTCATGTCCCCATGGCCGACGGCGGGGAAGGTACCGCGCAGTCCGTCGTGGATGCGACGGGAGGGACGCTGTATCCGCTCCAGGTCCAAGGACCGTTAGGCCGTGAAGTGGTGGCCTATTACGGGATTTCCGGCGACGGGAAAACCGGCGTGCTGGAGATGGCGAGCGCCAGCGGCATCGGCCTGATTCATGGATCGGAGAGAAATCCGCTGCTGACGACGACCTATGGGACCGGACAGCTCATTCAAGCTGCGCTGGATCATGGGATCGACAACCTGCTGATCGGAATCGGAGGCAGCGCGACCAATGACGGCGGAGCGGGGATGCTTCAAGCGCTCGGCGGCAGGCTGCTCGACGAAGCCGGGCTGCCGCTCGGGCCCGGAGGAGGGGAGCTGCATAAGCTGGCCCGCATCGACCTGAGCGGACTCGATCCAAGAATCGGGAAGGTGAAGATCCGGGTAGCTTGCGACGTGACGAATCCGCTGTGCGGCCCGGATGGCGCGTCCCATGTGTTTGGTCCGCAAAAAGGTGCAACGCCCGAGGCGGCAGCCATGCTGGATGCGAATTTGAGGCATTATGCCGACGTCATCCGCCGGGAGCTGGGCCAAGATATCGCGGATGTGCCCGGCGCGGGGGCCGCGGGCGGCTTGGGCGCCGGACTTATGGTGTTTTTGAACGGAAAGCTGGAAAAAGGCATTGAACTGGTCGCCCGGCTGACAGGACTCGAGGAGAAAGTCAAAATGGCGGACATGGTTTGGACGGGGGAAGGCAGCATCGACGGCCAGACCCGGTTCGGCAAAACGCCCGCCGGCGTGGCGAAAGTGGCCGCAAAACATCATAAACCCGTCATCGCGTTTGCCGGCCGGATCGGCGAAGGCATCGACGGACTGTACGGACAAGGAATCGGAGCCGTATTCGGCATCCTTTCCGGCGCGTGTGATCTTCAGGAGGCGCTGCGCCAGGGAGAGGCCAATTTGGAGCGCGAGTCTGAAAACGTCATGCGGCTCATCATGCTGCAGAGGCAAGTGTAGCCGGTGCGGGGGAGCGTGGCGGGCGACCGCCTCACAGGCGAACGTCTTGCATTGTGGTCTGAGGGCTCCGCTTGAAGCGGCTCCGTTCCAGTTCCCGCTCATGCAAAAAAAGGCGAAAGCAAGATGCAAGGATCTTGTTTTTCGCCTTTTTGTCATTGCCCGATGGTCGAAACGCCGGCCCGCCCCCGACTATTTTATGCCGATTCTCATTCTGTAGCTGAACAGCGTCTCCAGCGTACGATCCTGAAAATAATCCTTCACGAGCGCTTGGAAACGCTCCAGCTCGTCATCCAATTCGGTAAAACCTAGTTTGATGACGGTTTGAAGCCCTCCTTGGCTCAGTGCAAGGCCGATGTACCGCTTGCTGTCGCATGTTTCGCGGTTATGGAACACGATTTCCCGCGCGTAACGGAAATGGCCGCTTTGCTGAATGCAGGCCAGATGCGATTCCTTGTCCCGTTTATACGCTTGGTCCTGCTTATTCTGGCGTTCCTTCAGCAGTTGGTCGGCTTTGTTCAAAAGCTCCATGTACGCTTGTTCCGCCTCCCAGGAAGCGGAAGGCGGCCAGTCGCAATCGTAAGCGGCAAAAATGCCGCCCGGCTTCAGCACCCTGGCTGCTTCCGCAAGCGTGCTGACGGGCTCCATCCAATGGAAGGATTGGGAGCAGGTGATCAAATCCGCGGAATCGTCCGGAAATTCCAGCTTGTTGGAGTACCCGCTCAAGAATCGGATCCTGCCTGCGTCAGCGTCATCGGTCTGGAGCGCGCGCAGCTTTTCTTCCGCCTTACTGCGCATATCGTCGTTCGGCTCGATGCCGACGATTGTCTCCGCATCGTTTTTCCATGCGAAAGTGGACAGCCCGGTGCCGCAGCCGACATCGAGGACGAGGCGGGGCTTATGCCGCAAATATCCCGTCAGAATCCGGACGGCTTCGCGCGGGGCGCGAGGCCGGTGCTGGTCATACAAATCCTTGTAGCCGGAGAAACGGTCGACATTGCTTTGGCGGTTGCCTTCGGGGATCTGCATCATGCGCCGCGACGTTCAAAGCGTTGAACGATTTCCACGATCACTTGAACCGCTTTGAGCATGTTGTCCACCGAAATGTATTCGAATTTCCCGTGGTAGTTTTCGCCGCCCGTAAAAATGTTCGGCGTCGGCAGCCCCATGTAGGACAGCTGCGAGCCGTCCGTGCCGCCGCGGATCGGTTTCACGATCGGTTTGATGCCCAGGCTTTCCATGGCTTCATAAGCGACGTCGACGATTTCTTTGACGGGTTCGATTTTTTCTTTCATGTTGTAATACTGGTCGCGCATCTCCAGCACGATCCGTTCTTCGCCGTATTTTTCCTGCAGCTGCTTCACGATCCGCTTCAGGTTTTCCTTTTTGTTTTCGAATTCCGTGCGGTCAAAATCGCGGATGATGTATTCCATTTTCGTGCGCTCGGTATCGCCGTTTTGGCTCAGCAGGTGATAGAAGCCTTCATATCCTTCCGTATGCTCGGGAGCTTGCTCGGCCGGAAGCATGCCGTTCAGCTCCATGGCGATTTTGATCGAGTTGACCATTTTGTTTTTGGCCGTGCCGGGATGGACGTTGGTGCCTTTGATCGTAATGCTCGCTTTGGCGGCGTTGAAGCTTTCGTATTCGAGCTCGCCGAGCGGGCCGCCGTCCATGGTGTAGGCAAAATCCGCGCCAAACGCTTTGACGTCGAATTTTTCGGGACCCCTGCCGATTTCCTCGTCAGGCGTGAACGCCACCCTGATCTTGCCGTGTTTGATCTCTGGATGTTGGATCAGGTAAGCCATGGCGGTCATGATTTCGGCAATGCCTGCTTTGTCGTCGGCCCCGAGAAGGGTGGTTCCGTCCGTCGTAATTAATGTATGTCCTTTATAGGCGGGCAGCTCGGGAAATTGCTTCGGCGACAGGACGACGTTCAGCTCGGAATTCAGGACGATGTCGCCGCCGTCGTAATTTTCGATCGTTTGCGGGTTCACGCCGGCCCCCGTGAAGTCGGTAGCGGTGTCGACATGCGCCAAAAAGCCGATCGTCGGCACGTTGTTGCGATCCGTATTGGAAGGCAGCGTCGCCATGACGTAACCGTTGTCGTCCATGGTCACCTCCTGCATCCCGATGCTTTTCAGCTCATCGACCAGCATGCGGGCGAGGTTCAATTGACCCGGCGTGGAAGGACAAGTCGGACTTTCCTCGTTCGATTGCGTTTCCACTTTGGCATAGGAAATAAAACGTTCCATGATTTCCTGTTTCACATTCGTCAGCTCCTTTTTTATTGTCGGGGATGCTTGGCAACTCCTCCGTCGAATGAAACATCATATGTATGGTGCGATTCCTTTCTATGATATCATGGACAGGCCATAAAATCACAGGGAGGCGGAGCGGAGGAATTGCGTGAAAATAAAACGAATGCGTAAAAAACGGATAACGACCGGATCACGGATCGCGTTATGGATGTAGACGCTTTTTTTAGCGGATAAACGCAAGTCGGGAGGAGTTCGGATGAACCGGAGAGGAGCGGGCGTTGCTTTTTTGGCGATTGCCGCATTTTTGTTTGCGATGAAGTACATGGTCGTTGCATTGTTGCTTAAAGGAGCGTGGAGCTGGGAGGAGTACGAGAACACATTAGGGAGAGCGGGGGCCCCGCTGCTTCTGTTAAGCATCCTGTTTTTCATCGCCGGGTTGATTTATTTTATTCTGGGGGATTTCCCAACCGGAGTCCGGCGATGCAAGGACAGGGCAATAGAAAACTGGAGGAAGCACCAGGAAGCGAACAAAGTCTGGGAGGAGAATCTGGAATCCGATTCCGAAAAAGAGGAAAAAGCTTGATGGTAGGTCCGGTGGATGGCGCGCCTGCATGCAAAAGGAATGGATCCGAAAAAAATCCGATTTTGTCTGTTGACCCTCACGTTGCGTTATTCTTTATAGTGAACAAGAAGGAGGAGAACATCCATGATGGTTAAGGAAGTCGCCGAACTGGCGGGGATCAGCGTACGCACGCTTCACCATTATGACGAAATCGGATTGCTGCATCCGAGCCGAACGACGGAAGCCGGTTACCGGGTATATACCGACGAGGATTTGGCGATGCTGCAACAAATTTTGTTCTTTCGGGAGCTGGGCTTCCCGCTGAAGGAAATCCGCGAAATTGTGAGCCGCCCGGATTTTAACCGGATGGAGGCGATGGAGCTTCACCACAAGCTCCTGCTGGAAAAGCGTACCCGGCTGGAGCGGATGATCGAAACCCTGGAGAAAACGATGAAACACGAAAAGGGAGAGATCGACATGTCGAATCAGGAAAAATTTGCGGGCTTTGATTTCAGCGCCAACCCGTATGAACAAGAAGCGAGAAAACGCTGGGGGGATCAAGCGGTGGATGCATCCAAGGCCAAGCTCGGCAGCCTTTCAGAGGATGAACAAACGCAGCTGAAAGAAGGCATGAACGCCATCTACCGCAAGCTTGCGGATCTGCGGCATACGTCCCCGGCATCCGATGAAGCGCAGGAGGCGATCGGCGAATGGTACAAGTTCCTGAACCGGATGGGCAGCTATTCGCTGGAAGCGTTCAAAGGGCTTGGACAAATGTACGTAGACGATGAACGTTTTATGCGAAACATCGACCGGTTCGGCGAAGGGCTTGCCGCCTTTATGCGGGATGCCATGAGCGAATATGCGGACCGCCGAAAATAGGTACCCAAACTAAAGCCGGAGCTTGCTCCGGTTTTTTGCCGTTCGCCGGGTGTTTTTATATCGGATGCATTTTCGTAAAACGCCTGTTTTTTCTTTTTAGTCAATGAGCGGCACCCGCTGCTTTATAATAAAACCGGAGGTGTGTTTACATTGGAAAAGTTTCAGCATGTCATTCGCTCCGTAGAGGAGCTCGAACAGCTTGCGGGCAAACCCCGGGAACTCGTCAACCAAAAGGTCGTCGCTTCGCTTGACCGCCACTGCAGGCATTTCATTTCGTTGTCTCCGCTCGTTTTTGTCGCCACCAGCGGCGCGGACGGTTCATGCGACTGTTCGCCGCGGGGCGATGCTCCCGGTTTTGCATACATCCTCGACGAACATCATCTGATCCTGCCGGAACGTCCGGGCAACCGAAGATACGATTCGCTCCGCAACCTGTTGGAAAATCCGCGCATCGGCCTCATTTTCGTCATTCCCGGATTGGAGGAGACGCTGCGCGTCAACGGCAAGGCCTGCATCGTCCGCGATCCGGATTTGATGGAGCGGATGTCCGCGCATGGCAAAACTCCCGCCGCAGGCATCGCGGTCGAAGTGGAAGAGTGCTACATCCATTGCGCGAAAGCGTTCAAAAGATCCCGGCTGTGGCAAACGGATGCTTGGCCCGAGGCGGAATCGCTTCCCGATCCGGCGGCCATCATCGCCGCCCACGCCGGCAAGCTGAGGTTGTCCACGGAAGAGGTCCGGGCATCTTTGGCCGAAAGCTACGAAAAACGGCTTTATTAGATATATTCCTGTGTTAACGTTTGTTTAACCAGATTAACGACCGCTTTACGCTGCCGTAATATCCGGCTAACACAACCTTCATACAATGGACTTGTTGGGTCAAATACGTTGATGAAGGAGTTGCAGGCTGCATTGAACAGAACAAAGAAGCTTGGACGGAGCGTTTCGATCGCCGTGCTGAGCGGAATGATGCTGACGGCCGGAACGCCCGGGATTATGACGACGGCCGCTGCGCATGCCGAGCCGATCCCGGCCGTGCAGGAGGGACAGCAGAGTCAGGCTGAACAACCGGGCGGGATTCGTCTGGAGCATACGCCGGCGGCATCGGTGCCGGAGAAGGCGAATTATACGGTGACGGCCGTGGTCTACGGCGCAGATCAACCATGGAGCGGTCAAATCCGTTATACGGTGGACGGCCAACCGTTTGCTCCGGTCGAGCTGAAGCCGGCGGGTCAGCAGGCGGATACATACATCGGAGACATTCCGGGCGAAACGTTGATCGGGCGCCAATTGGACTATTCGATCGACATTTTGGACTCCGGGGCAAACGTCATTCGGACGGTTTCGTATTCTACGCAAATTCGGGCTGCACAGCCGAAGGAGCTTGCGGCATCGGCCGCTGCGCCGGCGCTGCTGATCACGGAAATGGTGCCGGATACGGCCAATCTGCCGGGTACGAGCACGGACGCTTACGAATTCGTAGAGGTATACAACAACACGGATCAGGACGTGAACTTCAAGGATTACTCGTTTTTTTACAATAATAGCGATCCATGGACGCCCAATCCCGGAACCGACATCATCATCCCGGCCCGCCAGCCGGTCGTGTTTTGGATCATGAACGGCAAAAACGCCCAGGAAACGGCGGATCAGTTCAACGCCAATTTCGGAACGAACCTGGTTGAAGGCGTCAGCCTTTTCCGGATTCAGGGCGGCGGCGGGATGGCGAACAAAGACGCCAGAACGCTGGCGATCAAAAGCAGCAGCGGCGACACGATCGTATCGGCTGCTTACGAAGCGCAGCATGTCCAGCCCAATATGGGGATCTTTTTCAAACATCCGGTTGCCGGCAGCACGCTGATGACCGTTACGGAGGAATCCGGAAAAAAGGCGGCTACGCCGGGGACGATCGATCCATCGCAAGCGGTACCTCCGGTTATTGAAGAAGGAAAACAAACGGTAATCACTCACGTACCGGCCGACGTTGTGGATGCCGCGGATTACGAGGTCAAAGCCCATGTACAAAATCCGGGCACGAATGCGGATGGTTCCAAAGCTGCCGTAAAGCTGCTTTACAAAACGCCATCCCAGGCGAGATACACCGTGACGACGATGACCGACTCCGGCAATACGGGAGATTACACGGCGACGATTCCTGCGGCCGCGCTGGCGGAGCCGACGCTGCAATACCGCATTCAAGCGGGCCAGCTCGACAAACCTTACGCGACCCAAGTCCGCATGGAGCCGTTTCATCCAGCTAAGGCGCCCGTGCTGCTCGTGACCGAGCTTGTGCCTAACACGGCCAACGTTCCTGGCACTTCGACGGACGCGTACGAATACATCGAGGTGTACAACAATTCCGATCAGCCGGTAAATTTCAAAAATTACAAAATATATTACCGATATCCGGACAAAGGACCGGGAGCCGACGTGGAATGGGCGTCCGTGAACCCGGATTTTAAAATTCCACCGAAACAATCCGTCGTTTTTTGGATCAAAAACAGCGCCAATACGGCATACACGGAAAATGATTTTAATCAATTTTACAAAACGAACTTGATTCCGGGGGAAACGCTGCAGACGATCCAAAGCGACGGCATGGCCAACTCCGGCAGACGGGCTGTTGTAATCAAAACAAATACCGGCAAGGAAGTTTCAGCCGCCTATTACGATGCCGATCTGATGTATGAAGGCGGAACGAAAGGCGATGAAACGAAAGAGGACAAGGCGATCGTTTTCGGCTACCCGGTGAATGGCAGCACGGTCATGATCAAAGCCGCATCGGGCCAGGACGCGCCTTCGCCCGGTTCCGTGAGGGCAGCGCAGGTTCCCGCCGAGCCGGTTCATGTCGAAGCCGACACGGTCCCGCCGACGGTAACGGACGTCACGGGCGTAACGGAAGCGGATCAGTCCAAAGGGCTTGAGATCAAAGCAGACGTCAAGGACGATCATGAGGTGACCTCGGTCGAAGTGTTTGTCCGTTCGGACAAGCAGCCGAATTTTACGGGGCATCGCCTGACGGAAGATTTTAACGATATGCTTTACCGCTATAAGCTGAGTTCGGCCGAATTGATCGGACGGAAATACATCGAATATTATTTCGTCGCGTCCGACGGGGTGAACGAAACGAAATCGGCGATCGCGAAAGTGGACGTTACCGGAGGCGTAAGCGATGCCCCGCTCCGCTTGAACGTGAAGGACCAGGAAATTTTGAAAGGCGTCCGTACGATCAAAGGAGCCGCGGAAGCCGCTAAAGCCGCAGACGTCGAGTTAAGCATCGACGGGACCAAAGTGCCCGACGGCAGCACGTTTGCCGGGCTTGAGCATGACGCTTATTTCGTTTTCGATGCCGTCAACGTCGATTATTATTTCAAAAACGCGGTGACGATGGGACCGCCGGAACTCGAGGACAAGTCGATCCTGTATACCTTCATGGATCCGATCACGTCTTATACGACGCTGTCTTTCCCGATCAGCGCGGACCGTTTGGTGGCGGGAGATAACGTCATCTACATCCGGGCCGGCTCCAAAACATCGCCGTTCGATAAACGTCCGGAAGAAAACAAAGACGATTTCGAAGTCAAAAACGTCCGGCTGCTGCTGGCCGACGGCACCGAAATTTGGGATCCTGCCTATGCCGAAAAAGAAAAGCAGATCAAGATGGGGGATTCCGCAGGCAAAAGCGAATCGATCGGGTTTCACTTCGATCTGAAGCCGGAACATCTGAAAGCCAAGGCATACGCTTGGGATACGTCGACCGTGCCGGACGGCGCTCACCGGGTGACCGTTTCGGACGGCAAGGAACAAATCACGTCGAACGTCATCGTGGACAATACCGCTCCGACCATCCGGCCGACGGTGGAAGAAGGCAAGGAGTACCGCGGGGAATTCGTCATCGATGCCGAGATCAAAGACGCCTTGGCAGGCGTGGACAAGGTGACGGTAAGCCTGGACGGCAAACCGGTCGAGCTTCCGTACCGCACCTCTTCGGGAGCAATGAAGGGCGGAACGCATACGCTGTCCATTCAGGCCGCGGACAAAGCCGGAAACATTTCCGATAAGACCGTCAACTTTAACGTACCGGACGAAAATCCGCTTCCGCCGCAGCTCGTCAGCCCTAAACAGGGGCAAACCGATGTCGGCGCCGAAGCCAACCTGACCGTCAAGGTGCAGGATCCGAACCAGGATCCGATGAACGTGACGTTTTATAAGGGGTTCAAATATGACGGCAGCCGCGCGGAAGGATTCACCGGGTACATGAACGGGTCCGCAACCGAACCTCCCAAAGAGATGGCCCCTGCCGGGGAAAAAGCCATGAGTGCGGAGGATTACGAAAAAATCGGCGCATTGGACGGAAAATATCTCGTGAACGAGTCCGTCGAACAGTTTCCTTACCAGCGCTTTGAGGTGAAACTGGATCCTTCGGTCAAGGGCACCGACCGCGTAGAAATCAACTGGAAAGGGAAATCGCTCGCAGGCCGGAAGGTAAGCTTATATGCTTGGAGCCCGACGCAGGGGAAATGGGTTCAGCTGGATCAGGTCATAGCCGGTGCGGATGATTTCGAGCTGAATGCGGTCGTTAAAGCCGGCGATTACGCGAACGGCCAGGCCATCGACGTATTGGTGCAGGATGAAATCGCCGTTCAGGCGGCAGCTAGCGGCAGCAAACCGGTGCCGGAATCCCAGGATCCGTACGATTTTTCGTTCGTCTGGATGTCCGACACCCAGTATTACTCCCAAAGCTATCCGCAGATTTACCAAAAAATCGTCAACTGGATCGTCGACCAAAAGGACAAAATGAACATCAAATACGTGATCCATACGGGCGATGTGGTCGATAAATCGTATCAGGAATATCAATGGATCGAAGCGGACAAAGACATGAAGGTGCTCGAAGACGCCCGCATTCCGTACGGCGTGCTGGCAGGGAACCATGACGTCGATCACCAAAACAACGATTATACGAAGTTCAAGCAATATTTCGGCGAAGACCGCTTTAAAGACAACCAGGTGTTCGGCGGATCGTACGACAACAACCGAGGGCACTACGATTTGGTGTCTTCGAACGGGAACGACTTCATTATCGTGTATATGGGCTGGGGACTCGGCGACAAGGAGATCGAATGGATGAACGAGGTCGTCTCCAAATATCCGGAACGCAAAGCGATTTTGTGCCTGCATGAATACCTTCTCGTGTCGAACAATCGGGCACCGATCGCCGACCAGATTTTCGAAAAGGTCGTGAAGCCGAACAAAAACGTGATCGCGGCGTTGTCCGGCCACTATCACGATGCGGAACTGAAGGTCGATCAGCTGGACGATAACGGCGACGGCATTCCGGATCGCAGCGTGTACCAGATGCTTGCCGATTATCAAGGGGCGCCCGAAGGCGGACTCGGGTATATCCGTCTCATGCAGTTCGACATGAAAAACAACAAGCTGCATATCAAGACGTACTCCCCTTATTTGGACGATTATAATTACTACGATCCGGAAACGGATAAGGGCAAAGACGAATTCAGCCTGGATCTCGGGCTTGAACCGGCCACCAAACGGGTGGCTACGGATTACATCGGCGTAAAAGTTTACACCGGCCAGCAAATCGGCGCCCAATCGAACGTTCCAAGCGGTACCGAAACATCGGTAGCCTGGAAAGGCCTGCCTTCGAACAGCTATCAGCAATGGTACGCCAAAGCGGAGGACGGGCATAGCGGCAGCGTGCTGTCGGATATTTGGGGCTTCGATACAGGAGCAGCCACCGGCGGACCGCATCCGCCGGGAGGCGGAGGAAACAGCGGCGGCCCAGGAAACGCCGGCGGAAACCAAGGAACCCATCCGGGAGATTCCGGCCCGGCAAAACCGCCGGTTGCTGAAACCGGACGCGGACATCTCGCGATAAAACCGTCTTCGGACGGCGCGTACCGGGCCGATCAGCAGGCGCTGGAAAAAGCGGTCGCCACGGCCGACAACGGAAAGGTCATCGTAGAATTGAACGGAAGCGCCGATGGGGACGGGGAATCCGCTTTGTACCTCCCTGTAGGGCCGGTGAAAAAAGCCAAAGACGGCGGGCTGTCGATCATCGTTTCCGCGCCGGGATTCACGGTAACGATGCCGGCCGCCTCGATTCCGGAACGGCTCGAAGCAGCCGACCAACTGGTGCTTCGCCTGGATACCGCGATGAATGACGGCATCAAGCAAAAGCTGGGCGCAAGCTTGAATGCTTCCAAGGATTACGTGCATGCCGGCCTCGTTTATTCGCTGCGCCTGATCTTGGTCAAAGGACAAACCGAAACGGAAATTGCCGTTTTCGGAGGTCCGATCACGATCGAAAGAAGTTTGACGGCCGAGCAGCAAAAACAGCTTCAAAGCGATTACGCGGGCGTGTACCTGCTTGGCAGGGAGCCCGTGTACAAAGGCGGCAGCTTCCGCGGCGGCACCGTCTCGTTTGCGGCCGATGCGCCAGGCGCGTATGCGGTTTTGGAATACCGCAAGCAGTTTGAGGACGTAAAAGGTTCGTGGGCGGAGGAATACGTTGCGAAATTGGCGGCCAAACATCTGGTCCAGGGCGTGGATGCGAATCATTACCAGCCGGGCCGGCAGGTGAGCCGGGCGGATTTCATCACCCTCGTCATGCGCGGAGCGGGCCAACATGCGTCCGAAACAACGCCATCGTTTACTGATGTGCCTGCGGATGCGTATTATGCCGCCGCGGTCGCCCAGGCGTCCAAGCTGGGCATCGTTCAAGGAAGCGGAGGGAAATTCCGGCCTCAGGCTCCGATCAGCCGCGAGGAAGCCGCCGTTATTCTGGCGAAGGCGAGCGGGCTGTACGGCAAAATGCAGGGCGGATCAGCAAAAGCGAATTTTGCGGATCTTGATCAGGTGTCGACCTGGGCCCAAGAAGCCGTCGAACAGGTGAACGGGCTTGGGTTGATGACAGGCAAAGGCAATCTCCGTTTTGATCCGAAGGGGAACGTGACCCGGGCGGAAATGGCCAAAATGGTATATATGCTGTTGAACCACTGATACGTACGCCTTTCATAGCATGCTTGAACGGATGGAACAAAACCGGGTGGAAGACCACCCGGTTTTGTTGTGTCCTGCCCGGGGGTATCGTTTGCGGACTCCGATTGCGGCAGCCGGAATCGATCCGTGGTATACTGTGTTTAACTTTTGAAAAACGATCCCTAAATCCTATGAAAAATAGCAGCCGCGGAGAGAATGCAGACCCTTTGCGGCATAGGATAAAACGAAGATGGTAAGGGGATGGAAGGGAGCGGCAGCTTGAAGACCTGGTTTGAGTATAACTGGCAGGTGAGAGATGAGTGGTTTGAGGTATTCGACGGGTTGCCCGCCGGCGAACTCGCCAAGGAACGGACGGGGGGCGTCGGATCGATACTTCGGACGCTGTTCCATATCGTCGACGTGGAACTGAGCTGGATCCGGGCGATCGAAGGAATGGAGGATTGGGAGCCTCGTTTTGAGGATTACGCATCGCTGGAGAAAATCAGGATGCTGTCGGAGGATTGCCGCGGCCAAATCAAGGATATTTTATCGAAGGTAAGCGTGGAAAAAGAGAGAACCGTGGTGCGCGTGCCATGGCAGGCGGAGCCGCTTGTGTACGGCGAAGTGCTGCGGCACGTCATCGCCCACGAAATTCACCACGTCGGCCAGCTTTCGGTTTGGGCCAAAGAGCTTGGCATCAAACGCGTATCGGCGAATGTCATCGGCCGCGGGCTTGGTGAAACCCTTCTTCAAGAACAATCCGCAAGAACCTTATTTTAAAATCAGGCAAAGGTTGTGCTAAGCAGTGTATCGAATCAGCAGCATGAACGCGGAGGACGCGGCGGTCATCGCATTGTGGCAATATCCGCCTCCCTATGAGCTGTACAGCATGGACGGGAGCGAAGAGGATGCCGCCGAGCTGATGAACGGCGATTACGTATCCGTCAAGGATGCCGAAGGACGCGTCATCGGATTTTATTGCACGGGCATTTCGGCCCGAGTCCCCGGCGGTTACGCCGCGGGAATCTATGAGGATGAATCTTTGGTGGACTTTGGCCTCGGGATGAAGCCCGAGCTGACCGGACAGGGGCATGGCCGCCGCTTTGTCGAGGAGGGAACCAGGTACGTGCAGCGTGCGTTTCCGGGAAAAGGGATCCGGCTGGTCGTCGCCGCTTTTAACGAGCGGGCGATCCGTGCTTACGGGAAGGCGGGGTTCGAGCGGGCGGGCGCCTTGTCTTCCCCCGTGCACGGCCGGGAAACCCCGTTTATTTGCATGGTCCGCAGGCAGGTTTAACTTGGCCGGGACCGGGTTCGTGATGGCTTCATACCGCGGCGATTCACGGCAATGTATGATTTTTCCACGGCGGTTATCCTTGACTTTTGGCCATAATTTGGTTTTCATCATATAGGGAACCAAAGAACCATGCGAAACGAATCTATGAAAAATCAGGTGAACAACATGCGAATTGCGCTTTTTGATTCAGGGTTAGGCGGATTGACCGTCCTTTCTGAAGCCGTGAAGCAGCTGCCCGAAGAGGATTTTTTGTTTTTTGCCGATACCCTTCATGCGCCCTACGGCACGAAAACCAAGGAGCAGGTGCAGGACTTTGTGCGTGAGTCGCTGGATCAAATTTTGCGGGAAGACATCAAGGCACTGGTCATTGCCTGCAATACCGCAACCAGCGCGGCGGCGGAGGAACTGCGCCAGGAATACCGCTTTCCGATCATCGGGATGGAACCTGCGGTGAAGCCGGCCGTCGAAATGAACCGCAACACCGGAAAAAGAGTATTGGTCGCCGCGACGCCGCTGACGCTTCACCAATCGAAATACGCCCAGCTTGTCTCCCGCGTGGACGACCACAGCATCGTGGATTCGCTCCCGCTGCCCGAACTGGTTGCGTATTGCGAGGCCATGCAGTTCGATCCCGGCGTGATGACGGCTTATTTTGAAGAAAAATTTGCGCCGTACGATTTGAACGATTATGGGACGCTTGTATTGGGATGTACCCATTTTCCATTTTATAAGCCGCTGCTCAGCCGGATTTTGCCGGCGCATATGGAGATTATCGACGGCAGCCGCGGCACGGTCCGCAGGCTCCGGAGCGTTTTGGCGGAGCAAAAACGACTGGGCTCGGGCGGCAAGGGGGAAATTCGTTTTGCTTGCTCCGGCCGGGAACCGGATTATTTGCGGAAAATGCAGCAGGCCTTCGAGCTCTACCACAGCCGTGAAACGGCAAACACGGGCAAAGCTGTAAAAGTAACGGGTTAGAGCCATATCGGGCGCCATCCGTCCGAGCGCTAAGCTTATCCGTCTCGAATCAACCGGGAATCGCGGGGATTCGTGGCGGATTTTTTGCCGTTTCGTGCCACCGGCGTTGCCGGCGTCGTATAAGGTCCGGGATCAAACGGCCTGTCGGCGACCGGGAGCAAGGGACTTCTGTTATATGGAACAAACGCAACGCATATTTGACGGCTCCCTTAGAGGCCAGCCAGTTCCCGCAAGGTTCGAGAAAGGTTTCCGTCTTTGTACATGCCGCCATGGTAGCAGATGATCGTTTCGATCTCGCAGCCGGCAAGCTTTCCGACCGATTTCATCGCCCTTCCCATGTCCAGCGTCTGGTCCGGATCCGGACCGCATAAACGTCCGTCGGCGACCCGGAGCGCATCGGCGGCGATCAGCGTTTTGCTTGGAACATGGTATAGACTGATGTGTCCCGGAGTATGTCCCGGCGTTGCTATCACTTCGATGCCGCCGCAGATGTCCAGCCTTTGTCCGTCATGAATGACCCTGTGCACAGGGGATTTGGGCGGATTTTTTAATGTGGAGAGGAAGGCCTGCTTCCACGCGTCCGGAACGGTGGGGGGAATCATGGCTTCCGCTGCGGCAAGCGCTTCGGGCGTTATTTTTAATAACATCTTTTCGCCTTCGATAAAAGGTTTTTCTTCCGCGCTGGCCATCACCTCGACGTCATGCCCCGCCTCTTCGATGATTGCCGGAAGGCTTCCGATATGATCGATGTCCTGGTGGGTCAAGATGACCTGCGTCACGTCCTGCATGCGAAGTCCGTAAGGGCTTAGCGCTTCGGCGAATTTGCCGAGCTGGCCGGGATATCCGGCGTCGACCAACACCGCGTGCCTCTCATCATGGATCAGCACGGGATGAATGATGTCCTCTTTCCCCATAACGACGGCTGTGATGTCAAGCATATGAATACGATAATTTTGCGTGGCTGGGTTCATGCCGCACCTCCATAGGTTCATGAAAAATGTAAGGCAGGTACTATCATAGCGCCACAAAAATCACTAGTCAAACACAAATATTTTATCATAACATAAAACAAAGAATTTGTCAATATAAAAATATAGACGCGTTTTGTCGCGATCCGCTTCGAAACGGCGGATAAAAAAGAGCCGGATTTCTCAGGACGAGAATCCGGCTTTGCAATAGGTGGTTGGAAGTTGGATAGATTAAAAGAAGAGAACGATCCCGGATCGGTTATTCCGGTTTCACGAGAATTTTAACCTGGTTTTTTTCCTTCAGCAGCGTTTCGAAGCCTTCGGAGAGCACGTCGCCGAGCGAAATCCGCTTGGTCACGAGTTTCTCCGCAGGGAAATAACCCTGCTCCATCAGGCTGAGGACCGCAGGGAAAACGTCGCGGTACCCGATGATGCCTTTGACGGTCCGTTCCATCAAGACGACGTTGTTCGGGTGGATCGGCGCCTCTTTTTCGAAGATGCTGACGATCATCAGCTCGCCGCCCATTTTGGTGGATTCCAGCGCCTGCGTGAGCACAGGGGGAACGCCGGTAACTTCATAGGCGACGTCCACGCCGCCCTGCGTGCGTTTATGGATTTCCTTCACGGCGTCGAATTCCTTCGGATCGATGACGATCGCGCCGAGCTCCGCCGCTTTTTGTTTGCGTTCCGGAGACAGCTCGACCGCGTAAATCTCGGATGCGCCGGAAGCTTTTAATGCCTCGATCACGAGCAGGCCGATCGGTCCCGTGCCGAATACGGCCGCTTTATCGCCGACTTTCAGCTTGCTGGAACGGACCGCATGCAGAGCGACCGCTGACGGTTCGACAAGCGCGCCCTGCTCGAAGGACACGGAATCCGGAATTTTATGGACCATGGCTTCATCCGCCGCGACGTAACCGGAAAATCCGCCACCCCCGCCGGCAAGTCCAAGAAAGCCCATGTCGGAGCACAGGTTGTATTTGCCTTGTTTGCAGGCTTCGCATTTGCCGCACGCGAAAATCGGCTCGACGACGACCCGGTCGCCGACGCCGAATTTTGTCACGCCTTCGCCGATTTCGACGATTTGACCGGAGAATTCATGTCCCATCACGATCGGGGCTTTTTCACCGGTCAGCGGATGAGGGGCGGACTCGGGAATGAAGATCGGTCCCGCCGTGTATTCATGCAGGTCGCTGCCGCAAATGCCGCACCACTCCACTTTGATTTTGACTTTGCCGCTCGTTGCGACAGGTTCTTCGATGGTGTCCAGACGCAGGTCTTTTTGGCCATGCCATCTTAATGCTTTCATGCTTGACATCTCCATTTCGATCTTAGGTTCTGAATAGGTTCAGATGAGCTTGGATTGCTCGCGTTTCGGAAACGTTTCCGAAAACTAATATGTCACAACTTCACAGGATTGTCAAACCGGTTTCGAAACGGGGCGCACAGATTTTTTCTTGAAAAATAGCCTTTTAAGCTAGGGCATATCACCCGGATCTCCGCGTGATTCAACCGCCAAAACTTTCATGGTATAATAGAAATAGTAAATGAAAAGACGGAACGAAAATAGGAAACGATTCCGAATTAAGGAGGGCCGGGTCGGCTTGTCAAAAAACTCGAAAGTCACCATCGAAGACGTCGCCAAAAAAGCCGGCGTCGGGATCGCGACGGTATCCAGGGCCATCAACAATTCCGGGGGCATCAGCGAAAAAACGAAAACGAAGGTGCTTCAGGCGATCGAAGAACTTGGTTTCATCCCGAGCATTGCGGCGCAAAGCCTGAAGGTGCGCAGCACCTATCAGATCGCGCTTGCCGTACCCGATATCCGTAACGCGTTCATGCCCGAAATCGCCTGGTCCGTGGAGCAGGCCGCCAAACATCACGGCTACCGCGTCGTCAACATCAACACGTCCGGCATCGGGCAGATCGAGCTGGAGACGATCCGAGACGTCAAAAAGCTGCACGTGGACGGCCTGATCATTTTGCCGCTGGCGTATCCGAAAAACTTCGTCGAGCTCGTCAACAAATCGCCGGTGCCGATCTCGGTCATCAACTACGGGAAAAAGCTGGGGCCCGACATTAAAGCGGACGTGGTTTGCATGTCGCAGCAGGAAGGGCGCCTTGCGATGGAGCATTTGATCAGCATCGGCCGCACGAGGATCGGTTACGCCGGAGCGCCTAAGGATATCATCGAGGAACGCTACAATGCTTATGTCAATTCGCTGGCGCACGTCGATTTGTCGCTGGTTTATTTCGGCGAGGACTTCTCGCTTAGCACGGGGGCGAAAGCCGCCGATTATTTCAAAAGCCTGAAACATATGCCGGACGCGGTTTACGCCGGGAACGACATGGTCGCCATCGGGCTGATCAACCGTTTTAAAGAGCTTGGGGTCAGGGTGCCGGAGGACGTGGCCGTGGTCGGCATCGACAACAACATTTGGACGACGCTCACTTCCCCGCAGATCAGCTCGGTATCCATCATGGGAGCGGAAGTGTCCCGCCTGGCGACGGAGCTGCTGCTGAAACGGATCCGCGAACCATCCAAAGGCGCTTATGAGAGGGTGCAATTCGAACCAAGGCTGATCGTGCGCGAGTCCAGCGTGAAGATGAAGCGGAGCACGGTCTACCTGGACTAACGGGCTTGGAAAGGAAGGGGCGGAAACATGTCGGATACGGAACAAAAGATTCGTCAGGCGATATCGCTGCGGGAATCGGGCGATGCCGAACAGGCCAGGAAGTTATGGCTGTCGCTGCTGGAAGAGGAGCCGGGCAATGCGGAAATTTGGTACCAGACGGGATGGACCCACGATGTCCTCGGTCTCGAAAGGGAGGCGGTGCCGTATTATGAAGAAGCCATCCGGTTAGGGCTCGGCGAAGAATCGCTTGCAGGCGCGCTGCTCGGTCTTGGCAGCACCTTCAGGTCGCTCGGGGAATACGGCCGGGCGGCGGAGGTGCTTGAACAGGGAATGAGCGCGTTTCCGGAGCGAAGAGAATTCCGCGTGTTTTATGCGATGGTGTTGTATAATTTAGGCAGACACCCGAAGGCGATGGAGCTGCTGCTGGCCGAAATCGCCGATACGTCCGGGGATGACGGGATTCGGGGTTACGCTAGGGCGATCCGCTTTTATGCCGATAAGCTGGATGAAGTATGGCAGTGAGCGATGCCGCGGACGTATACCCATATCGCCTTTTCGGTGGCGGAAGAAGAATTCGACTTTTGGCTTCACCGCCTGAGGGAACTTGATGTCACAGTCCTGCCCGGACGGGAACGCGATGAAAAGGATAAGCGATCGGTCTATTTCCTGGACCCCGACGGACACCGCTTCGAGCTTCACACGGGCACGCTGCAGGACCGCCTCGATTATTACCGGGCGGAAAAAGGCCATATGACATTTTACGACGATAACAGGGGGAACATAGGATGACGACGATTGGATGGGTCAGACACGGCATTACCGACTGGAACGTGGCGAAAAAGGCGCAGGGACAAACGGATATTCCGCTTAATGATACGGGCCGGGCGCAAGCCCGAGCGCTGGCGGAACGGTTCCGGAACGAGACATGGGATGCCGTGTACGCAAGCGATTTGTCGCGGGCGAAGGAAACGGCCGAAACGATCGCCAAAGCGCTTGGCATTCCGCTCTATATCGATGAGCGTTTGCGGGAAAAAGGCTGCGGTAAAATCGAAGGCACGACGGAGGAAGACCGGATTCGGATGTGGGGCGAGGACTGGCGCGAGTTTGAACTTGGAATCGAGACCGAAGAGTCGATGATTGCGCGCGGAACAGAACTCGTGAAGGAGGTTTGCCAGCGGCATCCCGGGCAGCGCGTGCTCCTCGTCAGCCATGGCGCCTTGATCTCGACGCTGCTTCCGGCGCTGGTTGCGAACATGGGGGAACGCCAGCATCTTCACAACACGTCGGTCACGTTGATCCGCAAGCTGGATGAACAGTGGGTATGCGATTTGTACAACTGCCGCCGTCATTTGGACGCCGTCAATTTATAATGCAGGCATAAGACCATAAGACCAATTGCAAAGGGGAAAATGCCGTGAAAATCGTTGTCGTCGGCGAGTTGAACGTGGACGTTATTTTGGCCGGCACCGACGTGATGCCGGAGTGGAACAGGGAAAAGCTGATCAATTCCTTTGATGTCGTGTTGGGTTCGTCTTCGGCGATTACCGCATGCGCGCTGGCATCGCTTGGCGCCGAAGTTCATTTCGTAAGCGTGGTGGGGGAAGACGACTTCGGGCGTTTTTGCTTGCGCGAGCTGGATCGGATGCAGGTGAATACCGAACATGTCATCCGGAAGGCGGATCTTAAAACCGGGGTCACCTTGTCTTTTTCGACGCCGCGGGACCGCGGACTGCTCACGTACCCGGGCAGCATTCCGCTGCTTGCGCCGGAGCACCTCCCTGCGGGGCTGCTTGCCGAAGCGGACCATGTGCATTTCGGCTCTTATTTTCTTCAGGACGGCATGCGGCCGCATTGGGAAACGTTGTTTGCGGGCCTCCGGGCCGAGGGGGCGACGACCTCCTTTGACACCGGCTGGGATGTCCGCGGATTGTGGTACCGCGAACAAATCGACCGTCTGCTGCCGCACACGGACCTGTTTATTCCGAGCGAAGAGGAAATGATGCACATTTACGGGGCCGAAAGCGTAAAAGAAGCGGCCAGAGGACTTCCGGCAGGCGTGCATACCGTGGTCGTCAAATGCGGCAAAAGGGGAGCGATGCTGTTTGCGCCGGAGCGGGCACCGGAGCTGGTTGCCTCCTTCCAAGTCGCGCCGGTCGATACGACCGGTGCCGGGGACGCTTTTAATGCCGGTTTGATCTATGCTTACCGCAGCGGTTTGCGCGGACGGGAGTTGGTGAGGTTCGCCAACGCAAGCGGGGCGATTTCGACGCTGGGGATCGGGGGGACGGGCTCCCTGCCGACGCTGGAAAAAGTACACGGGATGCTGGATGAGGCGTGAGAAGCTTCGGAATGTAATGTAACGTTGTGCAATTTGAGGCATGCAGGTATACTTTGGATATTGCCGATGTGCCCGGCGGCATGGGTTTTTTGCCCCATGACCGCAAGGGCTTCAGGGGGCATCGAGACGGATAGCAAACGGTGAGCAGGCAGCGAAGGACGGCTTTCCCCGGGCCGGGTCATGACGGATAAGGCGCTCACGTTCACGGCTAGGATGGGATGACAGGGTATTTATGATTACGACCGTAACATTGAATGCAGCCATCGATAAGACGTATTTTCTTCCGACGTTTCCGCTGGGCAAGGTTTCAAGGGTACAGCGGTTCCGCGCCGCGCCGGGCGGCAAAGGGATCAACGTGGCGAAGGTCGTGGCCCAGCTCGGCGTGCCGGTGACCGCAACCGGCTTCGTCGGCGGATTTAACGGCGAAATGATCAAACAGCTATTGGACCGGATGGGCATCGGGCATGATTTTGTCTCCGTTCCCGGGGAGTCGCGGGTTTGCCTGAACATTTTGGACGAGGAAAACGGTATTTCCACCGAGCTTTTGGAGCCGGGGCCGACCGTCGACCCGCAGGCTTTGGCGCAGATGGAAGAGAAAATCCGCGAGCACGCCGCCAAATCCCGCATCGTTTGCTTTAGCGGCAGCCTGCCGGCCGGGGTTCCGAAGGATTTTTACGTGAAGCTCGTATCGATCGCCAAAGAAGCCGGAGCCTACGTCATTTTGGATGCCAGCGGGGACGCGCTGCGCTTCGGCCTGGAAGCCGGACCGGATATGATCAAACCGAACGAAGAGGAAGTCGAGGAGCTTCTCGGCATCCACGTTCAGGATGAGGCGGCGCTCCAAAAGGCGGTCGAAACGCTCCTGCAAAAATACGGCATGGACCGGATCAGCGTCTCGCTCGGCGGCGCAGGCTCCATGGTGGCGTCCCAAGCGGGAACTTTCCGCGTGGAAACGCCGAAGGTCGACGTCGTGAACACGGTCGGCTGCGGGGATTCGTACGTCGCCGGAATGGCGGTCTCGCTGGCCAAAGGGCTGTCTCTCGAAGAAGGGCTGGCACTGGCTTCGGCGGCCGGCACTTCCAACGCCATGACGGACGAAGCGGGGCTGATCGAACCGGAAGAGGTGGAACGGCTGCGCGGGCAGGTACGGATCACGGCATTATAACTTGCGGCAGTATCATTTGTAATGGCCGGGCGCGTTGGCGTCCGGTCTTTCGCCGCTTCCCGAAAAAAGAGGAATGTGCCGCGCCGGCGAAGAATTTTATAGTATAAACCGAGGGCCCGTTTCAGAGCGGCCGTGAAGCGGCTGTTTATTTTCCCGGGGAAAGGGCGGGTTCATGCCGAACGGCTGGGAAAATGGGGATCGGCGACGGGGAAAAGAATACGAGGACGAAAAGGAGAGTTACATGATTAAAGCGCTTATTTTTGATTTCGACGGATTGATCGTGGATACGGAAACGCCGGCCTACCACGCCTTTTGCAAAATATACAAGGAATACGGCAAGGAGCTCCCACTCGAAATGTATGCCCGGTGCGTTGGGACTTCCTTCGAATTTTTCAACCCATATACATACCTCGCCGAATTGCTTGAACAGGCCGGGGATGCCGAACGGATCCGCAAGCAGGTCGACGTTTGCTACCGGGAGCTGTTGAAGGACGTGCAGCCGAGGCCCGGCGTCGTCAGCTATCTGCAGGAAGCCAAAAGGCTGGGGCTGCGGGTTTGCATCGCCTCGAGCTCGTATTACAACTGGATCGAGCCGTACCTGGACAAATTCGGCCTGCACGGTTATTTCGAATTCGTCAATACGGCGGATTTGGTCAAGAAGGTGAAGCCGGACCCCGAGCTTTATCGATTATCGCTGCAAAAGCTGGAGATCCAGCCGGAGGAAGCGGTCTCTTTCGAAGATTCCTTGAACGGGTTTATCGCGGCGAAACAAGCCGGAGTCCGTACCGTGATCGTGCCGAACGAGATGACGACGACCTTTTCGTTCGAAGGTTACGACCTGAAAATCCCCGACATGGAAGCGATGCCGTTAAACGAGCTGATCGAACGGCTGGAGAAGCAAAACCGGGTAGGCGAATTGGAATAATCATCCTTTAAAATCCGATAAAAAAATTCATTTTTTTACATGATACCGATTGACGGATGCCGGAGTGCCCCTTTATGATTATGAATAATCAATGGATTGTATGGAATGGAAAATTTTATACGATCGGCACTCTTTTTTTTACCCGATTGCTTTAATGCTTTCGAACACAAAAGCAGTGTAGAGGAAAATGTTGGAGGGGTCTAATGATGTTGAAGAAAAAATGGCTGCCTGTCGTCATGTCGGCGCTTTTGGCGGCAGCGCTTGCAGGTTGCGGCAGTTCTGACGGCAAGAAAACGGAAGCCGGCGGCTCCGGAAACCAAGCGGACAAAAAAACGTATAAAATCGCCATTTCCCAAATCGTCGAGCATCCGTCGCTTGACGCGACGCGGGAAGGCTTCATGGCAGCGCTTAAGGATGCGGGGTTGTCCGAAGGCGACAATCTGGAAGTGGATTATAAAAACGCCCAAAATGATCCGGCGACCAACCTGTCCATCGCGCAAAAGTTTGCTTCGGGCAAGGAAGACCTCGTGCTTGCCATCGCCACCAGCTCGGCGCAGGCCGTCGTGAAAGAGGTCAAGGACAAACCGGTCCTGTTCGCCTCCGTGACCGATCCGGTCGATGCCAAGATCGTTTCCAGCCTGGAGAAGCCGGGCGGCAACGTGACCGGCGTTTCCGACACGAATCCCGAGGCGGTTCAACGGCTGATGGATTTTATCGCCAAGCATTTTCCGAACATCAAATCGGTAGGTCTGATCATCAACGAAGGGGAGCAGAATGCGGTCGTCATGGCCAAAAATGCCGAAGAAGCGCTGGCCAAGCATAACATCAAGCTGGTCAAAGCGGCCGTGACCAACACGTCCGAAGTTAAGCAAGCCGCGCAGTCATTGGTCGGCCGCGCCGACGCGCTTTTCATTACGCTGGACAATACCGTGGTCAGCGGAGCGGATACGATCATCCAAGTGGCCAACGAAAATCATATTCCGTTTTTCTCGAGCGACTACGATACGGTTGAAAAAGGCGCGTTCGCGACCGTCGGCTTCAAATATTTCGATCACGGATACGAGGTCGGCAAACTTGCGGCGGACATTCTGAAAAACGGTAAAAATCCGGGAGAGATTCCGGTGAAAATGCAGGAGAAGCTGGACGTCGTTCTCAATTTGAAGGCTGCCGAGGCGCAAGGGGTTACGGTAACGGAAGAAATGAAGAACGAAGTGCAGGACAAGGAGAACTACATCATCAATAAGTAACGGCACGGATTGGTGTGATAGGGAGTGGCGACGTCCTTCGTCCACTCCCTTCATTGCATACGGGCTGGATTTGCGGCATCTATGAACTCTTCCGCCCGATCGGGGCGGAAATTACCCGAAGGAGGAACGTCATTATGATCAGTTCGCTGATAGGCGCGGTCGAACTGGGACTGCTTTATGCTTTGTTGGCGCTTGGCGTCTATATTACGTACCGGATTCTCGATTTTCCGGACTTGACCGTTGACGGCAGTTTTACGACAGGGGGCGGCATTGCCGCTGTCATGATTTCCCACGGATATAACGCATGGCTGAGCTGCATCGTGGCCTTTGCCGGCGGCATCGCGGCAGGGTTATGCACGGGGCTGCTCCATACCAAAGGAAAAATCAACGGGCTGTTGTCCGGGATATTAATGATGATTGCGCTGCATTCCATCAACTTGCGGATTATGGGCAAACCGAACATCGCGATCATCGATGCCGATACCGTGCTTACCTCCGTCAACCCGTGGATCGTGCTGGGGAGTATGCTGATCATCGTGCTGCTGCTCATGAACTGGTTTTTCCGGACGGACGTCGGCCTGGCGCTGCGCGCAACCGGCGACAACGACCGGATGATCCGCAGCTTCGGGGCAAACACGGACACGACCAAAATCATCGGCGTCAGCCTCTCCAACGGCCTTGTGGCGCTGTCCGGGGCCCTGATCGCGCAGCAATCCGGATTTGCGGACATTACGATGGGGGTCGGCATGATTGTCGTTGGACTTGCATCGGTGATCATCGGCGAAGCCGTATTCGGAGCCCGCAACATCATTCATGCCACGATATCCGTCGTGCTCGGCGCGATCGTCTACCGGATCGTCGTTGCCTTGGCGCTGCGGGTGGAATGGCTCGATGCTTCGGACATGAAGGTCATTACGGCGGTCATCGTCATCATTGCGCTCGTTTTCCCGACGGCCAGCCGGGCGATGAAGCAGAAAAAAATGGCCAAAAAGCGTACCGAAGAACTCACGGGGGCCTTATCGAAGGAGTTTAAGGGAGGTGATCTCCGTGCTTGAATTATCCCATGTTTCCAAGCTGTTTAATCCGGGAACGCCGGACGAAAAAATCGCTTTGCAGCACATCAACCTGAAGCTGAATCCCGGCGACTTCGTCACGATCATCGGAAGCAACGGCGCAGGCAAATCGACCTTGATGAACATCATTTCGGGCGTGATGAAACCGGACGCCGGCGCGGTCCGGATCGACGGCCAGGAGATCAGCGGTCTTCCCGAATACCGCCGCAGCCGATGGATCGGCCGCGTGTTCCAGGATCCGATGGCCGGAACGGCGCCGCGAATGACGATCGAGGAAAATTTGGCGATGGCTTACCGGCGCGGGGCCCGGCGGGGACTTTCGGTCAGCATCAACGCAAGCCGCCGCAGCATGTTCCGCGAATCGCTCGAACGTTTGGGCATCGGCCTGGAAAACAGGCTCCGCGCCAAAGTCGGACTGTTGTCCGGAGGGGAGCGGCAGGCGCTCAGCCTGCTGATGGCCACCTTCACCAAGCCGCAGATTTTGCTCCTTGACGAACATACCGCAGCGCTTGATCCCGCCCGCGCGGAGCTGATTACGAGATTGACGGATACGATTGTGCGCGAGATGCAGCTGACGACGCTGATGGTCACCCATAATATGGAGCAGGCCATTCGGCTGGGAAATCGGCTGATCATGATGGACAAGGGGAAAATCATTCTCGATATCGATGAACGGACGAAAAAGGATCTTACGATCGAAAAGCTGCTCGGCGAATTCGAACGGATCAGCGGCCACAAACTGTCGGACGATCGGGTTGTATTGGGCGGATAAGCGATTCAAATGACATCGTGTAATAAGCTCATCATCGTGCCATAAAACATACGTATAAGGAAGAACAAGGAGCTGTCGCGATCGGCAGCCGCTTGTTCTTCTTTTTGCGTATTCTTTAGACCGTTTTCATCACAGGGATGCATATTTCGCAATATCCATCGGCGATCATTTTCCCGGTATATCGTTCCAAGGCAGGCTTGTTGTCCGGTTGATATCCGCTTTGCCGCAAAGCCGGGAAAACGGCGGCCCATGCCTTTTGTACCTCTTCCTTGGTGTGCTTTACGGTGCAAACCGCATACTCGCCGCCGGTAAATTCGCCTTCCTCCACGGTATCATCCAACGCAACATCCGCCGAAATCACGATGCAGGCGTCATACCTGCAGTTTTCGGGAAGCGTCGTTTCGGGGCGATCCTGCGGGATTCCGAGCAGAATGGCCGATTCGGTCAGCAAATGTCTGTCTGCGGCCCATCGTTTCAGTGTTTCCATGGCTTGGGCATTGGCCGGGCCGTACGGGCCGACTTGCCGCACATAGGCCAAGCGGTAATTCGGAATGTTTTCCATCTTCATGTTCATCGTTAAGCTCCTTTTCTGGTCATATGAGTGAATTCACTTTGGATGCTATCATGGTATAAAAATATATTCATTCATTTTTTTCGAAAAAGCGGCAAAAGAACATCCCTCCTCCGAATAAAGGTTTTTTGGCCGTTTTCATAGAAATGATATGTTCTGGACGACAGAGGGAAACGAAAGGGTGTGGGGACATGAAGCATTTGACGAACCTGTCCTACGAGGAAGTCGTTCAATCGACGGACATGACGTTTAGCGGCTGGGATTTTTCGTATCTGGGGAACACGGGAAGGCTGCAGGAATTTCCGCTGCGCTGGAATTATTACAATCTGGTGGAACAAGCCATATCCCAATCGGAAAGCATGCTGGATATGGGGACTGGCGGCGGCGAGTTCTTGCCAAGGTTCAGCCGGCTTCCCGCGCATACTTGCGCTACGGAAGGGTATAAGCCGAATGTGGAGGTAGCCCGCCGAAGGCTTGAACCGTTGGGCGTCCGGGTTTCCTACATCGAAAAGGATGAGCAGATTCCGTTTGCGGACGATGAATTCGATCTGGTGATCAACCGCCATGAATCGTATTGCCCCAAGGAGGTTCACCGGATTTTGAAACCGGGCGGCTTGTTCATCACCCAGCAGGTTGGGGGGACGAACGACCAGGAACTGAACGAATGGCTGGCAGCGCCGAACGACGAATTTGCGCATTGGAATTTGGATTACGCCGTGCGGGAGTTGGAGCCGTATTTCGATATTCAAGGCCAAGACGAGGAGGTAACGCGTTCCAGGTTTTATGACCTGGGAGCCGTCGTCTATTATTTAAGCGTCATTCCTTGGCAAATCCCCGACTTTTCGGTGGAGCGGTATGACCGGCAGCTTCGGGAGCTTCATCGTACATTGGAGCAGCAAGGATATTTGGATACGAGCTGTCACCGTTTTATCATCGCGGCCCGAAAGAAACGGTAACGATCTGCCTGCGCGGCTTTCCCCCGGACGCGGTACCTGGGATGTTAGACGATCTTCTGCCATAATTTCATACAACCTCGCGCCAAACCATTTTTGACCTGCTAGTCAAGAATGACTATACTAGAAGTAGCAACAGCATTGAAGGAGTCTTAACAATGGATGAACGCGAACTGCTCGTTTTGGGATTGCTGATGACCCAAAGCCAGCACGGGTATCAAATCAACGATTTCATTGAGCGCAATTTGGGTCAAGTATCCGATATGAAAAAAGCGACGGCGTATGCCATTTTGAAGCGGCTCGACAAGCAGGGCTGCGTAAACGTGACGGTCGAGCAGGAAGGCAACCGGCCGCCGCGCCAGATTTATTCGATCACGGAAGAAGGCAAAAAACGTTTTTTTCAATTGCTCCGCGCTTCCTTGGTCCATGCCGAAAATACGACGCCGGACGGGAATATCGGACTGATGTTTATCGATCATTTGTCGCGGGAGGATGCCATAGAACTGCTTAAGATCAAGCTGGAGAGAGTGCAGGAACTGATCGGGGCATGTTCGAAAATTCCGCCGCACGGCGAGGGCATCGGCGTGAATTTGTCTTTCCGCCACCGCATGGCTCTGCTCGAGTGCAACAAGCATTTTCTGATCCAAACGCTGCAAGAGCTGGAAGCGAAGCAAGGATGATGAGCATTAACGCCGAAATTCCGCGTCGTTCATTATTTTTTGCTCCGCTAAGAAGTCGGGCTTATATGCAAAGATATAAAAAATTGACCTAATCCATACACCTTTTAAGTAAAGCAGCCAGTCGCCTGTAATCCATCGGCGGCTGGTTATTTAGTTTCGCTTGCATGCGAATGGAGTTAAAGCCTAGATCCAATACAACAAAAATGCCCTGATCGCGGTCTTTAGACTTTGATTAGTGCGCTTAGATATTAAAGCATACTATTTTGTATAATGGACGATAGTACAAAAAAGAGACACAATCTTTGTCTGGGGGACATCTTTGAAAACGTCCATCTTTGAATTGGTGGAGACAGCGGACGATCTGCCGTTTGATGTATCGCTGCACCGGGTAAATTACGTGCCGAGCCATTGGCATACCAGCGTGGAGATCATATTCGTGCTGTCCGGCAATCTGGAAGTCACCGTCGGAACCGAGCGGCACACGATAACCGAAGGCGATGTATTTGTGATTAATTCCAGCCATGTCCATGAGGTCATTGGCCTGGACATGAACATTATCGCCACGTTTCTGATCCCAATGGTATTTTTGAAGGATAACATTAAAGGCATTGAGGACATACAGTTCGAGTGCAATTCTTCCACGGTCCGGCCGGAACAGAAAAGCGGGTTGGACCGAATCCGCCAGATGCTGGCAGAGATGGTCGAGCTGAAGCAGAAAAAAGGAGAGGCGTACGAGCTGGATATGGGAATCCGCATGCTGGCCGTATTTTCCATGCTCATTAAGCAGTTCAAATCCTCCGAAACCGGCGGCGCGATCAACGAGAAGTATATGGAGCGCATGCTCCGAATAATCAATTACATCGATGAGCATTACAATGAACCGATCACCCTGCAATCGATTGCCAAGAAGGAATTTCTGTCCGTGCCGTATCTGTCCAAATTTTTCAGCGAAAATATCGGACTTAATTTCCAATCCTATTTGACCAGCATCCGGTTGAAGAACGCGGTGGAGGAACTGCTTCGTCATGAAGACCTCCCGATTGCCGATCTGGCGTTAAGCCACGGATTTCCCAATGCCAAATCGTTTTACACGGCGTTTAAAAACAAATACCGCATGACCCCTCACGAATACCGCAAGCAGTATCGGCCTGAACGGGAAACGGAAGAGAAGAAGCAAGACATCTCTTCGAACTATCTTCAGTTCAACCAATCCAGCGCACTGGGGATCATCCGTCAGTATTTGCGGCGGACCGAATCGTTGGAGGTTGAAACGATCCAGGCAATCGAATCGAAGACCTACGAGGTGAACGCGGCCGCTCCGGGAAGAAACCTGAAGCATACGTGGAAAAACCTCATCACGATCGGGAAAGCGCAGGAAGGGCTGCATGCCGATGTACAACAGCAGCTGGCCTATGTGCAGCAATGCTGTCCATTCCGGTATTTACGCTTCCACGGAATCTTTGACGACGGGATGATGGTATATGATGAAGACGAGGCAGGCCGGCCGCGCTACAATTTCAGGCTGGTGGACCAGCTGTTCGATTTTATGCTGTCGATTGGCTTGAAGCCGTTCGTGGAGCTGGGATTTATGCCCTCCGCGCTGGCCTCCGATCCCGGGAAGACGGTGTTCTACAGAGCCAGCTTTACGAGCCCGCCGAAGTCGCTGGATAAATGGTGCGGACTTATCGACAGCTTCCTTCGTCACTGTATGAACCGTTACGGCGCGGCGGAGGTCGAGAGCTGGAGATTCGAGTTCTGGAACGAGCCGGAATTAAACGTATTTTGGCCCGGATCCGTTCAGGAATACCATGAGCTGTATCTGGCCACCTACAGAACCGTCAAACGGTTGTCCGCAGGACTGAAGATCGGCGCACCCGGACGAATCATCACCGTGACTTCGCCGGAAACGGCGACGAATTTTTTCGCGTTTTGCCGCAAGCACGATTGTCTTCCCGACTTCATTCCGCTGCATTTTTATCCGCATGAAGAAATCGAAAAACGAGTTCAGCAGGAAGAAGCGGAGCTCACGCAGGACGAAGAGCTTTACCGGAGGCTGCTGGAGAAATTCGGAGGGATTTCGCCGAATCCCGATTTTCTTAAGGAGAGACTTGCGATGGAGCTGCAGCTGCTCGCCGACCAGGGGTTATCCGGCCGCGAGGTGTATATGACGGAATGGAATTCGACCGCCTATCACCGCGAATTGACGAACGATACCTTATACAAGGCTGCCTATATCGCCAAAAACATTCTCGATAATCTTGATGCCATCGACGGTTTCGGTTACTGGGTGCTGAGCGACAACATCGAGGAAACGTTCCCGTCACCGCGTTTGTTTCATGGAGGACTTGGGCTGATCGCCCAATATGGGATCCCGAAGCCCGCCATGCATGCGTACAGGCTGCTCGGCAAGCTGGGGGAGACGCTGATTGCCCGCGGGGACGGATATATCGTGGCCACCCGCGGAGACTCCATTCAAATCATGACGTATAATTACTGTCATTATGATGATCTTTACGCTCTCGGCGACACTTCGTTTATAGATGAAACACACAGGTATAACGGATTCAAGGAAGAGAAAATCTTAAAAATCGACATCGCGCTTAGCGGGTTACCTCAAGGCGCGTACCGCATGGTTACCCAGACGATCACCCGCAAACACGGCAGCAGCTACGACAAATGGGTGGAAATGGGGGCACCGGAATCATTGACGGCTGAGGATATCGCTTATCTGAAGCAGAGCTCCACCCCATTAAGAGAGGTTCAAGTCTTGAACGTGGAGAACGAGAACGGGACGGTGATTGGCTCCACCTTGAAACCGCATGAGGTGCAGCTGATTGAATTAACGCCTATGGTATGAGCGGCAGCACAATCTGTGTCAATTTTTAAGCCAATCGGAAAGGGAGAGTTAAACGCTTTCATAATGAGATTAAAAATCGCCCCATAAGTCTTTAAACAACCGCCTGTCTTCATGAAGGCGGTTTCTTTTATAATTTGATTGTAATCGTTTTCAAGACAATGGGAGGTTATATAAATGGCTGGAGCTAAAGTAAAAGGACAGGTCAAAACCCCTTTTGGCCGATTGACTTTCGGCGTGATGTTGGGCTACGGCCTGATGATGGTCGCACTCATGACACCGGCGACACTGTTGTTGACATTCAAGATGATCGAGATCGATCCGAATGGATATACGTCGTCTTATGGCCTCGTGGCCGGAATCGGCGCTTTCTTCGCCTTGATCGGAAACCCCTTGGGCGGTGCGATCAGCGATCGGACGATCAACCGATTCGGACGCCGGCGCACCTGGATATTGCTCGGCCCCTTGGTCGGCAGTGCCGCGCTTCTGATGATTGGCTGGACATCCTCGTTATGGCTCATCATCGTTGGGTGGGCAATTGCGCAGCTGTTCTTCAACTTCGGGATGGCGGCGTACACGGCGCTCATTCCCGATCAGGTGAAAGAGGAAAAACAAGGCACGATCTCCGGTCTGCTCGGCATGTCCTTACCGCTCGGGATCGTCGTCGGGATGGTCTTGATGACCTTGTTGCCTGATGTCTCCTCGGCCGCGAAATGGACGCTTATCGCCGCGATCGGCATCGTAGGCCCGATGATCAGCCTGTTCCTCATTCAAGAAGGAAAAGTGGAAATTATCCGCGAGCATAACACGGTCGTGCCGCTCGGCGAAAAGCTGAGCAAAATTTACCCTAGCCCGCGGCGGTTCCCGGCGTTTTCCTGGGCGGTCGCTTCGAAATTTTTGATGATGATGGGATACTGCAGCAGCCTTTACCTCACGGTGATGCTTGTCAACCGGATGGGTTACACGGAAGCCCAGGCTACGTCCAGCGTGGCTACCGTGAACATTATATCCACGATAGCCATGGCGCTGACCAGTATTTTCGGCGGGATGCTGTCGGATAAATTCCGTAAGCAAAAGCCGTTCTTGTATGTGTCTGCATTCATTATGGTGATTGCCGTTCTGATATTTGCGTTTGTTCCTCATTACTTGGCTTATGTCATCGCATCCGCGGTGCTTGGTCTTGGGTTCGGCTGTTTTTCCGCCGTCGATATGGCTTTGGTGGCGCGCATTCTGCCGCGCAAAGAAGATTCGGCCAAGGACTTCGGCATCATGAACGTGGCCAACGCCTTGCCGCAATCGATCGTTCCGGCGATTGCTCCGCTTCTGTTAAGCGCAGGCACATCGATTGGACTAGGCAGCTGGACGTTCTTCTACCTCGTCCTTGCCATATTCACGGCAATCGGCATGATCTCGATCAAGCCGCTGCCGGAAGTAGGCGAGCCCGTAGCCACAGAGAACGGAACCGAAACGGCAGGCATCAGCCTTGCGGCAGGCAGCATCAACTGAACGTAACACTCGGATAAAAATAAAGAGAAACGGGGAGAGCGAACATGAGAAACCATACTTTAGATACGATCAATAAGACAGAAGAAACGGTTCGATATGTAAAAAATCCTGGCGGCCCCACGCTTGGTTACAGCCAGGAATCGGGCGTGGGCATCATCGAGCAGGACGGCTTGTTCTTCAAGGATTTAAGCCGTGACGGCAAGCTGGACAAATACGAGGACTGGCGGCTGTCGCCGGAGGAGCGGGCGAAAGACCTGGCCTCGAAAATGACGGTCGAGCAGATTGCCGGCCTGATGCTGTACAGCCGCCATCAGTCGATTCCCGCGCTCAGTAACGGCTGGTTCTCAGGCACGTATGGCGGGAAAACGTATGAGGAGAGCGGAGCAAAGCCCTGGGAACTGACCGATGAGCAGATCGCATTTTTGACCAAAGACCATGTGCGGCACGTGCTTGTGACCACGGTGGAAAGTCCGGAGGTCGCGGCGCGCTGGAACAATAAAATCCAGGCGTTTGCCGAAGGCACCGGCCTCGGGATTCCGGCAAACAACAGCTCCGATCCCCGCCACGCTTCGGATTCAAGCTCCGAATTCAACGCGGGTGCGGGCGGCCATATCTCCATGTGGCCCGAGACGCTCGGCCTTGCGGCGACTTTCGACCCGGAGATCACGAAGAAGTTCGGGAGGATCGCTTCCCGGGAATATCGCGCGTTAGGGCTGGCTACCGCCCTGTCTCCGCAAATCGATATCGCCACGGAGCCGCGCTGGTTCCGGTTTAACGGCACGTTCGGCGAAGATTCGAAGCTCGCGGCCGATATGGCCCGCGCATATGTCGACGGCTTCCAGGCTTCCGAAGGCGATCGGGAAATCGCGGACGGCTGGGGTTATGACAGCGTGAATGCGATGGTGAAGCATTGGCCGGGAGGAGGCTCGGGTGAAGCCGGAAGGGACGCCCATTACAGCTGCGGGAAGTATGCGGTGTATCCGGGCAACAACTTTGACGAGCATTTGGTGCCTTTTGTTGACGGGGCATTCAAGCTGGACGGCAAAACAGGGAAGGCGTCAGCCGTCATGCCGTATTACACGATCTCCCTCGGTCAGGACACCGTAAATGGCGAAAATGTCGGCAACTCCTATAACTCGTACCTGATTCGGGATTTGCTGCGCGGCAAATACGGATATGACGGCGTCGTATGCACGGACTGGATGATCACGGCCGACGTATCCGGTGCCAAGGATTCTTTTCTGAGCGGCAAACCATGGGGCGTGGAGGATTTGACCGTGGCCGAGCGCCATTACAAGCTGCTGATGGCGGGCGTTGACCAATTCGGCGGCAACAATGAGATCGAGCCGGTGCTTGAGGCTTACAAGATCGGGGTTCGCGAACACGGCGAAGCCTATATGCGGGAACGCTTCGAGCAATCGGCCGTCCGGCTGCTGAAAAATATGTTCCGCCTCGGCTTGTTTGAAAATCCGTACCTCGATCCGCAGGAAAGCGCCAAGCTGGTCGGGAACCCCGAATTTATGCGGGAAGGTTACGAAGCACAGCTTAAATCGATCGTCATGCTCAAAAACAAAAACGGGGTGCTCCCGCTTCATGCGAAAAGCAAAGTTTACATCCCCAAACGTTTTCTTCCGCCGGGAAAAGACTGGTTCGGCCATCCGACGCCGGAAAGCTATGATTATCCGGTCAACCTGGAGGTCGTCTCGAAATATTTCGAAGTCACCGACCAACCGGACGAAGCGGAATTTGCCCTTGTCTTTATCGCATCACCGAAGTCCGGCACCGGCTACAGCCAAGAGGACGAGGAGCGGGGCGGGAACGGTTATGTGCCGATCAGCCTGCAATACAAGCCGTATACGGCAGAGTATGCCCGGGAAGTCAGCCTGGCCGGCGATGAACACGGGAAGGAACCGCGAAACCGTTCTTATAAAGGAAAAACCGTTATTCCGCATAATACGACGGATTTAAACATGGTACTGGAGACGAAGGAAAAAATGAAAGGCAAACCCGTCATCGTCTCCATGGTGTTGAGCAATCCCACGGTCGTTTCGGAGTTTGAAGCGGAAGTGGATGCCATCCTGGCGAACTTCGGCGTTCAGGATCAGGCGATCATGGATGTATTGACGGGGGCGGCGGAGCCGTCCGGGCTGCTGCCGATGCAAATGCCCGCCCATATGCGCACCGTCGAAGAGCAGTTGGAAGATGTCGCGCACGATATGGAGTGCCATGTCGATTCGGAGAAGCATGTATATGACTTTGCCTTCGGGTTGAACTGGAGCGGCGTGATCGAGGATGAGCGAACCAAGAAATATCGTAAAAGCTAAACTAGGCACTTTGTTTGGTTCATTCCCATGAAAAAGGCCCTGCTTCCGCAAGCGATTCATGCCGCTTTCGGACAGGGCTTTTTTTGGCATGGGAATCTGCCATGACGTTTGCCACTCGGGTTGGAGCGGCGGAGGGCGTTAATGGATCAGCTTGCTCTCCTTGGCTTTTTTGACGAGTCCGGCCGAGAGCTGGTTAATGATGCCTTTCAGCGCCAGACCGACCACCAGCGTGACGGCGGCATAAATGCACATAATCAGCAGGTCGTTCCGCACAATGGGCCAAATGATTCCGCCGACCGCTTCGCGCATCATGCTGATGCCATACGTAAATGGCAGGAAGGGATGGATGGCCCGGAAAAAAGCCGGGGTCGTCTGAATCGGAAAGGTGCCGCCGGAACCGGCAAGCTGAAGCACGAGCAGGACGATCGCCAGCGCTTTGCCCACATTGCCGAATACGGATACAAGCGTATAAACCATGAGCATAAACACGGCGCTGTTCACCATGCCAAACACGATAAACCACGGCTTGTCCACGACGTAGGTTCCGAGAATGTACATATCGCCCGCCGTGACCAGAACGGATTGCAGCAGCGCGATCGTCAGGAAGGTGAAAAATCGGCCAAAATACACTTCATAGTTTCGGTAGGGATGATCCCCGTGCACTTCCGTCGTCACGAGGGAAACAAGCAGCGTAGCTCCGACCCATAGCGCAAGGGTGCTAAAAAACGGAGACATCGCCGATCCGTAATTCGGAATCGGGTACAGTTTGTTTTCCTTCAGGACGACCGGTTCGGCAAAAACCTGGCTTTCCAGCTGGAAATTGTTTTTGAGGAGGCCGATGACTTCCTGCAGATTGCCTTTGCTTTCGAATTCCCTCATTTTGTTGGCCAGCTCGGTAATCTTTTTTTCGACCGTCGGCAATTCCTTTTTGATCTGGGCCAGACCTTGGGTGCCGATCGCCAGTCCTTTGGATGCGTCGCTTAAAATCTTTTTTACGTCAGGCACGCTTTTCAGCGCGTCGCTGAGCGTGTCGCGGGTTTTTTCCGCCGTTTGCCGCGCCTGGTTCACTCCGCCGAGAATGGCCGGCTGGATTTCGCTGTCGTATCTATCCAGGATGTTGCCGAGCAGCTCCGAGGCGTCCCCGGACACCTTGCCCAGCCGGTCGACCAGATCGGAAGCGGGTTTTTCGCCTTTTTTCACGGCGCTGCTGATGCTGCTGACGAGCGTCTGCTGCTCTTTCACTTTATCCTGCACCTGTTTCAGCCGCGAGCTGACGAAACCGAGTTTGTTGCCGGTCACCTTGTTCAGCTGATTAAACCACTCGATGAGCCGGGACTGAACCTTGAGCCCGATCTCAAGCCTGGAAGCGGCATGATCCAGCATGTCTGTTACGACCGACGGATCCACGTTCGGATCCTTCAGGGCGGAGGCCAGCTGCTGCGTCGAAATGGCGGTTTGCTGCAGCAAAAGCAGGTCTTGTTTGACGTTCGGAGCGATATCTTTGGCGGCCCCCGATGCCTCGGTCAAAAAAGTATCCAAGCCGGACGCAAAGCGCTGCCCTTTTTCCGCGATTTCGGTCACGACAGGGAGACTGCTTTGGGCCTTTTTGACGAGTTTGTCGGTGGTTTGCACGTCATTCATGGCGGTATTCACGACGCGGTTGATCTCCGGAAAATCTTTTTCCAGCCTGAAAATCAACGTCCGTACCCTTTCGATGGTCGGCAGCTGCTCCTGCAGCTCGATGCCGAGCTCGTTAAATATTTTAAAAATGGTGCCGTTGGCCGTTTGGACGAAGTTTTTGCTGACTTCCTGAATGATGCCGCTGGCTCCCGAGGTGGCAATTTTCGGGGATACGGCGTTTATTTTTTCGTTGACGTAATATAAAATTTCGGCTTTGGAGGGTTGATCGGTGAGAACGGTGGCGATCGTCGCCGAAAAGTTGTCGGGAATGATGATGCTCGCATAATAGTCCCCGTGTTTGACGCCCCTCATGGCATCGGCTTCGCTAACGAAACGCCAGCCCAGCTTGTGGTTGTTTTTCAAGGAGGCGATGACTTCGTTGCCGAGGTTGATGGGTTTGCCCCTAAGGGTGGTGCCTTTGTCGTTGTTCGCGACGGCGATGGCGATATCGCCGGTGTTGCCGTAAGGATCCCACGAGGCTTTAATGTTAAACCATGCATACAAAGACGGCAGCATGGCCAATCCAAGAATGATGACCAATGCCGCCCAGTTGGTGACGATATTTCGGATATCCCTGCCAAAAATAAGTGCAATGTTTTTCATGAAGTCGCATCCCTCGCCTATGGAACGGTTTTTGTTAGTATTTGTCGCTTTATCCTATGTTAACCGCTCATGGCGAAAATGAAAACATTACCAATCCATTCTGCGGATCAGCGAGGTGATGTGGGCGAGATGATGGCGTCCATGCCAGGCATACAAGCCGAGATGGCGGTCCAGCTTCGTGCTTCCGTTCACCGGGTGTATGTACGAGCGCTGCCAATCGTCTTCCTTCATGTTTTTGAGAATGAGGACCATGCGGGCGTGAACGCCCTCCAATATTCGAAGCGAAACCTCCGGCGCCGGAGCGGTGGAATCCACGAGTTCGGCCCAAAGATTTTCCTCGTACGGTTTAACCGTCGGCGCATCTTCGGTAAGCGCCAGCTTGATCCGCAGCATCGCGTTCATGTGGCTGTCGGCCAAATGATGCACCACCTGGCGAACGGTCCAGCCACCAGGGCGATAAGGCGTATCCAGCTGCTCATCCGTAAGCCCGGCCACGGCATCCCTGACCTGGCCCGGAAGCGCCCGGAGCTGGTCGATCCAATAGCTGCGTTCGGCGGGACTGATCGTCTCGGACGGGGCAAATTCCCCGATAGGATAACGTAAATCGGAATTCATAACATGTACCTCCCCAATTGGAATGTCTCATCTTTTTACACCTGAAGCCCCTCTATATTTATTATATGTAGCTTCTTCCGTAAAACGATATTTTTCACAACTTTAACATAAGATCGCGCCGGTCTGCAGCATTTTTTTGCAGCTTGGACCGAACGGTTGGGCATTTCAAAGCGTATAGAAGATAACGAGACAAGGGGGAAGCGATGTTGGGACTTCAGAACATATCCGAAGAACAAGCCAGGTCCATATATAACAAACACTCGCCTTATGTGTACGGGATCGCGTTGATGTTGACCCGTTCAAGTCCGATGGCCGACGATATCATGCAGGAAACGTTTTTGCGGGCATTTCAAAAATTCGACCAATACGATCCATCCAGACCGCTCAGACCGTGGTTGTGCCGCATCGCCGTAAACTTAGCCAAAAGCGCCATGCGCAAGCAGAGATGGCTTTTCTTTCAAGCGGACCCGCCCGACATCGGCGACGAATTCCTGGTGGAGGAATCGATGATGAAAAGCGAAAGCGAGCGGGAACTTTGGGAATCGGTGAGCAAGCTTTCGGCCAAAAGAAAAGAAGTGATCATTTTGCATTATTATGCGGAGCTGTCGCTGCCCGAGGTGGCTGAAGCACTCCATATTCCTGAAGGGACATGCAAATCCAGGCTTCATGAAGCGCTGAAACAATTAAGGCGCAGCCAGACTTTGCGGTGGCACGAGGTTCGATGCAAGGAGGAGATGCAATGAGCGCGAAACGTGATCCGGTACATGTTGAACCAAACGTAACCGAGCAGGACCAAATCATGCGGGAGCATGCCGGGAGCATGCTTAGAAAATGGGAGGAACATGAACCCGTTACGCCTTTTGAAGACGTGTGGGACCGTTATTTGTCGGCCGCAGAACGTAACCGGAGGAAACAACAAATCCGGAACAAGTGGCGGGCCGCTGCCGCGTCATTCCTGGTGTTGGTATTGTTGGGGGGAGGCGTCTTATTTTCCTCGCCGGAAGTCAGGGCGGCTTTGTCCCGCTTTCCTTTCATGAAAATGCTGTTGGCGGGTGGGGGCTTTGAGCAACAGGGGTTATCGAAAATCGAACAAGAGGGCCTCGGCGTGCATCTCAATACATCGGTCATCGATCGCAATATCCGGTTTACGATGGATGAAGTTTTTTATGACGGGGTTCAAATCGTTTTGAATTATGACGTGGAATATTTGGACAAAAATAAAAAAATCGGCGAAAAAGACGTAGCCGTGTACTATGATCTAAATTTTGACGGGGCAGAACCAGAGGCAATGAGCACGCACAAATTTACGAAGCTGGGCGATCATGCTTTTATCGGAAGCACGCTCATCGATGCTTATCAATATCTCGACGGCTACAACCTTCGTATGAACATTTCGCAGATAGGCCAAGTCAAAGGGGATTGGTCCGTGACCGTTCCTTTGTCCGTGTCGAAAACGAATCCCGGCACCAAAGTCTTTTTCCCGGGTAAAACCGTGGAGGTGAACGGCAAAAAAAGAACGATCGAACGCATCACGTTCACGCCGGTATCGACGCAGATCGCCATTCGTACCAGCGAATACAGGGAACACGAAATTTCTTACAGGCTGTGGGACGATCTTCAAACCGATTTTGCAATGTCCGGAGGCATGGGAGGAGACTATGAAATCATCGGCAATTTCGGGCCGGCCTCCGCTATCAATCCGCATCCCAAATATGTGGAAGTGTTGTTCGACGACCCGTCCAAAAAAGCTGAAAATTTCATTCAACGTGAGGAACAAGCGCCTTTGAATGAATCATTTCCGATCACGCTGAAGGGCCGAAACGGCGGGAAGGTCACCGTTACCCGCGTCGATTATAAGGAAGAAGGAACGATCCTTACTTACGAAGCGAGCGATGCCGATAATCAATGCCCTATGTTGCTCTTAATTGATTCCAAAGAAAAGGAACATTTCAGGATCGGCCAGCCGGTCAGAATCTCCAAAGAGCGGTTTGAATTTCAAATGACATTCCCCAAACTTGAAAGCGGCTCGCTGAAACAGATCAAAATGATTTCGTACGACGACAAGCCGGGGTATAAACCCAAACCGCCGACAACGATCCGAGTGCCTCTCGACTGGTCCAAACCGTAATTGCTTTTCAGGCAAAAAGGACATGGCAAGCAGCAACAATGCTGGCAAAATGCCATGTCCTTCGTTTGTTATGTTGCGTACCCTTGCTCCCAACCCGTGGGTTATCTCAAGGAATGTTGTACTGCGCCAGCTCCGAGACCGTCACGAAACGATAACCCCGTTTTTTCAGCTCAGGCAAAATTTCCTTTAACGCGTCCACCGTTTGCGACCTGCCTTCGACGTGGTCATGCATCAGCACGATGTCGCCGTTGCGGGCGTTGCCGAGCACTTTGTTCACGATTTTTTTGACGCCCGGGCGGTTCCAGTCCCACGTATCCTGATGCCAGGACCACATGACCACCAAATACCCGTTTTTTTTGCAGGTTTCGATCATCCGGTCGCTATAATAACCGCCGGGAGGGCGGAACAGATACGATTTTTTTCCCGTCGCCTTGAAGATGGCCTCCTGCGTGCGCAGCAACTGGCTTGCGATCGTTTCCGCGGAGCTGCCGCGGTTGAAATAAGCATGGTCGTACGTATGGTTTCCGAGCTCATGCCCTTCGGCCACTTCGCGCCGCACCAGCTCGGGATGTTTTTCCACCTGCTTGCCGACGACAAAAAAAGTGGCTTTGGCATCGTATTGCTTCAGCAGATCGAGAATCTGCGTCGTTTCCTCCGGATCCGGCCCATCGTCAAAGGTAAAGGCGATCACCTTCTCTTTGTTCGGAATTTCCCAGACGACATCCCCGCGTTGTTCGTAATATTCCCGCCCTTTATTTCCGGAAGGGGCCGCGGCCGCCGGAGCGAGAATTCCGGTCGCCAAGACGGCGGCACAAGCCGTCAGCAGCATCCTCCGCATGTAAATTTGCATGGTTTCAACCCCTATATGTAAATGGTGTCCATGACCCGTTCCCAAAGTCCGTAGGTAGTATGCGACGGAGAGGACGCGAACATACATGGCATGGCCCGGAGGGGTCAGGCATTTTTCCCGGCTTCATGCTACAATATGTTGAAAAAGCCTTTTCGGGAGGGCCTTATGTCTTATACGCAAATCAAATGGATGATTTTGATCGTTCCGACGCTGACGGTCGGGCTGTGGGAATATGTGCGCCATACGCTGTTGATGCCGTATTTGTCGATGGAGGCGGGGAATTTTTTGACTCCGGTCATCGTCTTTCTGATCAGCATGACGCTGCTCAGCCAGCTGTTTCACCGGCTGGAGCAGGTTCAGGAGGAGCTGAACAAGGAACGTGCGGAAAATGCGGCGTTGGCCGCGAGGGATCTTTTGGCACGGGAACTGCATGACGGCATCGCCCAGTCGCTGTTTCTGTTGTCCGTCAAAATGGACCGGGCGGAAGCGCGGCAGCATGGGCTTGCGGCGCAAACGGAGTTCAAGGAAATGCGCAAGCTGGTGCACGAGGTGAACCGTTACGTGAGACAAGCGATCGCGAACTTGCGTTTTCAGGCGAATGCCGACGAACAGGAGATCGAGGATTCCATGAAATCGCGGATCGAGCATACGGCCAAGGAAACGTTCATCCATCCTTCGATCCAATGGGACATCCCCGATCCGGTTTTTACCGCCAAGGAAAAAGTGGAGCTGCTCGCCTGCATCCGCGAAGCGCTGCTCAATGTCCGCAAACATGCCCACGCGGATCTGGTGACGGTGACCGGCAGCGGGGATGCGGAGGCTTGGGTGGTGCGGATCGACGATAACGGCAGGGGGACGATCCTGGACCCTTTTCAAATGAAAGACCGGTACGGGCTGCGGATCATGAAGGAACGGGCGCAGGAGCTGAAATGGCAGGTCGATTTTATCCCGCTTTCCAAGGGGAGCCGGGTCGAGATCAGAAAGGGGGCTGAAACATCATGAATACGTATCGCGTTTTGATCGCCGACGACTCCGCGCATGCCCGCGAGGCGGTAAACGAGATTTTGTCCGGGGATGCTTCGTTCGAGGTGGTGGGACTGGCCACAAGCGGGGAGGAGGCCGTTGCGATGACCGAATCCCTGATGCCGGATCTCATTCTGATGGACATCCAGATGCAGGGAATCGGAGGGCTTGAAGCGACTAGGCAGATCAAGCTGCGGTTTCCGTACGTCAAAATCGTGATCATTACCGTTTCGGACGATGCGTCGCATTTGTTCGAAGCGTTGAAGCAAGGGGCGCAGGGGTATTTGCTTAAAAACTTGTCCCCTTCGACCTGGATCGAATATTTGCACGCGATCATGAGCGACGAGGCGCCGCTTAGCCGGGAATTAGCCACGCAAATTTTGCGCGAATTTCCGTTGGCGGCGAAAAGCCCGGAGCATCATGAGACGCTGACCAACAGGGAGCGCGAAATTTTGAACTGGGTGGCGTCGGGTTTGACCAACAAAGAGATCGCGGCGGAGCTGCATATTTCGGACCAGACGGTAAAAAACCATTTGAAAAACATTTTGCAGAAGCTTCATCTGGAAAACCGGGTCCAACTGACGCGTTACGCGATCGAAAAAGGGCTTGTCGGAAGAAAGCCGGGTTTGTTCACGAAACTGTGGAAGGAATGACGGTTTTCGATGAACATGGGGCTGCGGCAGCATGAAGCTCAGAAACCGAAAGCGGGCACGAACCAGGAAGGCGAAGGGCGCGGGCAGCAGGCGACCAATCGATAGATCCGAAGCTTTAGCGGGAATGCAAAAAGTCCGGCGACCGAATGACGGTTTGCCGGACTTTTTTGCGGTTCGGACGGGGCACAGCCGGTTATCCGATGATGATCTGGCCCTCCGGGTAGTTGTACAAATCCTTTTTGCGCTCGCGGGACAGCGCGTAAATCAGCGTCAGCGGTCCGAGACGCCCGAAAAACATCAGGCAGATAATCCATACCTTGCCAAGCGGTGACAGGTGGGTCGTCAAACCCATGGACAATCCGGTCGTCCCGAAGGCGGAGGTGGATTCGAACAGGATCGTCAGGAAATCCTGATGTTCCGTCACGGACAGGAGCATGGAGAACAAAATGATGATCAGCAGCGACAGCAGCGTCAGCGTGATCGCTTTGTAGACGACGTCCTTGGCGATTCTTTTGCGGAACAAAATCACGTCCGGGCGGCCGCGCATCATGGCATGCACCGCTCCGAGCAAAAGCACGAAGGTCGTAATCTTGATGCCGCCGCCCGTAGAGCCCGGCGCCGCACCCGCAAACATGAGCAGGATGATCATGAATTGGGTGGACTGGCGCAGCGAACCGATATCGAGCGTGGCAACGCCGCCGGAACGGGTCGTCACCGATTGAAACAGCGATGCCAGAAATTTGCCTCCGGCATGCAGCGGTTTCAGGGTGTTCGGATTGCTGAATTCCATCACGAAAATGACCAGCGTGCCGATGACGACCAGGCAAAGCGTCGCGGTAAGGACCACTTTGCTGTGCAGCGAGAGCTTGCGCGCCGTCGGATATTCGATCAGATCCGAAAGAACGATGAAGCCGATGCCGCCAAGGAAAATCAACGCCATCATCACGATGTTGATAAAGGGATCGGTCACGAACGGCACCATGCCGCTAAACGGCCCGTTGACCGTTCCCATCAGGTCGAACCCGGCATTGTTGAACATGGAGACGCTGTGGAAAATGCCGAAGTAAGCGGCTTGTCCCATAGGCAAACGGAGCGAAAATAAAAAATGAAGCCCCAGCAGCAGCGCCCCCGCCAGTTCGACAAGCACCGAATACAACGTCACCTTTTTGACCAGGCGGACGACGCCGTTGATGGTGCCGTGGTTCAAAGCCTCCTGCAAAATGAGCCTTTCGCGCAGGGAAATGCGCTTGTTGAGCGCAAGAGCAATGATCGTCGCCATCGTCATGAACCCGATGCCGCCGATTTGCACCAAAACGATCATGACGATTTGGCCGAAGACCGACAGGGCGGTTCCGGAGTCCAGGACGGTGAGACCCGTCACGCACGTGGCCGAAGTCGCCGTAAACAACGCGTTCAGGAACGGGATCCGCACGCCGGTTGCCGACGATATGGGCAAAGACAGCAGGAAGGTTCCGAGCGTGATGATCAGCAGGAAGCCGAAGACGAGGATTTTCGGCGGCGTCAGCATGTTTTTCGTTATCTTTTTGGTTCGAATGGATGGAATGGTACGTCACCTACTTTAAAGCATTGCGTTCTTCCTATTGTACCCTATTCCGTCCCGAAAGTCTTGGCCGAAGAACGTATCATGAGCTCCGAAGGCAATATGAGCTTCCTCGGTTCCGGTACCGCGCTGCCTTGAATGCGTTCGACGAGCAGCTGGATGCCCATCGCCCCGAACTGGTACGCCGGCTGGGCGGCGACGGTCAGGAACGGGTCAAGCGCCGAAGACAGGTCGAGGTCGTCGAAGCAGACGACGGACATATCCTCCGGTACGCGGATTCCCCGCTTCCGCAAGGCGTTGATGACGCCCACGGCCAGAAAATTGTTCGCCGCGAATATCGCGGTCGGCGGGGCGGGATGCTGCAGCAAACGCTCCAGCTGATCTTCGTCTTTGTATTCGCGATAGCTTTTGTGGACGACCAGTTCGTCGTCGAGCGGAATGCCGTGAAGCTGAAGCGCTTCGGCGTATCCTTCGTACCGGAGCCGCGCGGTGGAAACGTCCAGCGACCCGTTGACGAGCGCGATCCGGCGATGGCCGAGGCCGATGAGGTATTCCACGAGGTTGCGCGCGCCCTGCTTGCTGTCCCCGAGGACGATATCGGATTCGATGCCGGGCACGGCCCGGTCCAGGATGACGAACGGAATATTATGGGCGCGCAGCTTCTCCAGATGCTTGAGCGAATGGTCTCCGGCGGGGGCGAACAGGACGCCGTCCACGCGGGTGGACAAAATCATGTCCACGTAATCCTGCTCTTTGTCGTAGTCTTCGTCGCTGTTGCCGAAAAGAAGCCGGTATCCGAGCTTTTTGGCGCTGTCTTCCGCCCCGCGCGCGAGGCTGGTATAAAACGGATTCGTGATGTCCGTGATCAGGAGCGACAGGATCTGCGTCTGCTGGAGAACAAGGCTCCTCGCATTGGAGTTCGGCACGTAGTTGAGTTCTTCCATTACCTTTTTGACCCTTTTGCGCGTCTGCTCGCTGATCCTCCCCGTATTGTTGATCACCTTCGACACCGTCATCGCGGAGACGTTGGCTTTTTGCGCGATATCATAAATCGTAACCATGAATGACCCCTTCTTGTGTTTGTTTTTAAGCGTTCCGGAAATCGAAAATATGGATTGACAGCAACCGTTTTCATTGCTATTTTAAAGTTATCGATAACCTCATTATACACGCGGAATGACAAAATAGGCTATAACTTATCTGCAGCTATCATTTGTTAAGATCCATCTAGTTTTTATTTTTAGTGGTCATGGTAAAAAGCAAAGCGAAAGCTGCCTTATTTTTAAGTTTAGGGTTATCGATAACCCTATGTTGTGCAAAGGCATTTCCCATCATATTTTTCATGAGGAGGAAGTAATGGTTATGACGAAGGACGCAAGATGGAAGCAGGAATTTCCCAAGATCGGCATCCGCCCCACCATCGACGGCAGAAGAAAGGGCGTGCGCGAATCCCTCGAAGATATGACGATGAATCTGGCCAAGTCGGTATCCGCTTTGTTGAGCGAAAATCTCCGTTATCCCGACGGTTCGCCGGTGGAATGCGTCATCGCCGACACCTGCATCGGCGGGGTCGCAGAAGCGGCCGCTTGCGCAGATAAATTCGCTAAGGCCGGCGTGGGCGTTTCGATCACCGTGACGCCGTGCTGGTGTTACGGCACCGAAACGATGGACATGGATCCGGCCATCCCGAAGGCGGTTTGGGGCTTCAACGGCACGGAAAGACCGGGTGCGGTTTATTTGGCCGCCGTATTGTCGGCCCACGCGCAGAAAGGGCTTCCGGCTTTCGGGATTTACGGCAGGGACGTGCAGGATTTGAACGATCCTTCCATTCCGGCAGACGTTCAGGAGAAGCTGCTCCGTTTCGCCAGAGCGGGGATAGCCGCGGCGCTCATGAAAGGGAAATCGTATCTTGCGATCGGTTCCGTATCGATGGGGATTGCGGGTTCGATGATCGATCCGGACTTCTTCCAGGAATATCTGGGCATGCGCAACGAATACGTCGACATGTCCGAAATCACCCGCCGGATCGAAGAGGAAATTTACGATCCGGAAGAGTACAAGATGGCGCTGGCTTGGGTGAAGGAAAACTGCAAGGAAGGACCGGACAACAATCCGGAGCATATCCAAACCTCCCGCGAGAAAAAGGACAAGGATTGGGAAATGGTCGTCAAAATGACGCAAATCGTGCGCGACTTGATGGTCGGCAACAAACGCCTGGAAGAACTGGGCTTTGCCGAAGAAGCCATGGGCCATAACGCGATCGTGTCCGGTTTCCAGGGGCAGCGGCAATGGACGGACCATTTCCCGAACGGGGACTTCCATGAAGCGATTTTGAACTCTTCCTTCGACTGGAACGGCATCCGCGCCCCTTACCTGGTCGCCACGGAAAACGACAGCTTGAACGGCGTATCGATGTTGTTCGGCTATTTGCTCACGAATACGGCCCAAATTTTCGCCGACGTCCGTACATATTGGAGCCCGGATGCGGTCAAACGCGTGACCGGCCACGAACTGACCGGGCTGGGACAAAACGGGCTGCTGCACCTGATCAACTCCGGTCCGGCCGCGCTGGACGGCACGGGCGAACAAATGCGGGACGGCAAACCGGTCATGAAGCCGTTCTGGGAAATCACCGAAGAGGATGTCAACAACTGCCTGAAAGCAACCTCCTGGCGTCCGGCGGCGGTGGAATATTTCCGCGGCGGCGGCTTCTCCTCCGATTTCCTGACGCGCGGCGGCATGCCGGTCACGATGTCCCGCCTGAACCTGGTCAAAGGACTGGGACCGGTGCTGCAGATCGCGGAAGGATATACGGTCGACCTGCCGGAAGAAGTGCATGACAAGCTGGACCGGCGTACGGATCCGACCTGGCCGACGACGTGGTTTGCTCCGAATCTGACGGGCAAAGGCGCCTTCACGGACGTGTACACCGTCATGGACAACTGGGGCGCAAACCATGGAGCGATCAGCTACGGGCATATCGGCGCGGACCTGATTACGCTTGCGTCGATCCTCCGCATCCCCGTCAGCATGCATAACGTCAGCGAAGAGCATATCTTCCGTCCGAGAGCTTGGGGACTGTTCGGAACCAACGATCCTGAGGGCGCGGACTACCGTGCATGCCAAAATTTCGGACCGCTTTATAAGTAATTCCGCTTGAAACGATGCCCGCCAACATTCAGCATATAACGGATTTGGCGGGTTTTTCGCGGAGAATCGATGAGGTGATTGAATGAGCACGGAATCATTGAAGATGATGGCGGTCGATTTTGGCGCTAGCAGCGGCAGGGCGGTCATCGGGCATTTCGACGGCGAAAGAATCTCCATTCAGGAGGTCCACCGTTTCGACAACGAGCCCGTGCAGCTCGGCGACAGGCTTCATTGGGATTTCCTGCGATTGTTCCATGAGCTGAAGCGGGGGATGACCAAAGCAAAACAGCAGCTTGGACGCACGCCCGCTTCCATCGCCGTGGATACGTGGGGCGTCGATTACGGTTTGGTCGATCCCAAAGGACGTTTGGTAAGCAACCCGTATCATTACCGCGACCTTCGCACCGAGCAGCCGATGCGGGAAGCCTTGAAGCGAATCCCCGAGAAAGAGCTGTACGCCCGAACCGGGATCCAGTCCTCCAGCATCAATACCGTTTATCAGCTGTTTGCCGACGAAGAGCTGCGGCTTGAGCAAAACGACCGCGGCTTGCGGATGCTGTTTATGCCCGACTTGTTCCATTACTACCTGTCCGGCACGATGGCAAGCGAATATACCATAGCCAGCACAAGCGGCATGCTTGACGCCGCCCGAAGGGACTGGAGCACGGATATTCTGGATGGACTTTCGCTCCCGTCGTCGTTGCTGAATCCGATCATCATGCCGGGAACGCCCGTCGGATCGATCCGGCCGGACATTTGCGCCGAGCTTTCGCTGGAGGCGATGCCGGTCATTGCGGCCGCGGGCCATGACACGGCTGCGGCGGTGACTTCCGTTCCGGCCGGGGATGCCCCGTATGCTTTTATTAGCAGCGGCACCTGGTCGCTTATGGGGATCGAACTGAAGGAGCCGATATTGACCGAACGCAGCAGACAGCTGCTGTTCAGCAATGAAGGCGGTACGGAAGGCAACATCCGCATGCTCAAAAACATCATGGGGTTATGGCTGCTGCAGGAATGCCGCCGGACGTGGGCGATGGAAGGGACGGAGCTCAGTTTTGCCGAGCTGACGGAAATGGCGCAACACGCCCCGCGGAACGGGAGCTACGTCGATGCGGGGGACGCCGTTTTCCTGCCGTCGGGGAACATGCCGCAGCGGATTCGGGAATACTGCCGCTCCACGGGGCAGGCCGTGCCGGAGTCACGACCCGAAATCGTGAGATGCATCCTCGAGAGCCTTGCCTTTAAATACCGGCAGACGCTGGACGAAATCGAAGAATTGACCGGAAAACGCATCGAGCAAATCCACATGGTCGGGGGCGGCATCCAGAACAGGCTGCTCTGCCGGCTGACCGCAAACGTTACCGGCAGAACCGTTGTCGCGGGACCGGTGGAAGCAACATCCATCGGAAATCTCATGATGCAGGCCAAAGCTCACGGAGAAGTCGGCGGCTTGGCGGACATCCGCGAGGTGGTGCGCCGGTCCTTCCCGCCGGAAATTTATATGCCTGAAGACGCCGCGGAATGGGAAGAGCGTTACCGCGGGTACGAACAACGGCTTGTGCTTCAAAAAACGGAAGACTCATGAACCGGTCCGCCCCGCGGATCGGTTGAATCATCGGATAGGAGAGTGCATGGAGAGATGACGTTATCACTGGAACAACAAGTACGCGAAGAGCTGTCGCTTTACGCCCGCAAAATCGTCGCCAAAGGGCTGGTCGTAGGACCCGGAGGCAACATCAGCGCCAAGGCCGGCGATCTGATGCTGCTGTCCCCCAGCGGTTTTGCATTGGAAGATATCGAACCGCATCAATGGATCCGCGTAGAGATCGGGTCCGGCAAGGTGCTCGACACAGAATTCCGGCCATCGTCGGAAGTGCTGATGCACCTGTATGCTTACCGCGAAAATCCGGATGTTCAGGCCATCGTGCATACGCATCCCGCCTACTGCATCGCGCTGACGCTGGTAGCTAAGGAACTGCCGATGCTGTTCCCGGACCAGGCCGCGCTCGTCGGCGAAGTCGCGTTCGTGCCGTACGTGCTGCCGACGACGGATTTGCTGGCGGATGCGGTTGCCGCGAAAGTCGGGCGATACAACTCGATTTTGCTGGAAAACCACGGTTTGGTCACGACAGGGAAAAACCTGCGCGAGGCGTACTACCGGACTGAAGTGGTGGAGGAAAGCGCAAAAATCTATCTTTCCGCCAAAGCCGCCGGCACGCCGAAGGTGCTCACGGACGAGGAATACAAGGAAATTCAGTCGCTCGAGAGCGAGGCTTACCGCGTGCAGCTGCTGCAGAAGCTGAAATAACGTTTGAAACGGGCTTGACATCATCCGGGCGATCTTGTAATGTATGGAAAAACAAACGCGCGTTTGTTCACATTGCCAAAAGCCGTGACCAAGACCAGCGGTTCATGGAATCCCGCATCGCCCCAGAGAAGAAACCCCAGGCTGAAAGGTTTCGCATGCGTCGTGAACCCCCCATCTTGCGAGCTGCCGGAAGAACGGAATCTGCAGGTTCGGTTCATTCCTGGCCGGGTTAACCCGTTATATCGACCATAAAGGATAGTCCGCATGCGTCCATCGCATGACTGCTGACGGGCTATTGAATATAGGGTGGTACCACGAGCACATTCGTCCCTTGTCCGGACGGATGTGTTTTTTTGCATTCCATGATTGGCATCCACACTTGTGAAGGAGATGAAAAAATGAGACAACAGCTCATGCTGCTGCGGACGCTCCGGGAAGCCCCGGCCGAAGCGGAGGCCGCGAGCCATCGACTGCTGCTTCGGGGAGGTTACATCCGGCAAACGGCTGCTGGCATATACAGCTTTTTGCCGCTTGGGCATCGCGTCATTCGGAATATGGAAAGGATCATCCGTCAGGAGATGAACGAAGCCGGTTTCGACGAACTGTTGATGCCGGCGATGCAGCCGTCGGAGTTATGGGAGCAATCGGGGAGGTATTCGGAATACGGACCGGAGTTGATCCGGCTGCAGGACCGGCACGAGCGCGGCTTCGTGTTGGGTCCGACGCACGAGGAAGTCATCGCTTCGTTGGTCGCCGCTGAAGCCGGCAGTTACCGGCAACTGCCGCTCCGGCTGTACCAGATCCAAACGAAGTTCCGGGATGAACGCCGTCCGCGTTACGGCCTCCTCCGGGGACGCGAATTTCTGATGAAGGACGCCTATTCGTTTGATGCGGATTGGGAAGGGCTTGATGAAAATTATCAAGCGATGGTTCGCGCCTATCATCGCATTTTCGATAGATGCGGTTTGCGTTTTCGGGCGGTCGAAGCGGAAGCGGGTTCGATCGGCGGCGAAGGCGAAACGCTTGAGTTTATGGCCCTTGCGGATATCGGGGAAGACACGATCGTGACCTGCTCTTCCTGCGACTATGCCGCCAATCTCGAAAAGGCGGTTTTCCTTGAAGCAAAAACCGAAGCCCGCCTTCAGGATTCCGTTCCCGAACCCGAAGAGGTTTATACGCCGGAGACGAGAACGATCGAAGAGGTATGCGCCTTTTTAGGAGCAAGGCCGCAAGCGATTTTGAAGACGATGTTGTATTTGGTTGATGGCAAGCCGGTGGCGGTGGTGGTCAGGGGAGATCATGAGGTCAACGAATTCAAGCTGAAAAATGAGCTTGGCGCATCCTGCGCAGAGTTGGCCGATGCGGAGACCGTGGAGCGGCTGACGGGTGCGCCTCATGGCTTTGCAGGACCGGTTGGCCTCGGTATCCCGGTCATGATGGATCGCGCCGCCGCAGCCGTTCACGAAGGGATAGCCGGCGCAAACCGGAAAGATTACCATGTCCGTCATCTCGTTTTGGGGCGGGATTACAAGGCCGACCGGATCGGCGATTTCCGGAACGCGTCAGCCGGCGATCGCTGCTGCCGCTGCGGACAAGGGCTGATATTCAGCCGCGGCATCGAAGTCGGACACGTGTTTAAGCTGGGGACCAAATACAGCCGGTCCCTGGGTGCGACCTATACGAATAAAGACGGGAAGGAAGAATGGATGATCATGGGGTGTTACGGCATCGGCGTTTCCCGCCTGATGTCGGCGGTAGCGGAACAGCATGGCAGCGAGAGCGGCATCGTCTGGCCGTTGCCGCTCGCTCCGTTCCAGGTTCACGTCATTCCGGTATCGGCCAAAGACGAACAGCAGTATGGGGCGGCGACCAAACTTTACGATAAGCTCCGCAGCAAAGGAATCGCCGTGTTGTTGGATGACCGCGACGAGCGTCCGGGCGTCAAATTCAAGGATGCGGACCTGATCGGGGCCCCGCTGCGGATCATCGCCGGAAAATCGGCTGCAGAGGGCAAGGTGGAGTGGCAGAATCGGTTGGAAGGGGACTCAAAGGAACAGATCGGTATCGATGAAGCGTTCCGGCGGATCGCCGCGATTTGTTCCTCTGCCGAAGGGCGGCTATAATGGAGGGGACAAAGGTTTTAATGGAGGAAATACAAACATGACGATTCGACTTGCGGTACGCGAAGACGCGAAAGAGGCGGCAAGATTGCTGTACGACGCCCTGCATGATGTGGCGCATCAACTGACGGGGGAAGAAAAAGAAGAAGGCGCGGTTGCGGTGCTGGAGCAATATTTCGCTTCGGACGAGGGGAGGCTTTCCCATAAACAGGCGATCGTAAAAGAAGCGGAAGGGAAGGTCGCCGGCGTCGTCGTCGCTTACGGCGGGGATGAAATCAAGGAATTGGACCGTCCGATTCTGGACCGGCTGCGCAAGCTGAAAAACGATCCGACGCTCAAGCTCGACAAAGAGTCGGACGAAGACGAATATTACATCGATACGTTGTCCGTATCCCCGCAATTCGGCGGTCAAGGGATCGGCACCAAGCTGATCCAGGCCGCGGAAGAAAAAGCGAGGGAGCGAGGGTACGACAAAATCGCCATGGCCGTGGTGACGGACAATACGCGCGCCTACTCCTTGTACCTTCATCTTGGTTATGAAGTGGACAAAGAAATTACGATCAACGGCCATATCTATTATCACATGGTCAAATCGCTGTAAACCAAGCGTTAAATAACCCGGGCTCCTTGGAGACGGGTTATTTTGTCGTGTTTCGCCGTTACCGGTTGCGTTGCCGTTTTCCGTCGAATGCCGGATAGATTGCGCAAAACAAGGAACCCTAATCGGGAAAAAGGACTATTAAAGAGAGGTCGCCCGATGAAGAATAAACTTTGCATGCAGATCATGTTGGCCATCTGTTTCAGTTTCCTCGTCGCGGGCTGCGGGTCGCACATCCACCCGAAAACGGCGGAATCCAATCCATCTAAGCTTCATACGGCTTCGGCCGGGAAAACGAAACCCGTCATTTTGGTCATCGTCGATTCATTGATGGAAAAGCCGCTGCGGGAAGCGATTCGGCAAAGATCCGCACCTGCGATGGAGTTCCTGCTCCAAAAAGGAGAGCTGATTCCGCAGGTGGTCAGTTCGTTTCCCACCATGTCGGTGACGATCGACAGCACCTTGCTGACGGGAACTTATGCGGATGGGCATCATGTGCCCGGGCTTGTATGGTACGACGGCAAAGAGCAACGAATGGTTTTTTACGGCAACGGCATCAAGGAAGCGATGAAAATAGATCAGGTTCAAGTGTTCATGGATGCGGTGTACCATTTAAACCAGGAGCATCTGAGCAAGGAAACGAAAACCATCCATGAAGAACTGGCCGACCAAGGCAAAGATACCGCCTCCATTAACGGGGTCATTTATCGGGGTCGAACGGAGCATGTCCTGAAGGTGCCCCCATTTTTAAAACTGGCCAAAGACGTGCCGGATCAACTCCGGATCACGGGACCCAAGCTTTTTTCCTATGCGGCATTGGCCCGGCTGGACCCGGATAACGCACGCAACACCTATCTTTGGAAGAAATTCGGGATGAACGATCGATTTACCGCGCAGGATCTGGCTTTTCTCGTCCGGCAGCACCGTCTCCCGGCGGTTACGGTGGCGTATTTTCCGGAAAACGACAATAGGGTGCACCGAAAAGGCCCTGACGAACGGCAAGGAATCATGCGGGCCGATGAAGCGCTTCAGGAAGTGCTAAGCTCTTTCGGTTCGTGGGAGCGGGCCGCCAAGGAAGCGATCTGGATCGTGATGGGGGACAGCGGGCAAAGCCGGGTTTACGGTGACCGTCAGCGGGCAACGATCGAATTGGTCCCATTATTAAAGGATTTCCGCATCGCGAGATTGAACCGGCCGGTGTCTTCCGGGGACCAAATTTTGATTTCCACGAACGAACGCATGGCTTATATATACGCGCTTGATCCCCGAATGGAGGTATCGGAGGTCGCAGCGCGCTTGAGCAGGGAACCAAAGCTCGATATGATCGCCTTTAAAGAGGGCTCCGCCATACGGATCATCTCCGGAAAAAGCGGGGGGACGCTGCGATTCCGGCCGGGCGGATCCTACAAGGACGAATACGGGCAGACATGGACGTTATCCGGCGATCCGCGCATCGCCGATATGAAGATCACCGGCAACCGGATCGTTTACGGGAAATATCCCGATGCGTTGGCAAGGCTGCGCGGGGCGATGTTTTCCCATGAAGGCAGGTACGTTGTCGCAAACGCGGAACCCGGATACGAACTCGTTGGCGAAAGCTCGCTTACGCATGTTGGCGGCGGTTCGCATGGCTCCCTGCACGAAAAGGATTCGCTCGTCCCGGTGATCGTAGCCGGAACCGATACCCGGCCCCAAACGCGGCGCATCGTGGACTTCAAGGACTGGATTATGCAGTTGGCCAATGAACGGCGGTGATCTCGCCCCCGGGTGTGTGTTCGAACTCCCCGTTGATGAATGAAGATGCATGTAGAAAGGCTTTAACGCCGGACAAGGCGTTAGGGCTTTTTTTGTTTGCCAATATTTAGAATCTTACGCCGGAGCTATTTTTTGATAGGATAGAAGAGATGCATATGCTAGGAAACTATGCTATGAAATGATGCTATAAAACTATTCTATGAAAACATAAAAAAAGCGAGGCAGTCCTGTTGAAAAAACGTAAACCTATTTTAGCCGCCTGGACGGCAGCAGCCATCGTGTTGGGTTCCTGCGCCAACGCTGCGGCAGCAGCCGCTGCTGCTTCTTTGCCGTTTGACGATATTGCCGGAAGTTTTGCCAAAAACGACATTCTGGAGCTGGTCAAGGAGGGGGTCGTCAACGGCACGGGCAACCGGAAATTCGAACCGAAAAAAAACGTTACGCGCGCCGAATTTGCCGCCATGACGGGCCGTTTGCTCAAGCTTGCGCCAGTGGATAACGCCTTGCCGACGTTTGCCGACGTTGCCGCGAAAAGCTGGTATTACGGCTGGGTTGAAACGGCGGTCCAGCTTGGGATCGTAGAGGGGAAAAGCGCCGGCAAGTTCGAGCCGTCGGCACGCATTACGCGGCAGGAAGCCGCCGTGCTTATCGTCCGGGCCCTCAAGGTCGATCCCGGAAGCGACTCCGGCAGCCGCCTGGATTACGCGGACGCGGATCGGATCGCTCCTTGGGCCGCCCCATATGTGCAAGCCGCAAAAACGCTCGGACTGATGGGCGGAGCAAGCGGCAAATTCCGTCCTTCCGACGCCATGACCCGCGAAGAAACGTCTGCGGTGCTGGACAGGGTGCTCAAGGACAAGGTTTGGTCCCGGGCCATCCATGCAACGCCGAACATGGGACTCCAGCTTGGCTGGCAAAACGGATTAACGACCTCCCAATTTAAAGAGCAGGTCAACAACAGCACCGTGAACACGCTGGTGCCCCGGTGGTTTTTTCTCGAATACGGATCGGTCCCGGTTTCCAACCATGCGGACGGCAGCCTGTCCAGCTGGGCCAAGCAGAACGGAAAAAAGGTGTGGGCCATGCTCGGAAACCATTCGGATTCGGCACTGACGCATCAAATCCTGTCGGATGAAAACAAACGGGCCGCCGTTATCAAGAAGCTTACGGGGTATGTAAAAACGTACGGATTGTCCGGCATTAACGTCGATTTTGAAAACGTAAGCCCGGAGGACCGTTTGTCGCTTACGGCTTTCGCTTCCGAGCTCGGAACGAGTTTGCGGGCGGCCGGAGCCGTGCTGTCGATCGACGTTTCCCCGGACCTCGGCACCGACTGGACCGAAGCCTTCGATTACGAAGCGCTCGGCAGATACGCGGATTACGTGGTTCTGATGGGGTACGACGAACATTGGTCCTCGGATCCCGTGGCAGGTTCCGTTTCCTCGTTTCCATGGGTGCAAAAAGCTTTGAACCGGATGCTTTCCGTCGTTCCGGCGAAAAAAACCATTCTGGCGCTCCCTTTTTATACGAGGGATTGGACGCTGTTACCGACCGGGGTTACGTCCGAAGATTTGACGCTGATCCAGCAGGGCTACCGGATTCGTTCCGTGGCCTATAACCGGTTATGGGATGAAGAGATCGGCCAATATGTGGTCAGATATTCAGGGCAGGGAATCGAGCACCGGATTTGGGTGGAAGACGGACGTTCCCTCGGCCTTAAAACGATGATGGCCGCCAAGCGGGGCATAGCGGGTTATGCGTATTGGTACATGGGCGCCGAAACCGACGATATTTGGCCGAGTTTGAGAAATGCCGTCCGTTACGCCTCGTATTAAAAAAACAATTTTAAACCTATATAAGCTTTGGGCTTCGACCGTTTTGGGTCGAGGCTTTTTTTGTCCTTGCCTGCAGGCAAAGAAAAAGACGTTCCCATGCCGGCGGTTATAAAAGCGGCCTGATCCGTTAACAAGCAGCAAAGTAAACAAGTGTATACGAGAAGTCAATGATTGTCTCTTTGAATTGCTCCTGAATTTCCCTACAGTAAAGTCATTGAAAGTGCTTTCAAAACGCTTGGCGACGAATGGCGCGAAGGGAGGGGATGGGCTGAGCGTCACCCGAAACAGAAGAAGTTTGTAAGATTGCAGCATTTCTGTACTCAAACAAAAATAAAGGAGCTGGACATGATGAATTCGAAAAAAAATTGGGGTTCCGCGCTGATCGCCGCCGCATTGCTGACAGTCCCGCTTTCCGCCGCGCAGGCAGAGCCGGCTGTTCCGTCCGCAACCATCGCGCAGGCGGGAGACGCAGGCCAAGCGGAAGGCAATGACGCAGTGAATCCGCCATCCATGCCGAACCAGCCGGCGGATGCCGGGCAGCCGGGAGCGAATCCGGCAACGGTCGCCGATCCGCAGGCCACCGACCCGGCGGCTCCGGCCTCGGAGGATCAAACGAAGCTCCGCAATCTCGCTGCGGGTCTTACATATGAATGGTCCGAGGCGCCGGATATTTCCCGTCCTGATAGCGGGAACAAGCTGACGGACGGCAAATACGGCAAGCTGGATATGAACGATCCGGCATGGGTCGGACATGTGCGCGGGAAAACGCGAGAGGTTGTGTTCGATTTGGGCGAAGAAAAGTCGATCGGCAAGATCAAAGCCCGCTTTTTACAGGATTATCCGACAAACTCGATCCTCGTGCCGTTGACCGTATCGATGTACGTATCCGACGATAAGGAGAATTGGGGGCTGCTCTCCCATAACGCGACCCAGCTGCTTTGGGGAGAAGGCCCGCCCAGACAGGAGACCTATGAATGGGACGGCAGCCGGGACGGGATCAAAGGCGGGAATACCGACGGCAAGCTGGCCTATGCCCGTTACGTAAAGGTTACCTTTACGATGCATCCTACGCATTGGGAATACATTGACGAAATCGAAATTTTGGGAACGGACGGCCAGGTCGACGGGGCGGTAAAGGTTCCTGCCGAGCAGCCTCGTTTTTTGGAGCCGGGGGAAGCGACGGCAGGGATCCGGAACCTGAATTTGCTGTATAACGGACAGTATGACGGCGGTTTAGGCAATTGGAACAAGGAACGGATTATCCCGAACATCAGTTACGTGAATACGGACGGCGAACCTGTCGACTGGCTTTTTGACGGAGTTTTGTATCTGGGGCTCGCTTCGCCTGCCGGCCGCGATTTCGGCTTGGGGCAAACGACCCTCGAGGACTGGAAATGGTATTTGGATAAGACGTTTGCGTCTGCGGGGGATATGCAGCAGTTGAATGAAGCTACCAAGGAAGTCGGAGGCAAGCTGAACCAGCCGGACCACAAAATGAAAGTCGTCCTGATGATTCCGAATCCCGGCGAATACTTGAGCCGTTTCGGCGACATTGACGGCGACGGCGTATCGGAAAGCTTCAACGCCTCCGACGTCGGCGAAGCGAAAGCGTTTGCAAACCGGGAGAAAGCGGTGCAGTGGTGGCTGGATCAAGTCCGGCAACGATGGCAGGCGGCGAATTATTCCCATCTGGAGCTTGTCGGCATGTACTGGCTTGAAGAGCAAATCAGCACAAGCGCTACGGGGCCGGAATTGGTGAAAGCGGTGAGCGGCAAGGTTCATGGCATGAACCTGAAATTTTTCTGGATTCCGCACTCCCTGGCATACAAAAGCTTCATGTGGAAAGACGTAGGATTTGATGCCGCGGCGCTTCAGCCCAACTATTTCTTCGGCGGGATGGACATCGACCGTTTGGAGGATGCAGCGAATATGGCCAAACAGTATGGAATGTCGAACGAGGTCGAATTTGATGACCGGATGCTTACGGACGGCGTCTTCCGCGAACGTTTTATCGATTATTTGAACAGCGGCGCCGAAACCGGCTTGATGCAGAATGGTTTTAGGGCTTATTACCAAGGCAATAATGCCGTTTACAACTTGGCGGTGAGCAAGGATTCAAGCTTGCGTTTGATGTATGATTGGCTGTACCGATACGTGAACGGAACGTACGTCATCAACAACAGCCCGCCGCCGGAGGCAAACGTATTCGTCAACGGGCAGACGTTAAACGGGGAGACGGTCGTACCGGATACGGAAACGATCCAATTGACCTGGGAAGTCAAGGACGATGACGGCAGCGGTTTGGCGAAAGTAACGGCCCTGTTCGACGGCAAGCCATACGCTTCGGGAACGCCGATCGACCTGACGGGCAAACCGGGCAAACATCGGCTGGACGTTACCGTAGCCGCGGCCAAATCCAAGACGACGACTTACATCATCAACGCGGCGGCGGATGCCGATACGATGAAAACGCATGTGAACCGGTTCGCGGAGCAGAAACAGTTTACGACCGAAGAAGGTCCGCGGTCGCTGCTCAATTACGCGGATCTGATGAAGCGGTATGAAGGGACGGATACGGCCCGGTTCGAAACATACGTCAGAGGCTTCAACGCACGGCTGGATCAATTGGCTGCGGAACGCGCCGTTTCCGATACGGCGTACACCGCGCTGAAGGAAGAGGTGTACAACCTTGTCGGGAATTTGGCCGCCGGCAAACCGGCAACGGCTTCTTCCGTCGAAGGCTCAAGTGCGAAGCTTGCCCCGGAAAATGCGGTGGACGGATTCCCATCTACACGTTGGGCCAGCAATTACGTCAATGACAGCTGGCTTCAGCTCGACCTTGGAGAAGCCAAAGAGTTCGATACCGTGCGAATCGACTGGGAATTCGCCCGCGCCAAAACCTACAAGATCTTAGTCAGTGACGACAAACAGAACTGGACCAACGCAGTCAAGGAGAACGGCGGCGTCATCACGGCGCATGACGGCAAGGAGACCGTCCGCTTCGATCCCGTCAAAGCAAGATACGTCAAGTTCCAAGGCGTTGAAAGGAATACGGATTACGGGTACTCCTTCTACGAGTTCGGCTTATACAACCTTGCGGGAGGCAGCGAGGCCCCTCCAATCGACGGCGCCAGAGCCGTGGTGGATCCGGCCGCAAAGAAATTGACGATCGACGGCCTCGTCATGAATGGCAGCCGGTCCAAAATCCAATTGAAAGTGGTCGACTCTAAAGGGAAGGTTCGCTATGAGGGAGAGACCACCAGCACGGCATCGGGAAATTTTGAGTTTGCGATCAAACTTACCGGCAATTTGAAGGGAACGTGCGATGCTTATCTTTTGATGGAAGGGATGCAGGAACCCGTGAAGATGACATTCGAGTATAACAAAAAGGATTAAGCGTACATTTCCCGGGCGAGCGCAGGATTCGATCAGAGGCGGCCTGGTTCCGATCATTTCGACTCCGGTTGCCGGCGCTCCCGCGACAATATCCGTCGCTGCACGACAAAAGACGAAAATCGCTCATCGCTTAAAACCATGGACGCATGCGGTTATTTCCGCGGGCGCTCCATGGTTTTTTGCGTTGCCGACAGGTGAACGGACAATTTTTTTGGATCATTCGTTAAAAATATATTGAATATAAAATCCTAAAAATATAGAATAGTGTTAATTCAAGTCAGGTGGAAATCCAGATCAGAGGAGAGCTGCTGCATGCATATCTTTGATGCGTCATTTAAACGGAATACCTACGAGGTGGAGCTGGCCGCTTCGCTGCTCTTTGAGTATGCGCTGGGCATCGCGGCGATCACATACCCCAAGCTTCATGGGACGATGGAGAAACCTGCGGCGTTTTGGCGGCAGCTGCGGGCAGAGGCATCGGCCGAACTTCGGCGGGAGCTTGATTTTTGCCAAAAACATCAAACCTGGAAAATGCTGCTTCAGCTGCTTCATGCGGTTGCGTTCGATTCGGCCGAGCGCTTTGACGGCGAAGTACGGTCCCTGAAGGATGAAGATTTTAACTTTATCGTGCTTCCCTATTTGGAGCCCGAATGGAACGAGGTTCGGCGGCAAGCGGCCCGCGGAAGCGAGGAAGCTGCAAAAGCGTTGATCGGGGCATGCAAGGACCATGCGTTTTTTCCGGACATGATTCATGCGGTCGGCAGGTACGGAGCGGGCGGACTAAAGCGCCATCTCACGAACTTGCTCCGGTTGTGGGAGAAAGAAATCGGAGGCAGGGACGCCGCTGAAAGCAAGGCGATATTGGAACGGGACTTGGCCGAGAAAAAAGCATGGCTCGCAAGCTGTTCGCCGGAAGAAGTCGTGCTCCGGGCCGCCGGGGTCGAATACAAGCCGGAAGCGGGCGTCACGAAGGTGCTGCTGATTCCGCACGTCATCTATCGGCCATGGACGATCGAAGCAAACATGGAAGGTACGCAAATTTATTATTACCCCGTCAGCGAATCGAGCATGGCGGACCAGGCCGATCCTTACGAGCCTCCGGGCCGGCTGGTCCAGTTATATAAGGCGCTGGGAGACGAAAAGCGGCTGCGGGCTTTGAAGCTGATTTCGGAGCAGGACCGGTCCCTTAAGGAGCTTACCGACCTGCTGGGAATCGGCAAAACCAACGCCCATCATCATTTGGCGATACTTCGCAGCGCGGGATTAGTTCGCGTTCACGGAGGCAGCTATGCTTGGAACCGGGACTCGCTGAACCATCATGCAGGCGAGCTGCTCGATTTTTTGGGATTGAAGGAGTGAAATTTCCAATTGAAGGGGAAATGATCCGGTGGGCGACACATGGAACCGCAGCCTCGTCTGGCTGTTCGTGGATCAGATGCGCTCGGCTTTTGCGACAACGGCGGGGACGTTTGTTTTATCCTGGATGCTGTACGAATGGACCGGCTCGAAAGCGGCGATGGGCGGGTTATGGCTGCTCAGCTTGTCCGGCCAATGGCTGGTGCAGTGGCTTGCAGGCCCTTTGATCGACCGGTGGAGGCGCGTGACCGTCATGAGGATATCCGAAACGATCCGCGGAGCCGCTTACATATGGGTGTGGGTGATGTGGACGGCGGGCCAAAAGGAAGCGTGGATCATCATGGCCGGATCGTTCATCGGCTCCCTGCAGGTTTACGACGCCGCCGCGGGAGCGATCGTGCCGAAGCTGGCCAAGGCGGACAAGCTGGTTCGCGTCAATGCGGCCGCGTCCGGCTTGGGACAGCTGGCAAGAATTGCGGCACTGCCGGCAGCCGGGTTCTTGACGGGCGTCGTTTCAACTGAAACGTTGCTGCCGCTGCTTGCGTTTTTGTTTTTGGCGTCATGGGTTTCCACGGTACGGATCGGGGAGGAAGCTCATTCAGCCGAAGAGCGCCATTCCTGGAAAAACAGCTTCGTGCAGGGAATCCGGGTATACCGGTCGAATACCGTGCTGTATTCCCTTGCGTTCCTCGTTTCGGTGACGAGCTTTGGCGTATTTGCGACGCAAGCGATGTATTTGCCGTACGTGACGGAAATGCTGCGCGGCGGACCGCTGGAATACGGGTGGTTCTCCGCCGCATTCCCTCTTGGATACGTATGCGGAACCGTTCTGGTTGGCCGGCTGCGCGAGCCAGGAGCCTATATGTTTGCCGTGATGAGCGCTGCATTATTTGCCGGTGGTATGACCTATATCCTGCTTGGCATGACGACGAATATCGCAGCGGCGATCTGCATCGAAACGGCGGCCGGTGCAGCCATGCCCTTTTGGAACGTGTACAGCAGCACCCTTTATTACCGAACGGTCCCTTCGTCGCTTTTAGGACAGGTCCTCTCCATGAGGTCGCTGCTTCAGCGGGCGGCCACGCCCGTTGGCGTGATGTACGGAGCTTACTGCGCGTCCGCCTTCGGCTTGCCGGCGCTTTTCCTCTCCGTAGGCCTGCTGATCTGTGCCGTTTCCGGGGCCGCAGCGCTCTTTCATTGGAGATCCGCGTCGCAAAAAAGAAGGGCGTCCGCCGCCCAAGAATAAACTTTCCCTTTTTTCACAAGATATCCATAAGACAGGAATAATGATGAAAAGAGGTCTGAACGATGGATACCACCAACAATGAGCACATTCATGGCGGCGAAGATTACCATTACATACCCGCATTTTCGGTTGCCAGCGGCAAAGGCGTTGAAATCAGGGACGACGTATATGCTTATACGAGCCAAATCGTAAATCTAGTGGCGGTCGGCACGCCGGGGAAGGACTCGTTCGTCTTGATCGATGCGGGAATGCCGGAATCGGCGGGCGACATTTTGGAAATGACCCGGCAGCGCTTTGGCCCGCATTCCCGGCCGGAGGCGATCCTGCTGACCCATGCGCATTTTGACCATGTCGGCGGCCTCGTGGATTTGGTCCGGGAATGGCAGGTTCCGGTCTATGCCCATTCGGAGGAGCTGCCTTTCCTTACGGGAGAACGAAGTTACCCCGAACCGGATTGGTCGGTGGAAGGCGGGCTGCTGGCGAAAATGTCTTTCGCTTTTCCGAACGAGCCGCTGAACCTGGGCTCCTGGGTTCGCCCTCTTCCGGACGACGGCACGGTTCCCGGGCTGAACGAATTCCGCTGGCTGCATACGCCGGGGCATGCCCCGGGACATGTGTCGTTTTTTCGTGAACGGGACCGGCTCTTGATCGCGGGCGACGCGTTCGTAACGGTACGTCAGGATCGGCTGTATAGCGTATTAACGCAGAAGATGGAGATCAGCGGGCCGCCGCGTTATTTTACGACCGATTGGGCTGCGGCCAAAACATCGGTACAAACCTTGCAAGCCCTGAAGCCAAACTGCGCGGTCACGGGGCATGGCAGGGCGGTTTCCGGAGACGAGCTGGCGGACGGGCTCCAAGCGCTTGTTGCCCATTTCGACGAGGTCGCCGTGCCCGACTACGGGAAATACGTTCCCGAGAAAGACGGCATGAAGCATTAAATTAGAGCATCGACATCGGAGCCTAAGGGAACGGCAGCGGCAGATCATCCCGAAAGGCTCTTTTTTTTGCGAAAACAAGGGAGGTTCAATTCATAAATATTGTAGAACTGGCGAAAATCTGGTGGTAATATCGATTCATAACCATAGAAACATGAAAGATAGCAAAGGAGCACTTCATGAACAATCCGATACATATTCTGGTTGCCGAGGACGATAATGATATCAGTCGACTTCTTTGCAGCATGATTAAGAAAAGCGGTTATATCCCGCAGCCGGCTTACTCCGGAACAGAGGCGCTTCTCTACCTGGAGCAGCGCCGCTGGAGCATGCTGCTTCTCGATTTGATGCTGCCAGGAATGACTGGAGAAGAACTGCTTGAACGTATCGACAGACGTGATGATATGCCGGTTCTTATCATATCGGCCAAAGACGAGCCAAAGACCAAAGTGTCTGTCCTGCGCGGGGGAGCGGATGACTTCATTACGAAACCGTTCGACGTTGAGGAAGTATCTGCTCGAATCGATTCCCATCTGCGTACGTATGCACGAATCGCACAGCCGGTTTTGCCTAGTGTGCTGCAACATAAAGGGCTTGTACTTGATCGGGACGCCATGTCGGTTACAGCAGATGGGGCTGAGTTGAATCTCACAGCGCGGGAATTTGAGATTCTTTCGTTGCTCATGTCGGCACCGAAGAAGGTTTTCACGAAATCCAATTTGTATGAAAGAGTTTGGCAGGAACCATTCTATGGCGACGACAACATCATTAATGTTCATATGAGCAATTTACGCAGCAAGCTGTTAAAGGCCGCTCCGCAAAGCGATTTTATCGAGACGGTATGGGGCATGGGATATCGCTTAAAACCTTAAGATATTTTTAAGTTTTGGCTTTAGATCTACTTATGTTTTGATTTCTATACTTGGTCTATCACAAAAAGGAGGCCAAGAAGATGCAGGAGTATGTATTAAAAACAAACCAGCTATCCAAAAAGTTCAAAGGTCATACAGCGTTGGACAAAGTTAATTTGTCCATTCGGAGAGGTGCGATTTACGGCTTCATTGGGCAAAACGGAGCAGGAAAATCAACGTTGATCCGCCTTGTAACGGGACTGGCCTTTCCGACCGAGGGATCGATCGAGCTGTTCGGCGCCAGCGAAGGTAAGGCTTTAACCGAGGCTCGCAAACGGATCGGCTCGATTATTGAGAGCCCTGCGTTGTTTCCTCATATGACCGCCAGCGAGAACCTGGAGGCGAACCGGATTCTGCGCGGCATTCCCGGCAAAGATTGCGTTCCCCAAATCCTCAAGCAGGTGGGGCTGGACGGAACCGGGAAGAAAAAAGCGAAAAATTTTTCGCTCGGCATGAAGCAGCGGCTGGGTCTGGCGATCGCCTTGCTGGGCGATCCGGAATTCCTCATTTTGGATGAGCCGACCAATGGATTGGATCCGATGGGCGTTATTGAAATGCGGGAGCTGCTCAAGAAATTAAATCGGGAGCTCGGCATGACGATCCTCATCTCAAGCCATATTCTAAGCGAGTTGCATTTGATGGCAAGCCATTACGGCATCATTCACAGCGGCCGGCTGCTGGAGCAGCTTACCGCCGAAGAGTTGGACGGAAAATGCCGGCAGTATGTGTATATAAAAGTAAATGATCCCGGCATGGCGGCAGCCGTTATTCAGAACGAGCTGGGCACAACCGATTTCGAAGTGATGCAGGATGGAGCCATCAAATTATACAACCGTATAGAGCAGCCAAGTAAAATTTCTTCTGCGCTTTTCTCTGCGGGCCTGGAAATTGAGAAGTTTATGCCAATGGGGGAAGACTTGGAAAGTTATTTTACAAAGCGGATTGGAGGTCATCCGCATGTATAATCTGATCCGAGCCGAGTTTTTCAAGCTTCGCAAGAACAGATCGTTCTGGACGCTGCTGGTTGCACTTGCAGTTGTCTCGCTTGCTTACCCCTTGTTATATTATTTTGATCATCGCTCCAACGGAGAGCCGCAATTCACGGGAGCCCAGTTTCTGAGCACTTTTATTGCAAGCAATGCTTACGCTATTAAATTCAGTGTTGCTGTGTTGGCCGGATTTTTCATTTGCAATGAGTACGCGGCGGGTATCATGAAGACGATCGCTTCGTCGGGCAACACAAGAGGGCGGCTGTATGCGGCCAAACTCATCGGATTCGCTGTGGGTGCCATGGTGGTTTCTCTTGTATTTCCAATCGTCAGTACAGTGGAAGTTACGTTGTTGTCGGGTTTTGGTCATTTGCCGGCGGATAGCAGTGAGTTTTTTATACCTAGGGTGCTTGGTTTGACGCTGCTGTATACAGCGGCCTACGCGGCCATTGGGGCGATGTTTGCCGTCTTCCTAACGGACAGCGGCAAAACGATCGGGGTTTCCATCATTTTCTTTCTGATGATCGATATCGTTTTGGCCGGCATAGGTTCGAAAGTCGAATTTTTTCGCAAGTTGTACGATTATTCGATATTCAAGCTGGTTGGGGATATCAGCAAACCGAGCATCGATAGCGGAGATTGGCCCGCGCTCCTGCTTGTGCCGTTATTGACCATTGTCTTATGTGCGATGCTGGGCATTTTCGTATTCCGGCGAAAAGATATTAAGTAATGATGGGAGTGAGGAGAGTGCTGCTTGTCCTGACGATCTTATCCATGGCGGCAGCAGCTTTTCTGCTTGTCCATCTACTGATGCTGAGGAGAGAATTGGGGCGGATGACGGAGCAATTGCGAAGCTACAACGAAGGAGTAACCGGCAAAAAAATCGACGTCGCCCTATTCGACCCGAAGCTCGAAGCGCTTGCCGGGCAAATCAATCGTCAGTCTCATTTCATCGTTGAAGCGGAAGCCCATCGAAGACGAATCGAAAACGAATTTCGGCAGGCGGCCGCGAACATTTCCCATGATATCCGTACTCCGTTAACCTCTATCTTTGGTTATATCCAGTTGTTGGAGGCGGAGAACATAACGCCTGAAGAGAAACTCGAATACATCGCGGTCGTGAAAAATCGAACCAAACGCCTGCAGTCGTTATTAAACGATTTTTTTGAGCTGTCCGTGATCGAATCGCCGGATTACCCGCTGACAACCGAAAAGCTTGGGTTGACCGCCCTGATCTCCGACATTGTGGTCGAATTTTACGATGCGTTTAACGAACGGGGCATCACGCCTGACATACGGCTGACGGAGGGAAATGCGTCCGTATACGCCGACGAATCGGCCGTGCGGAGAGTCGTTGAGAACTTGCTTGCCAACACGGCCAAGTATGCTTCCGGTCAGGTGGACATCCGGTTGGAACAGCAGCAGGAGACCGTAGATTTGACCATTATTAACGATGCGAAGGAACTGGCCGGAAGCGACGTTAACCTTTTGTTTGATCGGTTCTATACGGCAGACCGTGCCCGATCCGCCCAAACATCCGGGCTTGGCCTTCCGATCGCCAAAAGCCTGATGAACAACATGGGCGGCACGCTGACGGCCGAACTGGACGGTGACAAGTTAATGCTCGTCTGCCGCTGGAAAAAAGTAAAAGGGCAGTGAAGCCGGCGACGGCTGTAGGGCGAGTCGCTGGCAGCAATGAGGCAGCCAGGGGGTTCGATCCATGACAGCGGCGGAGCAGAACATGAAGAAGAATAGCGATCCACCTGGATCGCTTGGAAAAGCTGGGGCAATCTAATCACTTTCCAAATTTTGTGACTCCCAGGAATAACAAGAAACCCTATTCCTCTTTAAAAGGCAGGGTTTCTCACAGTCCGAAGGGTATAAATCCTATTTCAATTCCTTTATGGTGGAGGTTCAACAGCTTCCTATCAAATTAAGGCAGGACACCCCAATGCTAAGATGATTTACCCGTTCGTACAAGTTGCCAACAAGCGTTTTAAGTTATCATCAATAAACTGATTGTCGCTAGGGTTGATTCCGCGACCGGCAAAATGGCCCCAGACCGACTCGATCGGTTTAAATTCAGCATTAGGTATACGATTTGCCTCGTATTCATTATCGTCCGCCGGGCAGAAGAGATCCGTGCTTCCCGGCATGACGCAGGCGAGTGCTTTAATGCTTCCCAGCGCCTTATCGAAATCTCCGTTATAAGTGGGGTTCGCACTAATATCTGCATGTTGGCCCGTCCATAACATGGCTAGCACATTGTGCGGATCCATCTGCATAAAGCTGTCCTCCCAGACGCCGACCATAAAATCCGCCAAGGAGTCAAATCCCATCACACGATAAAGCTCCTCTCTGTAAAATGCTGACGATACGCCCCATCCCGCATAAACACGGCCAACGGCACGCATGTCTGCAGAGGTCAACCGGTTGAGCTTGCTTGAATCGAAGCCGACTGCAGCCATGAGCGGAGCTTTCATTCCTTCCAGGACCACATACGTTTGGGGCCAGGTCTTGGCAACGCCGGCGAAAGGCGCAATTCGTTCCACCATGTCGGGATAACTGGCTCCCCATTGGAAGGCTTGAATGCCTCCCATGGACCATCCGACGACGAGAGCGATCTTTTGAATGCCGAATTTTTCGGTCACCAGCCGATGCTGGAATTGAACGTTGTCATAGATCGTTACCTGCGGAAAATTAGCCCGGTCGAATGGCGAAGGCATGTTGCTGGGAGACGAAGATAATCCGTTGCCCAGCAGATTTGGAACGATGATGAAATACTTTTGCGGATCCAGTGCCAGACCGTTTCCAATCAACCATTCATTCTGAACATGCGTATCGCCAAAAGCCGTTGGATAGACGATGACATTATCCTTTTTTTCATTCAATGTTCCATAAGTCTTATAAGCCAGAAAAGCGCCCAGCAATGTCACTCCCGATTGTAAGGTTACGTCACCCAAATCAAAAATTTCATAATCCATCGTACAGCCTCTCCCTTCAAAATGAACCACACCTTAAAGAATGTATTTCTTGTTGTTAGTATAGATCTGTGATACTCTCAATAAAAGTGAATGATTTTCATATTAGTATTCAATAAAATTGAAAGTTGAAGGGGGATCGTACGATGGAATTGCGCCAACTGGTTACGTTCCGTACGGTTGCATCAACTTTAAATTTCAGTCGGGCTGCGGAAGCGTTGAACTACGTCCCCTCCAACGTCACGATGCAAATCAAAGCATTGGAGGATGAGCTTGGTGTGCGTCTTTTTGACCGTTTAGGGAAGCAGCTTGTTCTCACGCATGCGGGGAAACGCTTTTTAACTCAGATTCAAAGCGTTCTGGAAAAATTGGACGAAGCCCGCAGCGTCGTTCACGACAACGAAGTGCTAAGCGGCACCCTGACGATCAGCGCGAATGAGGTGATTTGCGTCTACCGGCTTCCGGCTGTCTTTCAACGATTTCGTTCGCAGCATCCGGGAGTTCGCCTGATCTTCCGCTCCGTTCCCAATCTGGAGCTCAAGCAATCGCTTTTTGAGGGAACCGCGGACGTCGTCTTTATGCTGGATGAGCCTATTCGCTCGAACGGACTTGCAGTGGAGCCTTTACTGGAAGAAACTTTCCGCCTTTTTGCCGCTCCAGACCACCCGCTTGCCCAACGAACGGTGCTGCAGCTGGATGATTTTCACGGTGAAGTGTTCCTGACGAATGAAAAGGGTTGTCCCTATCGAACCATGTTTGACCGGTCATTTGAGAAAGAGGGCATGGATAGTATTACGTATTTGGAGTTTCAAAGTGCGGAAGCCATCAAACAATGCGCCATTTCGGGAATCGGCATTGCCTTTCTTCCTGAAATCGTAGTGAAAACCGAAGTTGAACGGGGCGAACTGGTTGCCCTTCCATGGCAAATTCCGGACCTTCACGTATTTACGCAGATGTCATGGCATAAAGACAAGTGGCTTTCGCCCATCATGTTATCGTTCATAGAAGCAGCGAGGGAAGTTCTTGCTTGAAAGGACGTTCCACTTGAAGCGATGCGGTCGGGGTTCGATCCGCGCATAGGCCTTATATCGTACAAAAACGTCACCACGTTCTGTGGTGGCGGTTTTTTGTAATGAATGCTTCATTGCTTCTTTTTGCAGTGTTTGTAAATCCTCATGTTGGCCAAAAAAGAACAAATTGACTCCGGATTGCAACGAAACCTTAACATCTTGTCTCCCGGACGACTTTATAATGGAGAAGGTATTTTTATCCAACGGGGCGTTAAGGAGGTTTATCATGAGAATAATGACGCGGCTTGCCCAAACGGGCTCCGCCTTGCTTATTTCAGCGATGTTGATGTCAGGCTGTATACGCGCCGGTTCCGGCATCATGGCCGCATCCGGCAACGAGGGAACGGTTTTGCCGGCAAAAGCGGCGGCAGCGGACAGCCATGCCATGTCTGAGACAAAAGCATCAAAAATAGGTTCAGATGGCACAGCCGTACTGCAAAAGGGAGATCCCGTTAAAATCAACAACCGTTCAAGCACGTTTGAGCTTCCGGTGGTCGATTTCGTCAACGGCGATACCGGTTTTGCCGTCAAGCAGGCCTATGCGGAATCGTTGTCTCTCATTTCCACCACCGACGGCGGCGTGCATTGGAAGGAGAAACCTTTGCCGGGCGAGCTTGTTTTGGGGCTTGATTTCTCGGATGGGCAAAACGGCTGGAGCCTTATTCAGGAAGAATGCAGCGCCAAGGGTACAACCGTGTGCAAAACCATCCGGCTGATCCGGACGACAAACGGAGGGGACACCTGGACGACATTATGGAAGGCCGCCTCGCAGGAAGACAACAGCCATGTGTTTACGAATATGCGCAGATTGTCCTTCGACAACCCGAAAAACGGGATGATGCTTGCCAACGGCCGTCTGTACGTGACCCGCGACGGCGGCGTTCGTTTCGATCAGGTTTCGTTCGGCGTCAACCATTTCATTCCGCTTTATATGAGCTTTCCAAGCGAGCGGACCGGTTACGTGGCGGGGACGCTGGGTACGGATACGGGAAAGCTTGCCGTTATGAAAACGACGGACGGCGCCCGAACCTGGCGGAAACAGCTCGAGCTTACGGGGAAAAATTCGCCGCTGTCGAGCTTGGGCATCGATTTTAAGGACGAACGCACCGGCTGGCTGCTGACCGACGAAGAAGGCATGCTGAGCGGAGAGCTGTACCGGACGACGGACGGAGGCAAACATTGGGCGAAAATGAGCACGCAGCGCACGGGACGCCCGACGCCAACCGATATTCGGCTAGCGGATGCCAGTACTGGAGTGATGTCCCTTCATCCGGGCGCCGGTCCGATCGAAGGGGGGATTTGGATCACTCATGACGGGGGCAAAAGCTTTGCGAGCGTGGCCCCGAATCGCGCCGTAGCCGTCAATCAGGTGCAAATGGTAAGCGCGAAGAATATATGGGCCGCCGCGGACGGCATCAATGAATCGGGCTTCCTGCTTCATTCCACGGACGGCGGGATGACATGGAAGCAAGTTTATCCGGCGGTGCGGCCGACCGGCGACGTCTCCATGGTCGACGCTTCCCATGGCTATGCCGTAGGCACGCTGCTGGACAACAACGCGGTGCTGCAAACCGTGGACGGCGGAACAAGCTGGAACGTGCAAGGCCGGATCGACGGGTACTTGCGGCTTGAAAAAGCAAGCTTCATCAATCGGATGGACGGGTACGTCATTGCCTACGGCGAGCATGAGCCCCATCGCACGCTGCTGAAAACGTCGGACGGCGGGAAGCATTGGGCAAAGGTATCAGTGGATTCCCTTCGCGGCCTGAGCGGCGTATCCGAACCTTCGTTCTTCCGTTTTTATGACCAAAAGCAGGGCCTTATTGCTTTCAAGGGCTCGGGAAACTCTATTTGGCGCACGTCGGACGGCGGAGCCAGCTGGCAACCATCGAGCGTCGGCGTCGGCAGCGGGTTGGGAACGCCGATGCATTTTTTCTCCATCGCGGAGGGGTGGGCCGTTCAGGAAGGGGATCGGCAACGCGGCCCCGCATTGTTGCGTTTGACGGGAGAACAGCCGGAGCAAAAAGTGCTTGCTCTGCCGGCGGGCTGGTATCCGGAAGCGATCGGCTTTTCCGATTCCCTTCACGGTGTGGCGGTTTTTGAGGATTTCCGCTCCGATGGAGATGCGGTGCATTTGTTAACGACGTCGGATGGCGGAAAGGTGTGGACGGACCGTCCTATTCCTGCGGCGTCCGGGATCAGCGGGGCGAAAAGCGTTTGGTTTGCGGACGTGAAACACGGTTGGCTTCGTTATGACGGAGGGATGGCGGAAACGAAGGACGGAGGACTAACCTGGAAAGTTTTGCCGTAATATCTTGGGAATGAACGCTACGGTTACCCGATTCAAGAAAAAGCGATAGGAGATGAAGGCATGGTTATGATTTTGATCGGCATCATCATGATTTTGCTGGGGCTGTATGACGCCAAAAAACCGGACTCCGGGCTCTTTCGTTTCTTGAGGCGTACGCCCAAAGCCGAAAGCAAGCCGCACGAGATCCGTTATCAAGGGGAAGCCGGGATATTCGGCGGCTCGTTATTTATCGTGGTCGGATTGATATCCGTACTGGTAAAACAATTTGGCTAAGTGGAAGGGGAAAATGTCGGGATAGCCGCTTTCGCACGGCCGTGATACAATGGATTGTTGTGATCACCGTTACGGGAAAGGAAACATCATGAAAAAAAACGCACCCATTCCAACCGCAATCCCTTTGGTTATCGGCATCATCGCCGTTTCGTTTTCTTCCATTTTCGTCAAATGGTCGTCGGCTCCCGCATCGATCCAGGGCATGTACCGGCTGCTGATGACCGCGCTGCTGATGCTCCCGTTTATCCGCCCCCATCTGGCGGAGCTGAAGTCATTGACCCGAAAAAAGCTCTTCATGCTGTTTGCTTCGGGTTTTTTTCTGGCGCTGCATTTTTTGCTGTGGATGGGTTCGCTCAAGCTGACGACGGTATCCAGCTCGACCATTATTTTGGCTTTGGAACCGGTTTTTATCGTCATCGGCGCTTTTTTTATCTATAAGGAACGGACGTCGCGGGTCGCCATGGCCGGCATGGGCGTGGCGATCGTGGGGGCGGTGCTGATCGGCTGGGGGGACATCGGCGTCTCTCGCGACAATCTGCTCGGCGATTTGCTGTCGATGTTCGGCACGCTTGCGGTGTCGGTGCATATGCTGATCGGCCAAAAAGTGGTGCAGCAAGTTTCCTCTTATGTATACAGCTTTGTCGTGTTTTTGTCGGCGACGGTCGTGTTTGCCGTGTACAACGCCGCGTGCGGCATCTCTTTTACGGACTATCCCGGACAGGACTGGGCGATGTTCGCGCTGCTGGCCGTCGTGCCGACCGTATTCGGCCATTTGCTGTTCAACTGGCTGCTTCAGTACGTTTCGGCGACGACCATATCCATGAGCATCCTGGGCGAGCCGGTCGGGTCCAGCCTGCTTGCGTTTCTGCTGCTCGGCGAACAAATGACCTGGTTCCAGGTCGTCGGCGGCATGCTGGCCATCTTCGGATTGATCGTGTTTTTGAACGCCGACCGGTTCAAATGGAAGGCGAAAGACAAACGGGCCGCCGAACCGTTAAAATCGGCATAGGGAAGCACCGGCCTTGAGCTTGTTTAACCTGCGCATAAAGCCTGCACGCGGGCACTTCTACTCGGACCATCGGGGAAGCTCGATGAAAAAAGTGAAGTGCCCGTTGTTATGTTTAAGGCCGATGCGACCGCCGTGCAGTTCGGCGATGTTTTTGGCGATGGACAGCCCGAGGCCGGCGCCGGGGGAGGCGCGATATTCGCTGCGGGACGGGTCTGCCTTGTAAAACCGTTCGAACAACAGTTTTTCCTGCTCTTTTGCGATCGGCTTGCCGACGTTTTCGACGGCGAAATAAATGTCGCCGAAGTTTTCCAAAAGCCGTACCGTGATATCGCCGGGCTTAAACGAAAACTTGAGCGCGTTCATTAACAGGTTGTCGATGGCGCGGACCATTTTTTCCGTATCGATGGACGCGTACATCGGCCCCGGGTCCCGGACCAAACGCACCGAAAGCGCATTTTCCTGAGCAATGGGTTCGAATTCGTTCATGATTTGCTCGAGCAATGCGGCCATGTCCATCTTGGTTAAGCTCAGGTTTGCCGCGCCGCTCGTTAACCGCGTGTATTCGAACAAATCGTCGATCAGCTGTTTCAGCTGCTGGGATTTGTTGTACGCATTGTCGATATAGCGTTTATGTTCCTCGAGATTCGTATAATCGTCATTTTTCAGCAGGTTCAAATAACCGATGATGCTGGTCAGCGGCGTCCGCAAATCATGGGAGACGCCCGTGATCAGCTCCATTTTGGACTGCTCGCTCCGCCGCTCCAGGTCCATTTTTTCCTGCAGCTGTTCCGCCATGAAATTGATACTTTTGGCGACCTCCCCCAGCTCGTCTTCGCTCGACGCGGGGAGCCGGTAGTCGAGATTTCCGCCCGCAATCGTCATGAGGCCGTCGGCCAACGTCCGCAAATACCGCACGATCGGCCGCGTCAGCATAAAAAAGAAAAACAAAAACGTCACGACCAAAAAAGCAAAATTCCCGACCGGCCCCAGATCCCCCCAATTGATCGTAAAATAAGCCAGGATCCATGAGAAGGCAATCATCAGGATAAAGCTCAGGACAGCGGCCCAAAACATGCGGACCCGGATGTTCTTTTTTCCGGTCAGAAAGGAGGCCAGGAACGAAAGAAACTCTTTACTCAACTTTATATCCCACTCCCCAGACCGTTTTAATATACCGGGGTTCCCGCGGATTGTCCTCGATTTTTTCGCGGATGTTCCGGATATGGACCATGATCGTGTTGTCGGATAAAAACTTGTCTTCTTTCCAGACGCCTCGGTAGATTTTTTCCACGTTGAAAACATGCCCGCGGTGGCTGGCCATCAGTTCCAGAATCGAAAATTCGATCGGGGTCAGCGAGACCTGCTTGCCGCGGACCGTCACGACATGGCGGCTTTTATCGATGATCAGGTCGTTGATTTCGATGATCGCACCGCCGGATTGGGACTGGTTGCCGCCGTCGCTTGCCAGCTTGATTCTGCGCAGCTGCGCCTTCACCCGGGCCACCAGCTCAAGCGGGTTAAACGGTTTGGAGACATAATCGTCGGCTCCCGTCGTCAGCCCCGTAATTTTATCGATGTCTTCGCCTTTGGCGGAAAGCATGATGATCGGAATATTCATCGTTTCGCGGATTTTGAGGCATGCCTTGATCCCGTCCATATGGGGCATCATCACGTCCAAAATAATCAAATCCACCGCCTCGTTTTTGAGCAGCTCCAAAGCCTTGAGGCCGTCTTCGGCTTCGAACACGCGAAGCCCTTCGTTGAGCAGAAAAATATGCACCACGTCGCGAATTTCCGGGTCGTCGTCGACGACCAGCACGGTATGGTTCAAAGCGAACGATCTCCTTTCGAATGGTTTGGTTTGAATAGATGACGAACGACCGCCGCAATGGCAACAGCGGCAACCGAGACGCCGGCCAGCAGCAAACCGTATCGGTAAACCAGCTCGCCGACTGCCTGCGCGTGATCTCCTACGAAACGTCCTGCGGCGAAAAATATCGCCGTCCATATCCCGCCCGTCGCAAAAGAGAACAGCGCGTATGTCCGGAACGGCATACGGTGCAGCCCGACGACGTACGGCATGACGTGGCGCACGACCGGGAAAAAATAGCTTATGCATAACGCGAAGCTGCCGTACTTGCGCACCAGCGCCTCTGAAAAGTCGGCGTATTTTTTTATGTTTTTCTTCCGGCCAAGCCGCTCGAGCACCGCATTCCCGAATAATCGGCCGAGCACATAACCTAAGGACAACCCGGAGACGACTCCCAGATAGGTGAGCATGAAGGCGGGGAGCATTTGAAGAAAACCGTTTGCGGTCAAAGCCCCTCCGGTCATGACGATCACTTCGTCCGGAACCGGCATGCCGACGATGCCAAGCCACAAGGCAAAAAACAGCGCGGCATAACCAAAATGCCCGATGAAGGAAAGCAGCGTATCAGCATTCATAGGCTGCGCGCTCCTTTTTTTCATCCTTGAATAGGTTCCTGCCGATCCCGTAATAAAGCAATTCGGACAACAGGATGCCACCCGCCGCGTCCGCCAAGACATGCTGTTTGACGAGCAGCGTAGAGGCGATGATCATCCAGGAGACGACGAATGCGGCTGTTTTTAAGCGCTTGCCCGGATTGCACTGGAAGGCCGCTTTCAGGACGATATGGCTGGTCAGGACGTGAATGCTCGGAAAGCAATTGTAAGGCGCGTCCGTCGCGTAAACGAAGCCGACAAGCGCATTCAGCACGCCGCCTTCGCCGATTTCCGGCCGCTGCAGCGTCGTTTGGAACAGATAAAAGCAGCCATAACAGACGGCAAGGCCGATGCAGGTCAACGTTAAGCTGCGGTAGTAGACCCGCCGGTCCTTCTTGAAAAACACGACAAACATCAAAAAGACGTAAGGGTACCAGATCAGGTACGGGATAATGAAGACGGGCATGAAAGGGATCCGTCGGTCCCATTCGGTGATCAATTGGGCCGTATCGGCCCCGCCATGATTGAGCAAGCCGTAAAACACGTTCAAGACGGGAATGGCAAGGAGCCATCCAAGCGGCAGATAGGCTGCAAGCTTCTTATTCATACGTATCATATCGCTTGCGGCAAACGTACACAAATGCCGGGGGAATATTCAACGGGACGTAATGGACATGCTCGATGTCGAACAACGCGCCGAGCTGCTTTTTCATTTGCTGCGAATATTGGAAGGCGATGAACAAACCTCCGGGTTTTAGCGAACCCATGATTTCGTCCATCAGCTGATCGCGAAGCCGTTGCGGAAAATTAAAAAACGGCAGGCCGCTCAAAATGCAATCCAGCCGATCGACACCCTCGGCCCGCAGCGCTTCCCGAAGCCGGCAGGCATCGGGGTAACACGAAAAACGGGGGAAATCCCTGGTTAATCCGCCGCGGAGCACCGCATCTTTTTCGAATAACATCACATTCGCCCGGTTGATGTTATAAGCGTCAATGTACTTGGTAATCGCGCCGGTTCCCGCGCCGAGCTCGGCTATATGCCGGGTTTGCCGCCAGTCGGCCGCCTCAAGCATTTTCCGGGCCAAAAAAGCCGAACTCGGCGTCACGCTGCCGATTTGTTTCGGCGCCTGCGAAAATTTGTACAGAAACAGCATTTTTTCTTGGATATGCTTCATCATCGGATTTCTCTCCCTTGCTTTTGCATATTCCCATGTTAAAAAAATTTTCTTGGGAACAAGCAAAGGAAAATCTGAAGAATTTCTGAAGCAAACCGAAAAAAAACGCCGCACCGGATTTCCCCGGCAACGGCGTTTTCGTTATGCAGTCGTTTCGTTTTCTCCCCATTGCTTTTCTTTCCACATGACGGTAATGGCAAGGCCGATGACAATGACGACGGCGGCGAACAGGTAAGGATAATTGACGTTGACGTCGAACAAGATGCCGCCCACCGCCGGACCGGCGATATTGCCGAGGCTCGTATACGTCGAGTTCATCCCCGCGACAAACCCTTGGTCTTTCCCGGCCGATTTGGACAAAAACGTCGTCAAGGCCGGGCGAAGCAGGTCAAACGCAAGGAAAATAAAGCTCGTTACCACCAGGACCGCCATAAAGCCGGAGATCACGGTGGATACGACCGCCAGCACCGCGCCGACGATCAGGCACCACTGAATGAGCCTTTTTTCGCCGAGAATGTCCACCATTTTACCGAACAAGAATATTTGGACGACGACCCCGAAGATGGAGCTGATCGTAATAATGGCCGCAATATCTTTGGGCGTGAACCCGAATTTATGGTCGGAAACCAAGCTGAACACCGTCTCGTAGGCCGACAGGCCGAACGCAAGCACAAATACGATGATAAACGCGATAAAGTAGAGCGGTTGAAGCGATTTTTTCAAATCGCCCAAAAAATTGGTTTGCTTTGCGTTCGCGGCGATTTCCGCGAGTTCTTCCTTGGTCAGCGGCTCCTTCAAAATAAAGATGGAAATTACGCATGCCAGGAAGGCGATGACCGCGGCAAAAAAGAAAGGAACGCGAATTCCGTATTCCGCGATGAAGCCGCCGATGCCGGGGCCGATAATAAAGCCGGTACTGATCGCGGCGGAGATATACCCCATGGCCTTTGGACGTTCCTCGACGCTGGTGATGTCGGCCACGTATGCGGTCGCGCTGGGCATGATAAAGGCGGCGCTGAAGCCTCCCAACACCCTTGCGAAATAAAGCACCCATACGTTCGTGCCCACCCCGAAGATCAGCTCGGACACGCCAAACAGGAACAGGCCGATGACGATGATTTTTTTCCGGCCGTAGCGGTCGACCCAGCGGCCCGCAAACGGCGACATCACCAGCTGGGACACCGCGAATACCGCGACGAGCGCCCCCATCGTTTTGCCCGATAAATGCATCATATCCATAAAGGACGGCATGACGGGGATGATCAGGCCGACCCCCAGAAACGCAATGAACACGTTGCTCAACAGAATGAGCAGCACCGCTTTTTGCTCTTTAATTGGTTTTTTCATGTCTCAACACTCTTTCCGTAAAAATCATGGATGCGATATGCCTCGCCAAAATACGGTCCAGCAGGCTTCCAATTTTTCTTCCAGCCGCTGTTCGTCATTGTCGTACACCAGGCTCAGCATGATGGAATCGACGATTCCGAGGAATGCAAGCGTCGGCGTTTTGGCCGACTCGCCGTATATGGCCTTCGTATCGATCCAATCCTTGAATTTTCGTTCGAGTACGCCCTGAATTTCGGTTTCGATGTCGACGACTTCCTGTCCGATCGCATCGGCCAGATGTGCCGGCGGGAAAAAGGACGTCCGCAGCCAAAACTTCAACTGCTCGTTTTTCTGGAACAAATCGATGACCAGCCGCAAAAATCCGTAAAGATCCCGCTCCGGATGATGCTTATCGAATCCGCTCATATATTCGAGCTTCGAAGCGCGCTCGGCCTCTTTCGCATCCCGCAGCACCTGCAGGAACAAATCGTCTTTTCCTTTAAAGTGTGCGTAAAGGGACTGTTTTTTCATACCGACTTCTTCGGCGATTTGGGAAAGGGAGGCCCCTTCATAGCCGTGTATCGTGAAAAATTTCAGGGCGGCATCCTTAATTTCATCGGCTTTCAATCACGTGCACCTCCAACTAACGAACGTTCGTCAGTTATCTTAACAGATGATCGCTTGATAAGCAAGAGCCTAAATTTTTTAATAGTAATTGTTACGAATAACTTGCCAGAGCAAAAAATGTATGTTTTAATGTTAAACGTAATAATTACGAATAAGGGAAGATGAGCTGGTTCACTCGTACCTAATATGTGCGTACACAGCAGAGGATATTTTTTTTGCCTGTTTTCAAATCGTAATTATTACTATTAATACCGTCAAGGAGGATACATATGATCCTTTGCTCATTACGCGATATCGTGTTTGGATACGAAAACGAACCTGTGATCCGGAATGTATCCGTGGATATTCATGCCGGAGAATTCATTGCCGTCAGCGGCCCGAACGGGGCGGCCAAAACGACGCTGTTAAAGCTGATGCTCGGCCTCCTGAAGCCATGGAGCGGCACGGTCAGGTTTTCGGCGGAACTCGGCCGGAGCCGGGTGGCGTACGTTCCTCAGCAGGCCTCTTCTTTTAATGCCGGGTTTCCCAGCAAAGTCATCGAATTGGTCCGGTCGGGATGTTACCCGGAGCTCGGTTTGTTCCGGCGTTTTCGCCGGGAGCAGCATGAGCTTGTGGAGGAGGCGCTAAAAGCGGTCGGCTTGTGGGAGCTGCGAAACCGGAAAATCGGGGAGTTGTCCGGAGGGCAAAAGCAAAAGGCATGCATCGCCAGGGCGATCGTGCAGCAGCCGGATCTGCTCGTTTTGGATGAGCCCGTCACCGGAATGGATGCCGCGAGCCGCACTCGTTTTTACGAGTGGATGCGGCAGCAGGTCAAAGAGGAAGGCAGGACGGTGATCATGGTGACCCACGGGCTGGACGAAGCCCAAGATTACCTGGACCGCGTGATTTATCTGGAAGGGAAGGAAGAAAGCGATGTTTCAATATGAATTTATGCAGCGGGCGTTTTTGGCGGCTGGCTTGATTTCGCTCATTGCGCCGGTGCTTGGCGTGTATCTTGTGCTCAGAAGGCAATCCCTGATGTCGGATACGCTCTCGCATGTTTCGATGGCCGGGGTCGCGCTTGGCTCCGTGCTCCATCTCAGCCCGGTGTTATGCGGATTTCTTTTCGCCATATTGGGAGGAATCGTCATCGAGCAGCTGCGGCGGACGTACCGTTCCTACAGCGAAGTGCCCGTGGCGATCATTATGACCTCGGGGCTGGCGCTTGCGATGGTGCTGATGAGCCTGAAGACGAGCCTGAACAAAAGTTTTAACGCCTACCTGTTCGGCTCCATCGTGGCGGTCAGCGAGACCCAGCTCGCCGTCATCGCCGTCGTGACGCTGATCGGGCTGCTGTTTTTCGTCCTGCTGCGCAGACCGCTTTACAGTCTAACCTTCGAGGAAGATACGGCCGCGGTCAGCGGGGTGCGCGTCAAGCTGCTGTCGTTCGCTTTTGCGGTGGTCACGGGCATGATCGTTGCGGCTGCGATGCCGATCGTCGGGGTTCTGCTCGTGTCCTCCATGATCGTATTGCCTTCGGCTTTTGCCCTCCGTTTTGCAGGAGGTTTCGCGTCGGCCGCGATTCTTGCGGTCGCCACCGGCATGGTCGGGGTGTTCAGCGGCCTGACCGCTTCCTATTACACGAATACCCCGCCCGGGGGGATCATTGCCCTGATTCTGCTTGCCATTCTGCTGGTCGGCATCGGCGTCAAACGAGTGGCCAAACGGACCGCCAAACGGCGTATCGCCAAAGCCGGCATGCCTGTACGGCAGCAAACCCATCAAACTTTGAAGGAAGGAGCTTCAAAATAATGAAAAAACGGATTCCTTTTGTATCCGCGCTTACGATTGCCGCACTGGCCGTTTCCTTGGCCGGCTGCGGTCAAAAAGAGGAGGTTTCGGCACCGGCCGGGGCGCAGCCCGCCGCGCAAAAGCAGAAGCTGAAGATCGAAGCTAGCTTTTATCCGATGTATGAATTCGCCCGTCAGGTAGCGGGGGATTTGGCGGAGGTGAACCTGCTCATTCCGCCGGACGTGGAGCCCCATGATTGGGATCCGACGCCGCAGGACATGGGGAAAATCGAGCAGGCGGACGTGCTTGTGTATAACGGCGCCGGCCTGGAAGGATGGATCGATCAAATCCTGAACAGTTCGGGCAACAAAAATTTGAGCGTCGTCGAAGCAAGCAAGGGACTGGAGCTGATCGAAGGCGCCGAGGGAGAGCACGGGCACGGGGAAGCTGCGCATTCGGCACATGAGGCCGGTGACAAACATGATGCTGCGGAAGACCATGATGCGGAAGCGGGGCATTCCCATGAGGATGCACACGAACATGAGCATGAACACGATCACGATCACGGGGGATTGGACCCGCACGTATGGCTATCCCCGCAGTTGGCCGTCAAGGAAGTCCGGAACATCGAAGCGGCCCTGATCGAAAAGGCTCCGGAACATAAGGAACAATTCACGAAAAACGCGGACGCTTACGTCGCGAAGCTGGAGCAGCTGGATGCGGATTACAAGAAGGAGCTGCAAAACGCAAAACGAAAGGATTTCATTACCCAGCATGCCGCTTTCGGATATTTGGCCAAGACATACGGTTTAACGCAGGTGCCGATTGCCGGGTTGTCTCCGGAACAGGAACCGTCGGCGTCCGCCATGGCGGATGTGGTCAAGTTCGCGAAAGAGCATCAGGTCAAAACGATATTTTTCGAGACGCTTGTCTCCTCCCAGGTTGCCGATACGATCGCCAAGGAGCTCGGGGCGAAAACCGCCGTCCTGAACCCTCTTGAAGGATTGACAGCGGAGGAACAGGCGAAAAACATGGACTATATCTCCGTCATGCGCGCCAACCTGGAGGAGCTGAAAAAAGCGTTAAACGAATAGGATCTTGAGGGGAGAAGAGAAAATGGCTGACAAAATCATACCGGTAACCGTGCTGAGCGGATACCTGGGGGCAGGCAAAACGACCGTGCTGAACCATGTCCTGAACAATCGCGAAGGCGTGAAGGTAGCCGTGATTGTCAACGATATGAGCGAAATCAACGTCGACGCGGCGCTGGTGCAGTCGGGCGGGAGCCTGTCGCGCACCGAAGAAAAACTCGTCGAGATGTCCAACGGCTGCATCTGCTGCACCCTGCGGGACGATTTGCTGCAGGAGGTCAAGAAGCTGGCGGAGGAAGGGCGGTTCGACTATATTTTGATCGAATCGACAGGCATTTCGGAACCGATCCCCGTGGCCCAAACCTTCAGCTACGCGGATGAAGCGTCCGGCATTAACCTGGCGGAGCACGCCCGGCTGGACTGCATGGTAACCGTGGTGGACGCCTACCGGTTCTGGAAGGACTTTTCCTCGGGCGAATCGCTGCTTGACCGGGCGGAGGCTTCGGGAGACAACGACGATCGGGATGTCGTCGACCTGCTGATCGACCAAATCGAAACCTGCGACGTGCTGCTGCTAAACAAATGCGATTTGGTGGAGGAAGAGGATCTGAACCGCCTCGAGGGACTGCTGCGCAAGCTGCAGCCTACGGCCAAAATCATACGCACCGTGGGCGGGCGGGTGAATCCCGCCGAAATCATGAACACGGGATTGTTCGACTTCGAAAAAGCGAGCCTGTCCGCCGGCTGGATACAGGAGCTGGAAAAAGATCACCATACGCCAGAAACGGAGGAATATGGCATCGGCTCGTTCGTTTATCGCAAGCGCCTCCCTTTCCACCCGGAACGTCTCGCCGCGGCATTGTCGGACTGGCCGGCGGAAGTGGTTCGTGCCAAAGGGTTGGTATGGCTGGCGGTGAAGGACGATGTGGCCGCCACCTTCAGCCAAGCGGGTCCTTCGATCCAGTTCGGCCCTGCGGGGTATTGGCTGGCCGCCATGCCGGAAGCCGAGCGGCAGGAGATTCTGGCGGCCGAACCGAACCTGCAAAGCAAATGGGACCCGGTTTGGGGCGACCGGATGAACGAAATCGTTCTGATCGGCATCGATATGGACCGCAAGGCCATTGAGGAACAGCTGGATGCCTGCCTGCTGACGCCGGAGGAAATGAAGATGGACTGGGCCCGGTTCCGAAATCCGCTGCCGTGGGTAGAGCTATAAAGCGGATAAGCGGCCTGGATGGCAAGCGGTAAGACAAATTAAAACACCTTCAAGTGATAGGAACCATGTCGCATGATGTGGAGGACAACTTGGAGGTGTTTTTACGTTGCCATCATGAGTTAGCTGCCTTCCAACCTCGCGTTGAGTTTCATTTTAATGAGTCACTCTTGAAGATAAATAAAGTTATGTAAAAATAAGAAAGGAAAGCTTAAACAATTAATGAGCTGCGTAACGAAATTTCTAGGGAAGGATAGCCAAAAATATAAAGATCCTTGGAGGAACACTCAGCAAATGATTTATTGGAGCTTGCAGACTGTTGAAGTTTGGGAATTGGCCCGAAAAAGGGGATATCTGGAGGGAAGTGCTGAGCACGCTATGTTCCCCGAACATTATCGATGGATGATGCATCAAATGAATATGAGGCTGCCCAATTATACGGGTGAATATCCTGTTTGGTTATGGATCAAAAAGCCTGATATGAGGTCTACAGGACACTTTGAAGGTGGAACTAGATGCGTTCGCCTTACCCTTGATCTTGATGACTTCGATGTTCTGGTGTCTGATTTTGAACGATGGCATATCGTTTTGAGTGATGGTTTTTGCTCAGACGACGAAAAAGAAGATGATGACTTCTACAATGGTAAATTAACTATAACCAAAGAACGAAGCTGGGAGCGTATTTTTGATTTGAATAGGGAAACAGATATTGAATGGACTGGCGGCGGCAGATGGCTGCAAGGAACGACGGGACGAGTCAACTTAGATCAGGTTAAAAAGGTCGAATACTTTACAACTCGTAAATCTAGATATGAAACGGTTTTGAAAGCGTCGGATGAACCTCCATGCTTTGGGCAAACTAGGGAAAAACAAGCCATGGAGGATGCGCATGAAAGCCGTAACGTATCAAGGTCGAAAAAAGGTGGAAGTGAAGGATGTCCGGGATCCCGGGCTTGAAAAAAAGGACGATATTTTGGTCCGGGTAACGACGACCGCGATATGCGGTTCAGACCTCCATATCTATCATGGATTGATTCCCGGCATGCATGACAATTACGTGATCGGCCATGAACCGATGGGCATCGTGGAAGAAGTGGGACCGGAAGTGACGCGCGTCAAAAAAGGGGACCGGGTCATCATTCCGTTTAACGTATCCTGCGGGCAATGTTTTTACTGCCAAAACCAGATGGAAAGCCAATGCGACAATGCAAACGATGCCAGGGATACGGGCGGATATTTCGGTTATTCGAAGACTTACGGCGATTACGCGGGGGGACAAGCCGAACTGATGCGGGTGCCTTACGGAAACTTCGTTCCGTTCGTCGTACCCAAAGACGCGGAGCTGGAGGATGAACAGATTCTCTTTTTGTCCGATATTTTGCCGACGGCCTACTGGGGCGTCGATCACGCCGGCGTAAAACCCGGGGACACGGTCGTGGTGCTCGGATGCGGGCCGGTCGGACTGCTCGCGCAGAGATTTGCCTGGAAAAAAGGGGCCAAACGCGTCATCGCCGTCGATCAAGTGGATTACAGGCTGGAGCATGCCAAAACATACAGCCATGTTGAAGCCTACAACTTCGGGGCGGTCAACGACCTGGACAAGCAGCTGATCGAATTGACCAAAGGCGGAGCCGACGTCGTCATCGACTGCGTGGGCCTGGATGCGAAGCGCACCCCGCTCGAAAAGGTCGAAACGGCGCTGAAGCTGCAGGGCGGCTCGCTTGGAGCTTTTGACATGGCGGCCAACATCGTGCGCAAATGCGGAACGATTTCGGTCGTCGGCGTCTACGGGCTGAAATACAACCTGTTCCCGTTCGGCCACTTGTTTGAACGGAACATTACGGTCAAAATGGGGCAGGCACCCGTCATCCACTATATGCCGGAACTATTCCAATGGATCAAGTCCGGGGAGCTGGACGCCACCGACATCATTACGCACCGGCTTCCGATGTCCGAAGCGGGGCATGCCTACAACATCTTCGACAACAAAGAGGACAACTGCATCAAAGTAGTGCTCAAACCATAAACTGCAGCCGTGACTTGCGAAAGAGCCCGTTCCATAAGAACGGGCTCTCTTTCGAACGGTCATTTAGCTTCATTCCGTATGATTTATTCTCTCACTCTCATCAGTCACCCAGCACATAAGCATCCAAAAAATCGTTTCGGAACTTGCCTTCAGGGTCGCAGCGAAGAAGAAGGTTGCGGAAATCCGGCAGCCGTTCGTAAAGCGTCCGCAAGCGGACGGGCGGCATCGTAAACAGCTTGGCCCAATGCGGACGCGCGCCGTATGGAGCAAGCCGCTCTTCGATCAACGGGAGCACTCGCTGCACGGCTTGCCAGTCAGGCTTCCAGGTGAAATGGATCGCGACCGAATCCTGCAGGTAACAAGGGCTCATCCACAATTCGTCTTTTGCAATCGTTCGAACCTCGGAAACATAAAGAAGAGGGGCAACCTGTTCCCGAAGTCCGTCCAACGCGCATAAAGCCTGGTAGGCGAATGCTCGGGGCACAAAATATTCGCTTTGCAGCTCCTCCCCGGCGCTTGGGGTGAATTCCATCCGGAAATGGGGGAGCCGCTCGAACCAAGGTCCGGGGACGCCCAGCTGTTCGCTGCAGTTTTCCGCTGAAAATCCTGCCACGGGGTGAACATTTCCCGCAGCCCTGACCGAGCCGAAAAACGTCGGCCCCATGGCGGAGGCGGTGCCGTCCATCGTCCGATGCTTCAGCCAGACCTGATTAAAGGAGGACGACTTCCAGTCCGTGAACAGGCTGACGCTGTAAGCGGCAGAGGCGATTTCGTCAAAGTGATGCTCCAAATTCTCCAAGGGGAGATTTTCGTATACGTACTGGCACATCTCGAACGCCGGGATGACGTCGAGCGTCATTTTCGTGACGATTCCGAGTCCGCCAAGACCAACGGCGGCTCCATTGATCTCGTCCCCTGCGTCCCGGGAGAAGCGCATGACGGCTCCGTCCGCCCCGACGATTTCCATCGCATGGATCGCAGCGGCCAGATTGCGGCTGTTCACCCCGGAGCCATGCGTTGCGGTTGCGCAGGCCCCTGCGACCGTAATATGCGGAAGCGATGCCAAATTATGAAGCGCATAACCTTCTTCGTTCAGATAACGGCATAGATCCCCATAGCGGATGCCGCCTTCGACCGTTACCCGGTGGTTTTGGCGGTCCAGCGCCAAGACCCGGTTCAGCTTTTCGAGCGACAGTTGGGTTTCCGGGCTGTCCGCGATTCCGTTGAATGAATGCCGCGTTCCGACGACCTTGATCCGGCGGCTTGCGGCCGCGAGTTCAACCACCTGTTCCATCGTTTCAGGGATATGAAGCTTTGAAGCGCTGTACGTGTAATTGCCTGCCCAATTCCGTTTTTGGTCCATTTGCTCGCTCCCATTCGGTATAAAAGTCTATAAACCTATGATAGCAGGGGGCGTACAGGGCCTCAACCTATTTGTTGAGAGGGGAATCCTCGTATCCTTCGTGGTCGTAGTCGGTGTGCCGCATTTTGCCTAGGATTTTCATGCCTTCGATCGTGCGCTTCGTCTTTTCGTCCCCGATGTCGTGCAGGAAAGCGTACACGTCGATCAGTTTATCGTTAAATTCCTGCGGCGCGTCGTCATGGTCGGCCGATTTATAGGGAATAAACGCGCGCTTGAACGTATATTCGTCTTCCCGGTTCAGATCCTCCAGCTTATCCATCAGCTTGGTCTTCTCCGCTTCGGTCATCAACACCTCGAATTCGGCGGATTCGTAAGGGGCGTCCTGAATCAAATGATGGCTGACGGAAATATAATAACGTTTTTTATCGGTATCCATAAGTCAGATTCCTCCTTCGTCCTTGGCGCTTTGCGCATCTTGCGTGTTCCCGGAGCTTTCGGCGGATGTGCCCGGGCGGCAAGAACGTTTTTACTGAATTTTAAACGAAAGGAGGCCTTCTTGAATCAGAGACGCCGGTCAATCCGTTCTTACGGAGGGTCTTCTGAGAAAATAGTGGACACCGGGTCGAAGGTCATTACGAAATACAATATGTATATGAGCGAAAATCAAAAGCTGTTGTTTCCGTCGAAGACGAGCTGCCCGAACCCGGGCAGCCGCCGATGACGCCTTAGCGCTTCGCGAACCAGATCGTCCAAGGATCCTTTTCGGCAATCGGGCCGGATCCTTGGAGCTTGCTTTGCATATAGGCAATGAGCTCATCCAGTTCCCCGTCCGAAAGTTCATGCAAAATCGAACGCCCGGTTCGCCGCCGCACATCCTCGAACAACGCCTCGGGGTCAGGATGCACTTTCCTCGGCTCCCACCATTTCAGCTCGCGAATATCGCAAAAACCGCTCTCGCGGAGCGCTTCGGTCACCGTTTCCGAATGATGCCTCCGGGATTTCTCCGTTTCCATAAGCCCAGGGAATTTTTCGAAAATGTAACCGCGGATGTGGGTATCCGATCCGGGCAATACGCTGTCTTCCGGCGTCCGGTCCTGCACGATCAGCATGCCGCCTGCCTTTAAAATTCGATGCCCTTCGCGAAAACAGCCCTGCAGATCGGTCAAGTGATGGATCAGCGCCCGTTCCAGCACGACATCGACATGCTCCGAAGGCAGCGTCGTCCGGTCCGCAGCACCTTGAATCCATTCCACTTCTTGCGTTTCGCCTACGTTTTGTTTCGCCCCCTGCAGCATTTCCGCCGAATAATCGACGCCGATGACATGCTCGGCTCCAAGGGCAAGCAGTGCTTTCGTGTAGATTCCTCCGCCGCAGCCAATATCCGCCGCCCGTTTTCCCTTCAGTTCCACCTGCTTGGCAATGAGCTCCAGCCAAGAGGCATCCGCAACGCGGGTCGTATAAGAAGATTGGTTTCTTGGATCATGAAAATCCATCGGCATAACAGAAACTCCTCCTTTTTAAGTTTCATGGAATGAAACTATGTTTTATAAAACGGGATGATTTATATGTATTATAAAACATTCGAAGCCGATTGGCTACGTTTTCGAAGAAAATCGGCGGACGTTATAAATTCTTTAGAATTGCCCTCTAGTATCAATCCCAGGAGGGGAAATGATTATGAAAGTACTGGAAATCGAACATGTAACCAAAAAAGCAGGACGGCGGACGCTTGTAAGCGACATGACCTTTGAAATCATGCAGGGGGATGTTTGCGGCTTCGTCGGCCCGAACGGCGCCGGCAAAACGACGCTGATCCGCATGATTACGGGGCTGGTCAGACCGGGCGAAGGCACCATCCGCATCGAAGGTTTCGACGTGCAGCGGGACCGGATGAAGGCGCTTGGCCAGGTCGGAGCCATCGTGGAATCGCCGATCTTTTTCCCATATATGTCCGGAAGGGACAACTTGCTGAACCTCGCGAAACTGCATGCGGGCATCCCGAAAGAAAAACGCGCGGCCCGCGTCGACGAGGTCCTGGCTACCGTCGGGCTGGACGGACGCGGACGCGATAAAGTCAAAACCTATTCCCTGGGCATGAAGCAGCGCCTCGGCATTGCCCAAGCGCTGCTTGGAAACCCGAAGCTCATCATCTTGGACGAACCGGCCAACGGGCTGGACCCGATGGGGATTCGCGAGCTGCGCAACCTGATTTTGAAGCTGAACCAGGCGTACGGGATCACCTTTTTCGTATCAAGCCATCTGCTTGACGAACTGCAGCGGATCTGCAACCGCTTCGTCATCATCAAGGAAGGACGGCTCGTATGGCAGGGCACGCAGGAAGCGTGGCTGGAGATGGCCGGAACGAGCAGCCTGGAAGACCATTTCGTGGAGATGATGACCACATGATGGCTTTATTTCACAGCGAGTGGGAACGGTTATGGAAACGCAAAATCGCCTGGCTGTTCCTGATCGCCATACCGCTGATCATTGCCCTGACGGCTAAATATTACATTGGCCATAACGCGTCCTTTCCGCTTGGAAGTCCCGAGCATACGACGGCGGAAAATTTTCCGGTCATGGCCATGATCGAGCAGCTGATCGTCGTGTTTAACGTCGTGGCGCTTGTGCTTTTGACTTTTTCCTTTACGGAGGAATACCGTTCGGGCCAGCTGCGGCTCGTCATGCTGCGGGCATACGGCAGCTCGCAAATTTTTTGGGCCAAATGGCTGGCGTTTGCATCCATGATGGCTTTGTTTTTCGTCGTCTATTTGGTTGCGGCGGTCGTCGCCGGGTACGTATTTTTCGAATCTTCGCCGCAGCAGACGTTGTTTTATTACGATCATGCCGTTTCAAGCCGATACATGATCGGTTATACGCTCAGCTATTACGGAATGGCTTATGCCTCGATCGTCGGGACGGCATCCGTATTTATCGCGATCGGCGTCATCTCCCGTTCGTCGACCGCGGCCATTGGCCTCGGCATGGGATTTTTGCTTTGTTCCCTCGGGTTTCCGCTCATCTATGACCTGTTCAACCGCGTCACGGGGTTCGGCTGGCCCGCGATGCTGAAATACGTTTCGCTGACGGAAATCCAATTTAGCGGGATCGCGGTCATGCTGTCGGGCAGCGCAGCGGCAAGAGAATGGCATGCCGGACTGTGGATGGTGCTTATACTTGCGGGATATGTCGCGTTGTTTACGGCCGCCGCCCGCCTCATCTTTACCAAATCGGATCGTTTTATATAAGGAGGAAATGGATCATGATGCAGCTTTTGCAAAGCGACTGGCAGCGGATATGGAAACGGAAAAAAACCTTCGTCAGTCTGCTGATGTTCGTTGCGATCGTGCTGCTCGACTGCCTGTTCTTGGGCGTGCAGTCGTTCGGCGCGTTCGATAACGTATCGTCGGTGCCTTTGACCGCACAAAATTTTTCGCTTTTTTTGCTGAAGGAAGTCTCGTTTTTTCTGGTGCTGATTATCGGCCCGATCCTGATGATCGACAGCTTTAACGGGGAATATCACGGGGGCCAGCTGCGTCTGGTGCTGATCCGCCCGATTTCGATCCTGCGGCTGTTTGCGGCAAAATGGATCAATCTGGCCGTCATCCTGCTGCTGTTTGTGGCGGTAACCTTTGTCATAGGGGAAGGTGCCGGGCATCTGCTCAAGCCAAGCGTGGACTCCGTCGTGTACCTGAACCCGGACCGCGCTTACGGCCCGGTTGGCGCATTCCTGTATAACCTGGAATCCTACGGGTTGTTCATGCTGATTTTGCTCGCGCAGTTAAGCGTGACCGCGGCCCTGTGCACCTTGCTTCCAAGCCCGATCATCTGTTATCTCGGCTGGATCGGAGTGGCAGTGGGCGGCCTGTATGTTTCGGATGCGCTCCGATTTTTGCTGATAGGGATGAGCACCGTTTTTCAATGGATGGCCGGCCGGTACGTTCATGCCTTTCTTTTGCCGGTAATGGTTTGTATATTTCTAGGTTTTGCCGTTACAATGTTGTGGTGGAACCGAAGAAACTGGGTGAAATAGCCCGGAAGCAGGGAGTTTGTTTTACATGCAGGACAAAATACTGATCGTAGACGACGAGGCTCAAATCGTGTCGCTGATGGAGCAGGCCATGACGGCGGAGGGGTACCGGGTGCTGACCGCTTCCAACGGAATCGAAGCGATGAATCAACTCGGCCAGGCGCCGGATCTGATCATTCTTGACGTCATGATGCCGGGCATGAACGGATTTGAGCTGTGCCAGATGATCCGCGACGAGGTGGATTGCCCGATCCTGTTCGTCAGCGCGAAGCAAACGGAGGCGGACCGGATCCAAGGGCTGTCCATCGGAGGGGACGATTATATTACGAAGCCGTTCAGCCTTCGGGAGCTAAAAGCGCGAGTGGCTGCCCATCTGCGCGGAAGCCGGCGAATGCGGGAAAGCTCCGCGGAGCGGTCCCTGCTCCGGTACGGACGGCTGCGCATCAATTTGAAAGGCCGGGAGGTGCATGTCAACGACGCGGTCGTACCGATGACGGCCAAAGAGTTCGATATCGTCGAGCTGCTGGCACTGCATCCCGGGCAAGTTTTTTCCAAGGAACAAATTTATGACCGGATTTGGGGGCTTGAAGCGAGCGGAGACGCAAGCACCGTGACGGAGCATATCAAGAAGATCCGCGCCAAGCTGGGCTCGAGGGATCCTTTGAACAGCTATATTTCCACGCTTTGGGGGGTCGGCTACAAATGGGAAAGATCGGATTCGTAGAACGCCTGCCCATCAAGCGGCAGCTGATTCTCACCTTCGTGTGGATCATGGTTTTCAGCGTGGCGTGCACGGCCATTACGCTTGTCTTCGGCGTGGGCTGGATCGTTTCGAACAAATGGATACGCCCGGCGAACAGCTATGAAAACAAAATCCCTTCCCTCGTGGCATACGTCAAATCGCAAGGGGACGCGATCCTCGACCCGACAAGCCGAGCGGAGCTGGAAAAACGGATTCCGGGCGACGGAATCCAGTACCAGGCGGTCGACCTTTCCGGGAATCCGCTCTATGGAACGATGCGGGAACGCAAGTTTCAAACGAGTCAAGCGTTGATCGAGAACCTGAATACGACCAAAAGCGCGGGGACGACGCCGGCTTTTGGCGGGATGTTTGTCCGGAGCGTGCCCGTCATGTCGGCGGCAGGGGAGCTAAAAGGGGCCATGGTATTCCGCTATAAGCTGGAAGCGACCACGGCCGCGTCGGGTTCCAACTGGATCAACCTCGCCATCGTCCTGTACTTCGTCGTTTCGCCGTTTTTATACGTCGCGTTGTTTACGTATCTGTTTGCGGCGAGGCTCGGAAAACGGATTGCCAGACCCGTGCATAATCTCATCGATGCCTCCAAACGCATCCGCGACCAGGATCTCGACTTTACGATCAGCTATCAGGCGGACAATGAGCTGGGCATGCTGACCGAATCGTTTGAAAACATGCGCAGCGCCCTTAAGGACGCCTTGCTGAGGGAGTGGAAGCTGGAGCAGGAACGCAGGGACATGATGGACGCGATCGCCCACGATTTCCGCACGCCGATGACGGTCATCCAAGGCAACGTGGAGCTGCTGGCAGATACGCCCGATATGTCCCGGAGCCAAGCCGAAAGCCATCTGAAAGTCATCGAGGATAACATTCAAAGGGTCAACCGCCTGATCCAAGACATACAGATCGCTTCCGAAAAGGATTTGGAATACTTTCCGCTTCGCGGGGCGCAGGTTGCTTTGCGGCAGTTCATCCAGGACAAGGAGCGGGAGATCGGCTTCATGTGCCGTTCCCGGCAGGTCCGGTTCAGCTTCGAATACGAGGATTCTGCTCCCGGCGGCGGGGAGACGGTATATATGGACGTGCAGCGCATCAGCCAAGTCATGGACAACCTGGTGGCCAACAGCTTCCGGTATTTGCCCGCGGAGGGCGGCTGGCTCGGCGTTCGGATCGAAAGGAACGCGTCCGGCCTGCGATTCGCGATATGCGACAATGGCTCGGGTTTTGCCGAAAAAGATCTTCCGCATTTGTTCGAAAAGTTTTATCGGGGGGACAACGGGCAAACGGGCCTTGGCCTGCATACCGCAAAAGTGATCGTCGAGAAACACGGAGGCAGCATCCGCGCGTCGAACCGCAGGGAGGGCGGGGCTTGCATGGTTTTTACGATCCGGACGGACGAACTTGCCTGCAAAAGATGAAAAAGAAACGGCGGTTCGAGACCACGTTTATCGTTCGCCGGATGGACCGGCGGAAAAACAGGCCCCTGAAAAGGGGAAACGGTAGCCCCCGGCCCAGGCATCTTCATGATTCGATCATGAGGGTGCCTTTTTTGCCATAAGCCTAATAAAACGGACTCGGGGCCCGGGTTTCGCTCAGGTTCGGTATTTTTGGCGCCGATGCGATTTGCGGAACAACCTTAGCGGCATGACATACCATTTGTCATGGGCCTTCCTGGTTCGGGTTGCCTCGTAGATCATTTGTTTTTCTTGTTCCCTCCGGATGTTTACGGGATTGTTGCGTTCCGCCTGTTCGTATTCAAGCAGCTTTTGAAACGTATAATGTTCGAGCATGTCTTCTCCTCCGCTTCTATTGGGTTGCTCTCATTATGCGCTGTTCAAAAGGGGCAAAAAAGAGTATACTTTCGGAAATGGTTTTCCCCTTTTACGCCGGAGATTGCTTTCAGGAGGGTCGTTCGATGCAAATTAAAGAACAATACTTAATGCTTCACAGCCGGTTTTCGGACGGAAAACAAAGCGGCATGCCGATCGAAGTGACGCTTGAGGATTTGGCGCAAGCCTTATATTGCACCGTGCGAAACGCAAAGCTGATTTTGCGGAAGCTCGTGGATGAAGGGTGGGTTCAATGGCTTCCCGGCCGGGGAAGGGGCAATTATTCGCGAATTACGTTCCTAGCAGGCAAAGAGGAGTTTTTGCTGAACCTGGTCGTCGAGCTGGCCAAAAGCGGCGATTATCGGCAGGCTTTTCAAACGCTTGGCGCATACGGAAGCGGAACGCAGGCAAAGGAGCAGTTTCTGGATTGGCTGAACGGCCATTTCGGCTACAAAAAAGAAGAAGGAGCCGAGGGCTCCCATGCAACCGACAATTTGATATTTCCCGTCCTGTATCCGCCTCGGACGCTGGACCCGGCAGCCGCAAGCTTCGCGTTTGATTCCCATCTTCAGCGGCAAATTTTCGACCGGCTGTTGGCTTTTGACGAGCGGCTGGGCCGGATCGTGCCCGGGGTGGCCCATCATTGGGAAGCCAATCGGGATGCGACGGAATGGACCTTTTATTTGCGCAAGGGCATCCGTTTTCATCACGGCCAGGAGCTGACGTCCGCCGACGTGCTGTTTTCCTTTGAGCGGCTGCGCAACCATGCGGAAAACAAGTGGCTTCTCCGGGAGGCGGAAACGATCGAGGCGCTGGGGCCGCGCGTCGTCCGGATCCGGCTGCGCAAACCGAACCGCATTTTTGACAGGTTCATGTGTTCGGTCGGGGCTTCGATCCTGCCTGCCGATTTCGCCGGTCAGGAGGAAGGGAGCTTCTGGAACTTGCCGCTAGGCACCGGTCCGTTTCGCGTCGTTTCTTTTTCCAAACATCGCATCGAGCTTGCAGCGCATTCCCAATATTATCAGGGCCGCCCGTATTTGGACGGCGTCGATATCGTCATTATGCCGGCGGACTGCGACCCGGAAGCGATCGGCTTTACATCGGTTTTGCATACCTGGGACCGGTACAGGCAGGACGAAGGAGATGGACGGGGTACAGGTTTAAGGCTGGGCTGTACGATGTTGTCCTGGAATGTGAACAGGGAAGGTCCGCAGCAGTCCGAAGCCTTTCGGCGGGCCGTACGGATGATTTTGCATCCCGGCGAGATGATTGCGGACCTGGGAGGCCCGCGTGCCATCCCTGCTTTCGGATACCGGCCGGACGAAAGCCGAGGCAGGGTCATCGATCCGGTTCGGCCGGAACGCGTGAAGTCCGCGTTAAAAGAATCCGGATACGATGGGGCGGTCATCCGGCTGGCGGTGTATGACAAATACAAGGATGACGCGGCATGGATTCAAAAACGGTTGTCGGAATGGGGAATCCGCGCCGACATCCAGAACCACCGCGACTGGGAGGATGCAGACTGCACCGTCACCAGCATCGTCCTCGCCGAAGACGAAGTGTGCGAAATCGAATCTTATGAGAACGGGGCCAGCGTATTGCGGCTGTACTTGGATGAAGAGCGACTGCTTTGGATCAAAGCTCGGATCGACGACGCCTTGGGGGCGGAGAACAGGGAAGACAGACGCATGACGTTCCGGGAAATCGAACAGTATTTGCGTGACGAAGCCTCGGTGATTTTTCTTTATCATCGGCACCTGAATGCCTTTTTGCATCCGTTTGTGCACGGCATGAGCCTGAATCCGCTGGGTTGGGTCGATTTTAAGGACGTTTGGCTCGAAAAACATGATTAAAAATGGGGGAACTCCTTTTCATAGGGGTTCTTTTTTTGGTTTCAGCAACGCGTTCCGAATCGTTCAAATTAAATGACATAGTGTAAAATACTTCACAAAATAGACGAGCGGGTGTATAATCGGATCGTAATCGATTACATTGATGACGATGTACCACATAGAGAGGAAGATGGACATGGGAAGATTGGCAGGCAAAGTCGCCGTCATTACGGGCGCAGGCAACGGCATGGGGGCCGCGGAAGCGAAATTGTTCGCCCGGGAAGGCGCCAAAGTGGTCGCAACCGATATCAACGAAACGGCATTGCATGAAGTCGTGAACGAAATCAAGCAAAGCGGCGGGGAAGTCCTGAGCTTCAAGCATAACGTAGCTTCGGAAGAAGAGTGGAAATCCATCATCGAAGAAACCGTCAAACAATTCGGGAAAGTCGACGTTCTTGTGAACAATGCCGGCGTTTCCTCGACGATGACCATCGCCAACCTGGAGATGGACAAATGGAACAAAGTGATGGACATCAACCTGAACGGTTGCATGCTGGGCATGAAATATGCCATTCCTGAGATGAAAAAGAACGGCTCCGGCTCCGTCATCAACATTTCCTCGATCGGCGGCCTTGTCGGCATGGCCGGTTCCAGCGCTTATACCGCTGCGAAAGGCGCGCTGCGTTCGATTTCGAAAGCGGCGGCCGTCGAATATGCGAAAGACTGCGTCCGGGTAAACTCCGTGCACCCCGGCATCATCGTCACGCCGATGACGGCCAGCACGTTCGGGGAAGCGGAGCCGTATTACAAAACGTTTACGCAGCTTCCTTACTTCGGCAATCCAGAAGACGTAGCTTACGGCGTGCTGTTCCTGGCTTCCGACGAATCCCGTTTCATGACCGGCGCGGAGCTTGTCATCGACGGCGGCTGGACGGCCCTGTAATCCGTCTGACGGAACAAATAAAAATAACCCTGAAGGACTTGGTCAAGACCCCATTTAGTGGACATTGAAAAAACACCTAAGCTTGAAACTGGCGTCGGTACTCTACCGGCGTCAGTTTGTTTAATTTACGCTGTGGTCGTCTTCGGTTGTAAAAACTTATGTATTTCTCAATTCGTCTTTGTGCCTCTGCCAGATTTCGTATATCATAGGGATAGAGTCCTTCCGTTTTGAGATGCGAGAAGAAACTCTCCATGGAGGCGTTGTCTAGGCAATTGCCCCGGCGAGACATGCTGATTTGGGCGCCAACCTTTGGCAGCATGTCGTGGTAAGCATGAGACGTGTACTGGAACCCTTGGTCGCTGTGAACGATCAATCCGGTCACGTCTTTTTGCTTTGCAAATGCCTTGGCGAAGGTCTGGAGGACCAGCTCATTGTTGTTGCGTTCGCTAAGTTGGTAGGCCACAATCTCGTTATTGAATAGGTCTTTCACTGCCGAGAGATACAACCAGCGCTCGCCTATCCGGTATTGAGTCACATCCGTCACCCATTTCTGGCTTGGTTTTTCGGCTGTGAAATTTCGCTTAAGCAAATTATCAGCTACACGCTCGGCAGCCTGGTATGTCATATTAAATCGACGTTTCCGGCGAATGCTGGCTTGAAGACCGAGCTTTTGCATAAGGCGAAGCACCTTCTTGTGGTTCATCCATACACCTTCATCCTGCCACAAGAACAACTGGATCTGCCGGTAGCCATACCTTCCTTCGTAGCGTTTATACACCGTGTGGATGAGTCGTTTAGCCTCGGCGTCTCGGTCGTTGTTCTTCCGCTTCAAATATGCGTAGTAACCACTTCTAGAGACGCCAAGGAGTTGGCAGTAATCAGCTACTTGGCCGATGTCCGCTGCTTGTTCAATGAGCTTGAAACGCTGTTCTTTCCCTCCCGCATCCAGATTTCTAAACACTTTTTTAGCATCGCATTCTCCCGTTTCAACTGCTGAACATATCGCTCCTGATCTAAATATTCCTTCCGCCTTCCTCGTTGATCCAGTAGACCAAATTCACCCTGCTCACGGTATTTACGCATCCATCGCTTCATTCGATCCTTATCTTGTATTCCTAAGTGTTCGTTGATTTGCCGATATGTCCATTTTTCCTCTACGTGCAGGCGGATGGCCTCCATTTTGATTTCCTCAGAATATGTCTTAAACTTTTGACCTTTAATCGCCATAAAAAAATACACCCCCTAGAAATTCATCGGTTAAACCAAGGGGTTTTTCCAATGTCTATTCTAAGGGGTGCACTTCAACTATCCTTCAGGGTTATTTTTATTTTCCCATTGCTTTATTTTATCGAACGGACGGACGCGATAAGGGCCAAGGATGGACAAGTTCATCAACATTTCGGCCATTTCCTCTTCCTTGTAAGGCATTTGGTTTTCGACCCACCAAATAATAAGCTCCAGGAACGCCGATTCCACGTATTTGATGACGACTTCCCTGCGCGCGGATAAATTGGAATCGTCCGGCTCGGTCATATTGATGCCCTCGGATATGAAGTTGTGGAGCACATCCAGCAGACCGGCGGTGAAGGCCGCAATCCGGTTTTTGACCAGCAAGGCCTGGTATTGGCGGAAACGCTCGCTGACATGCTTGAACATCCGGATGAAAATAGGATGGGCTTGTCCGCTGGAAAAATCGAATTGGATCGGATCGTCGTTCGAATTCCGGATCGATTCGCTCAATTCGGCCAGCAGCTCGTCGATGCATTGATTCACGAGGTCTTGTTTATCGTTGTAATGCAGATAAAACGTCGCTCGTTTGACGGTGGCTCTGTCGGCGATATCCTGTACGGTAACCTGTTCGTAGTTTTGTTCCTCCAGCAGATCAAAGAGCGCGTTTTTGAGCAGCCTTTGCGTCCGTATGACCCTCGGATCGATTCGTTGCTGTTGCTCTGAAGCCATACTTTTCATTCCTCCACAATCCTGCTATATCATTGTATTCTATCCATCATATAACAGACCGGAGAAGGATTCAATCAGGCGAAGGAATGAAGAATCGGAGATTCGGTGCTAGAACTTGAAGATTTGAATCGTTTTTTGCAGCTGGAATACGGCTTGTCTCATCGCTTCGGTTTCTTCCACGACGGCTTCGATCGATTTCATCTGTTCATTCATCGAAGCGGATACCTGCTCGGTTCCGGCGGAGGATTGCTCGGTAATGGCCGAAATGTTCTGGATCGCGGCAGAAATTTTCTGCGCGCTTTCGAGCATCTGGTCGCTTTCGCTGGAGAAGGCGTTGATCTGCTCGGTTATGTATTGTACGCTTTCCACGATGTTCGTAAAAATCTGCTCCGCCTCGCGGATCATTTCGTTTTGCATCCGCACGACTTCTTCGTTTACTTTAATGTTTTCGATCGCTTCGCGGATGCCTTGCTCAATGCTTTTGACGAGTCCGAACACCTCCTGGGTCGATGCCGTCGACTCTTCCGCCAGCTTGCGCACTTCATGGGCAACGACGGCGAATCCCCGCCCGTGCTCCCCGGCTCTGGCGGCCTCGATCGATGCGTTCAGGGAAAGGAGGTTCGTTTGCTCGGCCAATTCGGAAATGGTTTTGGTGATTTTATGGATGCCGTATGCGTTTTTGGAAAGGGCGTCGATCGTTTGGGCGACGTGCTCCGTGGCTTCGACGTTTTTGCGCATGCCCTCGGCCTGCTTTTCGACCGACTGGCGGCCTTTTTCCACGAAGCTGAGCGTCAGGTCGGATTGTTTTTTCATTTCCTTCGTGGATTTGGCGTAGTTCCCTACCTTCAATTCGATATCCTGGATCGATTCGGTCATGCCGGCGACGTCCTGCGATATTTCGCTTGCGCCTACGGCCAGCTCGTTGGATGCCGAGGCGACGGATGCCATGACGGTTTTCAGCTCCTGGTTTTTGTCCGCGATCCCGCGGCTGGCGTCGATCACCCGGCGGGTAATGCCGGAGGCTTCGTTTAATATTTTCTTCAACTTGTCGATCATGCTGTTAAACGAACGGCTGACGTCTCCCATGGAGCCGGTTTCATCGACGCGGTTCGTAAAGTCGCCTTTGGCGATCGCGGCGGTCACGTTGGCGATGTTTTCGAACGAGGAGGTGAGCGTCTGCTCCACGTATCGGGCAAGCGGGTAGGTCAATGCGGCCAGGACGGCGACAAACACGATTCCGATCACAAGCTTGCCGATCACGATAAAAATAACGAGCGCCGGAAGGGCGAACAGGGCGGCGACCAAATAACACCCGGCGATGACCCGTTGGGAAAGCGGAAGATTCTTCAACCACGACATAGGAAAATAGGCCTCCTTAATATGTACTAGTTCTACCATATTATAGCACCGACACGGTTCAAAGGTCTATAAAACGTTTACAAAATGAGCCAAAATCAATGATTCTTTTGACATAATTCGATAACGTTCCCGTTAAAAAAACGAAGCCGATGCATTTTGCGCCAGCTTCGTTTTTCCAGGGTCAAACCATCCAATACCGCCGGCGGCCGATCCGCGAGACGATCCCCGGCTCCTGCGCGAAGGTTTGGTAGAATGATTCGGGGTTCGCCCCCGGCCCGCCGCCTTCAAACTGGGATAAATACAGAAAATCCGGGGATATCACCTGATCGGTCAAATACGCGGATACGGTGCTTCCCGGCTTTCGGTGCCTGTTTAGCTTGGCGATGATCGCGCGGGACGATTCGATCCCGATGCCGTGCCCGTAATAAAGGTCTTCTTCCAGCTTGACGGTATTTTCTCCCTGCCATTCGATTTGCCTCGGGTTGACGTCCGGATTTTTGAAATAGAGGACATCGCCAGGGAACGCTTCGGACGCGCCTTGCTTTTCGATGAGACGCAGGTCGGCGTCGTAATGCCAGTCGTATAACAGCAGGTCCGCGAACATCCGGTTGAAATCCTTTTCCCGTATGCAATCCAGCAGGCCTTTATACAGGACGATCACAATGGCGGTCGCACATTCGAAGCCGTAAAGCGGTCCGTTGGCGAAAATATCCCGAATCCCTTCGGCCGGGGTCACATCGGACCGGAGCTCGAACCCTCCCCGGTTGTTCAAATGCCAGAACCGCTCGTTGCAATGGGAATGTTCGAAATCTTCGAATTGCACGCCGCTTCGCCTCAGCGCCTTGGCTGCTTCGACGATGCCCGTTCTTAGTTTCAGCTCAAACTGCAAATGAGCAAGCGATGCATAACGGTATACGGAGGCGCTATTTTTTTTGGCGCGAACAATTTTTTGCCATAACGGCGGCCAATTTTCGGTTTCCAGCACGGGCTCTTCATTGCCGATTCGAATCACTGTTTACCCCGCTCCTTTCCTTAACCTAAGTAGAGCATATGTCGCGGCCAAGCCAAGAAATGTCAAAATGTACGGATGAAAAGACGGCATGCGGGCCGTTTTAGTGAGTTATGGTTGCGATTGCGGGGGTTCTCATATAAACTTTTGTGAGAGCTGCACTATATTTTGACGAAAATTCATCGATTCTGATAGAGGAACGGACTGGAGTAACGAGAATGAAGAAATTCAAAAAGTTTTACGTCGAGCTGACGAGCCGCTGCAATTTGGCCTGCACGTTTTGCCCGCCTACGCACAGAGCAACCCAATATATTACGCTGGATCAATTCCGGCATACGCTGGACGAAGTCAAGCCGTACACGGATTACATTTATTTTCACGTCAAAGGCGAACCGCTGCTCCACCCGCACATCGACCAATTGCTGGATATCGCCCATGAAAAAGGTTTTAAAGTGAACATCACGTCCAACGGGACGCTGCTGCATAAAGCGGGGCCTAAGCTGATGAACAAGCCGGCGCTTCGCCAGATGAACTTCTCGCTGCATAGCTTCGACGGGCATGTCGGCTCCAAAGACAAAGACGCCTACATCGCCAAGGTGCTGAATTTCGTCAAGGAAGCGACCGCGAATTCGAACCTGATCGTGTCGCTTCGATTGTGGAACCTGGACATGGATAACGCCACGAACCTGGAGAAGCAGCGGAACCGCGAAATGCTGGCCTATATCGAAAAGGAATTCGGACTGGATTATAACATCGAAGAAAAGGTCCAGCCCGGCAAAGGCGTCAAAATCGCCGACCGGATCTACATCAACATGGACCATGAATTCGAGTGGCCGGATTTGTACGCGGAAGAGGATTTCGGACCGGGCTTTTGCCACGGTTTGCGCAACCAGGCCGGCGTCTTGGCCGACGGCACCGTCATCCCGTGCTGTTTGGACGGGGAAGGCGTCATCAATCTCGGCAATATCTACAAAACGCCTTTCAAAGACATCATCGAAGGGGAACGCGCGACCAACATCGTCGACGGCTTCTCCCGCCGCGAAGTGGTGGAGGAGCTGTGCCGGAAATGCGGGTACCGCAAGCGGTTTAACTACAAGGCGAACGGGTTTGCGGAGGAAGCTGCCGCGAAATGATCATCAAAAATTTATAGGGCGGGATATAAACGTGCTGGAATGTTGAGGCCATCGTTTGGAGGCGTTTCTTGAACGTCATGCCGCAAAGCCTGAATCCTTGGTGGATCAGGCTTTTTTAGTGCTTTAAATGGGCATGCAGCCCGAGCGGTCGCATAATTTTGTAAAGGCGGTTGACATTTCAAATAAAATTGAAATATAGGGGTGATACGTTCATGTCTACCGATCAACAAACGCGCCTAAGCGGCTCTGCCACTCAACCGGCTGCCGTCAAGCAGGGGGCCATGGGATGGAGTTTGGCGCTGCTTGCTTTGGCGCAGCTTATCTACGGGCTCGACATCAATATCGTTTTCGTAGCTTTGCCCGAGATCGGCCATGGTCTTGGCTTCTCGGAGCAGTCGCTGCAATGGGTCGTCAGCGCCTACACGGTTTTCTGCGGGGGCTTTCTGCTTCTTGGAGGCCGTGCCGCCGATTTGCTCGGACAAAAACGAATGTTTGTTTTCGCATTGGTCCTCTACGCGCTTTCGTCGCTATTGGGAGGTTTGGCCTGGGATCCGCTTGTGATCATTATCGCCCGGGCCATCCAAGGGATAGGAGCGGCGTTTCTGTTTCCGTCCACGTTATCGCTGCTCAACCGGTTGTTCGGGGAAGGCCCGCGCCGCAACCGCGCCCTTGCCGTATGGGGCGGCGCCGGCGCCAGCGGACTGACGATCGGCTCGATCTTGGGGGGAATATTGACGAATGCATTCGGTTGGGAAGCGGTCTTTTTGGTTAATGTTCCTTTGGCGGGAATCGTTGCCCTGGCTGCGCTGCTTGTCATTCCCCGCGACGAGAAACGGAGGCAAAAGCGCCATTTCGACGTACCCGGCGCCGCCACCGTAACCGCAGGCGCTACCCTTCTCGTCTATGTACTTGTACAGGGGCCCGAATTGGGCTGGGCCTCCGGGGAAACGATCGTCAGCGCAGTACTTTCCCTGGTCTTTCTGTCGATCTTTGCCCTGATCGAAAGACGAAGCGCCGCTCCGCTCATGTCGATGCATCTTCTGCGTAACCGCAGCTTGGTAGCCAGCATGGTCATCACATTCATCTACATGGGAACGTTCGGTGCTTTGCCATACTTCCTGACAACCTTTTTTCAGAACGTGCACGGATACAGCGCGCTGCAAACCGGGCTTGCCTTCATCATTCCTTCGTTGGCGATTGCGGCAGGCACGCAGCTCGGCGAACGCCTGGCGACCCGGTTGGACGCGCGAAGCACGCTGCTGGTCGGCATGGCGATCGGAATCGTCGGGACTTTGCTGATTCCGCTTGGCGCATACACCGGCAGCAGCTATCTGATGATCGTTCCGGGGCTCGTCATTTCCGGCATCGGCCAGGGCATCACATGGACCGGCATGTGGATCGCCGCTTCCAGCGGCGTAGCCCCGGAGGACCAAGGCGTAGCGTCCGGGATCGCATCGACCACGTTAAACATCGGGAACGCCATCGGGATGGCCATCTTGATTGCGGTCGCCAACGCGGGCATACAGGAACAGTCGGGGGTAGCTCTCCGCGATGCCTTAGCCCAGGGGAACCGGACGGCGATTTATCTCGCGGCGCTCGGCATCCTTCTCGGCGCGGTTGTCGCCTTGTTTTTGCCCCGAAAACGAAAAGTGTGACGGAAGGCTGTCGCCATCCAGGCAAAACCGGCCAAAACCGCGCAATAGGTTGGAACGTGGTCTTGGCCGGCATGTACCGCAGGGATAAATAAATTAAAATCGTATGAGCAGCCTGTACCCGGAGGGGACGGGCTTTTTTCATGATTGAACCCGCTGAAGACATGGGAACCAGCCGGCCGGGATTCAATCATGAGGTCGAATGCGAAGTTATTTTTCCTTCCGTCCGGTACCGTTTTGGGGAGACCCCCTTTACCTTTTTAAAAACTTTGGAGAAGAGCAAAGGGTCGTTATAGCCGACAGACCGGGAGATATCGCCGATCGAAAGCTCCGCGTTTTCCATCATTTCGCAAGCTTTGCGGATCCTGTATTGAATCAAATAATGCTGGATGCTCGTCTTCGTCCGTTGTTTGAATAACGAGCACAAATAGCTTCGGTTGAGTCCGATATATTGCGCGATGTCCTCAACGGTGATTTTCTGGGCATAATTGAGCTCGATAAAATCCTTCACTTTTTCCGCATAAATTTCCGCCTGGCTTTCTTGGGGGTTGGGGAGCGTTAGCGGACCGGACTCTGCAAGGGACGATAACATCAAATACAGCAGCCCGGTCAGCCGCGTTTCCCGGGATTTAGGGAATTCCCTCGACTCGATCATCAACTGCAGATACTGATCGATCATATCGTCCCGATCGTAATGAAGGATCGGAGATGCCATGGTTAAGCCGGCCTGCTTAAGGAGGAATTCCGCCAGCGTCCCGTTAAAGCCAAACCAGCAATAAGACCAAGGGTTTACCGCATCCGCTTGATAATGCGTCACGACATCGGGGATGATGAGAAATCCTTGTCCTTTCCCCAGCCTGTACCTTTTGCCTCCCACCTCGAAAATTCCTTCTCCGCCCAATATGTAGTGAAGCAGATAGTGGTTTCTTACGGCGGGCCCAAAATAATGGCCGGGAGTGCAATCCTCCCTGCCAAATTGAGTAAGATGCAGCTCTGCGTGATGTTTGCTTCGTGGCAAATATTCGATCACCGTCAATCTCCTTGTGCAAAATTTCTAGCATTATAACATATTTTATGAGGGTCATGCCATGTACTCGATATTTGAATTTAATATATTATTTCTGTAGCCGAAGGGCGTTTTAAAGCAAATGGATCAAGCTTTAAACCATGTCGGCTTCATATTACTCATCGATCAATATACTCTGTTGGGCAAGACGAAACGAATGTTCCAATGTGCGTGGCAAAGGGGATTTTTCCATAGCGCCTCTTTTTTTGGCATGGGTTTCCGAGGAGTATGATCTGGAAGGGAGTTATTTTTTTCATGGGCGTAATGGTTCAAGAGCAAACGGGGCTGTTTCATTTGCAGTCGACCGACATGAGCTATCTTATCCAAATCGTGGATGGATATCCTGTGCATGTATATTGGGGGAGCAGACTGAAGCACCGGGAATCGATGCCCGATCTGCTGATTCACACCCCGGCGGGGGCGGGATTGGACCGGCTGCCCCAAGAATATCCGCAGTATGGCAGCGGAGACTTTCGTAACCCGGCCTACCAGGTCGAACTTGAAGACGGAACGCGGATTACGGAACTGAAGTACGACGGTTACCGGATCAGCAAGGGCAAGCCGCCGCTGCCCGGACTGCCGGCGGTTTACGCGGAGGATGAATCCGAGGCGGATACGCTCGAGCTGATATTGAAAGATGCCTATTCGGGACTACAGGTAGTTCTCCTCTACACGATTTTCGCGGATCGAAACGTGATCGTGCGCTCGGCCCGTTTGTCGAACGCGGGGAAAGAAGGGCTTCGCATTCGTCGCGCTCTGAGCGCAAGCGTCGATATTACCGGCAAACAAGAGATGGAGATGGTCTACCTTTCCGGAGCCTGGGCTCGGGAAGGCAACATCACCCGCAGGCCGCTTCTTCAGGGCGAAACCCGCATCGACAGCAAAAGGGGCATCAGCAGCCATCAGTTCAACCCTTTCGCTGCGCTGGTCGCGAAGGAAACGACGGAATACCATGGCGAGGCCTTCGGCTTCAGCCTTGTGTACAGCGGCAGCTTTGAGGCGGGGGCCGAAGTGGATTCGTTCGGTTCCACGCGGTTTGGAATCGGCATCAATTCCTTTGACTTTGCATGGCTGCTAAGTCCCGGGGAGAGCTTCCAAACGCCGGAGGCCGTCATGGTTTACTCCGGACAAGGGCTGGGCGACATGTCGCGGACCTATCACCGTTTATATCGAACCCGGCTGTGCCGAGGGAAGTATCGGGACGAAGAACGGCCGATACTGGTCAATAACTGGGAAGCGACCTATTTTAACTTCAATGCGGATAAGCTGGTCGCGATCGCCGAGGAAGGGGCTAAATTAGGCATCGAATTGTTCGTCCTGGATGACGGTTGGTTCGGGAAACGGGATGCCGACAATTCATCCTTGGGCGATTGGTACGAGGATCGCCGGAAGCTGCCGGGCGGACTTGCGGACGTCGCGGAACGCATCAATCGGCTGGGGTTGAAATTCGGACTATGGTTCGAGCCCGAAATGATCTCGCCGGACAGCGAACTGTACCGGAAGCATCCGGATTGGTGCCTGCATGTTCCAGAGCGGCGGCGGACCGAAGCCCGGTGGCAGTTAGTGCTGGACTATACCCGCAAGGAAGTGCGCGATTATATCTATGACTCGTTGTCCGCGATATTCTCCAGCGTGCCGGTCGCTTACGTCAAATGGGACATGAACCGCGGCTTGACGGAAATCGGCTCCGCCGACCTGCCGCCGGAGCGCCAGGCGGAAACGGCACACCGTTACGTGCTTGGGTTGTACGAGCTGCTCGAGCGAATTACCACCGATTTTCCGCATATTTTGTTCGAAAGCTGCTCCAGCGGCGGCGGACGTTTCGATCCCGGCATGCTGCATTACATGCCTCAAACCTGGACAAGCGACAACACCGACGCGGTGGAACGTCTCAAGATTCAATACGGCACCAGCCTCGTTTATCCGGTAAGCGCCATCGGAGCGCATGTATCGGCCGTTCCGAACCATCAAGTCGGACGGATGACGCCCCTCGATTTTCGTGGCGATGTGGCGATGTCCGGCAATTTCGGATACGAACTGGATCTAACGAAATTCACCGAGGAGGAAAAAGAGACCGTTAAGCACCAGGTCGCATTCTACAAGCAGATTCGCGGTTTAGTGCAAAAAGGCGACTTGTACCGGCTGAAGAGTCCGTTTGAAGGAAACGAGTCGGCTTGGATGTTCGTTTCGGAAGACAAAGGGGAGGCTCTCGTCTTCTGCTTCCAAGTGATGGCCGTGCCGAACCCGCCTCGACGCACCTTGCGGCTCGACGGACTGGACCCGGAACTGGAATACGAGGTGCAGTCGGGACATCGCGGAGAAAAGTCGATCATCGGAGGAGACAGGCTCATGAAATTGGGGCTGCCTCTCGCTTACGAACAAAAAGACTACGAAAGCAGATGGTTCAGGCTTCAAGCCATAAAGCCCGGGAAGAGCTGACATAGAGAATTCAGCCAACGCCCGAAGGAAATACAATCCATGGAGAGCGGTGCCCCTTTTTGAGAGAAAAGGGGCATTTTGCGCGCAGCGGCCAAATTGGCTCGGGAGGTTAAAACGATGTTTTTTATCCGATTCATGAACGACATGAAAATGAAGAAGAAGCTGGCGATTACGTTCATCTCGGCAGCCGTTCTTCCCTTGCTGCTGTGCGGCCTGTTTCTGACCGGGAAGCTTCGGGAAATCGCCGTCAATAACGCCTTTGCCCAAGCGTCCAACAACGTTGAACGGGTCCGAAAGCGCACGGAAGAGCTGATTAAGGTGCCGCTGGACATTTCGAACCGGCTAATGAATGACAACCGGATGAAGAAGGCTGCCGGCCAAAAATACGACAGTTACGTTGATGTCATTCGGACTTACCGGGAGTACACGGATATTCGCGACTACCTCCAGTTGTATAAAGAGATATCGGGCATCCGCGTCTATGCGGTCAATCCCGGAGCGCTCAACAATTGGGAGTTTATCCAGCCGGACGCCAGCATCATGGCCCAGGATTGGTACAGGGAGGCCCTGGATCAGAAAGGCATGGCGGGCTGGAACTTCATGAAAGACGAACGGAAAGATGCCGATGACTTGAGTCTGATTCGTTCCTTTCCGCTCGACTCTTCGGGGCGAAAAGGGGTCCTGGTCATCAACGTGGACAGGCAGCGATTAAGCTCCATCCTGGATCAAGAGTCGTTTCCTACGTTGATCGTGGACGACCGGAATCGGATCGTCGCGTCCAACGAAGCGGGTGTCACAGGAAAGGACCTCTCGGCAATCCATGCCGACGAAGATATGCGATCCCTTCAAGCGGGAAGTTATGACCTGTCCGTAAACGGCAAATCGTCCAAAGTGGTTATCGCCGGCATACACCCGCAGGACAGTTGGAACGGGCTGCGGGTTATTTCCGTTTTTTCCGTGGCCGAGATTACCCGTGACGCCAACCAAGTGATCCGCCTCGGCGTGGTCGTGATGACGGCCAGCCTGATTTTTGCCGCTTTGCTCATCTATGCTTCGGCTGCGTTGTTATCCGGAAGGCTCCTCCGCTTAAGCAAGCATATGTCCAGGGTCCGGTCAGGATCTTGGGAAACCTTTCTGGATATCGACGGCAAAGACGAGATTGGTTTGCTGTCCAGGCAATTTAATGCGTTAGTGAGGGAAGTGAACGATTTGGTCCATGAAGTCCAGGAAACGAATCACCAAAAATACCTGGTAGAGCAAAGGCAAAACGAGATGAAGTTCAGGATGCTGGCCAGCCAGATTCATCCCCATTTCCTGTTCAACTCGCTGGAGTCGATCCGGATGGAGGCCCATATCCGGAAGCAAGATGATATCGCGGAGGCGGTATGGTTGCTCAGCACGTTGCTGCGCAGCAGCCTCGAGACCGGGAACGGCAAGATATCGCTCGGCCAAGAGCTGGAGCGGGTACGCTGCTATCTTGACATTCAAAAGTTCAGGTATGAAGACCGTTTGAGGTACCAATTGACGGTGGATGCGGGCTTGGAGGGGATGCAGGTACCGCCGTTGATCATCCAACCATTGGTCGAAAATGCCGTCGTTCATGGCTTGGATAGCCGGGCGGAAGCCGTATGCATCGAGGTGGAAGCCAAAGCCGTTCCAAGGGGAGTTCGGGTCAAGGTGAGCGACGACGGCGGGGGCTTTGCGCCTGATCGTCTCGCCCTGATACGGGAAAAGCTTGCTTCGGACATGATGGATGAGGAGGAGCAGCGGATCGGTTTGCGCAACGTCAACGATCGGCTTGTTTTGCTGTACGGGGCGTCAAGCGCCTTGCAGATCGAAAGCGAACCGGAAGTCGGAACATGCATCACGTTTTTTATACCGGGAGGTGATTCCCTGTGTTGAAGGTTATGATCGTGGATGACGAACCGAAGCTCCGCCAAGGCCTTCAAACGTTGATTCCGTGGGAAAGCCTGGATCTCGCCGTGACGGCCGCGGCAGCCAATGGAAAAGAAGCGTTGGAAATGATGGGAAAAGAACCTCCGGACATCGCGCTCGTCGATATCCGCATGCCGCTTATGGATGGGTTGCAATTGATCCGGCGGCTGGCAACGAGCGGCCATCAAGTGCAATGCATCATCCTTAGCGGGTATGCCGATTTCGAATATGCCAAGCAAGCCATCAAATACGGGGTTGCCGGGTATCTTCTCAAACCGGTGGATATCAAAGAAATGACGAATACATTAAAGCGGGTGCGTGAGCGCATCGAAGCGGAGCGGGTGAAACGGGGGCAACGGCAGCTCGGGGTTGAGAACCGGGAGCGGGTCCTGCACCGCCTTCTCATACCGCAGGATCAGCACGAAGCCCCCGCCCGATTGAGAAACATCGCAAACGAAGCCGGCTTGTTGTGGAGCAGCTATGAAGTCGTTTGCGTGCTTCCGCGCGACGTTGAAGCGGGCCGTCCCGACATGCTTCAGCAGTGCGCGGATGCAATACAACCCTTGATTGAAGGCAGTGGCATGGGGGTGGTGACCGTGAATCCCCCATACGTGGTTTTGCTCCTCCGCAAGCCGCTGCGCGGCATCCGGCAGCGGGAGCATTTGCATCAGGAAATCCGGAACGCTTTGGGAGATTTACGTTTCGTCGCTGCAACCGGGGGAGCCGTCTGCCAGCCCGAAGAGATTTGCCGCTCCTATGCGAAAGCCCGGAATTGGATCAAGCAGGCTTTTTTTAGCGAGAAAGGACAGCTGCTGGGGCCGGGCGCTCCATCTGGCCCTTTTTCGGAATCCCCCGGACAATTCAACGAAAACGCCGAAGAGATGATGGAGGAGTTCATACTCCGCCTATATTACAGTTTGGATGCCGGAAATGAACCGATGATCCTCCCGTTGTTGCAAGAAGCCGCAGCGTATTTTCTCATGCAGGAGCAGGATGAACATTCCGTCAAAGAATCGTTCTTTTTCCTATCCAACGCCGTCATTCATAAGCTGGCCGCGGGTTCCCGCAAGGAATGGAAAAAAACGGAGGAGGTTTCGAGGTTTCTGAAGGGGATTTTCGAATATGAGTATCTGAGCGATCTGCTGGAAGAGACCCGCCGTTTTCTTCTCGCTTTGGCGGAGGAATCCGAACCGGAGGGGAAGGAAAAGGAATTGAAGATCATGATCAACATCATCCACAGGCATTACGCCGACCCTTTGAAACTGGAAACATTGGCCGGCATGCTGAACTACAGTACGGCCTATTTGGGACAGCTTTTCAAAAGCAAGACGGGAGAGTATTTTAACACATACCTCGACAAGGTCCGGATCCAAAAGGCAAAGGAGCTGCTGGAACAAGGAATGAAGGTGTACGAAGCGGCGGAGCGCGTCGGCTACACAAACGTCAACTACTTTTACAGCAAGTTCAAAAAATACGAAGGACGTTCGCCGTCGGATTTTAAAAATCCATAATTTGTGGATGATTTTTACCGAAATCCGTTGTATGGGCCGATTCTCCCCCCTGATTTATGATGGAAAGCAAGGAGATGGGAGGGGAGGAAAAATGAAAACGATATCATCTAGTCTGGAAAACGTTTACGAACCGGCAAAGCAGACAAAAAAAAGTGCCTGGAAGGTGCTGAAAAACCAGAAGTATCTCTACTACATGTCCATCCCGTTCGTTCTTTGGGTCTTTGTCTTTCAGTACCTGCCTCTGTGGGGCTGGACGATGGCCTTCCAAAAATATAGGCCCGGCGTCGGTTTTTTTGAACAGAAGTGGGTGGGCTTGGAGCATTTCCGGACCTTGTTCCAGGATGACCATTTCTACCAAGTGCTCCGGAATACGCTGGCCATGAGCTTGATGGGCCTGATCGCGGGTTTCATCGTACCCGTCGTTTTTGCCCTGATGCTCAACGAGGTTCGATTGCAGGTGATGAAACGTTTTGTGCAAACCGTATCTTACCTGCCGCATTTTGTTTCGTGGGTGGTTGCCGCAGGCATCGTCACCAAAATGCTCTCGACGGACGGCGGCGTGGTGAACAGCCTGCTCATAAGCCTCCATATCATCGATCAGCCGATCCAGTTTATGGCCCAGGGACACTGGTTTTGGGGGATTGTGACAGGCGCGGACATTTGGAAGGAAACGGGCTGGAACGCCATTATCTACCTGGCGGCCATCTCCGGCATTGGGCCCGAGTTGTACGAAGCGGCGCGGGTAGACGGCGCAAGCAGGCTGCGGCAAATGTGGCATATCACGCTGCCCGGGATCAGGCCGACGATCATCGTGCTCCTGATCATGTCCATCGGCCATTTGCTCGGTACCGGCTTCGAGAAGCAGTTCTTGCTAGGCAATCACCTCGTCATCGATTACTCCGAAGTGCTTGACTTGTATGCGCTTAATTACGGTCTGGCCATGGGACGTTATTCCTTCGGGACGGCAATCAATATTTTCAATTCCGTCATCAGCCTGATCCTGTTGTTTGCGGCCAACGGCATTTTTAAGCGCTTTACCAACGAAAGCATTATGTAAGGAGGAAGACATGGGGACTGTCAATCGTATGGCACCGGTCGGCCGGGGATCAAGCAAACTGAAGTCGAAATCTCCGCAGGACCGGATTTTGGTAGCGGTCGTTTATCTGTTCATGATCGTGGTCACCGTTTTGACGATTTATCCGTTCTTAAACGTGCTGGCGATCTCCCTTAACGATTCGGTGGACACCGTCAGAGGGGGGATTACGGTCTGGCCAAGGCAATTCACGTTAAAAAATTACGATTTGATCTTTACTTACAGCGGCTTGATCACCGGATTCAAAATCTCGGTTCTGAGGACGGTCGTGGGTACCGCAGCGGGTTTGATCAGCGGTTCCATGCTGGCTTACACGCTTGCGCGCAGCGATTTCCAGGCCAGAAAATTCATTTCCGCCTTTCTCGCCGTAACCATGTACGTATCAGGGGGGCTGATTCCGGGATTTATCCTGATGAAGGATCTGCATTTGATCAATACGTTTGCCGTTTATATTTTGCCGGGTCTCGTAAGCGCCTTTAACGTCTTCGTGATTCGTTCCTTCATCGACGGTCTGCCCTATGCGCTGCAAGAATCGGCCAAACTGGACGGGGCCAACGATTTTACGATCTACTGGCGCGTGATCCTGCCCCTATGCAAGCCGGCATTGGCGACCGTGGCCCTTTTCTTGGCGGTAGGGCAATGGAACTCCTGGTTCGATACGTATCTGTTTAACGGGTCCAACGAATCGTTGACAACGCTGCAATACGAGTTGATGAAAATTTTGCAGAGCACGACGACAAGCGCAACCAATGCCCAGGATGCCGCCAACATGGCCCAGCGTATGGCGCAGGTGTCGCCGGAATCGGTCAAAATGGCGATCACCATCATCGTGACGGTGCCGATTCTGATCGTCTATCCTTTCTTGCAAAAATATTTCGTGAAAGGCATGACGCTCGGGGCGGTCAAAAGTTAAAAACAGATCCAGGTGTGTCCAGGCTTACGCCTGTTTCATACAGCACTGTCGTTGATCAATACATTTTTTTGGGGGGGTTAAGCTTCATGAAGTCAGGGAAAAAAAGATGGGCGGCGTCTTTGCTGGCGCTGACTTTGACGGCAACGCTCGTTGCGTGCGGCGGAAACGGCGGCTCTCCGGCTGCCGGGACAGAGGGGGATGCTGCATCCGGAACGAAGGGCGACGACTTAAAGCCCATTACGTTCACGTATTTTTCGGAAGACTCCAGCACGAACTGGAATAACATGAAAGACGAGGTCGGCAAGGTAATCACGGAAAAAACCGGGGTTACGCTGGATGCAGAGTTCGCTGTCGGCGATCCGGTACAAAAAATTTCACTGATTGCGGCTACCGGCAACTATCCCGACTTGATCGCAGCCAAAGCGGACGTCGGCAAACTCGTCGACGCAGGCGCCGTCATCGATTTGACGGATTTGATCGACAAGCACGCGCCGAACATCAAAAAAATGCTTGGAGACAAGCTTGTTCGAACGAAGTACAGTTTGGACGACCAGGCGATCTACGCGATTCCGACCTGGTCGGCCGTCGAGGAGAAGAAGATTAAAGCCGACGGAGGTTTTGAACTTCAGCATCGCGTCGTCAAGGAAGCGGGATATCCGGAAATTCGCACGGTGAAGGATTTTGAGAAGGTCATTCAAGACTATATTACGAAGCATCCGACCGACGAAAACGGCAACAAAAACATCGGGTTGTCCCTGAATGCGGACGATTGGCATATGTACCAGGTGACCAACTTGGGGTTCCAGACGACCGGCGGGCCGGACGACGGCGAATATTACATCGATCAAGAAACGCATCAAGCCACCTACCATTTCCGCCGTCCGGAAGAAAAGGAGTTTTTCCGCTGGCTGAATCACATGAATGCCGTTGGCCTGCTTGATCCGGAAAGTTTCGTTCAGAAGACCGACCAGTTTAAAGCAAAGGTGGCTTCGGGGCGGGTTCTTGGCCTTGCCGATCCGGAATGGGACTACGGCGACGGACAAAATGCGCTCAAAGCGGCGGGCAAATTCGACCAGACGTACGGTCATTATCCGGTCACGATGAGTAAGGAATACAAGGATACGAGCTTCTGGCCCGCCGGCTTTGACGGAGGGTACGGCATCTCGATCTCCAGCAAATGCAAGGATCCGGTGCGTGCGATCAAGTTCCTCGACTTTTTGGCATCGGAAGAAGGGCAGATCCTGAACAACTGGGGCATCGAAGGCAAGCATTACACGGTGGAAAACGGCAAACGCACGCTTATTCCGGAGGTGCAGGAACGGGCGAACAATGACGGCGCGGCGTTCCAAAAAGAATCCGGCCTGGGGCTGTACTGGAACCTGATGGTCCACTACGGCGACGGCATCAAGGATTCGACCGGCAACTACTTCACCCGTAACTACCCGGAACTGCTGACGGCCAATTACAGCGCGGCGGAAAAAGAGACCTTGAAAGCGTATAACGCGGAGCATTGGAAAGACCTTTTCCCAAAGGAAGAAGAATTCAAACCGAGAGCTTATGGAGCGGCGTATACGATGTCGCTGCCTAACGACGACCCTGCCGTGATCCTGGGCGCCAAAATGAAGGATATCACCTGGAAACGCATCCCGGAAGCGGTCATGTCCAAGCCGGAAGACTTCGACAACATCTGGGACGCCTACATGGCGGAACTGGAGAAGGCTGGAGTCAAGGAAATGGAAGAAGCCTATACCAAGCATATTAAAGACCGGATTGAGCTCTGGTCCACCAAATAACTAGAACGAGGCTTATCGAATAACGGGTATGTAAACTCTTCAGCCCTTTCGCTTCCTGCAGGAAGCTGGAAGGGCTTTGAGTGCTTTTTATGCGGTCCGGTTTTCGAACGGACATTGATGGACCTGATCGCATTTCCTGTTTCTCTCCATAATTACGCTCCATGCAGCCAATGCTATACCAAGCAATGTGACGATGGAGGCAACCCATGGCACGGCTGCTAGTCCCATCTTACTATCGATCACCAGTCCGCCTATGAATGCGCCGATTGCGTTGCCCAGATTGAAAGCCGATATATTGAGCGTCGAAGCCAATTCTTGCGCGTCTCCGGCTTTTTGCAGCACGAACATGTTGAGGGAGGGAATTATGCTGTATGCTGCCACTCCCCAGATGAAAACAGTCATTACGGCAGCGACTTTGCCATGGCTCGACCAAGTAAATATCGCCATGGATGCGGCTAAGAGTATTAATCCGCCAAACAAGGTCGGCACGAGCCGTTTATCGGCAAGGCTGCCGCCCGCGATGTTGCCAAGTAACGAACCTGCTCCGAAAACAAGCAAAATGATGGTCACCGAATCACTGGAAAAGCCCGTTATTCGTTCTAGAATTGGAGTAATGTACGTAAACCCGGCGAACGTCCCGCCGGTTCCGAATATGGTTATCAGCAGAACCAGGAGAAAGGCGGGACGGCTGACGATGCGCAGCTGCCCTTTGAGAGAGACCCCTTTCGATCGCGGCAATGGGGGAATCTGTTTCATAATGCCCAGCAGGGCCGCAGCAGAAAGAAGCGATATGACCAGAAAAGGAAACCGCCAGCCCAAATGCTGGCCAAGAAGGGTTCCGAGGGGAGCGCCAAGGATGACGGATACGGTCAATCCGGATCCGACCAGTGCGATATTCCTTCCTTCCTTGCCTGGTTGCGCCAAATTTTTTGCAGTGACAACGATCATGCCGAACAGGGTTCCGTGTGCCAAGGAGCTTATGACTCGCCCTGCCAGCAGCACACCGTACGAGGGAGCGGCGGTGCAGACGATACTGCCTATAATAAATACGAACAGGAATAAACTTAATAAGGTTTTTCGCGGTAATCTTCCGGTCAACGCCGACAATACGGGTCCCCCAATGACGACGCCAAGAGCGTATCCTGTCACAAGCATGCCTGCGGCAGAAATCGAAACTTGGGTCTCGGTTGCAATAGGCAATAAGAGTCCCATGGGGAGAAGCTCGGCAGTGCCAACGGCAAATATCGTGAGGGTTAAAAGAATGAGCGCGGTCATTCTTCTTCGGTTGGAAAGATTACTGAAGTCTTGTGAGTCCGTCATGGTATATACTCTCCTCTCAGCGTGCTGCAATCGGCATCTGGCTTTCGGTGATATAACCGAGCTCATTGCCTTCTTGCTTTGACAAATATAATTCTCTGCTCGGCATCTCCGAGCTTATTTGGTAATGATTTCTTTCAATCCAGGAGCCTAGGTCGATACTCACCGGTGTATCTCTGTCGGGACGGCTGACGTGCTTGACCGACGCGACGGTCATTTCGGGGAGCACTTTCGTCTTGAATCGATCTGAGTCCGGGAGCGGAAGCTGAATTGGGCAGGCAATCTCCAGGCTGATGTTATCTTCGCACTCCGCGCAACTGTGCCACAGAACCATATGCGAAGTGGGGAGCGACACGCCGTTCCACTTTAAATATTCGTCAATTTCTTCAAATAAATAGGGGATGTTCACCCTGCTCGTGGTTTCTTTGACCGAAACGACCATTAGCGGATCCACCTTCTTTACCAAAACCTCGAAACGCGGCGTTCCACCACGTTCGATCTGCTCCAGCCTCGCTTCAATTCGCCTCAAACGCTCGATTTCCGACTGAATCAACGACTGGACTTCTGCCTTCTTCAGCCGAAACATCCCTCGCATTTCATCAGGCGATACGTCATCATGAAGGAGCTGCCTAATCTGTTCCAGCGTAAATCCCAGATCTTTAAAAACGAGAATCCGATGCAAGACAAGCAATTGATCGCTAGTATAGTATCGGTAACCGCTTTGCGGGTCCGTATATGCAGGTTTGAGCAGTTCAAGTTGATCATAGAAGCGCAGCGTTTTGGCAGGAACTTGACTCAGTTTGGAAAACTCGCTGATCTTAAACATCATCCTTCTTCCTTTCTTGGATATGTTGGAGTTACCGTGGCCTTATTATAAACTTTCCATACAAGGGGAAAGTCAAGGTCTAAAAATGATTTTAAAATGAAGTATTTTTTTCATTCATCTTCTTGTTGACCTTCACGTTACGTTAAGGTGTACAGTATAGACGTCAGGGGGTGAAATCATGGAATACACCATACAGAAGCTCGGACGGCTGGCTGGAATCAGCACCCGGACGCTTCGATATTACGATGAGATTGGCATTCTGAAGCCGGCCAGAATCAACTCTTCGGGTTACCGAATTTACGGGGAAGATGAGGTGAACCGGTTGCAGCAGATTTTGTTCTACCGCGAGCTGGGGTTCCAGCTGGAAGATATTAAGGCCATCATGGATTCGCCATCCTTTGACCGGACCCGGGCGCTGAGGGAGCACCATGCGCAGCTTCTTGACAGGAGACGGCAGCTCGACCTGCTGATTACGAATGTGGAGAAAACGATTGCCTCCGCTGAAGGGAGAATCACAATGAGCGATCAGGAGAAATTTGAAGGGTTTAAACAAAAATGCATCGATGACAACGAGAAACAATACGGCAAGGAAGCCCGGGAAAAATACGGTGATGAGGCCGTGGATAAGTCCAATGCGAAATGGATGAGCATGACGAAGGAGCAGCATGAGGAGGTAACCCGTCTCGCTGATGAGCTGTATGAGACGTTGGCTGAAGCGTTCAAACAGGGGGATCCGGCCGGAGAGCTTGCCCAGCGCGCGGCGGATTTGCATAAACGGTGGCTACGTATTTTTGGAACGATTACAGCAAGGAGGCCCATGCGGGACTTGCCCAAATGTACGTGGATGATGAGCGGTTTACGGCACATTATGATGCGAAGCAGCCGGGAACGGCGGCATTTCTGCGGGATGCGATTTTGATTTATACGGGCATGAAATCCTAAGCAGGCTTAGCCTGACCCAATAAAGTCATATGGTTTTGGAGTCACCCCTCTGCTTGCGTAACCCACGCGGCAGAGGGGTTTTATTGTGAACGTGCCCAAGGAGCCAGAAACACAGCCTTTATGCCCCGGATGAGGCAAGGCTGTCGTTGGCTTCGCTTTTAAGCTCCGGAAATTCTCGGCATCGGCATCGGTTCCTTCCCCAGCTCGGCCCATACATATTTCAGCAAAAGTTCGGTTTTGAGCGAGGCGTACGCCGGGTCGTTCCAGACATTGTTCAACTCGCCGGGATCCTCCTGAAGATCGAAGATTTCGCCGTAGGTTTGATTGTAATACACCGTGATTTTGTAGCGCTCGTCGACATAGGTCTTTTGATGGATCGTCGTCGGTTCGTGCCTGAACTCGCAGATGGCATGCGTGCGCGCCTGCGACGCTTCGCCGAGCCATACCTTTTTCTGGTCGACGCCCGTCATGGCGTAAGGAACGGGAAGCCCGCACAGGGACAAAAAGGTCGGAGCCAAATCCACCAAGGACTGGATCGCGCTGCTCCGCTTGCCTGCCGGTACCCGTCCGGGATAACGCACGATAAACGGCAGTTTGATCAAGTCTTCGTAATGAAAACCGCCCTTGGCCTGCAAGCCGTGCTGCCCGAAAAAGTGGCCGTGGTCCGTCGTAAAGACGACAATGGTGTTGTCGGCGATCCCCAGTTCGTCCAGCTTATCGAGAATACGCCCGATGTACTTATCCATCATGCTGATCATGCCGTAATAGACGGCGACCAGCTTTTTCTTGTCAAAGTCCGTTAACCGCGGTCTGCTGCCGTATTCGTAATAATGATGCGACCGGTAACCGTGGATGCCGTACCCCGTTTCTTGCAGATCGGAAAAGTCGGGATGTTCTTCCTGCGTTTTTGCAAAATGCGGCGGATTGCGGTCGTGTTCGCCCGGCACCATTTCCGGAATCGTAAGCTCATCAGGGTCGTACATCGTATCCCACGGCTCGGGTACGAGGTATTCGGGATGCGGGTCGAAGAAGCTGGACCACAGGAAAAAGCTCTCGCCATTTTCGTGATATTGTTCCAGTAAAGCATTCGTTCGTTCGGCAATCCAGGTATTGTAGTGGTACTCTTCGGGGATCGGCCAGGTATACATCCGGTTCCGGTCCATGGTGCCGGTCGGCGGCAGAAAATAGTCCCTCCAGTTACGGCAGCCTTTTTCCTCCATCCACAGCGCATAATGCTGCCCGACGTGGGCTTCGTTCGTGTGATTCCGGGCCAGCTCCACATGGTCGAAGCCGTAAAACTCGCCGTTATAATGTTTCCAAAATTCCAGATCCTGCAAAATGGGGTATGCTTCAAGCGACGGAAACGCTTCGGTCGACCGGAGCGGCTGAAAATGGGCTTTGCCGATGAGCCCGGTCCGGTAACCGGCCTGCCTGAAATCTTCGCCTACCGTGTGCCTGTCTTCCAGCAATTTGGTGCCAAGCGTCCACGCGCCGTGCTGGCTCGGGTACATGCCGGTAATGATCGAAGCGCGGCTGGGCGTGCAGGTCGGATTGGGGCAATACGCCCGGTCGAACGCCGTTCCTTCCCGGACAAGCCGGTCCAGGTTCGGGGTCTGTATTTCGGGATTCCACGCGCCAATCGTGTTCCAATGCTGCTGATCGCTGGTGATCAACAAAATGTTCGGTTTTTTCATCCGTCACCCTCCTTGCCCTGATTATATGAAAAAAGGATATGCGAACGGAATGGCGTATTGTATGCTAAATTTATCATTTTGTCTGTTTGAGTCTTAAAAGAAGTTAAGGGGGCGAAAAACGTGCTGCAGGAATATGACCATGAATTTGCCGAATTTTTGTACTACACCCCGGCCGAAATCGACAAGGGCAGCCCCTTTTGGCTGGTCAGGGCGGGCCGGAACATCGCGAAGCCGGGATATCGGATCGGTCCGCGCAGAATCGAATGCAGCAGTATTCATTTTGTCAGGGAAGGCAGCCTGATGGTTGAATATAAGGGGCAGTCCTGGAGGCTGCAGGCAGGGGATGCGTTTTGCATGTATCCGAATGAAACGTATCTGTATTATAAGCCGGACGACGAACCGTCCCTGCAGTTGACGTGGCTGGCCATGGACGGGCCCGGGATGGAAAAGATGCTGACGCTGGCCGGTTTCGATGCAGGGAAGCCTTGGTCCAGAGGACGGTGGACTCCGGAGCTGGAGGACCGGATCGGGCGGCTGTTTGCGGAGTGGAGGAAAGGTAAAGCCGATCAGCTTGCCGTCTCCCTGGGTTTGAAAGGGCTGCTGTACCAAACGTTATCCCTTTTAGCCTCGACCGCCGGCATGGGGGAAGGGCTTCGGAGTCCCGCGAAGAAAAGCAAAGCTTCGCAATGGACCGAATATATCGAATGGCATGCGGCCGAAGGGATCACGGTTCAGCAGGTCGCCGAATATGCCGGGTTGAACCGGACCTATTTTTCTGCGCAGTTCACCAAGGCCGTGGGTTTGACGCCCGCCCGGTATATTGCCAAGATCAAAATGGACAAAGCCCAACAAATGCTGCGCGGGACGTCGGCCACCGTTACGGAAATCGCCTATTCGCTGGGGTATCCGACGCTTTTTGCCTTTACCCGGGCTTTCACCCATTATTGTTCGATGTCCCCGTCGGAGTACCGGAAGCAGCATCAAGCCTAACGGGTTCAAGGCATAAGGACTGCGTTAAGCTTTGGCCGTCATGCCGGCCATCGATATTTCTGCCCGCCAGGCTGGCCACGCCGGAAACGGCGGCCGGCTTTTTCGGCATGCCTGTCTTCAGGCCTCACACGTCGCTGTAACTGAATTTGGCAATTTGTTAGGTTTGCTCGACAATTTTCATTTGCCCCCTATATAATATGGTATAATTTTTTCCTCGATTTTTGCTGCGCCGCCATTATTCCGGCTGTTATTTTGTTGCGGGAGGTCTGTGCATGTTCCATGTATTCCATCCGGAACCAACGAAGAAAAGAGGGATGGCTTCCGCATTGCTTCGAAAGCGTTTTCAAATCCTGCTCGTTCCGAGCGGTAGTTTCAAGATTCGACAGGTTCCACAGATTCCACAGATTCTTTGGAGGAGAGATCTCTTATGAAATGGGCTGCGCTTCGAAGGTGGTTTTGGCCCCGAACGAGTTTTCAAGGGAAAATATTCATGGCCTTCGGCCTGGTCACTTTTTTGTCTATCGTCTCTGTCACCGGCATCGTGTACGTAAATATGCGCGAGACCATCAAGGACAACGCGGTCACCTCGGTCTCGGACAGTATCCGACAGGCGGATGAATCCCTCAACGTCATGCTGGAGGAAATCGACCGGCTGAACACGGTTGTCGTGACCAATAAAAGCACGGTGATCGATACGATCCTGAGCCCGAACGAGGAGCCCGGTTATGAATGGTTTCAGGAGCAGAAGCGGATTACGGAATTTCTGTCGGGTCTGACCAAATATAAGCCCTATATTTCCCGGATGGCCGTCGTGGGTCTGAACGGGAAAGTGTTTTTCACCGGAGGTCCTTGGATGGACCGGAGCGTCTTGGGGACTCCGATGCTGAACTATATGCTGCTCAACGGGTCGCGCCATGCGTACTTTAAGCCTGAAGGAACGGCGGATACCATCACCGTCGGGCGCGAGATCCGCTATAACAGCGAAACCGTCGGCATTGTCATGGTTGATTTGGACTACGAATTTATAAAAAAAACATATGGCGTAAAGCCGACCGCGGACAGCATGCTGTATGTCCTGGATGAGCAGAACGGGTATGTCTATCAATCGGAATCTTCGCCATCCTCCTATGCGCCTCCTCTGGATACGATCGTCGGGATCAAACGGAAGATTGCGGGACATGACGCTGTGGTGGAGCAACAGATCAACGGCAGGTCCTACATCGTCGTCAGCCGGCTTTCCGAATATACAGGCTGGAGCACGTTGGCACTGATTCCGCTGGACTCGCTGCTCAGCGAATCCACGCGAATCCGGAATTTGATGGCCGAGGTGTCGATCATCGTCTTTATCGTCATCCTGATCGCTTCCCATCAGGTTTCTTCCCGAAGCACTTTAAACATCCGCCGGCTGAAATCGATGATGATGCAGGTCAAGGACGGGAATTTGTCATTTCCCAAAGCGGAGATTAAGGCCAAGGACGAAATCGGCGACCTGTACCGCGTTTTTATCAGCATGATTGAGGAATTGAAGCGGCTGATGGAAGGCATCCGCATGAGCGAGAAGAAAAAACGCGAGGCGGAACTGACCGCTCTCCAGGCGCAAATCCGCCCGCATTTCCTGTATAACTCGCTCAACACGATCAAATATTTGGCCAAGCTGAACGGGGTGCCCAATATCGAGGAGGTGTCCGGTTCGCTCATCGAGCTGATGCGCGGCTTATTGGGGAATTCCAACGAATTTCTGTCGCTTCGCGAAGAACTGGATTATGTGTACAGTTATATTTCGATCGTGAAATACAAGTATTTGGAGCCGATCGAGGTGCACACGCAAATCGAAGACGATGCTTTGCTGGAATGCCGGGTGCTGAAACTGGTGCTGCAGCCGCTCGTCGAAAATGCAATCATGCACGGCATCGGCCCTTCCGGGGAAGGGGGATACGTCCTGATTCGCGTTTATGCGGAGCATCATGATCTGCGGATCGAAGTCACGGACAACGGCCGGGGCATGACGCAGGATCAGATGGACGCCCTGCTGGGAGAGATGGGAAAAGAGGATGCCCCGTCCCGCTTCAGCGGAATGGGGGTACGCAACGCGCACGAGCGGATCGTCCGAATGTACGGCGAAACGTACGGTTTGAGCTTGTACAGCGAGCCGGGACTGTATACGAAGGTAGAAATCCGCTTTCCGAAAATACAACATGCGGAACAATCTGAACAAGAGGTGGTCTAACGATGTTTAAAGTGCTCCTGATCGACGATGAACCGTTGATCGGCAATGTGATAAGGACGTTATTCAACTGGAAGGAGCATGGGTTTGAGTTCGTGGGCGAGGCATACAGCGGGGCGGCGGCTTTGGCGATGATCGAAGAGTCGGCGCCGCACATCGCGATCATCGACGTGAATATGCCGGAGATGAACGGCGTAGAACTTCACGGGATCCTTCGCGAGCGGCATCCGGCCATCAAGACGATCATGCTCAGCAGCTATGACGACTACGATTACGTGCGCGAATGCTTGCGAAGCGGGGCCGTCGACTACTTGCTCAAGCACCGTCTCGATGGACCGCTGCTGCGAAACGTGTTGAACAAAGCCGTTCAGGACCTGCAGCAGGAAAGCAGGGCGCAGGAAGGAAGGCTGGCTAGCCGCAAAATCGAAGAATCGATGAAACCGGTATTCATAAGAAATTACATGGCCGACCTGGTAAGGGGGAAGGAGGACGGCGGAACGCTTGATGCGGCCGCCGGGATGGAAAATTTGTATCCTGACGCCGTCAGTTACACGGCAGCTGCGCTGCAGATCATTCCCTTCCTGCTGCTGACGGAATCATACAGCGACAGGCAAACGAACCGGCTGGTGCAGCAGGCGGTCGATGTCATGCAGCAAAGCCTCGGAGACATTCAAGAACGGACGGCCGCTTATGTCGAGAACGGGAGGCTGGTTGTCGTGTTTGCGTTCAAGGACCGCAGCGAGCATACCGGCGCGAGCGAGGCACGCCGCTGGATGGGGAAGGTTCAGCATGCGCTTGAGCTGATGCTGAACCTGAAGTCCGCCTATGCGCTGGGGCATCCTTGCACGAGTCTGGCGCAACTCGGAGCCAGCTACAGATCGGCCGAGAAGGCGCTTGACGCATCTCCTGCGGCCGAGCCGGATGCGGTGGCCGAGTATGCTGATCGAGCGTTTCCGTCTCCAGGGGGGAGAACAAGCGCACCGCAGTTGCGTGTTGCCCTCACCATCGAAGAACAGAAGCAGCTTCTGCTTGCGATGGAAAGTTTGGACAAGGACAGGCTGCACCGCCTGATCGCCTCGGTGTGCGGTTCCGTCCGCCATCAGCCGCTACATTCCCCTGCGGTACAATTGATCGTCAGCGAGCTTTTGCATACCGGCGATAAAGCATTAAAAAAATCGATTCCAATGCATGCGCCGGAAACCGCCGGTACTGGACTCCCGCCGCGCGGCGATTTGGGGCGGATCGGCAGCATGGGCGAACTGGAGCAGTGGCTGCAATCCTATTTCGCAGCTTTGTTGAATTTGCTTAAACAGCAGCGCGCTGCAGGCAGCTATTCCCGGCACGTGTCGCAGGCGATCCATTTTATTTTGGAGCGGTATCAAGGTTATGTGACCCTGGAGATGGCGGCGGGCGCCATCGGCCTCAATCCCTCCTATTTAAGCCGGTTATTCAAAGAGGAGACCGGGTACACCTTCTCCGAATATGTGAACCGGGTCCGGATCGATGCCGGGAAAAAGCTGCTGGAGAGCGGGCAATATTCGATTAAACAAATCAGCAGCCAAGTGGGTTTTTCGACATATAATTATTTTTTCAAAGTTTTCAAGGAATTGACAGGAATGACGCCGCATGCCTATTTGAGCAGCCTTCGACGGGAGATCATGGGATAAAACCGTAAAATTTGTGGAGTAAATAGTCATATTATTAGAATTTGCGCACAAGACGGATGAACTATAATACTCACAGACATCACGGGAAACGCTTACAACGGTACGGAACTACATCAAATGGAGGTCATTCATTCATGTCCAAACTCTGGGGAAGAGGCGCGTTGAGCACAGCGCTCATCTCGGCATTATTACTCGCGGGATGCGGTTCCAATAGCGAAAAAGGAGCCGAATCCAAAAACGCGGAGGGTTCATCCGAAACAACGGTCAACGCATCCGGGTTTCCGCTGACCAAAGATCCTATTACTCTGAAGATGTTCACCCGGATTGCTCCCGCCAACGGCCCGTTCAAGGACATGCCCGTTTTCCAGGATTACGAGAAAATGAGCAACGTCCATGTCGAATTCACCGAAGCGCCGACGGACGGCTTTCAGGAAAAGAAAAATCTCCTGTTCGCGTCCAACGAGCTGCCTGACGCTTTTTACCGGTCGGGAATTACGCAGCTGGAAGCAACCCGCTACGGAACGGGCGGCCAATTGATTCCGTTGGAAGATTTGATCGACAAATATGCGCCCAACCTCAAAAGCCTGATGGAGAAATATCCGGAGATCCGCTCGGGCATCACGACGCCGGAGGGCCATATTTATGCGATCCCGGGCATTGTTACCCTCGATGCCGCCCGCACGGACAAAAAATGGATCAACCAGGCGTGGCTTAAGAAGCTGAACCTTGCCGTGCCGGAGACGACCGACGACCTGTACAACGTGCTGGTCGCCTTCCGCGACAAGGATCCGAACGGGAACGGCAAAAAAGACGAACTGCCGATGACGGCGCGTCCGCCGGTGCCGGGTCAGGGGCTGCCGATCGTCAACATGATGAGCGGTTCGTTCGGCCTCGATCAGCAGCTCGGCTATAACATCAATCTCGTCAACGACAAGGTCGAAATCTGGATGGGCAACGATCGGAACAAAGAGATGCTCCAGTATCTGAACAAGCTGTACACGGAAAAGCTGCTCGATCCCGATATGTTCTCGCAGAAAGAAGCGGATTATTTGGCGAAGCAGTCTTCGGGGAACACCGGCTTGTTCTTTGACCAGACGAACAATGTATTTATGCCGATCCAGGATCAATATACGGGCATCGCGCCGTTCAAAGGCCCGCACGGCGATCAGATGCAAAGCCAGGGCGCGCCTGTCGCCCGGGACTTCGGAGCCTTTGCCATCACCTCCGTAAACAAGAATCCGGAAATCACGATGCGCTGGATCGATTACTTCTACAGCGACGAAGGCTCTACGATGCTGCGTTTCGGCAGGGAAGGCGAGAACTACGAAATGAAAGACGGCATTCCTTATTATACGGAAGCTTTCCTCGCGACGGGCAACCAAGCCAAAATCACGCCGTATGCAGGCGGCGGAGCGCCGCATCTCATCAGCGATAAGGTTGCCTCCTTCATCAATCCTCCGCAGGTGCAGGAAGCGCAGGACAAGCTGACTCCGTTCATGCCGAAGGTTAAATACGCATCCCCGATGTTTGACGAAAATACGGCTCAGGAAGTCAACGTCCTGCGAAATGATATCGACAAATATTACGAAGAGCAAAGCGCGAAGTTCATCGCCGGAGCACTCAGCTTCGATAAGTGGGACGAATTCCAATCCACGCTTAAAAAGATGAACATCGATAAGCTGCAGGACCTGTATCAGCAAGCCTACGACAAGATGGAAAAATAACGGACATCATACGATTTCCCGCATTCGTTAGGAGTAGATGCTTATGAAGAGCGCTCAAGTCCACGTCAATGCTGCGCCGTCCCGGAACATTCCGGGACGGCGGGGCCGCGTATGGAAACAGATGGCAAGACGGGTAGACCTGTATCTTATGCTGCTGCTGCCCATCGCCTGGTATTTGATTTTTCATTACGGGCCGATGTACGGGCTGCAAATTGCCTTTAAAAATTTCAATCCGGGCAAGGGAATCATCGGCAGCAGTTGGGTCGGCTTCGACCACATCGTACGTTTTTTTGATTCGTTTTATTTCTGGAGGCTGCTGTGGAACACGTTATCGATCAATTTGTTCTCGCTGCTCATCGCATTCCCTATTTCGATCCTGCTTGCACTGATCGTTAACGAAATTCGCAGCAAGACGTTCAGCAAAATACTGCAGAACATTACGTTTATTCCGCACTTTATTTCCGTCGTCGTCATCGTCGGCATTCTGAACGTTTTCCTCTCGCCGACCACGGGGCCGATCAATTCGCTGATCGAAGCTCTCGGCGGGTCGCCGATCCGTTTTCTGGAGGAAGCCGGTTGGTTCAAGACCATTTTCATCGGCTCGAACATATGGCAGAACATGGGCTGGCAATCCATCATCTATATCGCAGCGCTCAGCGGAGTGAATCCGCAGCTGTATGAGGCGGCCAAGATAGACGGCGCTTCCAGACTGCGGCACGTATGGCATATTTCCTTGCCGGGCATCGTGCCTGTCATCGTTATTATGCTCATTCTGGATATTGGACATTTCATGGACATCGGTTTCGAGAAAATCCTGCTCATGCAAAATAATTTGAATATCGAATCAAGCGACGTGATCTCCACGTTCGTGTATACGACCGGTATTCTCAAAGGCGAATACAGCTATACGGCGGCGATCGGATTGTTTAATTCGGTTATCAATCTGATCCTGCTGCTGCTTGTCAACCGGTTCGCACGCAAAGTATCGGAGACCAGCTTATGGTAAAGGGGGAAAATGAGCATGGCTAATCAAGCTTCCATAAGCCGATCGTCGGATGAAAAGATATTCGATGCCGTTATATATACCATCGCTGCACTCATCATTTTGATTGTGTTGTATCCGCTCATTTTCGTTGTCAGCGCTTCGTTCAGCGATCCGGCGAAAGTATTGAGCGGGGAAGTATGGCTGCTGCCTAAAAACATATCCTTGGATGCTTACACAAACATTCTGCACAACGGGAAGATATGGACCGGATACACCAACACGATCATATATACGGTAATTGGTACGGCCGTCAATATCATCATGACCGTATTAGCGGCATACCCGCTGTCAAGACCGGATCTTCCCGGCCGCAAGGTACTCATGGTGATCATTACGCTGACCATGTTTTTCGGGGGCGGGCTTATTCCTACGTATTTGCTCGTCAAAAATTTGGGGCTGCTCGATACGATGTGGGCTTTGATCATTCCCGGGGCGATCGCAACGTATAATCTGATCGTAATGCGGACGTACTTTCAAACCAGCATCCCATGGGAACTGCAGGAAGCCGCCCATATCGACGGCTGCTCCAACTGGCGGCTGCTGCTGAACATTATTTTGCCTTTGTCCAAGCCCATCCTGGCCGTAATGGTATTGTTTTACGCCGTCGGGCATTGGAACTCTTATTTTAATGCTTTGATCTACATCCGTAATGAAGCACGTTATCCGCTTCAACTGATTCTGAGAGAAATACTGTTGATCAGCCAGTCCGATGCCGTCGACGCTAACGTTGGGCTGGAAAATAAAGTGATGCTGGCCGAGAGCATCAAGTACGCGGTCATCATGATCTCCAGCCTGCCCATTTTGATCATGTATCCTTTTGTGCAGCGGCATTTCGTCAAAGGCGTCATGATCGGCTCCATCAAAGGGTAAAGACCTTGTCACTTGTCAGACCACTTGATCTACAGCGATTCTTAACATCATGTTCATGGAGGTATATTGTGCAAACGAATGCGACGATTACAATCGACTGCAACAGGCCCAAAGAGCATACGATCAACCCTTATCTTTTCGGGCATTTCGTCGAAGATATCCGCGACCATATGGAAGCGATGCTGGCTTTTCCTTTAAGAGACATGGATTTCGAAAGCGAAAAGGCCGGTGAGATCGCCGTTTCCGGAAGCTGGCTTCCTTATACGAACGGCAGAAATACGCAATATGCGCTGGAGGCGCCGGCCCAAAGGCATTCGGGCCGCGCCCAGCGCATCCGGATGTTCAGCGACGACGAAGCCTACGCGGGAATCGCGCAGCCTGCAGCGCTAAAGGGACCGATGGCTTACGCGGTGAAGGTCGTCGCCCGTGCATCCGTCGAGCTTCGCTATCTGACGGTGGATGCAGTGGATCGGCGATCGGAGGAACTGCTCGGCCGCGTGCTCATCGAACTGAAAAGCCACAATTGGCAAGAATACGAAGCTAACCTGACGGTTTCGCGGAATTGTGCCGACGCGGAAATTCGCGTCTATGTTCCGGAAGACCATCCCCGCTGGAAAGACCACGTGTCCACAGGCATGCTCTGGCTCGATCACGTGTCACTGCTTCCCGCTGACAGCATTGGCATGGTGAAGCGCGAGGTCGTGGACATGACCCGGGACCTGAACGCGGGAATGATGAGACTCGCGGGAAATTACATCAGCGCCTACCACTGGGAACATGGCGTAGGCCCCGTGCTCGAGCGGCCTGTCATGTACAACGAAGCTTGGGGAGGGTGGACCAGCAAATATTTCGGGACGGACGAGTTTATCCGATTTTGCCGGGAGCTGCAGGTGGAACCGCTCATCTGCGTCAACGACGGATCCGGTTCGCCGGAGGAAGCCGCGAATTGGGTGGAATATTGCAACGGTAGCATCGACACGCCGATGGGAGCCTTGCGGGCGGCGAACGGCCATCCGGAGCCGTATCACGTGCGATATTGGGAGATCGGCAACGAAGTATGGGGCGATTGGCAAGTGGGCACTTGTTCTGCTGACCCGTTCGCCGAGCGATGCAAGACATTTGCACTAGCGATGAAAGCCGTTGACCCTTCGATTGCGGTTTTGGCTTGCGGACATACCGATCCGGAATGGAACAAGCCGGTGCTCGAAGTAGCAGGCGAATACATCGACTATTTGACGATGCATTTATACCACGGCTTCGGACGTTTCGGAATGAACCGGGATACGCCGGCGGAGGAGCGATACAAAGCCATCGCGGCATTCCCGGAATGGACCAGCAAAGATATCGGGCAAGCGGTGGAGGTTATTCGCGCAAATCCGAAGACCCGCCATGTGAAGCTCGCCATTACGGAATACAACACCATGTATTATCCGAACACGAACCGGAAAGGTCTGCCGGACGAACATACACTGGGCGCCGCTGTTGCGAATGCGGCTAATTTGAATGAAATGCTTCGCGCAAGCGATATGGTGCACATCGGCAGCTTCTCCGATCTCGTGAACGGCTGGCTCGGCGGATGTATACGCGTGGGCGACTACTACGCCGATCAAAACAGCGGCAAGATCTCCGGCTGGAGCGGACTGCCTCTCACGGTGTACGGAACGCCGACGTATGAAGTGTTAAAGCTTTACGCCAATCGGGGAATCCGGCGGGTCCTGCCCGTGGATACGGAGTGCGGCACCTTTTCCGTGCAGTCGCCGAAACAGACGCCGGTGGGACTTGATGAACTTCCGGATTTGGATGTGGCCGCTTGTACGAACGAGGACGGTAGCGTCATCACCTTGTTTATCGTGAACCGCAGCCTGCATGAGGTGAAGGCCAAACTTGCGCTCCAATCCTTCGATTTTTCCGGGGAGACCATCCTGCATGAGATTACGGGGGATTCTTTTGAAGATATCAATTCCGTATTCGAGCCGAATCGAATCGTTTGCACGACCCGAAGCGTCTCCGCTTCCGAATGGAAGGACGGATATCCTTTACGGAAAACTTCAATTTATGCAGTCGAGATCAAGTCAGCGCAGAAAGCAGGAGGAAAGAAATGACAACCAAAGCGTATATCAAGGATTATCCCAGACCCCAATTCGTACGCAAGGATTGGACGAACCTGAACGGAGAGTGGGACTTCCGGTTCGACGACCCTAACACGGGAGAACGAGAAAATTGGCAGGAGAAGTTCACGGAAACGCATAAGATCAACGTCCCTTTTACGTACGAAACCAAGATGAGCGGCATCGGAGCGGAAGAATTTCACCCGAATGTTTGGTACAGCAGACAGGTACTTATTCCAAAAGAAGTTGAGGGCAAACGGGTGATCCTGCATTTCCAAGCGGTTGATCACGTGGCCAAAGTATGGATCAACGGCAAAATGGCCGGGAGCCATCAGGGAGGGTATGCGGCATTTTCCTTTGATATTACACCTTACCTGGTCTTCGGATCCGAGAATCAAATTACGGTAAAAGCGGAGGACAGCGACAGCTGCACCCAGCCGCGCGGCAAACAACGGTGGACGAAGGACAATTTTGAATGCTTTTACGTCCAAACGACGGGGATTTGGCAGACTGTATGGCTTGAATACGTGGAGGAACAACGGCTGGAGTCGGTTAAAATCACGCCGGATATCGACCGTAATATCGTACGCTTCGATTATGAGGTGAACGGGGTGCCGGCGGCTGGCGATTTAAAGCTGGAGGCGATCGTTACTTTGAAAGACAAGCCTGTCAAACGGGTAAGCTTGGCGATCGATCGTCCTTGCCTGACGGTGGAAGTCGATCTCATCCATGAGGCCAACGGACCGTGGAAGAAACGTCTATGGTCCCCGCAGCACCCGAATCTGTACGATGTCGAGTTTGTCCTGACCTTAAACGATCAAGTGGTGGACCGAGTGTTTTCCTATTTCGGGATGAGGAAGATCTCGATTGAAAAAGGCAAGGTACTGCTGAACAATGTCCCGATCTATCAAAGGTTGATTTTGGACCAAGGGTATTGGACGGACAGCCATTTGACGCCGCCAAGCGAGGAAGCGCTCATCGAAGATATCGACAGAATGCTGGAGATGGGCTACAACGGCGTACGCAAGCATATGAAAATCGAAGACGCCCGTTTTCTTTATTGGTGCGACGTCAAAGGCCTGCTGGTATGGTCTGAAATGGCTGCAACCTTCGAGTTCCATGATCGGGCGGTCGAAGCGTTTACGAAGGAATGGCTGGAAATCGTTCAGCAGCAGTATAACCATCCCAGCATCATCACTTGGGTTCCGTTCAACGAATCATGGGGGATTGCGTCCATCCTTCGCGACCCGAGACAGCAGAAATTTACCGAGAGCATTTATCATTTGACCAAATCGATCGATCCGTACCGCCCGGTCATCACGAACGACGGCTGGGAGCATACCGTATCCGACATTTTGACGCTGCATGATTACGTGGAGACCGGCGACGGATTGATGAAACGGTATTCCAATCTGGAGGCGGTCCTCTCTTGCGAAACGACCTGCAACCAATGGAAATATGCCTTCGCGGAAGGATACGCCTACCGGGGACAGCCGATCATCATCAGCGAATACGGCGGCATTGCGTTCCAATCGGACAAAGGCTGGGGCTACGGCCATCAAGTCTCTTCCGAAGAAGAATTTATGGCGCGTTTCGAGGGATTAACGAAGGCGATCAAAAGCGTCGATGCGATCAATGGCTACTGTTATACGCAGCTTACCGACGTTCAACAGGAGATCAACGGTCTCTTATATGAAGACCGCAGCCCCAAAATGCCGCTCGAGAAAATTAGAGAGATTAATATGGCATAACGCATGATGCCAACCAACCGGAGCCAAAAGAGAACCCGTTTTTCTTTTGGCTCTTGCCATATGGCGGGAAGGGGGTGATAGATTCGGTCTCGCGCCGGACATGACACAACAACTATGCAGCGTCGCAGGTCACTTTGAAAATGAGTCAAGCCAAGTCATTTCACCGAAGCGAACGCTATTGAACGAAAGGGAGGTAATTATAAAGTGAAAACCATACGATGGCTATTTGTGTTAGCGGTTACATTTCCCCTTATCGCTTCCGTGCCGACGGAAACATTCGCCTATCAAAATCCGAGATCACTGCCGGGCGAGTGGGAGCAGTACGGGCTCGGCGATCCCTACGTTATGAAATTTAACGGATATTATTATTTGTATGTGAGCACGAGAGACACGGACGACGGTGTCAAGGTGTGGAGCTCCCGGGACTTGGTGAACTGGTCCTATCGCGGTTTGGCGGCAACAGACCCGGTTACGCACGGTGCGTACGCCCCTGAGGTCGTTTATTGGAACGGCAAGTTCTATATGTATACTTCTCCCGCCGGAAAAGGCCATTACGTCCTCAGCAGCACGAGTCCGACCGGACCGTTCGAAGTCGTAACCGGCAATCTTGGCAAAACGATCGACGGCAATGTGTTTATCGACGATGACGGCTCGTTCAGCTTTTTTCATGCCGGGCAGGGCCGCATCGACGCGGCGCCGATGAGCAGCCCCACCTCGATTGGGGCGAGTTCTTCAACGGGCGTCGGTATGGGAGGCTGGACCGAAGGGGCCACCGTCTTCAAGCGGGGCGGCAAATATTATATGACTTATACCGGAAATCACGTATTCAGCAAAGGCTACCGGGTGGATTATGCCGTCAGCACGACCGGGCCGAGGTCCGGTTACGTGGCGGACAGCCTGAATCCGGCGTTAATCAGCACGGAAGGCCCGACCGTAGGTCTTGGTCATAATTCCGTGGTCATCGGTCCCAATCTGGATACGCATTACATGATTTATCACAATTTGGAGGGCCCCGGCGTGATCGGTCCGCTGCGTCATTTGAACATGGACCGCATCGTCTGGAACAACGACAAGATGATCGTACTCGGTCCAACCACGACGCTGCAGCCTGATCCGGAAATGCCTGCGTTTTACGATTATTTCGATCGCCCTTCGATCGGAAGCGGGTGGACCAATGTGAACGGAGGCCGTTGGGGGATCTACAATCAAGAGCTGATGTGGCAGGATTCGGTCGGCGATACCACCTGGTATAAACAAATTTCGGCAGCGGCGAGCGCGTCCGATTATACGGCCGAATTCAATATGAAAGAAATGAAGCGGGGCGCTTCCGCAAGCCCAAGATACGGCGCCACCTTTTCATATAAAGACGAGAACAATTTCGGGGCAGCGATGCTCAGTTCGAAAAATAACCGCCTCGCCACGTTTTTCCGGATTAACGGCGTGGATCAAGCATGGCAAACGTTCGACCTGCCCGCAGGCTTCGATTATTCGAAATGGCATACGATCCGCGTTGAAAAATCCGGATCCACGTTTAAGTTTTACGTGGACGGCATGCTGAAAGGAACGCGTACCGCGAACCTGGGCGGAGGCAAAATCGGGGTTCAGACGGAAGACACGCATGCGGATTTCGGTTTTGTCGCTTTCAGCAACGACGTAAACGGAAGCAGCGCATGGGATGCTTATAAACCGGTTCCGGGCAAGATTGAAGCGGTGCATTATATGAAAGGAGGCGAAGGGGTCGCCTATCATGACACCACCGCGAATAATGTCGGAGGCGCGTACCGCACGGACGCGGGCGACATTCGTCTGAACAGCGAAGGCCTGTTCAATCTGGGCTGGAATCAAACCGGTGAATGGTATAAGTATAAAGTCAATGTGGAATCCGGCGGTTATTACGACATCGATTTCCGCATGGCCACCACGATGAGCGGCGTTCAAATCCGCTTGTGGGACGGATCGACGGACTTAACCGGGATCATTGACGTTCCAGATACGGGAGATTGGGACAACTGGCGTACCGTATCGAAGAAAGGCGTCTATTTGAATGCCGGACAGCGGGAGCTGAAGGTTGAGTTCGTTAAAGGCGAGGCGGATTTTTCACGGATGACGTTCCATAAAAACGCAGGCGTCACTGCCATTAGCGATGATTTCAACGATGGCAATGACGACGGATGGACACGCTTTGAAGGAACCTGGGCCGTGGAGAACGGCGAGTATAGATCGGGAAGCAGTACGGGACCTGCCAAGACGACGATCGGAGACGCAAATTGGATGGATTATACAGTCGAGGCGGACGTCAAAATGATCGACTCGGGAGGCGACGGGGGATTGCTCGTCAGGGTGTCCAATCCTTCCCACGGCACGGAGCGGGGGCAGAACAACTATGACGCGTTCCAGGGATATTATGCCTATTTGACGACAAGCGGGGTAAACCTGGGCAAGATGAGTTACAAATGGTCATTCCTCAAAGGAGCGCCGCAGACGTACGCAACGGACACCTGGTATCATATGAAAGTCGTGGTAAACGGTACGAACATTAAGGTATATGTCGAGGATATGAATCAACCGAAAATCGATTATACCGACAACAGCCTGAACCCGTTTACGCATGGCAAAGTCGGCTTCAGAACGGCCGGCAAGCAGACGCATTTCGATAACTTCAAGGTATATCCTTAATAGGTCGGGGGATTTGCGGGGAATCGTTTCAGAGATACCGATTTCAAAAAACCAAGAGCGTGTCATTCGCTCTTGGTTTTTTAAGCTCACGACACTGTCGGCAGATGCTGTTTCAGCAGCATCATCAACTGAATGACCAGCTCCTCCGCAGGATACGGCATCGAATTCACGATCCACCACTCCACCAGGCCGGTAATCGCCGAAGCTAGAAATTGTACGGCGATCTCCCGGTTCATCCCCGCAGGAAGTCCGTAAAGATTGATTTGTTCCTCGGCTCCCCTCATGACGTATTCCATCATCTGGCAACGAAATGCATGAGTTCCTTTTCTGTTCAAAAGCGTTACATAGATGTGTGCATTTTGTTCCAAATATTCAAAGGTTTGAAAAAGGGGACCTCCGGACGAAAGCAGGGATGTGCCTTTCTTTGGCATGCAGCTTTCGTACAACTGCTTCAAATACGTGTCGATGCACTGATCCAGCAAGTCGTATTTATCCGTGTAATGTAAATAGATGGTTCCGCGGTTTACATTGGCCCGGTCGGCAATTTCGTTGATCGTGATCTGCTCGATTTTTTTCTCCTTCAGTAGTTCGACGAAAGCTTTGAGAATCGCTTCCTTTGTTTTTGGGATCCGTCTGTCCATCGCTTCTCCTTTCACATTTTTTGAACATACCGGGTTGATTTGTTGATTTATCGACAAAAGCATGGATATTACCGATTGAAGCGATCCTGACGCATTGCTATGCTAAGTCTAATCAACAAACGTTGATAAATCAATATATGTTTAAAAATGAGCAATCGGAGGCAAACCTATGAAAGTGTTGGTGTTTGGGGCTGGCGTGTTGGGCAGCTACTTGGCCCATGTTCTGGTACGGGGCGGCCATGACGTTACTGTATTGGCCAGAGGAAAGCGAGCGGAGGAGCTGGAGCGGAACGGGGTCGTCATCCGTCATTATTTTCAGCGCCGAACGACCATCGATCAGGTTCGTGTTATTCGGACGCTGGAAGAGGATGAGGGCTATGATCTCATCTTTGTGGTGATGACCTATTCGGATTTCCCGTCCGTCCTGCCTATTCTGGCCGCCAATCGGAGCCGTCGTATCGTTCTGGTGGGCAATAATGCGGATGCCCGCAGGATGCAAACGGAGCTGCAAAACATGAGCCGAATGGAAAAACAAGTCGCTTTCGGTTTCCAGATTAGCGGCGGTCGCCGGGAAAACGGACGCATCGTCTGCCTCCGCGGAGGAGGGCAAATGGTGCTGGGCGGGCTTGACGGTCCGATTCCTTTTCAGCCTTTGCTGGAGAAGGCATTTGATACGGTCAACTATAAACTGATCTTTCATGAAGATATGGATGCTTGGCTGAAAAACCACATCGTACCGATTATAGCGTTAACTTCAGCCTTGTTTGCCAAGGGGGGCAGGCTAAGAGAGCTTGCGAGGGATAAAGAAATGCTCAGACAGATCATTGCGGCCATTGGCGAAGGTTTCGATGTGCTGGAAGCATTGGGATACATGATGACGCCGGCAAGCCAGGCAAAGCTTTTTCGCAAAAATAAACGGACAGCCTATCTCATGCTGAAAATCTATCATCTCCTGCCATTTTCCCGATTCTTCGACGGTTCCTATGACGAAATTGCCTCTTTATTCGAAGCGTTTGGCGAATGGAATCGGAAATCAGGCATTCCGACGCCTCGCATGGACGATCTTGAAAGACGTCTGCTTGGGAGCGGACGATCGGACTAGCCAACAGGCATCGGGTTTGCAGGACGAAATTCGCCGGCCGTCAGTTTGAGCAATCTGCGAGAAATGAACTCCAGGCAATGTTGATATAATGGATTCATCACATTTTTTGGAGGTTGATACGGTATGGGCGAAATCGTACTAACCATGCAGGTGTCGCTGGACGGGGTTGTCTCGGACGAGCACAAATGGATGACTTTGAGCGAGGAGATTTTCGAGGATTATCTGGAATATTATAAGACGGTCGATACGATCATCGTCGGCAGAAACACATATGCTTCTCTCGCCGATCATTGGCAGCAGGCGGAGAACTCGTCCAATTCGTTGGAACGGGCCATCGCCCAAAAAATGAATGAGATTCCTAAAGTCGTGATCTCGCATTCCGATGTAGCATTAAGCTGGAGAAACTCGGAGTTATGGCTTGTTCATGACAATCCTTCACTCGCCGAAAAACTTGAAGTCCGGAAAAAAGAGGCGAGAAGGATATCGGTTGAAAGCGGGGTTAGGACATGGCAGTCCTTTATCGAACACGACTTATACGACGAACTTTGGCTGCTTGTCCATCCCGTTATCGCAGCCGCAGGTGAACGTTTATTCGCCTTGGCCGGACAACAACGCTCCCTCCGATTAACCGGTGCTAAAACCTATTCAAACGGTGTGGTTGGGTTACATTACAAAAAGTAATCGACCCTAAAAAAGAAGGACGATGAAATCATTCGTCCTTCTTTTTTAATGGAATGAATATTCTTCCCAATAGAATTCAAGTCGAGAACGGGCAATGGAATCAAGAAATGCTTATTGTACCGAAAAGAGAGAGGGCTGATAATGAGGGAAAAGTGGATAGACGACGAATAAGGCGATGGACGTCCGAAACGGGACGCGAACGAAGGTGAATGAACACTATTTTAATAGGCGGGGAGTGTAATCCGATGGGGGAACAACCGAAAACAAGGAGCCAGATACTGTTATTCGAGGAGCCGGCAAAAAAATGGGATGAAGCGTTGCCGATCGGCAACGGCCGGCTGGGCGCTATGGTATACGGTCAGCCGGACCGGGAGCAGCTGCAGCTGAACGAGGATTCCGTATGGTACGGCGGGCCGCGGGATCGAAACAACCCCGACGCCAAAGAGAACCTGCCGGAGATCCGCAGGCTTATATTTGAAGGGAAATTAGCGGAAGCGGAGCGGCTTGCCCGGCTTTCCCTGTCCGGCCTGCCCGAAACGCAGCGGCACTACCTTCCGCTTGGCCGCTTGATGTTTGACATTATGCTTCCAAACGGGAAGCTGGAGCAGTATACTCGAATGCTGGATTTGCACAGCGGCACCGTCACCGTTTCCTTCATGCAAGGTGGCGTTGCGTTCAAGCGGGAACTGTTCGCCAGCCATCCCGATCAGGTGATCGTCGTGCGGATGACAGCGGATAGACCGGGCCAAATCGGCTTTACTGCACGCTTGGAACGAGGCCAATGGCGTTACGCCGACAGGACCGGCAGATTTGGAGACGACGCGATCTGGATGGGCGGAAGTTGCGGCGGCGAAGGCGGCAGCCTGTTCGGCACGGTGTTGAAGGCGGCAGCGGAAGGCGGAGCGGTTAAAGCCATCGGGGAGCATCTCCTTGTGGAGAGCGCAGACAGCGTGACGCTTGTTTTGGCAGCCGCAACCACGTTTAGGTCCACTGATCCGGTCGGGGACGCCTTAAAAAGGGCGGAAGCCGCCATACATACCGGTTACGCCAATTTGCTCCGACGTCATACAGACGATTATCGCGCATTGTTTAGCCGGGTATCGCTTTCGCTAGGTCCATGCGACGTTGAACTTGAACGCATGAGCCTGCCGGACCGCATGGAACGCATGCGCCGCGGCGGAGCGGATCCGGGACTGCTTGCGCTGTACTTTCAATATGGACGCTATCTGCTCATTGCGAGCAGCCGTCCCGGTTCACTTCCCGCCAATCTGCAGGGAATTTGGAATGAGCATTTCCTCCCGCCGTGGGACAGCAAATATACGATCAACATCAACGCCCAGATGAACTATTGGCCGGCGGAATCGTGCGGTCTCGCGGAGTGCCATGAGCCGCTGTTCGATTTGTTGGAACGGATGCGTGAGACGGGCAGGCATACGGCAAGCATCATGTATGGCTGCAGGGGCTTTACGGCTCATCATAATACGGACATTTGGGCGGATACGGCTCCTCAGGATTCATACCTTCCCGCTTCCTACTGGCCGATGGGCGCTGGGTGGCTTTCGCTCCATTTATGGGAGCATTACCGCTATTCGATGGACGCGGAGTTCCTGAGACAGGCGTATCCCACGCTGCGCGAAGCAGCGCAATTTCTCATCGATTACGTGGTCGAAACGCCGGGTGGCGAACTGGTGACCTGCCCGTCGGTATCCCCGGAGAACACCTATATTCTTCCGAACGGAGAATCCGGCGTTCTGTGCGCAGGACCATCGATGGACACCCAAATCATCCGCGAGTTGTTTGCGGCGGTCCTTGAAGCGGAGGCGATCCTTGGCATTGCCGGCGAAGCCGTTGGAGGGGAGCTGAAACGCGTGATGGACAAACTGCCGCAGCCAAAGATCGGCAGGTACGGCCAACTGCAGGAATGGTACGAGGATTATGAGGAGGCCGAACCCGGCCATCGCCATATTTCGCATTTATTTGCCCTGTATCCCGGCAGCCAAATCACGCCGGAGGGAACGCCGGAACTGGCCAAGGCAGCCAGAAACACGCTGAAACGGCGGTTGGCAAACGGCGGCGGCCATACGGGATGGAGCCGGGCGTGGATCATCAATTTCTGGGCGAGGTTGGGGGACGCGGAAGCGGCGGCGGATCATCTCGCTGCGCTTTTGACGCATTCCACGCTGCCAAACTTCCTGGATAACCACCCGCCGTTCCAGATTGACGGAAATTTCGGCGGGACGGCTGCGGTAGCCGAGATGCTGCTGCAGAGCCATGCAGGCCGGCTTGATCTGCTGCCGGCTCTTCCGTCCTCATGGTCGGAGGGGGCCGTTAAGGGGCTCCGTGCCAGAGGAGGATTTACCGTCGACATGGCGTGGAAAGCAGGGAAGCTGACGCACGCGACGATTGTATCCACCGTTGGCGGCCCGTGCACGGTTCGTTACCGGCAGCCCGTCGTGGTGAAGAAGGATGGAACTACGATACCTCAAGTGAACGCCCATGAAGGCTGCATCCGTTATCACACGGAACCGGGAGCAGCCTACAGGATCGAAACGGAGAATTTGCTCCCATCCGTGTAACAAAGGAAAGGGAAATTCCATAAGAAGGAAGCCGGTCCGCTTGCGGATCGGCTTCCTTTTGTTGTGGCGGCTGCACTGAAAAATTCCCGTCTCACGATATATCAATTGGATATGCGTATATATCATTGTTTAAATCCAAGTCGTCATTTACAATTTTTTTTGATTTAGTGAATGACGAAGTTATGTATACCAGGCGTTGAATACCAAAGGTTGACAAGGCCAGGGTTCCTTTGCGCGCTCATGAAAGCGCTTGTTTGGATCGGTCCGGGCCGAAGCTCCGCGGAATCCAAACGAATCCGAAAGGGATTCATGGAGCGATATGCCGGGAATCCGCAAAACGAAGGGAGACGATGAACATGCTTCGAATCGTGCAAGTGGAAAACGGGTTGGTTCAGGGACTGCCGGCAGCCGACCCCCGAATCACAAGTTTCAAGGGCATCCCATTCGCCGCCCCTCCCGTAGGCGACAACCGGTGGCGAGCCCCGCAGCCGGCCAAGGACTGGGAAGGGGTGCTTAAGGCGTACGAATTCGCGCCGATCTCGATGCAGGTGAGGCAGGAGATCGACGACAACAATATCTATACCCGGGAATGGGCCGTGGAACCGGACATCGCCATGGACGAGGACTGCCTCTACCTGAACGTATGGACACCGGCCAAACGCACCGATGAAAAATTGCCGGTATATGTATGGTATTTTGGCGGGGGGCTTCAGGTCGGCCATACGGCTGAAATGGAGTTTGACGGCGAACGCATCGCCAGGAGAGGCATCGTCGTCGTTACGATCAACTACCGTCTCAACGTTTTCGGATTTTTATGCCATCCCGAAATTACGGCGGAGGCACCCGGCGCGCCGGCTAACTTCGGCCATCTCGACCAACAGGCGGCCACAAGATGGGTCAAGCGCAATATCGCGGCTTTCGGCGGCGACCCGGACAACATTACGATCGGCGGACAGTCCGCCGGCGGCGGCAGCGTGATGGCCCAGCTGACTTCCCCTCAGAATGAGGGGCTCTTTCAGAAGGCGATCATTCAAAGCGGGATCTTTACGAAGCTTTATCCGGGAACTCGCACGCCTCCGCTTCGGCGTCATCTGGCTGAAGCCGAACAGGACGGCGTCAAATTTTTCGAGTACCTCGGCGTATCCTCTCTTGCGGAAGCCCGGCAGCTGGATGCAGTCACTCTCCGCGACAAGGCTGTGCAATACCAGGGATTCTGGGGCACCGTCGCTGACCAGGTGTTTAGCGTAGGCAACGCGTTTGAATTGTTCCTTGAAAACAAGCGCTGGAAGGTGCCGGTGATGTTTGGCCACACGTCCTCCGAGTTTTTCAGCGTTCCGGACGCCGATTCGCCGGAAGACTTCAAGCAGCTCGCCGCGGACATGTTCGGAGACGATGCAGAGGTGTTCCTGGAGCTTTGCGGCGGGCCGTCGGCCGACATGGAGGAGATCCGGAAGAAGGCTTCGGTGAGCGGCATTGAATATGCCATCCGGATCGCCGCGCAAGCCAATGCCGAGAACGGCTCCGGTACTCCGTTGTATTATTACAATTTTGATGCCGAAATCCCGGGCTGGGATCATCCGGGAACCTTCCACTCGGTGGATCTCTGGTTTTTCTTCGAAACGCTGGCAAAATGCTGGCGGCCGTTTGTCGGCAAACATTACGATTTGGCCCGCCAGATGTGCAATTACTGGGCCAACTTCATTCGTTCGGGAGACCCGAACGGGCTGGATTCGACGGGAGAGGAGCTGCCGAGATGGGAGCCTTATACCCCTGAAGCCCCGTATGGCATGCTTTTTGCCGATCAGGCCGAATTTTGCAAAGAACCCCCTAGCGAGATCATGAAATTTCTGGTGCACCAATATTTCAAGAAGAACGGGTCCGTTCTGCAACCGGAGGTATAGCGAGGGGATCGCAGAATGCTAACCTTTTGCCTGCTGTTGGAATTTTCTTGGCGTATAGCCTGTCATCTGTTTGAACTGCCTGCAGAAGTGCTCCACATTTTGGTAACCGCATCGGGAAGCGATATCGGCAATGCTTTGGGTGCTGTGAATTAAATATTCTTTGGCCAACCGGATTCGGCTGTTGATGACGTCTTCCATGCAGGTGACTTTAAATGTTTTTTTGTAGATGCTCTGCAGATAGCCCGGGCTGATTCCGAGATCATCCGCCATTTTCGCAATCGTCCAGTAATCGCCCGGATCGTTCTGGATCGCGGTACGAAGTTTCAATAAGTTATAGTACTGAGGCGTGACGGGTTCACGGAAATAAGATTCGAGCAGCTTGTTGAACAGCGTTCGCAGCAAACAGTCGATGGAGGATGCCTTGTAATCCCGGTGAAAGTTGTGTTCGATGGTTAACAATTCAAGCAGCTTGTGGCAGTAGTCGGGATCATCCAGGGCAAAAGGGACTCCGAGCGGCAGCGGCGATTCGGTAATATAGGGTTCGTTCGATTCGAAGCGGATCCAATCGTTGATGAATTGATCGGCGCATGCCCGGTAATAAACCTTCTGCTGCGGGCGGTAGAGAATCACGCTATGCGAAGGATATTCCTTCAGATCTCCATTGACCCAGAACAGCGCGGGAGTTTTGGTGATGACAAGGAGCCAGTGATAACCCATAGGAACATCGATCACAAAGTTGCTCGGGTGCGTCGTGTTGCACTCGACAAAATGAATATGGGCCAAGCCTTATCCCCCCTGTGGAATGATGTTTCTACTATACCATATCGAGGAAAATAGGAACGATAGAGAAGCGCATGGCCCCAAAACCTGCAAGAGTAAACATCGGGTGAGGATGTAAAGAGATGGGAGTTGCGTTTGGGTATCACGGCCCGTCATAATATCATATCGAAATGCAGAATCTGCTCCGATTGAATAACGGAGAAGGGAGAATTCCTATGACCGACCATTCAGCCATATCCATGAACGACTCGGGAGGTCCGGCGGCACCGCGGGACCCTGAATACTTGCATGAGGGTGATCCGATTCCCGAAGCCATGATCGATCCCCCGGTTGACTTTGCATCGCCATCCTACCGTGACATGGTCGCCAAATCTCTGCTGAATCGGGGCAACAATAAGCGGTTGAAAGCGGCCATCGAAAAAGCGAAGAGAGGCGAGTCGGTGACCATCGCCTACATCGGCGGTTCCATAACCCATGGCGCCGGTGCCGTCCCGCTTCCCGTAAATTGTTATGCTTACAGGTCGTACGAGCTCTTCAGGAAGCGGTTCGCCGCCTCCTCCGAGGGCCGTTCTGTCCGTTTCATCAAAGCGGGGGTAGGCGGCACGCCGTCGGAGCTGGGGATCGTCCGTTACGACCGGGATGTGCTCCGGGACGGCAAGGAGAATCCGGATATCGTGGTCGTGGAATTTGCCGTCAATGACGCCGGCGACGAGACGCGGGGGAATTGCTACGAAAGCTTGGTGCTCAAAGCGCTTGACGGCCCCGGCCAGCCTGCCGTCATTTTGCTGTTCAGCGTGTTTTTGAACGACTGGAATCTTCAGGATCGGCTGGCTCCGGTCGGGTGGCATTACGACCTTCCCATGGTCAGCATCAAGGATGCCGTCGTGGAGCAGTTCCGTTTGGCCAGGGACCAAGGAGGCGTCATCTCCAAAAGGCAGTTTTTTTATGATATCTATCATCCGACGAATAGCGGCCATCAAATCATGGCGGATTGCCTGGACTGGCTGTTCGCAGTCACGGACCGGTCTGCCCCGGACGAGGAGGATATCGCGACCGATAAGCCGCCGTTGATCGGCCGTGATTACGTTCACACCCGGCTGCTCGATCGCCTGAACGCTAACAGCGTCGCCCGGATCGATCCCGGCGGTTTCCTGGAGACCGATACGGAGCTGCAGCTCGCGGAAATGGACGACCATTATGACGGCACGCCCCAGTTTCCCTATAACTGGATGCATACGGCCGAATCGGGAGACGGCCATTTCAGCATGACCCTCCGGTGCAAGCGCCTCATTCTCGTATTCAAAGACTCGGGAAGCAGCGATTTCGGAACCGCCGAGATTCGGGTGGACGGGCAGCATAAGATATTCGCCGATCCGCATGAAGTAAACTGGACCCACTGTAACGCGGTGATTCTGGTTGATGAGCAGGAATCAAAGGAGCATACGGTGGAGATCGGCATGGCCGAGGGCAGCGAACATCAACGTTTTACCATTTTGGGGTTTGGTTACGTGCCGTAAGATCAGTCACGGAGAAGGAAGCCTCTCCTTTGATGGACAGGCTTCTTTTTATTTTGGGGCACCTTCGCTGCAGCCCGAAATCATGTTTAAAACTTACAAATGCCATTTAGATTCTCTATGGTTGTTTTCCGGAAATCCATTTAACATGATCCATGGGCTTGCCGTTTCATCAGGAACCACCGGCTTCGGAACCGATTTTTGCGTTCATCGTTTGGCATGCGCATGCAAGCTCATTTTTTGAAAGCGCTGTACTTTGAAGTGCAGCGTCATCCAAAGGGGGATATGTATGAGGAAGCGTAAGTCGATGGTGCTGGTATGGTGTTTGATTCTTGTCCTGATGGCCTCTTGCAGCAGCGGTTCGGGAGGAGGCGCGGCCAACCCGGATGCAAGCGGCGGGAATTCCGCCGGGGGAAGCACGGATGCACCCGCGAAGCCGGATGAAAAAGAAGAGAGCAACACGTCGGAAATGAATTTCGACATGGGCGGCCGGACGATCAAATGGGTATCCTGGTACGACGAATCGATCAAGGAAGATAATCCGGACAGTATTAAGAAGAAGCAGAACCTGGACGAACTCATGAAGAAGCATAATTTTAAAATGGAATACGTCATCATCGACTATGCGGAGTACGTGAATAAAGTGACGTCATCCCTGCTGGCGGGGGAGCCGATCGGCGACATCATAAGGATGGCCAGACCTTGGATGATTCCGACGCTCGTGAAGCAGGATTTATTTTCGCCGGTGGATGAATATACGAAAAATCAGAACGTGTTTATTCAGCAGTACACGAACGATTATTCGCAGTTTGAGGGCAGGGGCTACGGCTTCAGGGCAGGCATCAACGGCGCTTCGTCGGGCATTTTTTATAATCGGACCCTGATGGGAAAACTCGGCCTCAAGCCGCTGCAGGAATACGTGAACGAAAATAACTGGAATTGGGAGACGTTCATCCAAGCCGCCAAAGAGGCGAACAAAGATACCAACAATGACGGCAAGCTGGACATATGGGGGCTCGCTTCCGCTTCGATTTTAGTGCAGGCTTTGGCTGCCAACGACGCGAATATCGTTTCGGAGGGGAAACAAAATCTTGAAGATCCCAAAACGAAAGAAGCCTTAAACTTCATCTCCCGCCTTGCAACGGAACATATCGCCAGGCCTACGGAAGGGGGAGATTGGACCGAACCCGGCCAATTTTTCCGCCAAGGAAACACGCTGATGTATGCCGGAAGCGATTATGAGATGGATGGGTTTAAAAAGGATATGCCCGATTTGGATATCGGATTTTTGCCTTTTCCTAAAGGACCAAGCGCCACCGAATACCGCTCCCATCTTACGATCCCGAATTACTTGACGATCCCGAAGGCGGTCGAACACCCCGAGCAGCTGGTTTACATCTATGAAAAAATCAACGACATCGAGTCCATCTACGACTACCCGAAACAGTCAACGCTTGAAACGTTGTTCCAAAACGAAGACGATATCCATAACGCCAAGGTGGCAGGGGAAGTCATCAACGTCGTCGACGGCAAAGACGGGTATCCTTCCATGCCTTATTACGAGCTTGTCGGAGAAATCCTGGAAGGGAATTCCGTTTCCACGGTCATCGGGAAATATAAAGAACCGTTCCAGGCGTCGATCGATGAGGTGTGGAAAAAGTAGCGGTCATGCATACCGTCTCCACATAAGAAAATAACTGAGGCGGGGCCTCCTCATTCAAGGAGGTGCTTCTGCCCCGCCTGTTTCCTGGCCGCGGATGGAGGATAGCCCTTCATTTCCTTGAACAACTTGCTGAAATAATAAATATCGTCAATTCCGCACATCTCCGCCGCGTTTTTTACCGTAAAATCGCCGGATGACAGCATCATTTCGGCATTGTTGATGCGAATGCGTTTGACATACTCCTTGATCGTCGTACCGGTGCTCTGCTTAAAGAGCCGGCCCAAATATACGGGGTGCAGCTGCAGCCATTCCGCCAATTCGGCGATCGAGAGATTTTCCGAGTAGTGCTCTGAAATGTATTCGGTTAATTTTTTGATCCGCGGATCCATCCGCATGGGCGCTTTGCGGTAATGGTTGCTGAGCAAACGGTGGAGGATGAGTTCGAACAAGGCGCGCGCTTGGATGTGGTAAAACGGCTGTTTGCTCATCCATACATGGTTGAATTCACGTATATAGCCCAAAATCTCCTTGGTGATCACTTTCTTCGTGACGCCTTTGAACGGGAGATGAACATGATTATGCGGTTCGGCCCAAAAAAAGTTGAACGGATACGAATGCATGGGGAACTCCTTGAAGGTGTGGGCTTCCCTGATGCTTCCTTCCGGGACGTACACAAGGTCGCCTGCTTCGGCGGTGAATTTTTCTCCATTAATATAGTAATTCGCCATGCCGTCCACCACGAACGTCAGATCATGAAAATCGATTTTCGCTTTTTGGATCGTCCACTCGGGAAAGCATTTGCGGTCGATGAACAGAAAAATATTCGGAACAAGATGGGGATGATGCTCGATTTCCAAGGACACCGCCTCCTATAAGCTAATCATAGATTCCGCTCCAAAAATTTCAAGAGAAAAAAGCGATTCATTGCGCTCTCAATAAAGGGGGTTTTTGCATGGTTACCTTAACCGGATTCGCGGACGAGATTTCTTCCGATCTGGAAGAGCAGCTGGACGTGCTCGAATCGGAACATATTCGTTACCTGGAGCTGCGAGGGGTCTGGGGAAAAAACGTATTGAACTTAACCGAAGAGGAAGCGGCAAAGATCAAAGAACGTCTGGACCGGCGGGGATTCGGCGTTTCCTCGATCGGCTCCCCAATAGGAAAAATCAAAATTACCGACGATTTTGATTCTCATTTTGCGGATGCCGCGCATGCCATACGGTTGGCAAAGTTTTTTCAAGCCAAGTTTGTCCGCATATTTTCCTTCTATATTCCGGACGGAGAACATGAACCATTCCGCGAGGAAGTCTTCGGCCGCATGAAACGGCTCGTTCGGCTGGCGAATGACGCCGGAATCGTTTTGCTCCATGAGAATGAAAGCCATATTTACGGCGATACGGGGGAACGCTGCCGGGACATTTTGGAGGCGGTTTCATCGCCCGGCTTGAGGGCGGCCTTCGATCCCGCGAATTTCGTGCAATGCAAGGTAAAACCCGTGTCCGAGGCCTACCCGCTGCTGGCCGATTATATTTCATATATTCATATCAAGGATGCACTCATGAACGATGGTACGGTTGTCCCTGCCGGCGAGGGAGACGGTCAAATGCATTGGCTTCTCCAGGAACTGAAGCGGACGGGATATTCCGGATTCATGTCTTTGGAACCGCATCTGCAGGCAACCGGAAGATATGCGGGGTTTAGCAAACCCGAATTGTTCGTGGTAGCCGCCAAAGCCATCAAACGGCTGCTGGCTGAACAAGAAATAAAGTGGAACTAAAACGTCGCCTGACTAGGATAGACGAACGGATCCGTCAAGGACCGGGTTGGTCAACAGGCTTCCCATGAAACTCATGTTACCGCAATGAACGTCTTAGCGAGACGACGATGTATAAGGAGATGATAACAAGATGTCACGGTTTAAGAAACCTGTCTGTGCATTGTTGGCATGCTGCACGATGTTGTCACTTATATTTAGCGTTTCGGTGTCGGTACCTAACAAAGCTTTGGCGGCAAGCGATGTAACGATCGATTTGTCGGCCGAAAAACAAGTGATCCGCGGGTTTGGAGGAATCAACCACCCGGTATGGATTGGAGATTTGACGGCAGCTCAACGAGAAACGGCATTTGGCAACGGGGACAACCAGTTGGGCTTCTCCATTTTAAGAATTCATGTGGATGAAGATCGGAATCAGTGGAGCAAGGAAGTCGAAACGGCCAAAAGCGCGATCGCGCGCGGAGCCATCGTCTTTGCTTCGCCATGGAATCCCCCAAGCGACATGATCGAGACCTTCAATCGTAATGGAGACACTTCGGCCAAACGGCTCAGATACGATAAATACGCTGCGTATGCGCAGTATCTTAACGATTTTGTTACGTATATGAAAAATAACGGCGTCGATTTGTATGCGATTTCGGTCCAAAACGAACCTGATTATGCGCATACCTGGACGTGGTGGACGCCAGCAGAAATGCTTCGCTTTATGAAAGAATATGCGGGAACCATCCAATGCCGGGTCATCGCTCCCGAGTCGTTTTCTTATCTGAAAAACATGTCGGACCCGATTCTGAATGATCCGCAGGCACTTGCCAATATGGATATTCTGGGCGCTCATCTGTACGGAACTCCGTTCGACAACTTCTCATATCCGCTATTCAAAGAAAAAGGTACGGGGAAGGATCTCTGGATGACGGAGGTCTATTACCCTAATAGCGATAATAATTCGGCAGATCGTTGGCCGGAGGCGCTGGATGTTTCCTATCATATCCACAAGGCGATGGCGAAGGGGGATTTTCAGGCTTACGTATGGTGGTATATCCGCCGGCAGTACGGTCCGATCAAGGAGGATGGTTCGATAAGCAAGCGGGGTTACAACATGGCACATTTCTCCAAGTTCGTTCGCCCTGGTTACGTGAGGATCGATGCAGCGGAGAATCCGGATACCGACGTATATACATCCGCCTTTAAAGGCGACAACAAGGTTGTGGTCGTGGCGATCAACAGAGGCACTTCGGCCAAAAACCAACATTTCATTCTGCAAAACGGAACGGCATCCAAGGTATCTTCATGGGTGACGGACGCCGGCCGCAATCTGGCCCCCGGGTCCGTCAATACGTCCGGAAATTCATTTACGGCGCAGCTTCCAGCCCAAAGCGTGACCACGTTTGTGGTTGACTTGGGCAGCAACGGCAGCACTTACGAAGCAGAAAGCGGCACGACATTGACCGATGCAGTCGTTGAAACCGTCAATCCCGGATATCACGGTACCGGATACGTTAACTTTAATGCCTCATCCGGAGCATCCGTTCAGTGGAACGGTATTTATTGCGCAGTGGCCGGAACCAAAAACGTGAATTTTCGTTACGCGCTGGAATCCGGTTCAAGAAAAGTGGATGTATACGTCAACGGGACCAAAGCGATCAGCAACGCCGAGTTTACAGCGACCGGCAGCTGGTCCAACTGGAGAAATAAAACGCTTCAAATATCCATGGACAGCGGAATCAACACGTTAAAAGTCGTTACAACCGGGACGGAAGGGCCGAATATGGACAGCGTTACCGTTTCGCCAGGTTCGTAACGCAGCAGGCAGCGGGTTCCATATTTTATAATCTTATAAGGGAAGGCCCATCCGCAGAAGCGGGGAGCCTTCCCTTATAAAATGCCGCAAAACCAAAAAAAGTAAAAATCCGGCATGCAAGTAAAGAGATGCGGATTGTTTTGTCAATAAAATCCATGAATAATAGAAATGATACGCTTCTAACACTATGAAACGAAATGGGGTTGCACGCTTGCGTATTTCCAGAATAAGCATGGTCACGCTTCTTCTTACGATCACGTTCCCGTTGTCTATGCTGGCGTCTTGCGACGGGAAAGGCCTAACGAATCAGAGCGGTTTGCCGTTGAAGAGTGATGGAGAATATACCTATACAGAGCCTGGATTAAGTAAGTACAACCCGCCGATCGAGCTGACCTTCGTGCGGGAGACGAGCGATGATTTGGACAATCTCATCAAAACGTTTCCGGGGGAAACGCTGGAGGATAACCGATGGACCCGCTTGTACGAACAAGTGCTGGGCATCCGAATCAAATATGATTGGACGGCGAAAGGCACCCTCTACAATCAGAAGCTGGGCGTCGCGCTGGCCGCGGGCGATTTGCCGGATGTCGTCAGAGTCAATGCGGAGCAGCTCCGCCAACTGAGCAATGCGGGCCTGATTCAGGATTTGTCCCAAGCCTATGAGAAATATGCGGCGCCGTTTACGAAAGAAATTTTGGGCCAAGAAGGGACCGGGCCGTTCGAAGCCGCTACGGTGGACGGAAAATTGATGGGCATTCCCGAGACCAGCTCATCGATTGAGGGAGCCCAATATATTTGGATTCGGACCGATTGGCTGGAGCGCCTTGGTTTGCAGCCGCCGCAAACGATGAATGACGTGTTGGAGATTTCGAAAGCGTTTACAGAAAGGGACCCGGACCGTAACGGAAAAAACGATACATTGGGGCTTCCGGTGACCCAATATTTGTGGGATCCCGTGATGGGCTTGTCGGCATTCATGGCCGGTTACGGCGCCTTTCCGAATATGTGGATTCGGGATTCATCCGGCAAACTCGTCTTCGGCGCCGTTCAGCCGGAGGTCAAGACCGCACTGAAGGTCCTGCAGGACATGTATCGGAACGGCCAAATCGATGAGGAATTTATGTTTAAGGACGGTATCAAGGTAAAAGAACAGATTATCGCAGGAAAATATGGCATGATGTACGGCGAACAGTGGGGGTCGTTTGTCGTGCAAGGAAATCATGAGCGGGACCCGGAAGCAAGGTGGCAGGCATTTCCCATCGTATCGGCGACGGGGAAAGCGGCGAAAGTGCCGCTCCGCTTCGCAACCCATCAATTTCTTGCCGTCCGCAAGGGGGTGGCTCATCCCGAAGCGGTCGTCAAGCTGTTCAATTTGCATCTGGAAAAGAACTGGGGAGCGACGGCCGAATACGAAACCTATTACAGCACCCCTTATCCGGCGTGGCAGCTTTCTCCCGTCACCCCTTATCCGGCGCTGAAAAATTTGAATGCCTATTACCAAATCGAAGAAGCTCGCCGAACCGGGGACTCTTCCGTGCTTAAGGATGAGGCAAGGGCGATTCAAAAAAACATCGAGGCCTACCTGACACGGAACGATCCGTCCGGTTGGGGCTGGGAACGAACCTACGGCCCGTCGGGGGCTTTTTCGATCCTTGACCGTTATAAAAGGAACAACCAGTTATTGTATGAGAGCTTTGTGGGGGCTCCAACCGACACGATGATCGAGAAACAATCCATTCTCGACTCCCTGGCGATGGATACGTTCACCAATATTATCCTTGGTCGTCCCATCGAAGAATTCGATCATTTCGTCGAGGAATGGCATCGATTGGGCGGTGACCAAATGACGGCCGAGGTAAACGAGTGGTATTCGGACAAACAGAAAGACTAGTGCATCGGAGGCGTTAAATTGATAAGGATTCCCGTGAATTCATTGCGTCATACCATTCTGGCCAGGCTTGTCCTGATGTATGTGGTGGTGATCCTCCCGATCATTCTGCTCGGCGTTTATTTGTACAATTGGAGCTATAAAAACGCAAGCGAAGAAATATCCAGAAATGCGCTGGCGCAGTTGTCGTCCTATCTCGAGGGGCTGAACCGGGAAATCGAATGGCTGGAAATTCAGCAGTTCGATATTTTGCAGGAAAGCGAGCTTCATAAAATAGCCGTCACGTGGGAGAAGATGGACAGCGCGGAGAAAAGGTCCAGCGTAAATTATTTGCTCCATCGCCTGACCTCCATAAAAAACAGCAGCCCGTATATTAAAGATATTTATGTCCATATTCATTCGATCGATAAAACGATTTCGGCAAGCAACGCCGTTCGCGCCCTGGACCGGCAAAGATATGAAGAAATACGCTCCATCGGCGAACGAAGCGGCAGCCGGCTGGTCCGGCAGGGCGATTCGCTTCAGCTGACGGCGTCCAAGTACGGCGGGAAAAATGACGAGAATCCGCTGTATCTCGTTCAAATCGAATTGGATAACGACAAGCTGAAGGATTCCATGGGACCGCTCGGCGCGTATCCCGAAAGCGGGTCGATTCTGATCGCGGAGGCGGCGGGGTTCACTTTATCCAGCACGGGCACGCCGCAGGGATTGCCGGAGGAATGGATCAAGGCGGCCAAGGACTTGGATGACAGCACGATGCTGCTCGATATCGGCGGAAGGGAATACCATTTCAACATCGCCCATTCCGACAAGCTGGGCCTCTCCCTCGTATCGTACTTGCCGGAAGGAACGGTGAGGAGGCCGCTGATCAAATTCAATTTATGGGCATGGGTATTCGCGGTAACTTCGGTTTTTGCCATCGTCGTGTATGCCTTTTCCACTTACCGTTACGTTCATCGCCCGCTCCTCTCGCTCGTCCAAAGCTTTCGCAGAATGGAGGGCGGGACTCTTGATATTCCGATCCGCCATGAGCAAAAGGATGAATTCGGCTATTTGTATGACCGGTTTAATCAGATGCTCGTCAAACTTCAGACCTTGATCGATCAAGATTTCAAACAGAAGTTGATGATGCAGAAGGCGGAACTGAAGCAGCTGCAGTCGCAAATCAAACCGCATTTTCTGTATAACAGCTTTTTTATCCTGAACTCGCTGGCCAAGACGGGCGACACAGACAGGATCGAGCTGTTCACGATCATGCTCGGCGAATATTACCGGTTCATCGCCCGCAACGGCGAGGACCACGTCACGCTGTCGGAAGAAATCAAGCATGCGAGAATGTATACGGAAATCCAGCAGCTCCGGTTCTCCCGGCGGATCCGCGTCCAATTCGACGAATTGCCGGAGGCCATGCGGCGCATCAAGGTGCCGAGATTGATCGTCCAACCGATGATCGAAAACGCCTATGAACACAGTCTGGAGAACATGCCGAACGAAGGGTTTCTTCGCGTCACGTTTGCACATACCGACGCGGAATGTCTCATTAAGGTGGAGGATAACGGGGACAGCATCGACGATGCCGGGCTCGAAGCCCTTCAGCATCGGGTATCAGGTCCTGCCGAATCCCATGAAATGACGGGGATCATGAACATCCACCGGCGAATCCTGCTTACTTACGGAGAAGGCAGCGGACTGTTTTTGTCGAGAAGCAAGCTTGGCGGGCTTGAGGCCGCCATCCGAATCAAATTCAGGGAGGAGAGCGGGAATGTATAGACTGCTGATCGTTGACGATGAAGACATCATTACGGACGGGCTGTATGAAGTATTCAATCGATATCATCCGGAGCGGCTCGACGTGTGCAAAGCTTATTCCGCCAAAGAAGCGCTGGATTGGATGTCGCGTACGAGAATCGATATCGTCTTGACCGATATTGCCATGCCCGGCATGAACGGACTGGAATTATCCGAAGAAATTCAGAAGTACTGGCCGAGATGCAGGGTGGTGTTCTTGACCGGGCACAGCGAATTCGAATATGCGTACCGTGCCATCCAAATGACGAATGTCCGTTATGTGTTGAAGACGGAAGGGTACGGCAAGGTGATCGACACCGTGCAGGCGGTCCTGGACGAAATGGACCGTGCTCGTCATGACAGCCTGTTGCTGGAACAATCCCGCGAGCAGCTGCTTGCGTACCGATTCATGGCGCAGGGCGACTATATGAGGCATCTTCTCCAGAACAGCCGTGTTTTGTGCAGGGATGCGGAGGTGATGGTCCGCGAATTCGGCAAGCTGGACATCGGCCTGGATCCTGCCCAGCCGGTCGTGCTGGTCCTTGGCCGCATTTCGTACCCGGAGGGCAGGACGTATACCGAAAGATCCGAGATCCTGTCATCCGTCAGAATGGCCTGGGATACCTATTTTTCGGATAGGGCCCGAAGCATGGGGATCATCGATAAGCACGGCGATCTTTTTTGGTTTCTTCAACCGTCTGTGCGGGCCGAAGGCAGGCTTGACAGCCATTTTATCCGTTTCGTGGAGGGGACGCTAGAGATGATTCAGGAATCATGTCTCGGTTCGCTTGGATTGACCATCGGATGGACGCTGAGCTGCGAAGCATGCAGATGGGAATGCTTGACGAGGCAGTACGAAAGGCTGCGGGAGCTGCAGCAGCTAAGGATCGGCAGCGGGGGCGCGATCATTGTGCGCGACGGCTTCGAGCCGCTCGATGGATTGGCCGGCAAAGAAAGCTTTGCGGACAGTCAAAAGGCGGAAGTGCTGAGGGCTTATCTTGAATCGGGCAGAAACGAGGAGTTTCTTCAGGAGCTTGAAGAGGTGGCGGGCAACGCCCTGAAAATGAACGGAAATGTACAGTTAACGATTGAAACGTATTATACGGTCGCGTTGATGCTGCATTCCTGCATAGGCCGTATGGGAATGCACGGACGAATCGACGATGCCGGGCAATTGATGCGGCTAAACGATCATCCCACGATGGAAGCGGCGTTCGGTTACCTGAAGCGCGTCGCGGAATCCATTTTTCTAAGCAAACAAACGCAGGAGAGGGACAGGGCCTCGCTGATCGTCGACCGGATTTGCGAGTACGTCGAAGAACACTTGAGCGAAGATTTGTCTTTGGTGCGCCTCGCGGAAATCCATTATTTCAACCCGTCGTATTTGTCACGGTTTTTCAAGCAGGAAAAAGGAATCAATTTATCCGATTTTATCGACAAATGCCGCGTGAAGAAAGCCAAGGAGATGCTGCGGGACAACGATCTGAAAGTGCGGGAGGTGGCATTATCCGTCGGTTACGAGGCGGCCCATTCGTTCACCCGCTTTTTCAAAAAGGCGACGGGGCTTACGCCGCAGGAATACCGGGATACGCTGTCTTTGAATTGACGAAGTCTTTGAATTGACGGTCTAACTAGAGTTTGGCGGGTAATCCGGACGGATTAGACGGGTTGTTCCCGCGGAGCGCAAGCCTTACGCTTTTATGAGAGTTGGGTTAAAGACTAAAAATGCTGAATAACGGGAGTTGACGCAAAAATGAATGAAGTCGTGCATGCACCGATCGGCAAACTGCCGCAAAACGGAAATCCGCTTGTCGCCCATAAATTCGGGGCCGACCCCTATGTGCTTGTGTTCAACGGGCGCGTATACCTCTATAATACGGACGACGTATTGGAGTACGACGAGCAAGGAGGGGTCAAGGAGAACAGCTACAGCACCATCAACCGCATATCGGTGATTTCCTCGGATGATCTGGCGAACTGGACGGACCATGGCGTCATTCAAGTCGCAGGTCCGGAAGGAGCGGCCAAATGGGCGACGCAATCCTGGGCGCCGGCTGCGGCCCACAAAAGAATAGACGGCAAAGACCGTTTCTTCTTGTACTTTGCCAACAACGCCAGTGGCATCGGCGTGCTGACGAGCGACAGTCCGACCGGGCCGTGGGTCGATCCGATCGGCAGGCCGCTGATCGCAAGGGACACGCCGGGCGTTCAAGGCGTCGTATGGCTCTTCGACCCGGCCGTCCTGGTGGACGAAGACGGCAAGGGATATATTTACTTCGGCGGCGGCGTGCCGGAAGGAGAGCATGAGAGCCCGGGGACCGCCCGCGTGATGCGGCTGGGTGACGACATGATCAGCGTGGTCGGCGAAGCCGAGCCGATTCCGGCTCCGTTTATGTTCGAGGATGCCGGCATACATAAGAAGGACGGCAGGTATTACTTTTCGTATTGCTCTAACTTCTACGATGGGATGCGGCCGGAAGGGAGCCCCCCGGCGGGAGAGATAGCCTATATGACCAGCACCGGCCCGATGGGACCCTGGACGTACCAGGGATCGATCCTTAAAAATCCCGGCCATTTTTTCGGTGTCAGCGGGAATAATCACCATGCCATTTTCCAGTTTCATGAAAATTGGTATATTGCTTATCACGCGCAGACCTTATCGAAGGCCATGGGCGTGCAGAAGGGATATCGGTCCACACATCTAAACCAAGTGTTCTTGGACGAAGAGGGAGCGATTCTCCCCATCGAAGCGGACATGGTCGGCGCTAAGCAGATCAAGCCGCTGAATCCGTATGCCCGCGTCGGGGCGGAGACGATTGCTTGGTGCGCGGGTGTGAACGTGCGGCAATTCCAGCCTGATGGAGGGGGACAGGGCGAGCCGCTTATGGTCTTGGCGGATATCCATCATGGCGATTGGACGGCCGTGTCCGGCGTTGATTTCGGCGCCGGGGCCTCCGCGTTTGCCGCATCCGTGTCGTGTATGAATGACGGGGGAGTCATCGAGCTCCGCTTGGACAGTCCTGAAGGCCAATCGATCGGCACGCTTCAGGTGCCTTCAACCGGCGGACAGTGGAACGAAATGACGACGCCCGTCAGCGGTGCGGAGGGCGTTCATGATTTGTTCCTGATCTTCAAAGGAAAGCCGGACATCGAGTTGTTCCGGCTAGGGGATTGGCAATTTAGGTAAGCAAGCCGGGATGAACGTTTGTCATGTTGTGCCATGGAAAGAATGCCGTCTGATTGAACGGGCGGCATTCTTTTTTTATTGGACCTTCGCTGCCTCGCGGTCGGAAAGATCATTCCAGGAGCCGGTATCCGAACCTTGCAAGTAGGAAGCCGCCAAGCCTGCAACCAGCATAATTCTAGGTTTTCTCAGGTAAACGAACTGGAATCGACGGGTATTTCGTTCGAAATGAAAGCGCTAAAATGGGTTGTGATGGCGCCTGCGCTTTGCATTGGTTCGCATACAATCCATCCGGATGCGGCTTTGACGCTGAAATATATCGAATCGGGCCATATTGAAGGAGGCGAGTGCAATGAACACGAAGGAAACGGAGATGAATGATTCGGGCAGCGGACCGATTCTGCGGGCATGCGGGATCAAACGGATCTTTGGCAGGGGGAATACGGCCGTGACTGCTTTGGAGAATATCGATCTGAATATTCCGCCCGGAACGATCGTGGCTTTGAGGGGGCGCTCGGGTTCCGGAAAGACGACGTTATTGAACATTCTCAGCGCATTGGACGATCCGACGGAGGGACAGGTTTATTTCAAGGGAAGGGAGATCACCGGATTATCCGGCTCCGAACGCAGCCAGATCCGGCGCAGGGAGATCGGTCTCGTATTCCAGTCCTATGGTTTGATGCCGCTGATGTCGGCTTACGAGAACGTCGAATTCGGGCTGCGTATCGCGGGACTGAAGGGGAACCGGGAGGCGGTGGAGGATGCGCTTGACCGCGTCGGCATGCGGGAGCGGATGAAGCACCGGCCGTCCGAGCTGTCAGGCGGCGAACAGCAGCGCGTAGCCATTGCCCGCGCGATCGTCCACCAGCCCGTCCTGCTGATTGCGGATGAGCCGACCGCAGAGCTGGACAGCAAGATGGGGCTGCAGGTCGTCCGCATTTTTCGCGAGCTGGTGAAAGAGTCGGGGATGACAGTCGTTCTCACGACGCATGACCCCGGCATGATGGAGCTTGTCGATCACGTTATCGCATTGGAGGATGGAACTATTGTATCGCAGACAACGAACGAATCTCCCCTTATCTAACAAAGACCGTCGCTTGCGCCGAATCGCCGCGCTGCTGACGGCGCTGATGCTGCTTTCGGGCTGTTCGCTCCTGCCGGTCGAACCGGAAACGCTGCAGCCGCCTTTGGTCGAGCCGGCCAAAGAACAGTTTAACGTCGTGCAGGCCAGCCGCGGGAAAATTCAGACCTTCCTGAAGGGGACGGCTTATTTCGTGTCGGCCCAATCCGAAGCGCTGTCCTTCAAGGATCTGGGCGGGAGGCTGAAATCGATTCAGGTGACGTTGGGCCAGTCCGTGAAAGCGGGCGATCTGCTGGCCGAGCTGGAGACGGGCGACCTGGATTTTCAGGTTCGCCTGCAGCAGCTGAATGTAGAGCGCGCCCAGCTGCTGTACGACCAGGCGCGCGAGGCTGGCGCCGGCGCCGTCGACCTGCGGCTCAAGGAAATCGACCTGGAGCGCGAGCGGATGTCGCTGCAGGAGATGAAGGCCAGGCTGGGGCAATCGCGCTTGTACGCTCCCGTTTCGGGAACGGTGACGTTCGTCGAGAAGCTGAATGCGGGAGACAACGTGAATGCATATCAAGCGATCGTCACCGTCTCCGACCCGAACAAAGTGCAGCTGACGTACGTTGCGGCGGACAGCAAGGATCTGAACCCGGTCAAGGCCGGGATGCCCGTCAGCCTTAAGTATAAAGGCAAGGACTATAAAGGAAAGGTCCTCCAGTCCCCTTCGAATTTGCCGGCTGCCGCGGACAGTACGAAGGCCGAAAAGAACGGGGTGACGATCTTCATGAGTATGGACAACGCCCCGGGCGACGTCAAGGTCGGCGACAGCGCCGAGCTGACGATTGAGCTTCAGAAGCGGGATAACGCCATCATTGTACCCCGCTCTGCCATCCGCTCCTATATGGGGCGTTCCTATGTTCAGATCGCCGAAGGAGACCGCCGCAAGGAGGTTGACATCGAGATCGGATTGACGACGCCGACGGAAGTCGAGATCGTCAAAGGACTGGAGGAAGGCCAGAAGGTCATCCTGAACAATTAACGTAAAGAGCTACAGCCCGGTCCGGCCGGGCATGAGGGATGAGGTGTATGATTTGGCTTTATGGACGATGATCCTGCGCAAGATGGCCAACAACAAGTGGCTGCAGCTGAATTTGTGGATCGGCCTTACCGTATGCGTGGCTCTGTTCAGCTCCATGCCGCTCTACTCGCAGGCCATCCTGGAGCGGACGTTACTGAAGGAGCTGCAGTCCGTGCAGACCGGGAACGGGGTGTATCCGGGCTATCTCCGAATAAGCACCACGGTCTCGGCACCCTCCATGGACGCAAAGACGACGGAAGCTGTCGAAAGCGCCGATCGGTTCGTCAAGACGATTCCGGAGCGCATGGGGCTGGAGGCGCTGTCGTTCTACCAGCAAAGGTTCACGCCGAAGATGAAGGTATACGGAGCCGATGCTTCCGCCCAAGAGAAGCAATCGCAAAAGACGTTAGGAAGCTTTATGTCGCTGTCCGATCTGGAGAAGCGGGTCCGTCTGATCGAGGGGCGGATGCCTGCGGATCGTTCGGACGGGATCATCGAGGCGCTGGTCACGCAGAAGTTTCAGTTGGCGACCAAGCGGAAGCTTGGTGAAGAACTGACCGTAGAGCCCCAGGATGGCGGAAGTACCCGCTTTCGGGTCATCCCGGTCGGCATTGCAGAGACGGATCCGGAGGCGGACCGGTATTTGCCGTTTCTGACCACGGAGAACGAGGACGGATTCCTGATCCCTTTCCAGCAGTTCGAGCGCGAATTTACGCAGGGCGGCAAAGCCAGGGTCTCCAGCATGGAATGGCGGCTCGCGCTCAATTACGAACAGCTGTCGCTGGGCAAGGTCGATGCGTTCACCCAGGCGGACCGGGAGGTCCGGCGTTATTTTAAAGGCAAGCTTGGGGTAGCCGAAATCAAAATTCCGGCGAGCCCGACCATCGCATCGTACCAGGGCAAACAGGATAAGCTCGATACGGTGACGCTTTCGCTGTATACCCCCGTCATGCTGATGCTGGCGTTCTATTTATACATGACCGCCAATCTGATCATCGACCGGCAAAAAACGGAGATTTCCGTGCTCCGCAGCCGGGGAGCAAGCCGTCTGCAGATTATGGCGGCCTATCTGCTGGAGAGCCTGCTGCTGGGTCTGAGCGCGCTGGCCGCCGGACCGTTTCTCGGCGTATGGTTTACGAAACTGCTTGGCGCTTCCAATGGTTTTCTGGAGTTCGTGCAGCGCTCCGCGCTGAAGGTGAGCATGACGAGCGGCGCCTACCAGGTGGCTGCGGCCGCCGTGGCGGGGGCGATCATCCTGATCCTGATCCCGGCCTTCCTCGCAACGCGGGTGAGCATCGTAAGCCATAAGCAGCAGACGGCGCGCCTGACCCGGCTGTCGATCTGGCATAGGACCGGTCTCGATGTGGTGCTCGTCAGCCTGGCAGTTTATCTGCTGTACAATTTCAACCAGCGTCAGGAGGATTTGCGGAGGCTTGCGCTGGGATCTGCCGACCTGCAGGTCGATCCCCTGCTGTTCCTGACGCCGGCCCTCTTTGCGCTTGGAGGCGGCCTGCTGGTGCTTCGGGTATACCCCTGGTTCGTCCGGCTCGTTTATTGGCTGGGCCGAAACGGATGGCCGCCGGCGCTATACCATACGCTCGTTCAGATCAGCCGCTCGTCCGGGCAGTATTTGACCATCCAGGTGTTTCTGATCATGACGGTGGCGACGGGCCTATTCAGCGCGAACGCGGCCAGGACCATCAACGACAACATGGACAGCAAGGTTCGGTATGCGGTCGGCACGGACATCGCGTTGACGACAAAGTGGGAAAGCGATGCCCCTCCACCGGTATCCCCGGGGGCGGGAGGGCAGCCTCCGTCTGAGCCGGCAACGACAACCGTGCAGAAACGGGTTCAATATACGGAGCCGCCCTTCGAGCCCTTTGAGGAGCTGGACGGTGTGCAAGCGACAGCAAAGGTGTTCAAGAAGCAGGAGGCCAGGTTCAGTGCCGGCACCAATGAAAAAAACGGCAAAACGGCTCTTTTTGGCATCGACACGAAGGATTTCGGAAGTACCGCTTGGATGAAGGAGGGGCTGCTGCAGCATCCGATCAACAGCTACTTGAATCTGATCGCCCCGAATCCGGAGGCCGTGCTCATTTCACGCTCGCTTGCGGAGGATGCCAAGCTGAAGCCCGGCGATCCGATCCGGGTGTATTGGGACGGTCTGGACGGGGCGACGTTTACCGTGTACGGCATTATCGATTATTGGCCGAGCTGGAGTCCGCTGCCGTCCGATCAAGGAAGCGGCAAACCGGAGCAGCCGCATCTCGTTGTCGGACATCTGGGCACGATTCAGAACCGCCTGGCAGTCGAGCCGTACGAAGTATGGCTGAAGCTGGCGGACGGCACAAGCAGCGAAGATATCTACGGGCAGCTGCAGGAGAAGAAGCTGCAGGTGACCAGCCTCCGGGACACGACCCAGGAGGTGGTCCAATCCAGGAACGATCCGTTCCGTTTGGCGATGAACGGCGTAATGACGCTCGGATTTGCCATCTCCATGCTGGTCAGCTTCATCGGTTTCCTGCTGTTCTGGGTCTTGACCTTATCCGGCAGAACGCTTCAATACGGGGTTTTGCGGGCGATGGGCGTCTCTTTCCCGCAAATGATCGGCATGCTCGTCAGCGAACAGCTGCTCACGTCGGGGGCCGCGGTCCTCATCGGCGTGTTCATCGGCAACGTCACCAGCATGAAATTCGTGCCGCTCTTCGAAATGTCGTTTGCGTCCAAAGAACAAGTCCCTCCATTCACGATTACATATCAGCTCAGCGACTATTTGCAGCTGTACGGCATCATCGGGTTCACGCTGGCGACCGGGCTGCTCATTCTGGGGTACCGGCTGACACGAATCCGCATCGCGCAGGCGCTGAAACTCGGGGAGGAATAGTTCATGATTCAATGCGAAGGGCTCGTCAAAATTTATAAATCGGCGGACCTGGAAGTCGTCGCCCTTCAAGGGCTGGATCTTCAGGTAGAGAACGGCGAATTCATGGCGATCATCGGCAATTCCGGCAGCGGCAAATCGACGCTGCTCAACATGCTGGGCGGCCTCGACAAACCATCGGCCGGCAAGCTGTACGTGGACGGCAAGGACCTGCTCGCGTTCAGCGAACGCGACCTCGTGAAATATAAGCGGGAGTCGGTCGGGTTCGTCTGGCAAAATAACGCGCGCAACCTGATTCCCTATTTGACCGCGATCGAAAACGTAGAGCTCCCGATTCTCCTGCGGGGCCGAAGACGCCGGACCCGCGCGCTCGAGCTCCTGGAAGCGGTCGGCCTGAGCCACAGGGTGAAAAACAAGCTCAGCGAATTGTCCGGCGGAGAGCAGCAGCGGGTGGCCATCGCCATTGCGCTGGCGAACGAACCGCGGCTGCTGCTCGCCGATGAGCCGACGGGATCGCTGGATACGGCTACATCCAATCAGGTCCTCGATTTGTTCCGGACATTGAACCGGACGATCGGCATTACGATTGTGATCGTGACCCATGATCCGGAGCTGGCCCGGAAGGTGGACCGGGTTGTTCAGATCCGCGACGGCAAGACGTCCGCCGAGATGCTCCGCAGAATCTCTTATTCCGACGTGTTGACGCAAATGGATGCCGACAGCGCCCGGCGGGAAGCCGAGAGCCATATAGAGTATGCGGTGCTCGACAAGGCCGGCCGGCTGCAAATCCCTGCCGGTTATCTGGGCACGGGGAGCTTCAAGGACAGCAACAAAGTGCGCGTCGAACTCGAGGACGGACGAATCGTCCTGTACCCGGCGAACGAAAGGCAGACGGTCTAATTCGGGTGTTCTTCGGGCCTAACCCTTCCATATATAAGGCAAAGCCTTAACAAGCCGGAATGAACCAAAGTCTTTTTTGTCATTTGTTGATCCGGAGCGGACATCCGTGTCATTAAAGTACTTTCGTTCATTCGATATAGTTTTAGCGATCCGATACATGGCCATGGAATGCCGTAAAGAGGCGTTTTAATGGAATAGATAACTTAAGGAGAGGTGGATTCATGAAGAAGCATCGAATGAAACGTTCCATCCTGTTGATGATTGCGCTTGTTCTCGTGCTGGCCCCTTTATCGCTCGGTACACGCCCGAGCCCGGCCAGTGCCCAGCAGGAATCGCCAGCGCTTTCCGAAGGCCGCGCGGGAACATCCGAGACGGGCGATGGGGCAGCAAGCGTGCGGATCTCCAAGGATTTCGAGGATGGGACGCTCCAAGGCTGGTTCGGGCGGGGAGGCAACGAAATCCTGACGGTTTCCCCGTTAGCGGCCCACACGGGGTCTTACGGCATGCAGGTCACCGGCAGAACCCAGGGCTGGAACGGTCCGCAGCTCGACGTGACGCCGATCATGGAAACGGGAAAGACGTACCGTTTATCGGCTTGGGTCAAGCTGCCTGCCGGAACGCCGGGCTCGCCGGTATCGATGGTGATCCAGCGCACGACGGGCGGAACCAATGCGTATGAAGTCGTCAAATCGGTTCAGGCGGGCGACAGCGGATGGGTCAAGCTCAGCGGAGAATATACCCTGCAGCAGCCGATTGAAAGCTTGGCCGTTTATTTCGAATCCTTCGATCATCCGACGCTGGACTTTTACGTGGACGATGTCGTGATCGAGCGCGCTCCGGATCCGGTTCCGATCGAGATTCAGAAGGACATTCCGAGCCTGAAGGACGTGTTTGCCGGCCAATTCAAGCTGGGGACGGCTGTGCTGGTCAATGAAATCCAGAATCCGAACAGCCCTGATGCGGAGCTGGTCCGGAAGCATTTCAACAGCCTGACGGCCGGCAACGAGCTCAAATGGGACGCCACCGAGCCGGCGGAGGGTCAGTTCAATTTTACGGCAGCCGATAAAATCGTAAACTTCGCCATGGATAACGGGATCGCGATGCGGGGCCACACGCTGGTCTGGCATTCCCAGACGCCGAAATGGGTGTTTTACGACAGAGGCGGCAACCTCGCCAGCAAGGAGCTTCTATATGCCCGGATGAAAAAGCATATCGATACCGTCGTTGGCCGGTACAAGGGAAAAATTTACGCTTGGGACGTTGTAAACGAGGTCATTGAGCCCGGCGACCAGAAGCCGGGGGGCCTCCGCAACAGCTTATGGTATCAAATTGCAGGCGAAGAATTTATTGAAAAGGCGTTCCTTTTTGCGCATGAGGCCGATCCGGACGCCAAGCTGTTCATCAACGATTACAACACGAATGATCCCGTGAAACGGCAGTTTCTGCATGATCTGATCAAGCGTTTGAAGGCCAAAGGGATTCCGGTCGACGGAGTCGGCCACCAGACGCATATCGGGATCGAATATCCCCGGGTGCAGGAGTTAGATGATATGATTCAGGCGTTCCGGGATCTTGACATCGATCAGCAAGTCACCGAGCTGGACATGAGCATCTATACGAATGACGCGGACGCCTATGAGACGTTCCCAACGGAGCTGCAAATCAAGCAGGCCAACCGGTACAGGGAGATTTTCGACGTATTCAGGAAGCATTCGGATCAGCTCAGCGCCGTCATATTCTGGGGCAAGGACGACCTGAACACCTGGCTGCGCACGTTCCCGGTCGTTCGCAACAATTGGCCGCTGCTGTTCGATGAACGGCTGCAAGCCAAATACGCATACTGGGCGCTCGTCGATCCGGCGAAGGTTCCGGTTGAAACGAAGCGCACGAAAGCCCTTGAGGCCAGCGTAAAGATTGACGGCCAGGCGGAAGCGGTATGGAATGTGGCGCAGGCCGTGCCGATCCAGGCAGGCGGCAAAGCGGCAGCGACTTATAAAACGTTATGGGATGCAGGACATCTGTACGTATGGGTCGATGTCGATGATGCCACGGTGAACGGCAATGATGCCGTCGAGGTGTATATTGACGAAAACAACGGCAAAACGAATGCTTACGAAGCGGACGACAAAAAGTACACGTTCCGGCGCAGCGGCGCCAATCCGCATAAGCCGGCCGAGTATAAGGCGGTGAAGACGGAGAAGGGATACCGGATCGAAGCTTCGATCCCGGTCGACGGCGCGCAAACCGGAAAGGAAATCGGCTTTGACGTCCGCATTCGCGACCGGTCCAGTTCGGCGGAAGAACTGGCGTCCTGGAACGATATTCATCACAGACAGGACGCCGATACGTCCGGGTATGGCATATTGACGATGGCGGAAGGTCCGCGAACCGCCAAGGCTGCAAAAGGAACGGCGGTCATCGACGGGGACATCGACGACATTTGGAACAAGGCGGAGCAGATCGTAACCGACCGCTGGGTCAGCGGATCTTCGGGCTCAACGGCGAAGGTACGAACGCTCTGGGACGACAACCGTTTGTACGTGCTGGCCGAGGTGACCGACTCGCTGGTGACCAAGCGGAGCGCCAATGTATGGGAGCAGGATTCCGTCGAAATCTTCATCGATCAGAACAATGCCCGAACCGGTTCTTATGACGGCGACGACGGGCAGTATCGCGTGAACTTCGATAACGAAACGTCGGTCAACCCCGGATCGCTCAGCGCCAATTTGACGTCGGCCGCGAAGCGGACACCGACAGGCTATATCATCGAGGCCGCTGTCGATTGGGTCGGAACGCCGCCTAAGGCGGGCAGTCTCATCGGGTTTGACGTACAGGTCAACAATGACGAGAATGACGACGGGACACGCGACAGCGTGGCGATCTGGAACGATACGTCGGACAGAACGTGGCAGAACCTGACGAACATCGGACTGTTAACATTGGAATAACCCCAGCGAGTGGGGGAATGAATAAAGGCCGCTCCCGGATGGTCAACCGGGAAGCGGCCTTTGATATGTGATGGTTGGTTACATAGTGTGTACGTTGATAGATGTTTTGTTACGCCGTAATGTTCAGTGTTTTTCTATACTTGTTAGCGCTTACACCTGTATACGTTTTGAACTTCTTGTAGAACCAGTCCATCTCGGTATATCCGACTTCGTTCGCGATTTCATACACCTTCATGTCGGTATTCTCGAGCAGAAATTTCGCCTTCTCCATGCGCTGCTGAAGCAGATATTCCTTGAAGGTCATCTTCTCTTGAACCTTGAATTTCTGGCCCAGGTAAGAATAGTTGAAATGGAAAATATGGGAGATTTCCTTCAGCGTGATGTTCTGATGCAGGGCCTCGTCCACATAAGCCTTCACCTTATCGATAATGTCGGCCGAAGAGACGGCCGCGGCTTGCCGAACGGCTTCTGACCATGGGTCCGCTTGGTTTCCGGAAAACAGCGCTACGTCCAGCTCCCGTTTCACGTTCTCCAGGCTCGCGGAGAATTCCTCCGGCGTGACAGGGTCGGGCAGATAGTCGTTCACCTGATAATACAAGGCCTTCCTGGCAAGCTGGAACTCATTGCGCCCGCCGATCAGCACGATCGGGACGCGGCTTTTCTCGCGAATGCGGCCGCACAGCCGAAGCCCTTCTTCCTCCGATGCCCTCATGCTGATCAGCACCAGCTGATGATTCTGGGCGGAAAGCATCGACAACGCCTCGGCAGCCGCAGCGGCATGGCATTCCAATTCAAATTCCGCTTGATGTCTGTCCAGCATACGCTTCATCCGTTCCTTCGCATGATGATCGGGATCAACAAGCAGCACCTTATACACGATATTCCCCCCTATTTCTTTCTCGTTAAAACGTTGTCTCGGTGAAGTTGCTTATTTCTCATTATGAAAAAAAAACCGTCACGCAAACAATGTGCTTTTCTTTATATTGCTAACCGTTGTTTACTTATTGGCCATTTGCAATGTAAGGGGTTGCAAGCAATCTATATTTTGACGGGTAGAATACCTAATTTACCACGGGTTGTTGCTCTTTCAATGTAAGCGCTACACTTTGAATGTGATTCGAATGCAACTCATTTCATGGGGGGATTGGAAAAATGCGTAATCGAAAAATGATGATGCTGCTTTGCACGCTGTTGCTTGTGCTTTCGGCATGCAGCAACGGCGGTTCCAAGGGCGGGCCAAGCACTACCGGCGCGACGGAGACGAAGACCGAGACGAAGACCGAGACTGCGGCAACCGACACGGAAAACAAGGGCGCGGAGAAAGAAACGGAACAAACGTACAAAACGCCGGACATGGATTTCGACTTGGGGGGCCGAACGATCAAGGTCGTATCGTGGTGGGATATGACGATTCCGGAGGATAACCCGGATAACATCCAGCGCAAAAAAAACCTGGAGGAGCTGCAAAAGAAGCATAATTTCAAAATGGAATACGTCGCGATCGACTACGGCGAATACCAGCAAAAAGTGACGGCATCCCTGCTGGCCGGCGAGCCGCTCGGCGACATCGTCAGACTGGGCAAAAACTATACGATTCCAACGCTTGTGAAACAGGATCTGCTGGCACCCGTCGATGAGTATACGAAGAATCCGGCAGCTTTTAACCAGAACGTGACCAATCAATACATGCAATATAACGGAAGAGGGTACGGCTTCACGGAAAACCAAGCCAACCTGGTTCAGGGCATTTTTTACAACCGGACCCTCATGAGCAAGCTCGGCTTGAAGCCGCTTCAAGACTACGTCAATGAGGACAGCTGGAATTGGGATACGTTCCTGCAAGTGGCCAAAGAAGCCAACAAGGATACGAATAACGACGGCAAGCTGGATTCCTGGGGACTCGCCAATCCGTCGCCGCTTGAATTTGCGCTTGCTTCCAACGAAACAAGTTTGACGAAAGAAAACAAGCAGAACCTGGAAGATCCTAAAACGACCGAAGCGCTTAATTTCATCTCCCGAATCGCGACTGAAAAAATAGCCAGACCGACGGAAGGCGGAGACTGGACCGAACCGGGCCAATTTTTCCGTCAGGGCAATACGCTGATGTATGCAGGGGCCCTTCATGAGCTTAGCGGCATCAAAAAGGATATGCCTGATGTGGATATCGGATTCGTTCCGTTCCCTAAAGGCCCGAGCGCAAGCGCGTACCATTCCTACGAAGGCCTGTATCAATCTTTGTTCATCCCTAAGGCCGCTAAGGACCCGGATAAGCTGCTTTATATTTGGGAGAAAATCAACGACATCGATTCGATGTATGACTATCCGGACCAGGCCACTTATGAAACCCTGTTTACGAACGAAGAGGATATCAACAATGCGAAGGAAGTCGCCGCCAATTTGGCCGTCCTCGACCACGGCACGTTCCCGAACCTGAAGTTTTACGATTTTCTCGGCGAGATCGTCGGCGGAACCTCGGTATCTACCGTCGTAGAGAAATACAAGGCGCCGTTCCAAGCAGCGATTGATGAAGTATACGGATCGAAATAAATGAGGATTTTGCAAAATCCAAAAAGCGACTCTCAGTCAGCAGTATACAGAGCGAAACGGTCTAGTTCGTCTATATATTGTATCCGGGAGCGGCAGGAATCGAATTTTGCAAAATCCTGAAAACCAAACGTTGAACCGACAGTCCCCATTAGAACATGTCTAATCGGGACTGTTATTAAAATGATAAGTCTCTTGCTTCAGGAGGGAGAAGATGATCAACCGAAAGAAGAGCTACGTCGCTGTTTTGCTCGTCCTAGTCATAGTAACGTCCGTCTGGGCCTTCTACCCTTCCGGTTCATCCGAAGTCCGAAACGTTCGGGCCATGGCCGATTTCGCGGCTGTTACGGGATCGGGCGGAGATGACGGCGGCTACGACGCGTATTTAAAAGCCCATTCAGCTGCGAAACGTCCGGATCAGGTCATTCGGGTTGAGGGCGAGAGCTTTACCAAAACCGATGGGCCGGGATTCGAGGTCATTCATCCGTCGGGGGAAACCGCCGTCCTCACGCCGGAGTCGGGTTCCATCAGCTGGAACATCCCCATCGAACAGCCGGGTCTCTACAACGTGAGAGTCCGATATTTGCCCGTCGAGGGGAAAAGTTCCGCGATCGAACGCGAGTTGACGATCAATCGACAGATACCCTTTAAGGGAGCCGATCTGGTTACCTTTGACCGGGTATGGGGCAACCGGGACGACAAGATCAGGCGGGACGACAGGGGCAACGATCTGCGTCCGAGCCAGGTCGAGAAGCCCGTCTGGCAAATCGAATCCATTACCGACCGCAGCGGTTATTATGACGAACCCTACTTGTTTTATTTTGACAAAGGCCTTCAAAGCATGACCTTAACGGCATTGCGCGAGCCAATGGCCATCGATTATATCGAGTTGTATCAGGAAGAAACGTTAAAGACGTACGAAGAAATCAAGGGCGATTATTCAGCCAAAGGATTGCAGCCCGCCAAAGGCCAATACATCGTGATTCAAGCAGAGGATGCGGTGTATAAATCCTCTCCGACCTTATATCCCGTTTCCGACAGGTCCAGCCCGACGGTGATTCCGTACGACGTGTCCAAAATCCGGATCAACACGATCGGAGGGTTGAACTGGAAACTGCCGGGACAGTGGATCGAGTGGGAGTTCGAAGCGCCGGAGGACGGCTTGTACCAAATCGCCTTAAAAGAGAAGCAGGATCAGCTGCGAGGCGTCTTCGCCGCGCGAAGCCTGACGATTGACGGCAAGGTTCCGTTCAAGGAGATGAAACGGATTCCTTTCGAATTCGGCAGGGACTGGGACATGTACGTGCTGGGAGGGGATGAGCCGTATCTGTTCCACTTGACCCAAGGCAAGCACCGCATTCGCATGGCCGTTTCCCTTGGCGAGCTGGCTCCGCTGATTCAGACGATCGAGTCCAGCGTGCTGCAGCTGAACGAAATGTACCGCAAAATATTGATGATCACGTCCAATTCCCCCGATCCGTACCGGGACTACCAGTTGGAGAAGCGGATCCCGGAAATGGCGGAGGTATTCCGCAAACAAGCCGAAACGATCCAAAGCGTGGCCGATTACCTGGAACAAACGACAGGAGAACAGAGCGACAAGGTCGCCATTTTGCACACGATGGCCAAGCAACTGGAGGAAATGGCCAAGCGGCCGGATACGGTTGCGAACCGTTTGGAGGCCTTCAAGACCAACGTCGGCGGCCTGGGTACGTGGATTCTGACCGTCCGGGAACAGCCGCTTACGCTGGATTATTTGATCGTCTCCTCGCCGGATCATAAACTGCCGAAAGCGGACGCGACGTTTCCGCAAGTGGTGAAGCATGAAGCCGGGGCGCTGGCAGCGTCTTATACCGAGGATTACGACAGCATCGGCAATACCGGCAAGCAGAAGCGATCGACGACGGTTTGGATTACGACGGGGCGGGATCAGGCCCAGGTGTTGAAAAACCTGATCGATGATTCGTTTACCCCGAACTCGAACATTTCGGTCAATCTGAAGCTCGTGCCGGCCAACATCCTTCTGCCCGCGACGCTCGCCGGCGAAGGACCGGACGTGGCCATGCAGATCGGCGAAGACGTGCCCGTGAACTATGCCATGCGGGGGGCGGCCGTCGACCTGTCGAAGTTTGCCGATTATGACGAAGTGGCATCCCGCTTTCGAGACAGCGGATTGGTGCCTTACCAATATGACGGGGGCGTTTACGCGCTGCCGGAGCAGCAGTCGTTCCCGATGCTCTTTTACCGCAAGGATATCTTGAAGGAACTGAACCTGGAGCCTCCCCAAACGTGGCAGGATATCTATAACATGATTTCGGTTCTGCAGAAGCACAACATGCAATTTTACTTGCCGATCGAGGCCGCCAACGCGAGCCTGGTGCCTAACCCGACGTTCTCCATGCTGCTGTATCAAGGCGGCGGCGAGTTTTATCGGGACGGCGGGAGAAAAAGCGCGCTGGACTCCGAGATCGCCATGGATGCCTTCAAGAAATGGACGCAGTTTTATACAAGCTACAAGTTCCCGCTGCTGGCCGATTTCCCGAACCGGTTCCGGACCGGCGAAATGCCGATCGGCATCGCGGATTATACGACGTACAACATGCTGACCGTATTGGCGCCGGAAATCAAAGGACTCTGGGAATTCACCATGGTTCCCGGCACGGAGAAAAACGGCACGGTCCATCACGAGGTGGCCAGCCACACGACCGGCGTCATGATGCTGGCCGGGGCAAAGGATCAAGAGGCCGCTTGGGAATTTATGAAATGGTGGACGGATAAGGACACCCAAATCGCTTACGGCCGCGAGATGGAAGGGCTGATGGGCGAGGCGGCCCGTTATCCGACAGCCAACGTCGAGGCGCTGGAGGAGCTGCCTTGGCCGGTCAAAGATTATCGCAATTTGGAGAATCAGTGGAAATGGGTCAGGGGAATCCCGCAGGTTCCGGGCGGCTACTTTACCGGACGGCACTTGGACAACGCATTCCGCAAAGTCGTCAACGCCAGCGAAAATCCCCGCGAGGCTTTGTCGGATTACCTCTTGTACATCGATGACGAAATTGCGGTCAAGCGGAAGGAATTCAATTTACCTTAACAGTCAGGGGGTGGAAATCGGATGCAAGCCGAAACAACCAGTCCGTCCGCCGTTTCAAGCCTCGTGCAGCCGAAAAAGCAGTCGCGGCTGGCCAACTTATGGAGAGAACTGAAGAAAAACAAGCATTATTACATTTTGATGAGTCCGTATATGCTGATCTTTTTTGCCTTTACGGTCGTCCCGGTCGTGTTTTCGATCGTCCTCAGCTTCTTTTATTTCAACATGTTGGAGTTCCCCCGGTTTGTCGGGTGGCAGAACTACTCCAGATTGTTTTTGAACGACGACGTCTTTATGATCGCATTGAAAAATACGCTGCTGTTCGCGGTCATTTGCGGACCGATCAGCTACCTGGCCTGCTTCCTGTTTGCATGGATTATCAATGAGCTGTCCCCGAAAGTCCGCGCGTTGATGACGCTTGTGTTCTACGCGCCGTCGATTTCCGGCAACGTTTTCTTTATTTGGCTCATCATTTTTTCAGGCGACAGATACGGCTATTTGAACGGCTTTTTAATTAAATTCGGCTTTATATTGGAACCGATTCAATGGCTGACGAACGAGAAGTACATTTTGCCGATCATCATGATCGTCCAGCTGTGGCTCAGTTTGGGCACGAGCTTCCTGGCCTTTATCGCGGGATTGCAGACGATCGACAAGTCCCTGATTGAAGCCGGGGCGATCGACGGCATCCGCAACCGCTGGCAGGAGCTGTGGTTCATTACGCTGCCTTCCATGCGGCCGCAGCTGATGTTCGGGGCGGTCATGCAGATTACGAGCTCGTTTGCGGTGGCCGATATTTCGGTGGCGCTCGCGGGTTTTCCAAGCGTCAACTATGCGGGGCATACGATCGTCACCCATTTGATGGATTACGGAACGATTCGCTTTGAAATGGGGTATGCGTCCGCGATCGCAACGGTGCTGTTCGCCATGATGCTTGGCGCCAACAAGCTGACGCAGCGAATGCTCAGAAAGGTAGGGGAGTGATTTGGTGACGAGAATGATGGGCGCCATTCGCATGCCGCGGAGGCTAAACCGCTCTTTTGCCGTCAGCTTTGTGCTGTTCGCGTTCCTGGCCGTCTTCGGCGCATTTATGGCGCTGCCGCTGATCTATGCCGTAAACAACGCCTTTAAACCGCTGAACGAACTGTTCCTGTTTCCGCCGCGTTTCTTCGTCAACAATCCGACGATGGACAATTTTTACGATCTGGTGGCGTTAATGGGGAATTCCTGGGTGCCGCTTTCCCGATACATCGTGAATACGCTTTTCATTACGATCGTCGGGACCGTCGGCCATATCCTGCTGTCGTCCGCCGCGGCTTACCCGCTGGCGAAATACCGCTTTCCCGGGTCCAGGGTCCTGTTCTCCATCGTCGTCATGGCCTTGATGTTTTCCGGGCACGTGACGGCGATTCCCAACTATATGGTGATGTCGTGGCTGGGCTGGATCAATACGCACGCATCGATTATCGTCCCGTCGCTCGCTTTCCCGCTCGGGTTGTTTCTAATGAAACAGTTCATGGAACAAATTCCGGACGCCCTGCTGGAAGCGGCCAAAATCGACGGGGCGAACGAATACCGGATTTATTGGACGATCGTCATGCCCAACGTAAAACCTGCTTGGTTAACGCTGATGATTTTGCAATTTCCGATGCTGTGGGGCTCGGACGGGGGCAATTTCATTTACAGCGAGAACCTCAAAACGCTTCACTACGCCTTGGGCCAAATTACCGCGGGGGGGATCGCCCGTGCCGGCGTGGGGGCCGCCGTCGCGCTGATCCTGATGATCGTGCCGATTACACTCTTTATCATTTCGCAGAGCAACGTCCTTCAGACGATGGCGACCTCCGGAATGAAAGAATAGGGGGAGACTTAGCACGATGCAAAAGAGCATAACGAAAGTGAAATGGTTCCTCCTGGCTGCCCTCTGCTGCCTGCTGGGGACGAGTACCGGCGTAAACGCGGTCCATGCCGAGGGCAGCGCCTCTTACAACTATTCCTTCTGGAACGACACCGTGGCAGCGCCTGCCGCGTATGAGGCCGCGTCTTTGCTCAGCGGCGCCCAGCTTGGCGTCGGTCCCTTCAAAAACCCGAGCGACATCCATGTCACGGCTGACAAGCGGATCTATGTGCTCGATTCCGGCAACAACCGCATCGTCGTCCTTGATGAGCAATTCAAGCCGGTAAAGGTGGTGAGTTCCTTTGACCACGGGGGAAAGAAGGATACGTTCAACAACCCGCAAGGGATCTTCGTGACCGAACGGAAAGAGCTGTTTGTCGCCGATACGGGCAATAAACGGGTGGTTCACCTGGATGCCGACCTAAGGCTCTTGGGAGTGCTCGAAGCGCCGAAGTCCGACCTGCTGCAGGCCAATTTCGATTTCCAGCCGGTTCGGGTGGTCGTGGACAAGGCGCAGCGGATCTACGTCATGTCGACCGGCGTATTCGACGGCTTTATGGAGTTCAATTCCGACGGAGCGTTCACCTCGTTCATCGGCGCCAACCGGGTGACGGTCGATCCCGTGGAACTGTTTTGGAAAAGGATGTCCACGCAGGCGCAGCGGAGCCAGATGGTCATGTTCACGCCTACCGAATTCACCAATCTGGACATCGATGACGAAGGCTTCATTTACGCAACGAGCGGAGACTACTCGAACAACCCGATCAAGAAATTGAACGCTCAGGGCAACGATATTCTCCGGCGGACGGGATATCTCAGCCTGGTGGGAGATACCCGGTATTCAACCGATGTCGGTCCTTCGCGGCTCATCGATATCGATGTCGCCGACAGCGAAATGTATTCGGTCCTCGATTCCAAGCGGGGCAGAATCTTCACTTACAGCGGGGATGGCCATCTGATGTATATCTTCGGCGGCCTGGGCAACCAGTTGGGCCAATTCAACACCCCTGCGGCGATTGAACGGGTCGGAGACGATTTTCTTGTCCTCGATAAGGCATTCGGCGAGATTACGGTGTTTCGGACGACGGCGTACGGCCGGCTGTTGAACGAAGCGGTCCGGAGCTACTACAGAGGCGACGAGGAAAAAGCGTTTGATCTCTATCAACAGGCGATCAACATGAATGCGAACCTGGAATTTGCCTATTCCGGCGTGGGCAAGGCCCTCCTTCGGAAAGGGGACTACAAAGGGGCGATGCATTATTTCAAGGAAAGCTACGACCAAGCCAATTATTCCAAGGCTTACTTGCTTTACCGCAAGCAGGTGCTGCGAGAATATTTCCCGGCCGTCATGACGGGGTTGATCGTGCTCGCCGCAGTTCTCCTGCTCTTCAAAAAGCTCCGTAAGCGGATGAGGAGACAAGGAGGTGTTACGATTGAATCGTGAGCTCGTGAAATACCCCCTTTATCTTATGGTTCATCCTTTTAACGCGTATTGGGATCTGAAATATGAACGGAACAAGCGGCATACCTTGATCACCGCTTTTATCATTTTGTTTTTGATGATCATTACGAATGTATTGGGCAACCAGTACAGCGGATTTCTGGTCCGCCTGTCCAACCCGGACGATATCAACAGCCTGATGGAAGTGGTGTACGTCGTTGTCCCGGTCTTGTTCTGGTGCGTAGCCAACTGGTCGCTGACGACGCTCATGGACGGCGAAGGGAAATTCGTTGAGATCTTTACGTCGACGTGCTTTGCCCTCGTTCCGATGATGATCATCAACTTTCCGTGGATTTGGCTCAGCAATGTCATATCGCTGCAGGAAACCGCGTTTTATTACTTCTGCAACAGCGCGGCCGTCCTCTGGTCGGCGTATCTTTTGTTCGTCGGCAACATGACGGTGCATCAATATACGCCGTCGAAGACCGTCGGGACGATCCTGCTGACGGTCGTGGCGATGGGATTCATGGCTTTTATCTGCCTGCTGTTTTTCGGGCTGATTCAGCAGATGATTTCGTTCGTTCATGTCATCTACCAGGAAATCATGCTGAGAAGCTAAAGAAAGGAGGAGAAACCATGCGTAAAGCCAGAAACGCCTTGTGGCTCCCGGTACTGCTCGCGGGGGTCGCGCTGGCCGGCTGCAGCGGTTCGAACGCGGTCCATTCCGGTGCAGGCGATGCGCCGGCTGCCATTGAATTCACCAAGGGCCAGCCCGTGAAGGCCGCCTTCACCGATGCCCGGGCAGCAGGCATGAAAGGCGTGGCCGAAAATGAACGGCTGCGGTTGTTCGTGGATGAGCAAACGGGCGTCATCGCCGTTCTGAATAAACAATCCGGCGAGATGTGGTATAGCAACCCGCCGGAACGCGATAAGGATGCCCTTGCGTCCGGGGTGAATAAAGGCATCCTTTCGTCCCAGCTGAAAATCGATTATTACAACAATTTCGGCCAGGTGAATTCCATCAACACGTTCACCGACAGCGTCTCGCATAAGCAGATCAAATTCGAGCCGATCCCAAGCGGGGTAAGGGTCACGTACCAGTTCGGAACGGCCGTGAAATCGGCGGCCGATTTGCCGATGATGCTCAGCAGCGAACGAATCGAGGCGATGCTGGGCAAGCTGGACAAAACGGGCCAGCGGGCGCTGAAAATCGCCTACAAAGAGGATCCGGACAAAAAAGTGTATGTCCGCAACGACAGCGCCTTAAACGGGCTGCAGCTCGATCGTGCCTTTAAGGCATTCGAAGATGCAGGATATACCGAAGAGGACCTGATGAAAGACATGGAGGAGCTGCAATTCACGCAGGAAAAGCCGGAACCGCGGATTTTCCTGGCATCGATCGAATACGCCCTGGACGGCGGCAGCCTAATCGCCAAAATTCCGGCATCCGGCATTCAATACCCGAGCGCCTATCCGATCGGGAACATTTCCTTCCTCAGCTTTTTTGGAGCCGGCAGTTCCAAGGAGCAGGGGGCGATCTTCGTGCCGGACGGCTCCGGCGCGCTCATCCATTTCAACAACGGGAAGAAGCAGTATCCCGCTTACCAGCAACCGGTGTACGGGGAAGATCTGACGATGAAGACGATCGAGGATGCCAAGAACGAGCAAGCGGTTCGTCTGCCGGTGTTCGGGATCATTCGCGAAAGCGGCGCGATGCTCGGCATCATCGAGGAAGGCGCCTCGGCTGCGACGATCCATGCCGATATCAGCGGAAAGCTGAACAGCTATAACTATGTGTATCCAAGTTTCAATGTCGTCAACAAGGGCGATGTGTCGCTGCAGGCAAACGGTCAGGAACGCACGCTGCCCAGGTTCCAGGAACGTCCGACGAAATCGGATTTTACGGTCCGGTACGCTTTTTTGAACAAAGAAGAAGCATCTTATCAAGGATTGGCGCGGTACTATCGGCAGTATCTCGAAGATCGCGGCGGATTGCCCAAGCCGAAGCCGGCTGCGGAAGCGGAACATATGCCGTTTTACCTGCAATTGGTCGGCGGCATTGCCAAACAGAAGCATGTCGCCGGCATCCCTTACCGGACGATTGAACCGCTCACGACGTTCGAACAGTCGCAGGACATCATCAACCAGATGAAAAACCGGGGCATATCCAATATTAAGCTGAAATTTTCCGGCTGGTTCAACGGCGGGATGGATCATGAGGTTCCGGATCATGTTTCGGTCGACAAGGCTGTCGGCGGCAGCAAAGGTTTGCGAAACTTCATCTCCTTCACCCGGGAACAAGGGGTTTCTTTCTATCCTGACGTTGCGGTCCTGACCGCAAATACGGGGAAGGGATTCAACGAGAACGCGAATGCCGCCAGAACGTTGAGAGGCGTTCCTGCCGCTCTTTATCCGCTGGATCAGGCGCTCAACCGGAGGGACCGGGATAAGCCGCCGTCATACGTTGTTTCCCCGCGGCTGACCTTATCCTATGCCGAGTCGGTGCTGAAGGGCTTGAAAGAGTACCAGCCGGGCGGCATTTCGCTGCGGGATCTCGCCGACCGGCTCAACAGCGATTACCGGAAGCACGCTCAGCTGGATCGAACCGAATCCGAGAGCATATCGATTCAGGCGCTGGGCAGCTTCTCGCAGGCGAATCCGAAGGTCATGGCGGACGGCGGCAACGTTTATGCGCTTCCATTTTTGTCGGATATTACGAACGCGCCGATGTCAGGCAGCCATTTCAAGATCGAGGACGAGGAGATCCCGTTCTACCAAATGGTCATTCGCGGGTACGTCGACTACACGGGCAGTCCGTTTAACCTGTCGACCTATACGGATGAGCGGCAGTATATCCTGAAATGCCTCGAATACGGAGCGGGCGTATATTTCGAATGGATCCATGAACCGAACGACAAAGTGAAGGATACGGAGTACAACGACCTGTATGCCGTCCATTACAAGCAGTGGATCGATCAGGCCGCCGCAATGTACCGCGAGGTAAACGACGTGCTGAAGAAGGTCCGGAATGAACCGATTACGGGCCATGAGAAGCTTGGCGAAGGCGTATTCAAAACCGTGTACGGAAACGGCACGTACGTCATTGTCAACTATAACCGCACGGATGTGACGGTGGACGGCCGAACGGTGAAAGCCGAGAGCTATTTGACGGGTGGTGTGCAATCATGAAGTCCATACTGAAATTCGGCATGAAGCGGCGGACGTACGCCGAACAGAAGGCACTCTGGGGCTTTATCTACGTGCTGCCGTGGCTGCTGGGATTTCTCCTTTTTTTCCTGATCCCGCTGGTCTCTTCGTTAAGGTACAGCTTCAGCTCCATCGAAGCCAATGCAAACGGCATGAAAATCAGCTTCATCGGCATTTCCAATTACGTGGAAGCCCTTACGGTCAATACGAGCTTTAACCGGACGCTGACGACCTCGATCGTCAACATGGTCATCAACGTGCCGCTCATCGTGATTTTCAGCTTGTTTTTGGCTGTGTTGCTGAACCAGAAGTTTGTCGGCAGAGCCATTGCCAGATCGATCTTTTTCCTTCCGGTCATTTTGGCTTCCGGGGTGATCGCGAATTTGGAGACGACCAGCCTGGTTCAAGCCATCAACGAGCAGAACGCCGGCGGCGCCGTGAGCGGCCTGGGGACCAGCGAGCTGACGCGGATCATGCTCAATTCCGGCGTCAGCGAAAACGTCGTCGCGTACCTGACCAGCGCCGTGGATCGCATCTACCAGATCGTCAGCCAGTCGGGCGTGCAAATTTTGATCTTCCTGGCGGGGATCCAATCGGTATCCCCCCAGCTTTACGAGGCATCCAAGATCGAAGGAGCGACCGGTTACGAAGCGTTCTGGAAAATCACGCTGCCCATGGTCAGCCCGCTCATCCTGGTCAACGTGATTTATACGATCATCGACTCGTTTTCCCGGAGCGAAATGACGACGCTGATCCGGGAAACGGGGTTCACGAATTTCAACTTCGGCCTCAGCTCGGCGATGGCCTGGATCTATTTCCTGGCGATCATGGTCATTTTGTCCATCATTACGTTTTTCATTTCCAAAAGAATTTTCTATCAAGAATAGAAGGAGCGTGAGCAGCGTTGATCATCGCCCGTTTGTTGTCGCTCGAAAGCTGGAAGCGCTGGCTGTGGACCGTCGTGCGGCTGGTCCTGATGGCAGGACTGTCGTTTGTCATTCTGTACCCCATTCTTCAAAAGATTTCGACGGCCATCAAGGACAAAAGCGACCTGTATTCGCCGATCGTCATCTTTATCCCGGAGCATTATTCGCTGGACAATTTCAAAAAAGCCATCTCGATCATGGACTACTGGCATACGCTGTTCAATACGTTTACCTTATCGGCCATGACGACGATCCTGACGGCCGTGTCCTGCGCGTTTGCAGGTTACGCCTTTGCGCGGCTTAAATTCAAAGGCAGCAACTTGCTTTTTGGAGGCGTCATTTTGACCATTCTGGTGCCGCCGACGACCATTTTGATCCCGATCTACATGAATTTGAAGGATTTCAGCCTCATGGGACTGATTCCGCTGCTGACCGGGAAGTCCGTGAACCTGTTGGATTCGTACTGGCCGTTCATTTTGACCTCGGTCACCGCAAACTCGCTGAAGGCGGGGCTCTACATTTTTATTTTCAGGCAGTTCTTCCGGGGCATTCCGAAAGAAGTGGAGGAAGCGGCTTACATCGATGGGGCGGGCGTAGGCAAAACCTTTCTGCGCATCATGCTGCCGAATGCCGTTCCGGCCATCGTCACCGTGCTGTTGTTTTCGTTCGTATGGCAGTGGAATGACAGCTTCTTTACGACCACGTATTTAACGTCGGGCAAAGTGATGTCCACCCAGCTGGCATCGCTGCCGCACAACCTCTCCATCATGCTCGAGGGCGGGGTCGCGACCAACAAGGATCCTTTCTATATGAGCATGGTTCAGGATACCGGCATCCTGCTGGCCATCCTGCCGCTGATCATTATTTATTTGTTCGTGCAGCGTTACTTTGTGGAAAGCATCGAGCGGACCGGCATCGTCGGGTAACGTTGATACATTCAGGGCGTCTTTCGGAACCAAGCTGTAAATGCTTGGTACCTGAAAGACGCTTCTTTATGCCATGCCATGCCGGCAGCGTCTCATGGCCGCAAATGAGCCGATTGCCGGTATTCACGGGGCGTGCAGCCCACGATGCGCCGAAATTGTCTGGAGAAATGCTCGACGTTTTTGTATCCGCACAGCTCGCTGATATCGGCGATTCGGAGCGACCCGTGGCTCAGCCTTTCCTTGGCGAGACGGATTCTGCACTGGATCACGTCCTCCATGCAGGATATCCCGAAGGTCGCCTTATACAGCGCTTGCAGGTACCCGGGACTCAAGTGAACGTCATCGGCCATGGAGGGGACGCTCCATTCGCCGCCGGGACGGTTATGGATCGCTTTGCGCAAATCCAATAGTTTCTGGTAATGCGGCGAATGCTCCTTGGATTGAAAAGCTTCGAGCAGCTTGTTGAACAAGAGCCGAAACAGGTAGTCGATGGAGAGTTCCCGGTAATCGCAGCTGAAAAAATTTTCGGTGGCGAGAAGCTGGAACAGTTGGCGGCAGTATCCGGGATCCGGAACCGGAATCGGAATGCCCCGCGGAAACGGCGTCTCCAGAACGTAGGCTTCGTCCGTTTCGAACCGCACCCAGTCATTCACAAAGGGGCCTGAACAGGCGCGGTACATGATCTTTTGGCGAGGGGGAAAGAGAACGGCGCAGTTGGCCGGGTATTCCCTGATTTCTCCTTGGACCCAGAACTCGGCCGGCGTTTGCGTCAGGATCAGCAGCCAAAAGTCATGCCCTTCCGGAATGTCGTAAATAAAGTCCCCAGGATGGGCGGCATCATATCCGACATAGTAAATGGATGTGGTCATCGCAATCTCCAATCGTAGAATAGATCAAGTTTCTGTTAGCATAGATCATTCATTTGATGAGGTATCCTATTTTATAATTTCATAGTAAACGCAATATAAAGTCAATAGAATCACAAGAAATGGAGAAAGTCCCTCTTCACGTAGTTGTATTGAAATGATCAATTAAAGGTGAGGTCCATGCCATGATACCAAAAAAGAAAAGCGAATTTATTGAGGTGCTATGCTACACGCGCATCCCGCAGGAGGATCGGATTTATGCGCCCAGGCTGGCATTCAGCATGCATCTTGCCTATCGCGAGGACGGCAAGCCTTTCCAGGCTTTGAACCATAATTCAGGCGTCTTGTTCGCCAAGGCCACCCAAAATGAGAACGGAACGCTCCGAGCCAAAAGCTTGAAAAATCCGTATCTCTTCCGCATGGCCGACGGAACATTCGGCGTCGTTGCCGTACGGACGGAGGCGGATGGCCAGCAGGATGAGGAGAGCCGAGGGGCAGTGCTGTTTTTTACTTCCGAAGATTTGCTGCAGTACCAAGAAATCGGGCTGATCGATCTGCAAAGCGATGCTCACGTAAGCGATGTCGCTTGCGAATACGATGAATCGAGCCAAGCTTACGTCATCCGCTGGAGCAATGAAAACGGGGGACATTACCGAAACAGGGTCCAGGATCTTTTTGACCTTACCTGTGCAGGTGTCCCGGAAACGGCGGAGGCGTTTACGCTGGAAGCCGTATCGGCTGACATCGAAGGCATGCAGCACCGAAACGTGATCCGCGTTCCGCGGGAAACGGCGGACCGTCTCATAGGCCGGCTTACGGTTCCCGAGAATGTCGCCATTAAAGTTCCGGATCGGATCGCGGCTAACTCGGCCGAGGATTTGAAGACGCTCAAAGCGACCGCGGTATATAGCGACGGCACCACGGCTCCCAAGTCCGTGGGCTGGGACACGGCGGCGGTTCGCTGGGATCAGGCCGGGACTTATCGGGTGAACGGAACCGTTCGTCAGGAGCATTATGCCTTTCCGATCGCGGCGAACCGGGCGGACCCATGCATCGCGAAGTGGAACGGCAAGTATTATTTCATCGCGACCAACGACGCCGACGGCAATCAAACCTTATCTATCAGGGAAGCGGATACGATATCGGGTCTGATTCAGGCCAGCGAGTCCTTAATTCTGGATACTAAGACCTATGATCACATTAAAGGGCTGTTGTGGGCTCCCGAGCTCCATATCATCGGGGGCGAGCTGTACATTTTTCATGCGGCAACGACGGGCGAGTTTTTCTATGAAGAGTGTCACGTGATGAAGCTCCGCGAGGGAGGGGACCCTGCCTGCGCGGCAGACTGGTCGATGCCCCGGCGCGTCGTCAAGAGAGACGGAACCGATTTATGCGAGGCGGGCAAGGTGATCTCCCTGGACATGACGGTCATCCAGGTGAACGGGGAATGTTACGCGGCTTGGTCGGAGCGGCAGTTCGTGCCCGTCGATCTTGGAGCCTGGATTTATATCGCGAAATTGGATCCGAAAGAGCCGTGGAGGCTGGCGAGCGACCCGGTGCTGCTGACCAGGCCGGACTTTGGCTGGGCCAATAACCATACCTTCGTCGATGAGGGGCCGTTTGCCCTGATCCGGGACGGCAGGATCTTTTTAACCTTTTCAAGCGCGGCGATCGACGCGACGTATTGCGTAGGCCTGTTGACCGCCGATGCGAATGCGGATCTGCTGAATCCCGGCAGCTGGACGAAGGGCAACTATCCGCTGCTGACGTCGAGAAGCGTTCCCGGCGAATACGGCCCCGGCCATAATTCCTACGTGACCGATGATGAAGGCGTCACTTGGAACGTCTACCACGCCAGACCGGGAGTAGAGGAACCCAGAGGTTCCGGAATCCGCCGCGTGCATTTCGGCATGGACGGATATCCGGTGCTTGATTTAACGGAAGAGCGGGATTTGAACCCGGCTTTGGCCGAGGTGTCGATCGAAGTCATTGTAAAACGCGACTAGGAAGGGGCAGAAAGAACATGTATCCAAATCCGATGATATGGGCCGATTTTCCGGATCTTGACGTGATCCGGGTAGAGGACACGTACTATATGGTCAGCACGACGATGCACATGATGCCGGGCTGCGTCATCCTGCGCTCGTACGACCTCATTCACTGGGAAGTGGCTTCTTATGTGTACGACGTATTGGACAATACGCCGGCACAGCGGCTCGAAGACGGCCAGCATATTTACGGGCAAGGCATGTGGGCGCCGACTCTGCGTTACCACAAGGGGAAATTTTATGTGATCTTCGTGGCGAACGATACCCGCCGAACCTATCTGTACACGGCAGATTCCGTATCCGGTCCATGGGCGAAACAATACATCGAAGGATTTTATCATGACTGCTCCCTCTTGTTTGACGATGACGGCCGGACGTATTTGATTTACGGCAATGCCGAAATTCACCTGACCGAATTGAAGGAGGATCTATCCGGGCCCAAGCCCGGCGGGCTGAACCGCATCATCGTCAAAGAAAGCGAGCCGTATCATCTCGGATATGAGGGAGCCCACTTTTATAAGATCGACGGCAGGTATTACGCCTTCTTTATCCATATTTCGAAGGCGGCGGGACGCCGAACGCAGGCCTGCTTTGCGGCGGATTCCCTGGAAGGGGAGTTTACGGGCGGAGAGGTCTTTAACGACGACATGGGGTATTTTAATTCGGGCGTTGCGCAGGGAGGCATCGTGGATACGCCGGACGGGAAATGGGTGGCCGTGCTGTTTCAGGATCATGGCGCCGTCGGCCGGATTCCGGTGCTCGTTCCGCTGCGTTTTGAGAACGGTTTTCCGGTATTCCCCAAGGAAGCGCCTAAAATGATCGAATTGCCGAGCACAAGACCCGGTTATTCCTACCGGCCATTGGTTGGAAGCGATGACTTTCATTACACGCCGGACGAGCGCGGCAAGGTGCGCCTGAAGGATGTTTGGCAGTGGAATCATACGCCAGACGATGCATTATGGTCCGTAACGGACAAGCCGGGAGTCTACCGGATCCGATCCGGAAAGCTCAGCCCCAATTTGACGTTTGCGGTCAACACGTTGACGCAGCGCGCCATGGGGCCGGCATGCGAAGCGACGGTCACGCTGGACGGCAGCGGACTGAAGGATGGCGATTACGCAGGACTGTGTTTCCTGATCGGTACGTACGGCCTGATTGCCCTGACCAAGGAAGCCGGCCGGTCGTATCTGGTCATGTTGGCGAGAGAGCCGCAGGATCGTTCCATATTCGGCAATTTGGTAGACGAGAAGCCCGGCACCGAATTCGCCCGAATTCCCGTCTCCGGAGACGTCGTCACGCTCAAGGCGGCCGGCAATTTCGTGAATAACGCGGACGAGTGCATGTTTTATTACCGGGATGGGGCGGATTGGAAGCAGCTTGGGATTACGCACAAGATGATATACAAGCTGGACCATTTTATGGGTTGCCGCATCGGTCTGTTTTTGTTTTCAACCCGCGAGATCGGGGGAACGGCCGACTTTTCCGATTTTCAATACCAGGTGCTCTCTTAACGAGCCCTAGTGGCTTATATTATTCGAATCGTGCAAGAAATCGTTAGGGACGTTCCCGCGGGAATGTCCTTGTTTGCACATGATGTTCTTTCGGAAGCCGCCGTCTGCGGCCGCAGGGAATCATATTTTCCCGGGTAAGGACACGGTCGACGGCAGGTTGTTTCGCGGCGAGGCGACGGCTAGACTTTGGGATGAAGGTGTGTGCCGCAAGTCGCTTGCTGCTAGTTGGGAATTTCCGCTAAGGAGGGGGATTGGTTTTATATGAGGTTGCGTGAAGCGTTTAAAGAGCATTTCTTGGTGGGGGCCGCCGTAAATCCGGTCACATTGGACACGCAGCGGGATTTGCTGATCGAGCATTTCAACAGCGTGACTGCCGAAAATGAAATGAAGTTCGAAAGGCTGCATCCGTCGCAAGATCAATATACGTTTGAAGCGGCGGATCGCCTGGTGTCTCTGGCCAAAGCCAATGGCATGGGGGTCAGGGGCCACACGCTGGTCTGGCACAATCAGACGCCGAAATGGGTGTTTGAACATCAGGACGGCAGCCCGGTTGACCGGGAGACGCTGCTGGCCCGCATGAAATCTCACATCGACACGGTTTTGTCCCGCTACAGGGGAGATATCTATGCCTGGGACGTGGTGAACGAAGCGGTGTCCGACAGCGGCAGCGAACTGCTGCGGCCTTCAAAGTGGCTGGACATCATCGGCGACGATTTCATCGCCAAAGCGTTTGAGTATGCCCATGAAGCGGACCCGGGGGCGCTGCTCTTCTATAACGATTACAACGAAGCCGTACCGGAGAAAAGGGAGAAAATTTACGCGCTCGTCAAATCGTTGCTCGAGCAGGGAGTCCCCATTCACGGCATCGGGCTTCAAGCGCATTGGAGCCTGCATCATCCGTCCGTGGACGATATCCGCCAAGCGATCGAACGGTATGCCAGCCTCGGCTTGAAGCTGCACATTACGGAGCTGGATGTCTCCATGTTTGCGTTCGATGACCGGCGGACCGATCTCGCGGCTCCGACCGAAGAGATGCTTGCCCTTCAAGCGGAACGTTACGGGCAATTTTTCCGGTTGTTTCAGGAATACAGCGAATATATCACGTCCGTCACTTTTTGGGGGGCTGCAGACGATTATACCTGGCTGGACCATTTCCCTGTGCGCGGCCGGAAAAACTGGCCCTTCCTGTTCGATATCAAGCATCAGCCCAAGCCGTCTTATTGGAAGGTGCTTGAAACCATATGAAAAGTCGCCTAAAGGCAAAACCAACGTCGCTTTCACGGTTTTCGATCCCGGGGTTCGAATAGGTGCGGAATCTCATGCTCCTTTGTAAGGCATTTCAATGAAAACGCTTTTCGGAAAGGGTTGATCGGGATGATGATAGAAAAGGCTCCGGTCGGATTCGACCGGCCTAGGGAAAACGTAACGCGCGGGAACATGAATACGGTGGAATATTTCTCCTCGACGGTCGGGAATTCCCGTAAAACGATGGTTTACACCCCGCCAGGGTTTTCCGATGCGAAGAGATATAACGTGCTTTATCTTCTGCACGGCATAGGAGGGGATGAAGCGGAGTGGTTTAACCACGGGCATCCGGAGGTCATTTTTGACAACCTTTATGCCGACGGCAAGCTGGCGCCCATGATCGTCGTATTACCCAACGGCCGCGCCATGCCCGACGACCGGGCGACGGGGGATGTTTTCAGCGCCGAAAAGGTTAGGGCATTCGAGACGTTCGAATCGGATTTGCTTCACGATCTGATCCCTTTTATCGAATCGAATTACCCGGTGTTCACGGACCGCGGGAACCGGGCGCTTGCAGGGTTATCGATGGGCGGGGGTCAGTCCTTGAATATCGGGCTGCATCATCTGGACCGTTTCGCATGGATTGGAGCTTTTTCTCCTGCCCCCAATACGAAGGCACCCGAACTGCTCGTCCCCAACCCGAAGGAAACGTCGGCGAGTCTCAAGCTGTTATGGCTTTCATGCGGCGACCGGGACGAACTCCTATCGATCAGCACCCGGACGCACGACTATTTGGCGCGGCACGAAGTTCCCCACGCGTGGTACATTACCAAGGACGGCGGTCACGATTGGCCGGTTTGGAAAAACGATCTGTATTATTTTAGCCGGCTCCTTTTCCATGACGTTTCGAGCGGGGACGAATGAAACCATCAAACCATCATCCATATAGGAAGCGGACAAAAAAGGCCGGTCATGGGTTTTCACCCATGACCGGCCTTTTTCGGCTTTACGCTCAGTTGATGATCCGCTCGCGCCAGTTTCGAGCCCGGGACATTTATCGGTTCGAAACTTTCCGCTCACGGATGACGTGCTCCAGCACGGCAAGCACCGGTTTGCTTTTGATCGGCTTGCTGATATAGTCGTCCATTCCCGCCGCAAGGCAGATTTCCCGGTCATCCTTCAGGGCGTTGGCCGTAACCGCCACGATCATCGGGCATTGATCCTTCGGCACGGTGGCCCTAAGCTTCCGGGTGGCCTCCAGTCCGTTCAGTCCCGGCATTTGCACGTCCATGAATACGATGTCGTAGGATGCCTGTTCCACGGCCCGCAGCACGTCATGCCCGTTGGTCACGACGGTGACCGCATGCCCCTGCTTCTCTAAAATTTTCCTCAATACGATTTGGTTGATTTCATTATCTTCGGCAATCAGAATCTGAAGCGGGTCCGGCAGCGATTCCAGCTGATCGTCGCATGCGCTTTGTTTGGGGGGCTGATGATATTTTTTCAGCAGAACCGTAAATACGAACGTCGTGCCGGGGCCTTCTTTTTTCTCAACCCATATGTTGCCGCCCATCACGTTGACCAGCTTTTTGCTGATGGCCAGACCCAGGCCCGTGCCTTCGTAGTTGCGGGTCATGAAGTTGTCTACCTGGGAAAACGGCTCGAAGATCGCTTCCAGCTTGTTGTCCGGAATGCCGATCCCCGTGTCGGAAACCTTGAACTCCAGATCGATCAGGTCTCCTTCCTGGTAGAGCTTTCTCGCGCTGACCGAAATCCCTCCATGCAGGGTAAACTTGACGGCGTTGCCGACCAGATTCATCAACACCTGCTTCAGCCGTTTGGAGTCGCCATACAGCAGGTCCGGGATGTCGTCGTCTACGGCGAAGGTCATTTCCAGCTGCTTCGCGCTGGCTTTGGCGGACAACACATCCAAAGTTTCTTGAATGCACTGCTTCACGTCTAGCGCATCTTCTTGAAGCTCGGTCATCCCGGCTTCGATTTTGGAGAAATCGAGAATGTCGTTGATGATCGACAGCAAGGTTTCGCCGCTTTTGCGGATAATCTCGATATATTCCTTTTGCTCGTCATCCAGCTCCGTCGTCGTCTCCAACAGATCCGTCATTCCGATGACCCCGTTCATCGGCGTGCGGATTTCATGGCTCATCATCGCCAAAAATTCGCTTTTGGCTTTGTTCGTGTTTTCGGCAAGTTCTTTGGCAATGATCAGCTGTCTTTGCTCGGTGAAATCCTTGGCGATGATATAGAAGCCTACGTTTTTGTTGTTGATGATGATCGGAGCGATCGTCGTAATGACTTCGACCAAATGGCCGTCCTTATGCCGGATCGTCTTGATCTCCTGCTCGACGGTCGGATTGTTCAGCGCCTCCCGCAAAACCCGCCGCAGGTTATACTCCCCGATGAAACGAGCGATGCTTTTGCCGGCCATTTCGCTGACAGGGCAGCCCGTCATTTGCTCCGCCCGGGTGTTGGCGTTCAAAATGTTGCCGCTTAGGTCGAGTGAAATGATCGCATCGTGGTTATATCTTTTTAAGGAGGTATACCGTTCAACTGTTTCCTGCAGTTTTTGTTCGGCGGCTTTATTTTTGGATATATCATTCAGCGTCACTTTGGATATATCATTCAGCGTCACGATGTAATAGAGAGGAGTCCCCTCCGGATCAGGCATGATGGATATATGTACGGATGCCCAGACAATCTGCCCGTTCTTCCGCATATACCTGCCTTCGACGTCGATTTCGTTCTGTTTGGGATAATTCTCGAACAGCGTCCTGATTTGGCGGATGTTTCGCTCCAGGTCGTCAGGGTAAATCAGCTTGTCAAAACGTTGTTTGTTCAGTTCTTCCAAGGAATACCCCAGGATACGGGTGAGTGCCGGATTTGCTTTGACGAGCACCCCCCGGAGCGTAAACATGGCAATGCCAAAAGGAGCATTGTGGTATACATGCTGCAAATAGGAGTACTCCTCCATCGGTAATTTTTCCATTTTGCGCCTCCATCCCCCGATATGTAACTCCGCTTAGGGTTTCCGCCTAAGGGATAGCGATTTGGTGTTTGATTTGCCCTTAGGAGAGCATAGAGCTAACGTTTATGGCCCAAAGATCATAATTCCGCTTATAAAGTAGATATAAACAAAAACATAAAATTTGAACCTCTCCATTTCCGATTATACAGGATTGCGACAAAAATTATAGACTTGCTCCATCATATCGGGGGCGAAGAAAAAAAGAAACCCCGAAAGGCCGGCAGGCAATCAGGATTTCTTCAGTCTTCTTCCTATATAATTATGCTCTGGTCCCCAGCAGCTGGAGAATATGCGGTTCGATTTTTTCCGGCTCTTCCGTCGGTCCAAACCGTTTCACGACCTTTCCGCTGCCGTCGACCAGAAACTTCGTAAAGTTCCATTTGATCGCTTTGGAGCCAAGGAGGCCCGGGGCTTCCGAGGTCAGGTGCCGGAACAGCGGATGGGCGTTATGGCCGTTGACGTCGATTTTGGCGAACAGCGGGAAGGACACCCCGAAATTCAGCTCGCAAGCCTGGGCGACCTCCGCGTCCGTTCCCGGCTCCTGGTTGGCGAATTGGCCGCAAGGAAAACCGAGAACGGCAAACCCCCTCTCCTTGTAAGCATCGTGCAGCTTCTGCAGCCCTTTGAACTGCGGAGCGAACCCGCATTTGGTCGCCGTATTGACGATGAGCAGCACTTGGCCGCGGTACGGTTCCAACGTTTGTACTTCTCCTTTAATCGTTTTAACCTCGATATCGTAGATTGACATGATACCCTCTCCTCCTGAGTCCGTTATAATTTTGTGCAATTAGATTGTATACAATTTAAATGACGAATTCAAGCTGTTTTTCGATCTTTGACGTGTCCAAGTTCCAAATGCTATAATATTTCGAATAATAAATTGCATACAATTTAATGGCAGGTGAGATAGATGCAGCCTAACGAATATATGAAACTGGAACATCAGCTTTGCTTTGCTTTTTATACATGCTCCCGCGAGATGATGAAGCTGTACCGCCCGCTGCTGTCGCCGCTTGGACTGACGTATACGCAATACATTACGCTGCTTTCCTTGTGGGAACAGGACGGGGTGACCGTCAAAGAGCTCGGGGCAAAGCTGTTTTTGGATTCCGGAACGCTGACGCCGCTTTTGAAGAAGCTGGAAGCGATGGGTCTGATTACGCGAACCCGCGATAAGGCGGACGAGCGCAGCGTGATCATCGAATTGACCGCCAAAGGACAGGACTTGCGTGAACAAGCCGCGGAAGTTCCGACCAAGCTGTACGCCGGTACGAATGTTCGGATCGAAGACATTCAAGCGATGCATGAACATATTCAATCCTTCCTGCGGAAGATAGGCGAAGTTACCGGGGGAAGGGAAGCGGAACGATGAAAGGGTTAGCCCGCCGGATACCGCACGATCTCCCTACTTCGAAAAATCATGCTTAAGTGGCAGTATAGGCGGGGTGACCCGCCATGCCTTTCGACTGAATAAACTCGTCCGAATCCTCCATAATAGGGAAGTACACCCAAGAAAAAATGGAGGAATGAGGCATGCTGGACAACCTTGAAAGCAGCTACGACTGTTCCCGTGCAGGGGATGACCTGCATCAACTCAAGCAGGAACTCGCTTCGCTCCGCGGTCTGGGCAGGGAAGACCAAGAGACTCAGGAGCAAATCAATCGGCTTGAAAACCAAATTGCGTTTATTATGAATAAATGCGACATCAACCATTAAATATGCACAAGTACCCGTTTTCAGGCGTTTTTAACCCGAGCTTGAAAGCGGGTGTTTGTTTTTTCGTGCCCGGCTCCATCTCCGATCATGGAAAAAAGCCTTGAATGAATGCGCGATAAGCGAAAAGCCGGAAGTAAAACGTTTCAGGCAGGTGGTCTTTGAATGAAAACATGGTTGATTTCCCTGATGACGGTGTTCGTTTTGTTGGCTGCCCCAGTCCAAGCAAACCCTGAATACGAAAAATGGGGCGCAATAGCGGTAAAGGAAGCACAAAAAAGGTACCGGGCAGACATCATCGACTATCGGCATTTGGGGAGGATTGAACGGACGCCAAACGAATCGGAGGAGCGGTTCAAACTTTGGGTCAGAAACAAGGAAGGCCGCGAGTTCGGAGTGTACGTGTTTATCCGTTTCGATCCGTCCACCGACGCCATCCGTTCGATTCGGTTTTCCGAATCCGAACGGTGAGCGGGCAAGTCCTGCATATCCAATGAACAAAACTGGATTGCCATGACCAAAGGCTGCCGCGGAAACGGCAGCTTTTTTAAATGAGCTCCCCCGCATTGACGCTTGGCCATGATCGTCGTAACCTTGACTTGAGCGATTGCCGAAAGTTCGTTCATAGCCATGTTTTCGAATGGCGGCGAATCTCGCCATGGGGAACGCGGCAGCGATTCTGCGGGCAAAAACGATGTAAAAAGGAGAGGGCATATGGGAACCGGCAACAGGATAGGCACATACGGCTTTCGATTTTCGGCTCCGGACCATTTGGCGCTGTGCAGCTTGTTTGCGGTTGGGAGGGACGCGGTGCAGAGTCCGGCTTACCGGTGGGACGGGTACACGCGGAAGGACGGACCGCTGTTGTTATTCCAGTATACGATCGAAGGCGAGGGCGTTTTCGAATCGGGCGCCGAAGCGTACCGGATTGATGCGGAACGGGCGTTTATGTCCGAAATTCCGGGGGATCACCGGTATTATTTCCCGGAGGGCGGACCCGAGTGGAGCTTCATGTTCATCCTGATGCGGCCGTCGCTGATTTTGCCGAATTGGCAGGAAGCGAAAAGCAGGATGGGGCAAGCGCCGCATCTGCCTGCGACCAGCCGGCCAATCCGCCTGCTGCAGGACATATGGGAGCAAGCGAACGACGGCCGGATCACGGATCCTTTTACAGCTTCCTCTTATGTGTACCAGTTCGTGTCCGAACTGTGCCGTTTTGCGATCGCGCCGCAAGGCGAACGCCGGCATTGGCCGGAAAAGGTGCGTCAGGCTGCCCGCTATATCGACACGCATTACGGCAGCATGATCAGCCTGGATCAGCTGTCGGAGAGGCTCGGAGTGTCGAAGTACCATCTGCTCCGCACGTTTGCGGCCGCGACCGGCGAAACGCCAAGCGAATATTTGAACCGGGTTCGCATCGAGCAGGCGATGAGGCTGCTCCGGCAAACGGACCTCGGCATCGAACGGATTGCCGAAGAGGTGGGGTATTCCGGAGGGAGTTATTTTATCAAAGTGTTTCGGAAAATGACCGGCCGGACGCCCGGAAGCTTCCGGTCGGAACAGGGGCAGCTGACGCTCAGCCGGTTGTATTTTGATTAGTCTCCGGAACCGCAATATTTTGCTATTTTCCACGAAAGATTACTATAGAAACGTGATTCCTCCGAACCTTATGATAGGGACATACAGCAAATGAATGCTATTTAAGGAGGAACGACATGCAGCATCATTCCTATGCACCGACGCCCCCGATGGGGTGGAACAGTTGGGATTGTTACGGCGCCGCCGTTACGGAGGAGGAAGTTCGCGGCAACGCCGAATATATGGCGAAGCACTTGAAGGATTATGGATGGGAGTACGTCGTCGTCGACATTCAATGGTATGAGCCGGGGGCGAACTCGGATCTCTACAGACCCTTTGTCCGGCTGGAAACCGACGGTTATTCGCGGCTTGTTCCCGCGGTCAACCGTTTTCCTTCCGCGGCAGGCGGCAAAGGGTTCAAACCGCTGGCGGACTATGTGCATGGCCTCGGGCTGAAGTTCGGGATCCATATCATGCGCGGCATTCCGCGGCAGGCGGTCCATGACAATACGCCGATCAAGGGGACGGAGGCGACCGCCCGGGACATAGCCCATCCCTGTTCCTTCTGCGGCTGGAACACCGACATGTACGGCGTCGATGCTTCGAAGCAAGGCGCGCAGGAATATTACAATTCGCTGTTCGAGCTTTATGCCGAATGGGGCGTCGATTACGTCAAGGTTGACGACATCGCGGCTTCATGGCTGCACGGAGGGCCGCATTTGGCGGAGATCGAGCTGATCCGCAAGGCGATCGACCACGCCGGCCGTCCGATGGTGCTGAGCCTTTCGCCCGGGCCAGCGCCCGTAGAGCACGCCGATTTTTTTGAAGCGAATGCCAATATGTGGCGGATGACCGACGACTTCTGGGATCGGTGGCCGCTTCTTTTGGACATGTTCGACCGCTGCGAGGCATGGCAGGGACGGCCGAAACCCGGCTGCTGGCCGGATTGCGACATGCTCCCGCTGGGGCGCATCGGCGTCCGCGCCAGCCACCCCGACCGGATGACGAACTTTACGCGGGACGAACAGCTCACGATGATGACGCTGTGGACGATTTTCCGCTCGCCGCTGATGTTCGGGGGAGAGATGCGCGACAATGACGAGTGGACCTTATCCCTCCTGACAAACCGCGGCGTGTTATACATGCATAAGCATAGCTTCGGTGCCCGGCAAGTGAGCCGCGCGGACGGCAAGGCGGTGTGGACGGCCGAAGGTCCTGACGGGGAACGTTACGCGGCACTGTTCAACACCGGCGAAACCGCCGCGGAAGTCTCCGTTTTGCTTTCCGAGTTGGGGATCGACGGAGGCGCGGATGCCAAAAACCTGTGGACCGGAGAAGGATGCGGCCATTTGGAAGACGTGCTGCAATGGTCGATTCCTCCGCATGGAGCGGCTTTGTTTCAATTGACGGCCGGATGATAACGAAGTCCGGAGCCTACATGGCGCCCTCGGCAATGACGAATGCCGAGGGCGTTTTTGTATGGAGGGATATCTGTTGGAATTGTTATTTCTTGCATGAATACCAAGCGATGTAATCATATTAGCAGGAAGAGAGATCGCTGAATAACGCCGGATTCATCGCAAAAATACATCGTTTTTCAAGGCGAAACCAACGATGAACCACAATGTCGAAACGAGTGATGAGGTTTGAAGTGGACAATAGCGGCATATCTCCTGTATCTCCTGCTGCAGGATCACGCTCCAGATCAGCATAACGGCGGGTTAACCGTCACCCATGAAGGGAAACCCGTATCGAGCCTGAGCTTGGATGCGCACAGGTTACCCGTGTTTCCTTTGCTGGATATGGAAAAATATAACCGATGGGTAAATGAATTGGACCGGAAAACGTATACGGAACCCGTCAACGCCCGCATCGGTGGAAACGGGCAAATCGTGCCCGGTCAAAACGGGCATAAGCTCGACCGCAGAGAATTCATGAAACGTTATTATGATGTACTCTACGGCGGCGGCCCGGCTTCGATCGAGGTTCCGGTGTACCCGGTCTATCCCAAGGTAGACACGGAGCTGCTTGCTTCGCTGCGGGCCCAGCAGATCGGATATTACGTAACGTACTACAATGCGGGCAACATCGACCGCTCCCACAATATCGCTCTGGCCGCCAAAGCGATCGACGGCACCGTCGTGTTCCCCGGAGAAACGTTTTCTTTTAATCGCGTGGTCGGCATTCGCACGACAGGCAAAGGGTATAGGCAAGCGACCGTCATCGTCAGGGGCGAATTGTCCGAAGGCATTGGCGGAGGGATTTGCCAGGTATCCTCGACGCTGTTCAACGCGGCCGACCGGGCAGGGCTGAGCATCGTCCAGCGGTACTCCCACAGCCGCCACGTGCCCTATGTTCCGCCGGGCAGGGATGCGACGGTCAGTTGGGGCGGACCGGACTTCGTCTTTAAAAACGCCTACAACCAGCCCGTTTTGATCCGGGCGTTTGCGGGCGGAGGCCGCGTCGGCGTGTCCATTCATTCTTCGGACGTCATTGAATACATGCCGAGAAAGGTGCCGAGCATGTCCCAGCGGCTGCCCGAAGAAATAAGGGAAGCGCCTACGCTGCCGATCCCGGCGAACGGGAAAAAGTGACGTGTGTCCGCTCCTGGCAAAAGTGAAATCCTTTTAGGAATCGGAAGCGAACCAGCGGCCATGCTGCGGCATGGAAAATAAACGATGCCGGTTATGTTATGATATGAATAAACAACCGAACATCATGCATGGGGGGATGGCGTCATGAATCATTCGTTTATTTTGAAAGCCGTATGGGACGGAGGCCGCAACAGCCAGGGAACGATCGAAGCGGGCCAGCTGAAAACGGCCATTTCGATTCCGAAGGAAATGGGCGGGCCGGGAATCGGCACCAATCCCGACGAAATGCTGCTCGGGGCCGCGGCGACGTGTTATTTGATCACGCTGGCGGCGATGATGGAGCGGGGCGGGCTGCCGGTCGAAAAGCTGACGCTGGAATCGGAAGGCATCGTGGACGTCACGAACAACGTCTTCACGTACGTCAGCATCACGCATAAGCCGCACATCGTGCTGAAGGCCGAAGCTGCGGATCACGATTTGGAGCATGCCCGCAGGCTTGCCGAAAAAGCGGAAAGCTCCTGCATGATTTCCCGCGCGGTAGCCGGTAATGTGGCATTGTCCACGGTCCCGCGCATCGAAAGAAATTTGCCGTAAAAACCTTGGGGGAAAGGAACCCCCTCCTTGCGGCATCGGATGCAGCCAGGTTTGAAATCAAGGGCGCCGGAGAGGTCCATTCCTTATGGACTTGTCGGCCGCCCTTTTTTCGTATCTTCCATGCCATACCACGACCGACGGCAAAACGCATCCCGGTGGTTCTTTCATCCGCTCCTGCTTTATGCCAAGATAGTATACGGAGGGATTGCCATATGTTTACCGACTTTAAAATTGTGGAAGGCCGGCCGTTAACGGTGCAGGTTAAAGAATATTTGAAACAGTGGATTACGAAAGGAAAAGGAAGGGTCGACCAGAAGCTGCCGTCGACAAGGGAGCTGAGCACGATGCTCGGCATCAGCCGAAATACGCTGGTCACCGTATATTCCGAGCTGGAAGAAGAAGGATTCATCTATACAGTGCATTCCAAAGGAAGCTTCGTTTCCCGCGTCGGGATCGCCTCCGTCCCGTCCTGGTCGCTCGATTGGCAGCAGCGGCTGAACGATACGGCAAAACAGGCCGTCGACCTTGACCTGATGAAACGCGATCTGCGGGGCGAAAAAGGCATGATCAACTTCGCCAGCATCGCGCCGGACGAAAAGCTGTTCGATCTTACCAACGTGAAGCGCGCCTTTTTGGACCGAATGGCTCTGGAAGGGGAAATTTTGCTGAATTACGGCTATGCCAAAGGGTATAAACCGCTGATCCAATATTTGACGGGATACATGGAAACGAAAGGCGTCGACATGGAAGGAAAGGACATTTTGATCACGAACGGCTTTACCGAAGCGTACGATATCATTTTATCCTCGCTTAAGGTGCCTTGCAGGCACATTCTGTGCGAGAACCCGACCCACCACACGGCGATCAAAATATCGAAATTGCACGGCTACGACATCACCGGGATTCCGATGGATCAGGACGGCGTCAGGCTGGATTTGTTCGAGCAGGCGTTAAAAGAGAACGACTTCGGGCTGGCGTATTTGACGCCTTCGTACCATAATCCGACCGGAATCGTCATGTCCGCGGAAAAAAGGGTCGAGGTGCTGCGTTTGCTCGCGGAACACCGGATACCGCTGATCGAGGACGGTTTTAACGAGGAGCTGCGTTATTCGGGCTCCCACATGGCACCGCTTGCCGCTTTCGGCGGGGAGGGGAACAGCATCATCTACCTCGGCAGCTTTTCCAAAATCCTGTTTCCGGGCATCCGGATCGGCTGGATTGCGGCGGACCGGGAATTGATCGATGCGCTGGTCAGCGTGAAGCGTTCGCGGAACATCCATACTTCGACGCTCGACCAGGCGGTGCTGTTCCAATATTTCCATAACGGCAACTTTGAAAAATACTTGAAAAGGGCCAAATCGGAGTATAAAAGAAAACACGAGCTTGCCGTCCGCTGCTGCACCGAACACATCCCCTGCGAGCGGATAACCGGTTCAGGCGGATTGCACCTGTTTATCGAGCTGTCCCAGGGGCTGAACGCGAGGGAAATTCTCGCCGATTGCTACAGGCAAGGCGTGGTGTATACCGCAGGGGACGTGTTTTTTACGGATGGAGGCGGCGCAAATACGCTCCGGCTCGGCTTTTCGCGGGTGAGCGACGACGAGCTTCGCCGCGGAATCGAAATCATCGGAAAAGAAGTGACCAAAAGATTGGAGGCGCAACGATGAAGGTAGGCATCATTATGGGCGGGGTTTCTTCCGAGAGGGAAGTGTCGCTGGCGACGGGGAAAGAAATGATGGCTCATCTGGACCGGACGAAATACGAGGCGATCCCGATCGAGATTCGGCATAAACAGGATTTGCTTGCGCAGGCGCAAGGGATCGATCTGGCGTTGCTCGCCCTCCATGGAAGCTTCGGCGAGGACGGCACGATTCAAGGCACGCTTGAAACGATGGGGATCCCCTATACGGGATGTTCGCTGCTGTCCAGCGCATTGTGCATGGATAAAGATGTAAGCAAAAAACTGCTGCGTTGCGAAGGCCTGCATACGCCGGATTGGGTGCTTCTCCGCCGGTTGGACGATATCCGGAGTCCGCAGGTCGCCGCGCTCGGGTATCCGCTCGTAGTCAAACCGAATGCCGGGGGCTCCAGCATCGGGGTTACCTTGGTCAGGGACGAACAAAGTCTTCGGCAAGCGGCGGAGACCGCCTTTTCCTATGGCGAAGAGGTGCTCGTGGAAGCTTATGTCGACGGCGAGGAGATCACGTGCGGGATACTGAACGGGGAGCTGTTGCCGATCCTGTCGATTAAACCAAGCGCCGAATTTTTCGATTATACGTCCAAATACGAGCCGGGGCAAAGCGACGAGCGTGTCGCGGCGTTCGAACCGGAGCTTGAACAGCGCATCCGCGATGCGGCCGTCATAAGCTTCCGGACGATGAAGTGTTCGGTGTATGCCCGAGTCGATATGATGCTGAAGGACGGCATTCCGTATATCCTCGAAGTCAACACGCTGCCCGGCATGACCCGGACCAGCCTGCTGCCGCAGAGCGCGCTTGCGGCGGGAATCTCTTTCGCGAAGCTGCTGGATGCCATCATCGAAGGATCCTTGGCGGCAAGGCCGAATACGGAAAATGGCGTCATTGGCAGCAGTCGCCGGCAGCAGGCAGGGTGACTGCATCCATGGGAAAAGGACCTCTTCGAATGAAGAGGTCCTTTTTTGGGCATCGGAAAGTTTAAGATAGCCATCGATCCGCGGGATCAGGGATCATGGCAACAACGTTTACGATTTGCCGTATCCGACCGCTTGGGCGATCAGCTCCGCCAGCGTTTCTCCGCCTTCCGGCTTCAAATGGACGCCGTCGGGTTCGAAATACGATTGGCCTTCGCTGGCCCCGTGCCAATCGAGCAGCACCGCATTCGGATAAGCGGAAGCCGTTTTTTTGATCGAGGCGTTGACGACGCTCTCCCAGCTGCGCGGAACCCTCGCATTCACCAGCACGACCTTGCGCACGTCCTGCATGGAATCCAGAAGCGACATCAGCTGTTTGCTGCTGAACGGGCCGTTCGTGCCCAGCTCGATCACGACCTGATCGCCCAGCTTGCCTTCTTCCCGGAGACGGGCGACCAGTTCCGGCGCCTCGGCCATTTGCCTTCCGATTTTGCCGTCGATCACCGCACCGGGGATCAGCTGCTGCAAATAAGGCTCCGCATCCAGCATGATCGAGTCGCCGATGGCCGTCACCGGAACGCTTTTGCCGCTTTTCGGAGCGCCAGGAACCTGCGTTTTGCCGCCGGCCGATGCACGCGGAGGTTTCGTTTTGCCAGGTTGGCTTGCGGAATCCTTAGGTTCGTCGGTTGCAGCTGAACCACCATTGGCTGTACCCGCTTTGGCTGAACCTTCTTTGGATGAGCCCTCTTCGGGTGCGCCCTCCTTGCCCGCCGGCTGCCGGCCGCTGCCCGAATTCGCCGGTGCCTCCGCGTCCGCTGCCGGTTTTTTCGCCGGATCATCCGCGGGTTCGTCGGTGCCTCCGATCGGCTGATCCGGCCGGCCGGCTTCCCCGCCATCGTATTTGGCCGCCGTGCTTTCCGGCGCCCCTTTCACCGGCGGCACGTCCCCGCCTACTTCTCCCGCCGGACCCGCAGCCGGTTCTGCCGGCGTTTCGGACGGGGCCCATACTTGCGCGGCCGCCGCCTCCTGGTGCAGCTTTGACGCGCTCACCGGCGCCCGCATGGCGAATCCGGCAAAGGACACGACGACCATCAGCAGCACGGAGGCTAACGTGACCCAGCCTTTCATCGGCACGAGGGACAAGTTTACGCTGCCTTTGCGGAGTTTGCGCCACGACCTGCCGACGAGGCCTCCCCGGACCGGCTCTTCGATATATTTATAGGACAGGCAGGCCAGCGCGACGCTTAAAGCCGTTTGCAGCAGGGCGCGCCATTCGTTCGGTTCGGCATTCGCGCCGCCCGAAAGCAGAATGACCGGATAATGCCATAAATATATCCCATAGGTCCGCACCCCGATCCAACGCAGCGGCTTCATGCCGAGCAGCCTGCCTACGAAGCTTGCCGGATGCGCGGCGGAGGCAATCACCATGGCGGTGAGCAGCGACAGGAGCAGGAATCCGTACGGATATAAAAAGGGGTCGTATTCGTTGGTTTTCCATACCATCCTAAAAATCGAACCCAACCCAACCGCCCCGATCAGGTTAAGCGTAACGCGTGTTCCGGGCCCGGCTGCGGCGGACATGTTCCGGCTGGGCCAAACGATGCTGAGGGCAGCCCCGATCAGCAGCGAAAACGCGCGCGTGTCGGTGCCGTAATAGACCCGGCTTGGATCCGTGTCGGGATTGTACAGCAAAAGCATGGCAAGGGCCGACAAAACCGCCAAAGCCAGGGCAAGCAAAAAGACCGGCCCGCGTTTTTTCATCCGTTTCATGCCGATGAGCAGCAATATGGGCCACAAGAGGTAAAACTGTTCCTCGACCGCCAGCGACCACATATGCCCGAACGGGGATTGGGGTCCGAATTTTTCGAAATAGGATACCTCATGGAAAATCGAATACCAATTGTTTATGTATAAAAGCGAAGAAACAACGTCGCCGCGCAAGACGGATATCAAGGAACGGTCAAAAAGGGTGACCCACGCCACGACGGCCGCCATCATGACGAGCATGGCAGGGAGCAGCCTGCGGCATCGCCTGATCCAAAACGATTTCAGGTCGATCGACCGGCTGCGGCTCCATTCCGCGGTGAGCAAATCCGTGATCAAATATCCGGATAAAACAAAAAAGATGCTGACGCCGAGCAGTCCTCCCGGGGCCCATTCGACGTTCAGATGGTACAAAACGACAAAAAACAACGCCAGCGTCCGCAGACCGTCAAGACCCGGCATGTAACGTTTGCTGTTGGATAACTGATTAGACATATGGACTAACCCTGCTTTCCAAACCGGATCGGTCCCTTAAAAAGCGGGATATGTATGCGGAAAAGATCGATTCGCTTATGTTCATGATCTGGATGCCTCCGTACGGATGATGATGTCAATGAAGGGGTTCACAGGTACTTACTTTATCATAAGCGTTTCCGTTTAAAGTTACAAAAAGATTGCTTTCCATTCACATTTTGTTCATGAGGTAAGGCTGCAGCTACGAATACGACCGCGCACCCGGTCCGGATAAACATCATTCCTCACGGGCTTGGCAGCGAAATAAAGCCTAAAGGGCGGGTTGTTATTGCGGCTGACTGCGGTATACTGGGGACAAATGGTCCATAGGATGAATTTTTAGGAGGCATACCATGCATACGCGTCGTAGTTTAATCGATCAGCTGGAAGCGGCCGGAATCGACCGGAAGGGGACGCTGCTCGTTCATTCTTCCATGAAAAGCGTCGGGGAAGTGGAAGGAGGAGCGGATACGGTTTTGGATGCGCTGAGCGAATACATGCGGGAGGGCCTGCTCGTTCTGCCAACCCATACATGGTCATACATTCAGGCCGATAATCCCAAATTTTATGTCGAATCGTCGCCTTCGTGCGTCGGCATTTTGCCGGAATTGTTCCGCAAACGCAAGGGAGTGGTTCGTTCGTATCATCCGACGCACTCCGTCGCCGCTTTAGGCAGGGATGCCGGGGATTTTGTTGCCGGGGCGGAGCGGTATGACACGCCGTGCCACAGGGAATCCCCGTGGGGGAAACTGCTGGACCGCAAAGCGACCATCCTGCTTGTCGGGGTGGATTTAAGGCGCAACACGTTTATTCACGGAATCGAGGAATGGGCGGATGTTCCCGGCAGACTGACCGACGGCCATGAAAACCTGATCGTCGTGCTTGGCGATGGCACGGAAATTCCGGTTCCGTCCCGGCGACATTGCGGACTTCCGTGGTCGGAACATTTCTGGAAGGTGGAGGGAATTCTTGAGCGGACAGGGGCGATCCGCCGGGCGAAATTGGGGGAGGCGGATTGCTGGGCATGCGATGCCGTCCGAATGACGGAGGTCATAAGCGGAATGTTGCAGGACCATCCCGATTTATTTTCGGATCAAGATCCTCTTTCCGAAAGCGCGGTTCAAGAAGCCGAAGCGAAATTCTTAAGGCAAGCGTGATGTTGTTGCCGAAGAGGATACGAATGGATTGTCCGGGGCGTGCTTGCTCCGGGGCGCGAATCAAGAGATAATCATGGCAGGCGTCTGAACGCTGGCCGCTTTTCGGGCCCGCCTATCGATGAAAATGTTGAGCAGGGGAGAACGATGGGACATGGAAATTGTGAAGTTTAGCGAATTTTCGGCGAGTGAGCTTACCCGGTTGTGGAACGAAGGCTTCAAAGGATACGCATTCGACATGACGATGAGCGTCGACGCGTTCATCAAACGGATTCCGGAGAACCAGCTCTCCATGGAGGCGTCGATCGCGATCTGCGGTCAAGGCAAGCCGGTAGGTTTCGTCATGAACGGTTTTCGCACCGTCGACGGACGGTTGACGGCCTGGAACGGGGGCACGGGGATCATTCCGGAATACAGGGGCCGGGGGCTCGGCAAACAGCTGATCGGGGCGGCGCTTGACGTCTGCAGGGAAAAAGGCGCCGAGGTGGCCTTGCTGGAGGCGCTGAGCGAAAATGAACCGGCGATCAAGCTGTACGCGAAGATGGGATACCGATGGATCGGGGATTTAAGATTTTACGAGCAAAAGGAAGGATTGAAACCCGATGCTTTGGCGTCGGAGGGGGCGGATGCCTACCAATTCCGGTTCGGCCTGCCCCGGGATGTTCAGCGGTTCAAGCTTCCGGTCGGAGACCTGCCGTGGCAAACCCATTGGGAAAACATCGCCGGCGGCGAATCGGTCATCGCAACGGACGCAAATGGGGAACTTGCGGGTTATGCGCTGTTTAGAAAAACGATGGACGCGGGCGGAGAACATCAGGCGACGATTCTGTACCAATGCCGGACCGTAGAAGATACGGGAGAGCGAGCCCCGGAGCTCCTCAAAGCGCTGTTGTCCCGGGCATATGCCCCGCTGGATGCCAATATAACGCGCCGCGCCGTCAATCTGCGGGTATCCGAGGAGCGCCTCATACGAGTTCTGGAGGAAGCCGGCTTCAAAGCCACGGTTCATCAGGTACATATGAAATGCGAGCTGAACCAGGCCTAGCGTATAGAAAAAATGCCTAAAATAGTATAAAATTGTCTTGTCGTTTGCCGTGATGTTAACGGAGGCTTGAAAACCGAAAATATGCAGCGTTTGCATGAACATAAGCCATGGATCGTGTCATTTTGTCCATGGCTTTCTTACTCCGTGAACGGTGAACGAAGAATTCGTCTTTGAAAGAAGGTGCCGATCTTGGAGCTGTACTTTAGAGATAATTTCTTTAATGCGGGCCGTACGGATATCGTCAACGCCAGGCGGGAGCCTGCAGGGAAATTGGATTTGAAAAGCGCGTTCGGCTCGTCGCTCGACGTGCTGGATGCCGGCGGGAACCTGGTTTGCAGCGGAAAGTTCCGGTTCATGTCAAGCAAATGGGAGGTGACGGGGGCGGACGGAAGCCTGCTGGGCGTGCTGAAACACCGTCTCAGTTTCATGTCGAAAAAATTCATTTACGAATCAGAGGGGAGAGGAATTTACGAAATTTTTTCGCCCGAGTTCTTCAAGGAATATTCGATCACCGACGAGCGCGGGATCGCGGTTGCCCAATTCGAAAAGGTGAACGGCTGGTTCGAATCCGGAGCTTTTTGCCTGCGGAACGAATCCGAACGTTTGGGGAGCTACGAATTGATCGCCGTCGTTATGGGAGTGCATGAAACAAACAAAAGGATGTCGAATGCGCACCACGCCAACATTCCTTGAGTTTTGTCCTCCGTCCGGAGACGAAAATGGAAGCAGAATGATTCGAAGGAGGCTTGTATTGGAGCCCTTCGGCTGTTATGATATGTGCGTGCTGAAATCGATTACATGAGGATGACTACATATATTTTTGGGAGGAAGCATCATGGCAAACACGAGTATCATTCTGCGCGTTGAACTTGATCATGCGAAGGTCACCTTTGGGGATGTTGCTGCCGCAATCAGCAAATCCGGGGGAGATATCACGTCCATCGACGTGATCAGGCCGGGAAAAGATTCTTCGGTCAGGGACATTACCGTCGAAGTCGTGGACACCGAAGAGGACAACGTCGTCGAATCGCTTAGGAAACAGGATGGCATCAAGCTGATCAACGTTTCGGACCGGACCTTCCTCGTTCATTTGGGCGGCAAAATCAAAATTCAGCCGACGCTGCCGATCAAAAACCGGGACGACCTGTCCCGGGTGTATACGCCAGGCGTGGCGAAGGTTTGCACGGCAATCCACGAAAATTCGGAAAAGGCTTACTCGTTGACAATCAAACGCAATACGGTGGCCGTCGTCAGCGACGGCACGGCGGTGCTCGGACTCGGAGACGTTGGCCCTTACGCGGCGGCTCCCGTGATGGAAGGGAAAGCGATGCTGTTCAAGCAGCTGGCCGGGGTCGATGCGTTCCCGATCTGTTTGGATACCCGCGACACGGAGGAGATCATCCGCACCATTAAGGCGATGAGCCCGATTTTCGGCGGCATCAACCTGGAGGACATCAGCTCCCCGCGCTGCTTCGAAATCGAAAGAAGATTGTCCGAGGAGCTGGAAATTCCGGTCTTCCACGATGATCAGCACGGTACGGCCGTCGTGGTCATCGCGGGGCTGCTCAACGCCTTAAAGGTCGTCAACAAACGGATCGAAAACATCCGGGTCGTCGTTAACGGCATCGGCGCCGCAGGGGTTTCCATCTGCAAAATGCTGCTCAGCGCCGGCGTGACCAAATTGGTGCCCGTGGACCGCGAAGGCGCGATCGTCAGAGGCGGAACGTACGAACACGAGATGTGGCAGTGGCTGGCGGATCAGCCTCAGGTCGAGGCGACGGGCGGAACGCTGAAGGAAGTCATTAAAGGCGCCGACGTCTTTATCGGCGTATCCCGCGGGAACTTGCTGAACGGCGAGGATATCCGGGGAATGGGACCGGATCCGATCGTTTTCGCCATGGCCAATCCGGTGCCCGAAGTGTCGCCCGAAGAGGCGCTTCCCCATGCACGGGTATACGCTACCGGCCGGAGCGATTTCCCGAACCAGATCAACAACGTGCTCGTATTCCCCGGATTGTTCCGCGGGGCGCTCGACTGCAGGGCGCGCTGCATCAACGAACCGATGAAGCTGGCCGCCGCGCGCGCCATCGCATCGGTCGTGACCGGCGGCGAGCTGAACGAGCTGTACATCATCCCGAGCATTTTTAACGACCAGGTCGTCATCGAAGTCCGCAAAGCGGTCGTGCAGGCAGCGATTTTGACCGGCGTGGCCCGCAGAATTCCGAAAGATTTCCGCTAAGATCACCTGCGATATAGAAAAACCCGCGTTTCTAAGCCAATAGAAACGCGGGTTTTTCCGTTTAAGGCAGCAGGAGCGCCTTGGGATCGATCGGCGGGACAAGACCTTCATCGGCCGCGCGCGTGAGCAGGGAAGAGATCGCGGCGTAACCGTCTTCGCCCAAATTCGCGGTAAAGGAATTGACGTACAAATCGATGTGAGCGTCGGCCACCTTCGGATCCATTTCCTGGGCATGGCTGAGGACGTACTCGCGGGAAGCTTCCGGATGCGCCCATGCATATTCCACCGATGCGCGCGCCCAATCGGAAATGGCCTTGAGATCCAAATTCCGTTTGGCGATGATGGCGCCGAGCGGGATCGGCAGCCCGGTATCCTGTTCCCACCAGTTGCCCAGGTCCGCCATCAGCGTCAGGCCGTAATTGGGATACGTAAATCTGGCTTCGTGGATGACAAGCCCGGCGTCGATGTTTCCGTCGCGAACGGCTGGCATGATTTGATCGAACGGCATGACGACGATCTCCCCGATGCCTCCCGGGACGTTTTGGGCAGCCCATAAGCGGAACAGCAGGTACGCGGTGGAACGTTCGCTTGGAACGGCTACGCGCCGTCCGGACAAGCCTTCGGCGTTTGTAGGCGCATCCGGTCCGCCCGACGCGAGCACCAGCGGCCCGCAGCCTCTGCCGAGAGCGCCGCCGCATGGCAGAAGCGCGTAGCGGTCCAGCACCCAAGGCAATGCCGCATAGGAAATTTTGAGCACGTCGTAATCGCTTTGTTCCTGGGCGGCCAGATGGTTCGTAATGTCGATATCCGCATAGGTAACTTCCAGCTGCGGTGCGCCCGGAATAAGGCCATGCGCCCATGCATGGAAGACAAAGGTATCGTTTGGACATGGTGAAAAAGCAATCTTCATTCGGTAAATACCCTCCTTAAAATGTCGCCTGCCGCTTCGAGCGCGGCAAAGGCTTCGCCGAGGCGCCAGGCCGCACGGTCCCTTGGGCCGACGACGTTCGAAATCGTGCGGATTTCGAGCACGGGCAGATTCCACAGCTTGGCGGCGGTCGCCACGCCGAAGCCCTCCATCCCTTCGGCAGCCGCATCGCCGTACCGCGCGGTTAACTTGGCGGTCGTTTCGGCGGAACCCGTTCCCGTCGTGACCGTCAGGATGGTGCCGCGGGTAACGGGAATCCCCTCGGATGCCATGGCATCGGAGAGGGTTTGCACAAGCTTTGAATCAGGCAGGATGACGGAGCTGCCGAAACCAAGCTCGTCCACGCTGAGAAACCCGTCAGGGGTTTCGGCGCCCAAATCGGCGGCCGCGATCCGGTCGGCGATGACGGTGGAGCCGATCTCCGCCCGTCCCTTGAAGCCTCCGGCGATCCCTGCGCTGATGACCAGGCTGTAGCTGCCCTTCGCAAGCTCTGCGGCCGTCCGTGCCGCCGCCGAGGCCGGCCCGAAACCGGCGAGTTGAACATTAAACCGCTTTGAATCGCGGGTTCCGCGCGTGACGGCCTGCCGCTCTGCTTCGACCGCCGTCATGATCAGGATTCGTCCGTCCGAATCCGCATTTCGGAAGATATCCCCGTCATGCATCACGGTCTCCAAGTCTGATTTCATGCAGAATCCTCCAGTACAATTCATTTGACCTCAACATAATAACCTTATAACTAACGGAACGCCGTGTAAAGCGCGGCTCGGCCGGGGAGATTGCCAACCTTGTTTTTACAAACGCTTTCCCGGAAGGTATAATAGATTTATTGGACATGATGTCAATTAAAGGAGGAATCAGCCATGCTTGCCGAACAGCATATCAAAACGGCCATGCAAAACTACATCGATTGTTTTAACCGGGACGATTTGGAAGGAATCCTTTCATTATATGCGGAGGATGCGGTCGTAGAGGATCCCGCGGGGTCCGAGCCGGTGCGGGGCAAGGCCGCGATCGCGGAATTTTACCGTAAGGTCGTGAACGGAAGCACCCGGATCCGCCGCGAGGAACCGATTCGGGGGTCGCACGAACATTCGGGAGCCATGGCCGTTCATATCGAAACGACAGTCGAAGGCGCAACGATCGTCATTCATGTGATCGAGTTGATGACGTTTAACGAGGAAGGGCTCATTACCGGCATGAAGGCATATTGGGGACAGTCGGATATAGAGACGAAATGATTTTGCGGCCGTTCGCATGTTGCATGTTGTATGTGTTGAAAGAAGTTTTTTAACGTCAACGCGTAGCATTACGGACGGCAGCGGCATGGAGCAGCGAACCTTCGCTGCTTCTTTTTTATTCGGGGGAAATGAGACCGTTAGCCCGATTCCTCGATGCCGTACTGTTCGCTGTAATATAACGCGGTGAAGGACGCCGACGAGACGGCAGAAATGCTATTTCCGCCCGGTTTGCCGCATTAAATAACGTATAGAAACATATGGAAAACAAGAAAATACGGATAAGCGCCTGAAAAACGGAGGCCGCAGCCGTTCCGCAGACCGCCGGCATTGCGCCGAACATGCTGCCGGATACTTTGCCGAGCGGGCCTTCGCCGTTTCCTTTCCCCAAAAAATCGGATATAATTCCTGGATGCGGGTATGAATTGACACATGGCGTAATGACTGGCGATATATTAGAATAGATAGGTCTACGTTTACGTGGCGAAAAGGAATCATTCATTGATTTTGAACATTAATAATGAAGTTGAAAGCGAGAAGGAACCTAATGCTGAATAACCGGATGACTTTTGAAAGCCTGTGCCTGCGGAACGAACCGCTGGCCAACCATTCATCGTACCAAATCGGGGGCGAAGCGAACTTTTTTGCCATGCCCGAAACGGTGGAGGAGCTTCTGACACTGCTGCGGGGCTGCAAAACGCACGGATTGGATTATTTTATTTGCGGGATGGGTTCGAACCTGCTGTTTCCGGACCGTCCGCAGGAGGATACGCTGTACATCTCATTGAAAAAATTCGTCTATTGGGACATCCAGCCGACCAAATGGTTCATATCCTCCGGAACGCCGATGTCCATGCTGGCGATCAGCGGCAGGATGTTCGGCATTCCCGGCTACGAATTCACCTACTTGCTGCCCGGGGGACTTGGCGCGGGAATTTATATGAACGCCAAATACAATCACCATCAGATCAGCGACATCATTAAAACCGTTTATTACGTCGACTTGTCCGACCCGTCCTTGGCCGTTCGGTCGATCGACGTGTCGCAGTGCCAATACGGCTACAAACAATCCATCTTCCAGATGAACCCATGGCTGGTGCTCGGGGCGGATATGCTTGCCGTGCCGGACGAGAAGCAGATCGCTGCCGGCAATGAGCTGCTTGCGCGGTGGAAGGCGAAGGAAGGCATGTCGACGCTGGCTTCTTTTTATTCGTACATGGATGGGGAAGCCGAAGCGCTTAAGAAACAGGGCATCGTCATCCCGGCCGAAATGACCGACATCGCCAATTACCGTAACGGAAAACGACATTTCGAGTTCCCTTCCTGCGGTTCGGTGTTCAAAAACAATTACGACTACGGCGTTCCGGTGGGCGCCCTTGTGGACCGGTTGAACATGAAGGGCAAGGAGCATGGCGGCGCAATGATCTCGCCGTATCACGGGAACATGATCATCAATCACCGGCATGCCACCGCCGAAGACGTGAAATATTTGATGAACGTGATCATCGAAGGGGTCAATAATGCATTCGGCTTTGAACCGGAACCCGAAGTGGTCGTCGTGAAATAAACAAAATAACATACAAGGCTGCGGCCGCGTATAAACCTTTCCGTTTTAGGAAAGGTTTTTTGTATACGTGCAGGCGAGTTTAGAAAAACAAAGTATTGCAAGTAAGTTAATGGGGTTATATAATAAAAAAGTAAGTAAATAAAATATTGGGGGCTACTATACTTATGTCGAATTTCATCGATGCGCTCAAAAACAGACGTTCCATTTATGCCATTAGCAAGGATGTATCCGTTTCGGACGAAAAGATCGTCGAAATCGTCAACGAAGCGGTCAAACATACGCCATCGTCCTTTAACTCCCAAAGCGCCCGCGTCGTCGTTCTGTTGGGCGAACAGCATGACAAGCTGTGGAACCTGACGGAAGAAACGCTCAGAGGCGTCGTTCCAGCCGAAAATTTTGCTCCGACGGCCGAGAAAATGGCCGGATTCCGCAATGGATACGGCACGGTCCTGTTCTTTGAAGACAATGCCGTCATCGAAGGTCTTCAAGCCCAATTCGAAGCTTACAAGGATAATTTCCCTGTATGGTCCAATCAATCCAACGGCATGCTTCAGCTCGTCGTATGGACGGCTTTGGAAGAGGAAGGGCTGGGCGCAAGCTTGCAGCACTACAACCCGCTGATCGACCAAAAGGTCGCTCACGAATGGAACCTGCCTGCAAGCTGGAAGCTGATTGCCCAAATGCCGTTCGGCAAAGTGGTGGCTCCTGCCGGCGAGAAACAATTCCAGCCGCTTGAAGAGCGCGTCAAAGTATTCAACTAATCCAGATCCAACCCGGCATACAGCTACGAATAAAAAGAAAAGGGACGGTTTTTCCGAGTTTGCCGGAAAAACCGTCCCTTCTTTTTTAAAACTTGCACGATTAAACGCTTCATGCTGATCACCAGGCTAATGATGCCGTGTGCGAGGCGTAAGCACCGCCTGCCAAGGACGGCGGAGCCGTTTAAGGCTCAGGGGAGGTTTTCCCGCGGGAGGCGCTGAGATGATGGATTTGCTCCTCCAATATGTTGCTCGTTTTGCCGATGAACTGCATGATGAGCCGGAGCTCGTCCGCCGAATACTGGGAGGCAAGCTCCAGCATCGCCGAATGAAGAGGCGAATACGTGTTTTTGATTGCTTCGTTGTGCTCGTATACCGGAACGATAATGACTCTGCGCCGGTCGGCCGGATCGTTTTCCCTGCGCACGTAACCGCATTTTTCAAGGCGGTCGATCAACGCGGTGATCGTTCCGGTCGCCAGCCCCGTAATTTTGGATAGCTCGCCTGCCGTAATCGGCCCGGTTTCGCGCAAAATGTCAACCGATTTCAGATCGTTATTGTACAAACCGTGGGAGGCGGCGACAAACTGCTGGTACAATACGGTTCGGGTGCCCAACCCCCGCATCAGCAGCGCAAGCTGTTCCCGGAGATCTGCAGGCTGTTCCTGCCGTTCGCTTGACAAACGAGACACCTCCTCTTAATATTTACATATCTCGATGAACGAGATATTCGATAAATGAGATATTAATATGATTTTATCGAACTTGTTCATACTTTGCAAAGGGGAAAGGGGTTTGCGAATGGAAGCAGCCAATAACAACATAAAGCTGGTTGTGGCAGGCTTGTTGCTTGCCATTTTTATGTCGGCTATCGATAATACCATCGTTGCCACGGCCATGGGGACGATCGTGTCCGATCTTGGCGGGATGGACAAGTTTGTCTGGGTCACGTCCGCGTATATGGTGACCACCATGGCGGGCATGCCGATTTTCGGCAAATTGTCGGACATGTACGGCAGAAAGAGATTTTTTATTTTCGGTTTGGCCGTGTTTTTGATCGGTTCAGCATTATGCGGGCTGGCTCAAACGATCGAGCAGCTCAGCATCTACCGCGCGATCCAGGGGATCGGCGGGGGAGCGCTTATGCCGATCGCGTTTACGATTATTTTTGACATTTTTCCGCCGGAAAAACGGGGCAAAATGACAGGCCTTCTCGGAGCGGTATTCGGAGCCGCAAGCGTGGTCGGTCCGCTGCTCGGGGCCTATATTACCGATTACATGGGATGGGAATGGGTGTTTTATATCAACGTTCCGATCGGGATCGTTTCGTTTGCGCTGATCATGAAAAACTATAAGGAATCGCCTTCCCATTCGAAGCAAAAGATCGACTGGTGGGGCGCCGCGACGCTCGTTATTGCGGTCATCAGCCTGATGTTCGCGCTGGAGCTCGGAGGCAAGGAGTATGCCTGGAGTTCGGCGCCGATCATTTCGCTGTTTGCGCTCTTCGCCGTTTTTTTCGTCGCGTTCTTTTTCGTGGAGCTCCGGGCGAAGGAGCCGATTTTGCCGTTTTTCCTCTTTAAACGCCGTTTGTTTGCTTCATCGCAAATATTAGCGTTTTTATATGGCGGCACGTTCATTATATTGACGGTGTACATTCCGATCTTCGTCCAGGCGGTCTATGGCGGCTCGGCGACCAATGCAGGACTGATCCTGACGCCGATGATGCTCGGTTCGGTGGCGGGCAGCTCGATCGGCGGCATATTTTCGACGAAGACGAGCTATCGCAATCTGATGGGGATTTCGGTTGTGTTTTATCTTGCAGGCATGTACCTTCTCAGCACGCTCCAGCCGGATTCCGCGCGTTATTTGCTGACATTGTTCATGATCGTCGTCGGCTTTGGCATGGGCTTTTCGTTTTCGCTGCTGCCTACGGCCTCCCAGCATAATTTGGAGCCGCGCTACCGCGGAACCGCGAACTCGACCAACCAGTTTCTTCGTTCGCTGGGGATGACGATGGGGATTACGATTTTCGGCACGATCCAAAATAACCTGTTTACGAGCAAGCTGACGGAAAACTTCAAAGGCATGGGCGGGAATGCCGATTCCGCCATGTCCAGCCTGGGAGATCCCAAGCAAATCTTCGAGCCTAGCGTACGGACGAAGATTCCGGAGGCTGTCCTCTCCAAAATCATCGACGCCATGTCCGGTTCGATCACCCATGTGTTCCTGATTGCTCTCGTCCCGATTGCCATCGCCGTCATTTTCGTCATTGCGATGGGGAAGGCAAGGGTCGAACTCCCTCAGAAGCGGCAGGAGAAAGCCTAAAGGCATTGAAATGCTATAAAACGATAAAACGTCCGAGGTGTCGGGCGTTTTTTCTTTGGGGCAGGAAAGGGAGCTTTTCTGACAGCACGATGTTTTGCGCCCCGCCGGAATGGTTAGACTCATATTAGGAAAAAAGGGTTTCATAACATTCCAAGGAAGAAGGGGTAAACCAATGAGTGACCAACTGAACGCCGCAAAGGCATGGCTGGAGCAAAAAACCGGAGAAACGCTGCTGATCCGCAAAGAGGAGCGGGACGATATCGACGAAACCCGGGTACGCCTGGAGAGCGTGGAATATGACGAAACGGTGCCGACCTTCGACGAATACGCGGAAGGAAGCTCCCTCATTTTGCACGGGGCGGGAAACGTCGTCAGCGGGGACGGCGAATTGCCGCTGCCTAGGGACGAATACCAGATCTACGTGGACGGACAGTTCGACTGCAGCCCCGACGGCAACGGCTTAAGCTTGACGACGGGACGGGCCAAATACCGCATTTCCGTCATTTCTTGACGGTCTTGCCGGCTCGTGCCGACCATGCATCCTTGAAAAGCGGTCGGTGGTTTTTTGGTTTTTTTACAGAAAATCTGTATTAAACATTTGTCATATCCTTCAAAACATGATAAAGTTAACATTGACCTTATGACTGGAATTGTTTTTTGGTCAATCATAGGATGCAGAGCGAATTCGGGAGGGGAAAATCATAGGAACGGTGGATCGTAAAAAGCAGGTGCTTGAAGCGGCTTCTCGGTCCTTCGCATTGTTCGGCTACAAAGCGACCACGATGGACCAGGTGGCCAAAATCGCCAATGTGGGGAAAGGGACCATCTATACGTTTTTTGATACCAAGGAGCAGCTTTTCGACGAAATCGTCAATGGCGTCATTTCCGAAATGAAATCGATCATTTTGCGGGAAGTGGACCATGACAGGAAGTTTTTTGACAATTTGTTCCGCGTTTTGGATTCTTTTCTGGAATTCCGCAGCGAGCACGAACTCCTCATCAAGCTGTCCCAGGAGCTTCGGGACGTCGGCACGCCTCAATCGCAAGAAGCGATGGCCCAGGTGGAAAACGTCATTCTGGGGTATATCGAAAAAGAAATCGAGCGGGCGATTGCCCGGGGCGAGCTGAGGGATTGCGACCCCAAAATCGTATCTTTCCTGATGGTAAAGATGTACATCGCCTTGACTTCGGAGTGGAACAAAAACCACGAGCCGTTATCCAAGGAGCAGATCAAGGAGCATATCCGGCTTTTTTTGGAGAACGGGCTCGCTGCGAACGCGTAACGCATTCCGGAACCATGGAAGTAGCACCGCCAAACCAAGCTCATACATCGGGAGCAGCTCAGCTCGGGCATGCGAACCGGCGACGGATACCCGGAGCCTGCTTTCGCATGCGCATGATTGACCGGATGATGAAAACAGTCAGAATGTTTTTGGCATCATCGATATTTGGATAAGGAGGGGCTACCGCCAGACATGAATGCATTATCCGTGTTTTTTAAAGACTTAGCTGCGGCCGTCAAAAACCCGAAAGTGCTGATCCCGATCATTGCCGTCATGTTTATCCCGATCATGTACAGCGGCGTGTATCTGGCAGCCTTCTGGGACCCGTACGGCCATTTGGACAATTTGCCGGTCGCCGTGGTGAACCAGGATAAAGGCGCCGAGTTCAAAGGCAAAGAGCTGCATATCGGCTCGGACCTGGTGGATGAACTCAAAAAAGGCAAAGATTTCGACTGGAAGTTTGTCAGCGCAGAGGAAGCGGAGAAGGGGATCAAGGAAAACCGCTATTATATGAAAATTACCATCCCCGAAAACTTCTCCGAACAAGCCACGACGCTGCTGGACGATCATCCGCAGCCGGCAAAAATTTTGTATGAACCGAACGGGGATTACAACTTTATCGCCTCCCAGATCGGAAATACGGCGATCAAGGACATTAAAGCGAAAGTGTCCGCCAAAGTCACCGAATCGTATACCGAAAGCCTGCTCGACAACTTCACGGAAGTTTCGGACGGACTTGCGGAAGCGGGCGACGGGGCGGACAAAATCCATGACGGCAGCGTCGATCTTGACGAAGGAGCCGTCAAGCTGAAGGAAAACCTGAAAAAGCTGGCGGACGGCACGCTGGAAGCCAAAGACGGCATGGGGCCGCTGGCCAAAGGCGTAAGCGATCTTCATCAGGGCGCGGGTCAGCTGAACCAGGGCGCGGGCAAACTCGCCAGCGGGCTGGGTCAGCTGAACGCCGCGGGAGGCCAGCTGCTGAGCGGAGCGAAGCAGGCGCAGCAGGGCGGTTCGCAGCTGCATGCCGGGCTGCAAAGCTCCTTGGAAGGCGCGAAAAAGCTGAACGCAGGCCTTCAAGGTTCGGAGCAGGGCGCAGGCAAGCTTGAAGCGGGGCTTCAAGCCGCCGAAAAGGGCAGCGCGGATCTATCTTCCGGACTCAAGTCTTCCCTTGACGGGGCATCCAAGGTTTCCGAAGGCGCGAAGGGCGTTGCCGACGGACTGCAGCAGCTTGCCTCCTCCAGCCCGGAACTGGCCAAAAACCCGCAATTCCAGAAGCTGCTTGCCGCCAGCCAATCCGTGGCGGAAGGAAGCGCCAAGGTGGCGGCTGGCCAGGAACAGCTGTCCAAAGGCGCCGATTCCCTGCATGACGCGCAGCAGCAGCTGCTGACCGGCGCAACGGCGCTTCATAGCGGGCAGAAACAGCTGCTTGAAGGCAGCGGCCAGCTTGTGAAAGGCCAGGAACAACTCGTGCAGGGCGCCGCGAAGCTGAATGAAGGGCAGTCCGCGTTGACCGCCGGACTTTCAACGTTTAACCAGAAGCTCGGAGAAGCGGCAAACGGCAGCCAAGCGCTTGTCGCCGGCTCGAAGCAGCTCGTGGACGGCACGTCCCAGCTGAAAGGCGGCGTGAACAAATTGTCGGGCGGCCTGGTGACGCTTGCCGACGGGTCGCAGCAGCTGCATAAAGGCGCGGGCGAGCTCGCCAATGGCATCACGAAGCTTGACGACGGTTCGAAGGAGCTGGCAACCAAGCTGAACGATGCGGCCGAAAAAACTTCCGAGCTGAAAAAGACCGACGATCTCGTGAAAATGTTCGCCCAGCCGATCGACTCCGAGGAAAACGACAGCCGCAAAGTGCCGAATTACGGCACGGGCTTGACGCCGTATTTCATGTCCCTCGGTTTGTTCGTCGGGGCGCTCATCTCGACGCTCGTGATTTCGCTCAAAGGCACGACCGTGGAAGGAGCGACAGGCTTCGGCCGTTTCGTCAGCCGCACGCTTTCTTTTGCGGGCATGGGCTTGTTCCAGTCCGTCGTGGCGGCGACCATCATTTTGTACGGACTTGGACTCAAGGTGCAGAGCGTGCCGTATTTCTTCCTCTTCACCTTTATCACGAGTTTGACGTTTATGTTTATCGTGCAGGCGGTCGTCACGTGGTTTGATATGCCGGGACGTTTCCTCATTATCATTCTGCTCATTTTGCAGCTGACGACCAGCGCAGGCACGTTCCCGCTCGAACTGATTCCGGATTGGCTCAAACCGATCAATCCTTGGCTTCCGATGTCGCACAGCGTGCTTGGATATAAAGCCATCATATCCAGCGGGGATTACGACCTGATGTGGAAGCAGGCCGGCGTGCTCGGTATCGTCGCCGTCATCTTCCTGGTTTTCAGCCTGATTTATTTCCTGTGGAAAGGAAGCAAAAAGCAGCAGCCTGCCGAAGCGGCGGCTTAAGCAGCAGGAACTTCAGGGCATTCCAAAAAAAACGAAGTCCTGATCCGCAAGGGTCAGGACTTTTTTTCGAATGCAAAAGAGAGTATCATGTTTATGCGCAAGCGATCCTTTTCTCTGCTAGAAACATTTCCGCACTGACATGGCCGGCCATCGGTGAAAGCACGCCGGATGGACGTTTTTCTGAGGTTCAGGGTATAATAAAGAGATCAGACAGGAATGAGGGATTACATGATTACGATTAAAACCAGATCACAAATCGAACAGATGAAGGAAGCCGGAGCCATCCTCGCGGCTTGCCACCGGGAGATCCGAAAGCTGATCGAACCGGGAATCACGACGATCGAAATCGACCGTTTCGCGGAAAAATTCATCCGGGCAGCAGGAGCGACGCCCGAACAGAAAGGGTATAACGGATTTCCTTACGCGACTTGCACATCCGTCAACGACGTTATCTGCCACGGGTTCCCGGGCAGCTACGCCCTCAAGGACGGCGACATCGTGACCGTGGACATGGTCGTGAACTTGAACGGATGGCTGGCGGATTCGGCCTGGTCCTATGCGGTCGGCAACGTGTCCGAGCAAGCGCAGCGCCTGCTGGACGTGACGAAAGAATCGCTCTACAAAGGCATCGAAAAGGCGGTGATCGGTAACCGGATCGGCGATATTTCGAATGCGATCCAGGTGTACGCGGAAGCCGAAGGTTTCTCCGTCGTCCGCGAGTTCATCGGCCATGGCATCGGCCGGGAAATGCATGAAGAACCGCAGGTGCCGCATTACGGACCGCCAAAACTCGGCCCCCGTTTGAAGGAAGGCATGGTCATTACCATCGAACCGATGCTGAACACGGGAACGTACCGCAGCAAAATCGACAGCGACGGCTGGACGGCACGAACGCTTGACGGCGGATTGTCGGCCCAATACGAGCACACGATCGCGATTACCGCGGACGGACCGGAAATTCTCACGCTGCAATAACATACAAAAAGGAGCCTAAACGGGCTCCTTTTGCGTTTTGATCGGCGAACTCTAATTCACCCTTTGCTTATATTTCCCCGAGCTTTCGATGCTGACCCGAATATCGATGGTCTTGATGGAGTCCGCGTCCAAGAGATACGGGCTGGCGCGATGAAACTCATGCCACTTTTTCGGATTTTTGCGGTAAAGCTTTTCATCAAGCATGAAGACGTCGGCTTTTTTCTCCAATCCCTTTTTGAAGCTCATTTTGATTTCGTCCCGGATGGCATCGCCTGCCATTTCCTCCATCTTTTTATGCGGCGTGTCTTTGATCAGCTCATCGATATACGCATCGACGGATACCCGGATCTTGAATCGGGCCTTGCCGTTTTCGATGACGGGTTTTACATACAGATGGGGTTTTTGGAGAACGATCGCGGCGACGGGAGGACCTTGATCCGGGATGTTCATGGGGGATTGGACCAATTGCCGCTGAATCCATCTCGTCCCCTTGAGATCATCCTCGCTTAGATGGCCCCGGAATTCCTTGTTTTGAAAAAAATACGCCCCGTTGATCCGGAACATCGAACGTTGGTTCCGATCCTCGTACCAGCCGGTCCGGTCAAGCGTGAGGCACGGGATCATGGCAAGTCCGCTCGGCTCGTTCATTTGCGCGATGATTTTGTAGCCGTATTCGGGGAGGATGAACGACCTTTGCGAATAGATCTGGTACGGTAAATCCATAAGGGTGTCCAGAGGCGAAAAATTCAGGATGGACTTTTGGATCAGGATCTCGTGCAGCGGTTCGTTCGTGCCGTACATCAAAATGTTGTATCGCACCTCGCGGTAGCGGTTCAGCATGTCGTAGATTTCCTTCATTCCATGTTTCATGGCGTTTTCGGACAGGACCAGCGCCTTCAAATGCCCCCAAAAAACCCTGATCTGCGAAGTGGCGTACATGGTCGTGAGCGATTCGGTCAACGTTTTTCCTTCGCCGACTCCAACCCAGATCGGGACCGGTTTTCCCTCTTCTCCGGTATCCGATTTGGCGATATTGGTAAAATTCGGCACCTGCGCGTAACTTTTGAAGCGGCCGTTTTCATAATCGACGCCAAGAGCCGTAACGTAAGCCATATTCTGGATGTCCTTGGAATTCCAGCAGCCGGAAACGAGCATCAGGATGAGAAGCGATAAGGCGATTTTTTTTGCGTTCCTCATTGCGGGTTCTCCCCAAAATGATCCGAATCCATGGTGCCGAGCGACGTCGGCTTTTTACGCATCAGCTTCCAAGGCCCCCGCAAAATGGCAAGGAAAAAATCTTTCGCGTGAAAAGGCGATACGGGCGTCAAGTAAGGAACGCCGAAGGACCGCAGTCTTGACGCATAGGCCAGCAAAAGAATCAAGCCGAGGATCATCCCGTACATGCCCAGAATGGACGAAGCAAAAAACAGCCCGAATCGGATCACGCTCACGGCGGTGCTTAGCGTCTGATTGACGAGCGTGGCGCTTGCAACCGCAGTGATGGCTCCGACGACGACCACGGAAGGAGAGACGAGCCCCGCGCGGATGGCTGCATCGCCGATAATCAAGCCGCCGATGACCGTTAAGGTCTGCCCGATGGTGCTTGGAAGCCTGATTCCCGCCTCGCGGAAAATTTCAAGAAGGATCATCAGCAGGAAAAGCTCCATTTGGGCGGAAAAAGGAAGCCCTAATCTTGCGGTCGAAATGGTCGCCATGAGCCGGAAAGGGATCTGGTCCTGATGGAAAGCGGTCACAGCTACCCAGAAGGAGGGCAGGCCGATGGAGATGAGCAGGCTGAGGATCCGGATGAGCCGCACAAAAGAAACATAAATATAGTTGAAATGAACGTCCTCCGGAGACTTCATCTGCAGCGACAAGGTGCCTGGCCCAATCAACGCCATGGGAATGCCGTCAATAATGATGACGAAACGGCCGTTGATCAGGCTTGCAACCGCGTAATCCGGCCGGCCGGTAAAATCAAGCAGGGGGAAGAGGGCATATCTGGAGTCGGACAACAGCTCCTCCAGCTGATTGATCGAATAGATCGCATCGATATCGATCCGGTCCAGGCGTTGCCTGACTTCCGTCAGGATACTCTTTGAGATGATGTCGTCGAAGTACATTAAAGCAATCCTTGTTCTGGACCTGCGTCCCAAAATCAGATTTTCGCAGCAAAGGGACTTGCTGCGGATGCGCTTGCGGATCAAGGCGATATTGGTGACAAAATCCTCGGTAAAACCGTCTTTCGGCCCTTTGATCGAGATTTCGACGTTGGGCTCCTCGGGAGTGCGTTTGGGAGCGTTGGAAATATCCAAAGAATACATTTGATTGGTGAGCGGGATCAAAATGACGAGACCCCCTTGGAATACGATATCCTCGATTTCCTGTTCGGTGACGGGCTCCTTCATTTCGTCCAGCGCCAATTTGGAATACAGGTCGCCGTTTTGCTGCAGGAAAAAGCCGGATTCCCGGTACATGTCCTGGAGCTCGGGAAGTACGACCAGGCTGATTTGCGCGGAGTCCGCGAGTCCGCTTGCGTATATGAGCACGACGTCGGACGAAGCGGAGTTTTTTTCCAAACGGTACGTTCGGATGACGACATCGAAGCTCTTGGAAAAGACGGATCGGATTTTTGGCAGCGTCCATACCGCGTTTTCGTTTGGTGATTCGGACGGGGTCACGATGCTTCCTCCTTTCTTTTCGCCGGCAAAAACGTTATAGCGGTCCAGATGACGGATAGTAACAGGTTTACGCAAAGCGAGATCGGAAAGTAATATCGATACAAACCTTGATAGAACGCGTCTTGGCTGACAGGAAACATGGCAAACAGGACATAACTGAAGGAGACGGCGAGCAGAAAGCGGTTCGCCATCACCCTGCTTTTAAATGGGAGTATTTCGACAAGGAGATATTGGGCAAGCGCAATCCGCATGAATGCGCCGGCCAGCCATTGATAAACCGATAAAAAGTCGACATGCTCCACATATTTCCCGATTTTTACGAGCCTCCACTGTTCATAGGGGGATTCCATTTGCTTTGCGGCCTCCTGCGGCCCAAACTCCGATATGGCGCCGAGGATAGGGCCGAGGGTGATGTAGGAGATGATCAGGCCGTAGACGGCCATGTGCCATGGTTTGACCCGGTTTGTGATCCGGTGCTGCATGGACAAAATAACGAAGATTTCCACAAAACCCCCGCCAACATATATCATTCCATTCACCGGCGGCATTATTCCGTGCTCCAGAATCGGGGCGAGCAAATTGAAATTTTTTTCCATTACATTGGAAATCGACACGAAAAAGCCGAGTATGACGACGATGGGTAGCAATATACCCGCGCTGACGGCGATCGAACGGATGCCCAGCTTGGCCATATAGAAACATACGAACATCAAGGTGCCGACCAAAACGATTTTGGGCGTCGCCGGCAAATAGTTGCTGATCGTCCAGCCGGAAGTATGATAAAGGGTAACGCCGCCGATCAGGTACAAATGAATAATCAATGGAGCAACCAAAATCCAGGACAGGACGGGAGTTGTTTTTTCCGCCAGCCACGGCTGAATTTTCTGCTGGCCGGTCCGTTTCATGAAAACGGCAAGCATCAGGGTCCAAGGCACCAGCAGCACGGTCGCGAAAATAACGGAAAGCCACGCGTCCCTGCCAGCCGCATCGAGCACGAGCGGATTGATGATGACATGGCTCGTCAGGCCGTTCATTAGCATAAGGGACATCAAAATTGGCACGATATGCACGGATGCTGATTTTTTCATTTGAGGCTTGTTCCCTCTTCCTGAATGGAATCGTTGATTATCGTATTTTGGCTAAAATCACTCCTGAATATTCCATATTTTGAAACAAGCGGATGACATGAGGCTTCCACACCCAAAAAAGCGGGCTTATCCTCCAAAAATTCCAACTATTTAAAGTGATAATTTCATTATATGAAAAATTCACAATAACAAAACAAGCTTGCGCCTAGTTACTATACCGAACGTCTGCCACGCCCCACGGACTTTGACCGAGAAAAAGAGGACAAAAAAAGCAGCGCGTGAAGCGCTGCTTGGCCGTTTGGATTACTCCTTGTTCAGCAGTTCCGCGCCGGCGATGCCCGGATTCGTCATCTGATAAGGATCCAGAATGATATTCAGTTCTTCCTCGGTCAACACATTATAAAGGAGGCACAATTCGCGGACCGGTTTGCCGGTCAGGATCGCTTCGCGGGCAATGCGCGAAACGACCTCGTATCCGAGATGCGGGTTCAGCGCAGTGATGATGCCGACGCTGTTTTCGACGTATTCGCGGCAGCGTTCCACGTTGGCCTGGATGCCTTCGATGCAATGCTCGCGGAATACGCGGAAGCCGTTGTTCATGATCTCAAGGGATTGGAGCAGGTTATATACCAGCACCGGTTCCATCACGTTCAGTTCCAGTTGTCCGGCTTCGGAGGCGAGGCAGATCGTATGGTCGTTGCCGATGACCTGGAAGGCGATTTGGTTGATGACTTCGCACATGACCGGATTGACCTTGCCCGGCATGATGGAAGAACCCGGCTGCCTTGCCGGGAGCGACAGTTCGCCAAGTCCGGCTCTCGGTCCGGAGGCCATCAAGCGGATATCGTTCGCGACCTTGGACATGTTCATCATGCAAATTTTCAGCGCGGCCGAAACTTCGGTGTACGCGTCGGTGTTTTGGGTGGCGTCAACCAGATGGTCCGCCGGCTCGATCGGGAAACCGCTCAGCTCGGCGAGCACTTTGGCGACATATTCGATGTAGCGGACGTCGGCATTCAGGCCCGTACCGACGGCGGTTGCGCCCATATTGATGTGGAGCAGGTTTTTCTTGGTCGCGGCCAGGCGGTCGATGTCCCGCCCAAGCACGCGCGCGTATGCCTGGAATTCTTGTCCCAGACGGATCGGAACCGCATCCTGCAGATGGGTTCGTCCCATTTTGATGACGGAGTCGAATTCTTCGGCTTTGCGTTCGAAGGCCTGCTTCAATTCCTGCATCGTTTTCAGCAGCTTCTCGATCATCGTCAGGGTAGCCAAATGCACCGCCGTCGGGAAGGAATCGTTGGTCGACTGGGCCATGTTGACGTGGTTGTTCGGGCTGATGTCGGCGTAGCTGCCTTTTTCTTTGCCGATCAGCTCGAGCGCGCGGTTGGCGATGACTTCGTTCGTGTTCATATTAATAGACGTGCCTGCTCCGCCTTGGATCGGATCGACGATAAAATGATCGAACCATTTCCCGCCGATGATCTCGTCTGCCGCCTTGACGATGGCTTCGCCTTTGGACGGGAGCAGCCGTTTAATCTCCATGTTTGCGATCGCGGCCCCTTTTTTGACCATGGCCATCGCCCGGATCAGCTCCGGATGAATCCGCTGGCCGGTAATCGGGAAGTTTTCTGCCGCACGCATCGTTTGAATGCCGTAGTATGCGTCTTCGGGAACTTCTTTGGTGCCGAGAAAGTCTTTTTCTAGTCTCATGAATACATTCCTCCGAGTTTGGTAACTGGATATTAGAGTCAGATGAGAACGCTTTATTTTATCGGACCCGCTATCATTATACGGTTTAAATGCAGGAACTGCCAGTCCTATGTCATTAAGGAATGAAAAAAAGGCGGAAATGTCCGCCATGAACGCACAACTGTATATTCGGACGCGTTGGAGACCATAGGGACGGGGAAGCGGGGAACGAAAAAAGCCCGCCGTGAAGCGGGCTTTCCGTGTAACTTTTGACCTTAAATCGAATTCGGAACTTTGACGTCGGGATTGACGTCGGCTTCATAATCCACGCCTTCGGTTTCAAACCCGAACAGTTGGAAAAATTCCTTGCGGTATCCTTCCAGGTCCGTCAGATCATAAATATTGTCGCTTGTGACTTGATCCCAAATGTTCACCACTTCGGCCTGCACGTCCTCGCGCAGCTCCCAATCGTCGATGCGGATGCGTCCGGCTTCGTCGACCTGCGGCTCTCCTCCGGCATACAGGCGATCCTTGAACAGGCGATAGGTTTGCTCGATGCAGCCTTCATGGATGCCCTTTTCCTTCATGATTTTGTACAGGGAGGAAATGTACAGCGGAACGATCGGAATCGCGGAGCTGGATTGCGTCACGAGGCCTTTGCTCACTACGACGTAAGCCCGTCCGCCGTTCGTTTTGAGCTGATCGTTTAGCTTCAGGGCCGTCGCCTCCAGATGGTCCTTGGCCCGACCGATCGAACCGTCGCGATAGACCGCTTTCGTGATCTCGGAGCCGATGTAGGAGAACGAAATGGTCGTTACGTCTTCGCTCAGCACTTCCGCGGCGCGAAGCGCCTCGATCCATGCTTCCCAGTCGTCGCCGCCCATGACCGCTACCGTTTCTTGGATTTCCTTTTCGGTTGCCGGTTCAATCGTGATGTCCGTCACTTCGCCCGTATGGAAATTGACGGTTTTATTCGAGAATGGCTTGCCGATCGGCTTGAGCACGGAGTTGAACGTTTCTCCCGTTGCCGGATCTGTCTTGCGGGCGGAAGCCACGCTATAAATGACGAGGTCGACCTTGCCGATTTTTTCCTTGATGAGCTCGATCGTTTTATCCTTCGTTTCTTTGGCGAAAGCGTCGCCGGTTACGCTGTATGACTTCAAGCCTGCGTCCTGGGCTGCTTGCTCGAAGGCGGCGGAATTATACCAGCCTGCAGAAGCGGTGCGTTTCTCGGAGCCGCTGCTCGGACGATAGACGCCGACCGTGCTGGCTTGCGCGCCGAAAGCCGCCGTAATCCGGGCCGCCAGGCCGTAGCCCGTGGACGCGCCGATGACCAGCACGTTTTTCGGCCCTTCGATCGCAGGTTTCGACTGGACGTAATCGATTTGTTTTTGAACCTGTGCCGCGCAGCCTGCCGGATGTGAAGTGGTGCAGATGAATCCGCGTGTTCTCGGTTTAATGATCATGTTAGGCTTTTCCTCTCTTCCAAATGAAAATACAACTAATGTTGAGACGTTTTGGACATACTCCATCCTATTGTATCAATTTTTGAGGAAACGACCAACCAGGATCGCAAGCAAAAGGGAATTAATTAACGTTTATAAAAATATATTTGACGATGATAATCATTATCAACTAAAATGGGGAAGAAGGTTCAACCGGTTATTGCAGCATACATATGCAGGTTTTGCGGAAATCACCGATATCTAATCCTTAGGAGGCGGCTTATATGTTCATTCAGGTTCGGAGAATTACGGTCAAGGCGGGGAACGCCGATCAGGTCGTGGCCCGGTTCAGCAAGGAAAGCCCGATCGACGCCATGGAAGGGTTGATCGATAAAACGGTCATGACGACCAAAATCAGCAGGGAAGAGGAAGAAGTCGCCGTCATGATCCGTTGGCGTTCCCGCGACGATTGGAAAAATTGGGAGAAAAGCGACGCGCATCTTCAGGGGCATCGCGAGAAAAAAGGGCAGGAACCCCCGGAATACGTCATCAGCACGAAGGCCAACATGTACGAGGTGCAAAGCGTAACCCAAGGAAAAGCCTCCCAGAGCGTATAGATCATGGCATAAAAAACATTTCGAATAACGCCATTTTCATGTTGCGGAAAGAATTCAGTAAAAAAACAGCCACCCGGGTTCGATCCCAGGGCGGCTGTTTTCGCTTTAACGTTGACTTGTTACGACGCATGAACGGTAATCAAAAGGATTGGACAATTTTCATAGTGTTTGAGATATGGGAAGACGCTTCAGGCACGATCGTTTCACGATGACGCCGTTATCATGAGGCTGCGTCGCCCTCGCCCGACTTTTTCCGCCCGTAAATGCGGTACAGCACAATTCCGAACAGCATGCCGATGAAGGACATGCAAGAAATCGTCAAATACATCGTCCGGCCGCCGAAAGCTTGGTATAACGCGCCGCCCGCAAAGGACGACAAAATGCCCGAGACCCCAAAGAACAACAGCGCCAGCACGGTTTGTCCGGTCGCTCTCCATTCCACGGGCACGATGCTGTACAAATACTGGATTGCAGCCGTGTAGAACACCGGAAACGTCAGCAGCTGCAAGAGCTGGATGTAGGCGAGCCAGTTCGGGTCCTTGATCCAGGCCGAAATAAAAAACCGCAAAAAGTAAAACGCCCCGGCAAAAGAGATGATGGCAAGCTCCTTGTTTTTGCGAAGCCACCAGAAACTCAAGGAAAACACGAGAATTTCGCTGCCCGCGGCCAGAAACCATGCGAGGCCAAGCAAATCCGGCTTCCCGCCCAAATCCTTGATATACAGGCCCAAAAAGGTATCGTTCATTCGGGCCGGAATCGAGCTGATAAACACGAGGATCAGGAACAGCAGCGTTTCCTTGTTGCTCAAAAAGTTTTTCAAACTTTTCATGGTCACGGGTTTCCCGGAGACGGGCGCATCCGGCATGAGATAGGTCACGACCAGACTGATTACGCCAAGCCCGGCAAACGTATACCCCAGGCTGCGGGAGCCGAACTGGGTCATCAAGTACCCGGCGGCCAGCGACATGACCGCATATCCTAGCGCGCCGAACGTCCGCAGGGATCCGTAGCTGATGCCGGCTTGTTCCGCCACGCGGAAATTGAGACTTTCCGTCAAAGGATCGACCGGCATCAGGAAAAAGTAGGTCAGCATGACGAACAGCAAAATCAAGGCATAGTGGTTTGTGCTGTAAATCATGAATCCCGTCACCGTCGAACAAAGCACCAAAATCAGGAGAACCTTGCGGATGGTCCGCGTCCGGTCGCTGATCATGCCCCAAAGCGGCTGCGCAATGAGCGTGATGAACCCGCCTATGCCGACGATCGAGCCGATTTGCGTCTCGTTTAACCCCTGCTCGCTGAAATAGAGGGGCAAAAACGGAATAAACATCGATAACAGCGCAAAGAAAAGAAAATTGAATGATTTAACCGTAAACGAAGATCTCATGTTTTTCTGTCCTTTTCCACAAAATGAAGTTTTTTCTGCAACCTATCGTCGAACGAATCGGCAGTTCTGCTATTTTAACATAAGTGGCGGACATGGGGCAGACCAAATTGCGTATGTTTTTTATATGGCAGGCGTCGCGGGAAAATCCCATGTCATTTTCTTTTTATGGTACACTATCAAATGATGTCGATAGATTGATAGCCATAAGGAGAACGACGATGAAACTGGTATCTTGGAATGTGAACGGCCTGCGGGCCTGCGTCAATAAAGGATTCAACGATTATTTTGCGGCATGCGACGCCGATTTGTTTTGCGTGCAGGAAACGAAGCTCCAGGAAGGGCAGATATGCCTTGATTACGGCGAGGAATATGGGCAGTACTGGAACTATGCCGAGAAAAAGGGGTATTCCGGAACCGCGGTGTTTTCGAAATTAAAACCATTGTCCGTCTATTACGGCATGGAAGAAAACGCGGAAGCGGAAGGGCGTCTCGTCACGCTCGAGTTCGAGCATTTTTATCTGGTCAACGTATATACGCCAAATGCCAGAAGGGACCTGTCGAGGCTGCCGCTGCGCCTGGAATGGGAGGAGCGTTTTCGCAGCTACGTGTCCGCACTCGATGCCAAGAAACCGGTCATCATCTGCGGCGACCTGAACGTTGCCCATCAGGAGATTGATCTGAAAAATTGGAAATCGAACATGGGCAATTCGGGATTTACGGACGAAGAACGCGGCAAAATGACCGAACTGCTGGCGGCCGGTTTTGTGGACAGCTTCCGGCATTTTTATCCTGACCGGGATGACGCCTTTACGTGGTGGTCTTTTATGCCGAAGGTCAGGGAGCGGAATATCGGCTGGCGGATCGATTATTTCCTCGTATCGGACAGGCTTGTCCCGGCGTTGACGGATGCGCGGATCGACGCGGAAGTAACGGGCAGCGACCACTGCCCGATCATTCTGGAGCTTGACGAGGCAAAACTGGCCCAAATCGGTTCCGAAAGCCAAACGGACTAGACCCGGAACAGGCGAAAATAGGATGGAAAAACAGGCAGTTCTGCCGCGTATGCGGCGGGACTGCTTTTGGTTTAGGGGGAGACGTGAGCCGGGCAATGGTAAAAAAACGCTTGACATAATCATCCAGATTCCTTATTTTTGTTGTACATACAAAATTGATTTGATGATGCCGATCCGATCAAAGGAAGGAGGAACGATCATGCCGAATGAACCCAACAATAAAACAGAGCCATCCTCTGAACAAGACGGAACGTTTTTGCATACCTGCATGTACTTCACCACCAACCGGTTAAGCCGGGCGATTACGCGCCTTGCCGACGAGGCGTTTGCGATGACGGGGCTGGCCCCGGCCTACGGTTATCTGGTTCGGCTGGTTATCGCCAATCCGGGCATTACCCAAAAGGAGCTTTCCGAGAAGCTGTATATCACGCCCTCCACACTGACGCGTTTCATCGATAAGCTCGAGGGGAAACAGCTCGTGGAGCGTCAGGTTCAGGGGAAAACCGTGCTGGTGTATCCGACCGTAAAAGGGACGGCCATGAAGGAAACGCTCCACGAAGCTTCCAAAAAGCTGAAAGCCGCCTACGAGGCGAAACTCGGCAAGGAGCTGGCCGATGCGCTGACCCGGATGCAGGAGTCCGCAAGCGAGCTGTTGGAGCAATAACGCAAGAGCTTGATCCTGTTGAACCGAAGCGCAAATTTCGTCCTTCTGGCGGAAAACTTCGCTGCGCTTGGTCGTTATTGTTTTGTATGTACAAACAAAATACAAATATAGAGGGTGAACCATACGATGAGCATGAGGGACGAACAAGTTCAAATCAGGCCTAAATCGCGTTTTTATTATGGTTGGATTATCGTTTTGCTTACCTTTGCCACGCTGCTCGTGTCGGCGGGCATTCGTTCGCTGCCCAGCGTTCTGATCGTTCCGTTCCAGGAAGATTTCGGCTGGAGCCGCGCCAGCATTTCGAGCGTCATTTCGGTCGGCATCTTTCTTTACGGCTTGGTCGGCCCGTTTTCGGCGGCGCTGCTGCTGAAATTCGGCTTCCGCAAAGTGATCGTCGCTTCCCTTGCCGTGTTGGGGCTAAGCCTGGCCATGACGCCGTGGATCCGGTCCTTGTGGCAGTTCGAGCTGCTCTGGGGCATCGTCTCGGGGCTGGCGACAGGGATGATGGCGAACGTGCTCGGCGTAACCGTCAGCAATCAGTGGTTCGTGAAGCGCAAAGGACTTGTCGTCGGGCTGCTGACGGCCAGCGCCGCCACCGGCCAGCTTCTCTTTTTGCCGCTGTATGCCAAATTGACGTCCGATTTCGGCTGGAAATACGCCGTTTATATCGCCGTCATCAGCATCGTCCTTGTGCTTGCGGCCGTTGCGATCTGGATGCGCAACCACCCGCATGACGTCGGCGCGGCGCCGTACGGTTCCGATGAAATGGTCAAACCGACGCCTTTCGAAGGGAATATATTTCTGGCTCCGCTGCAAAACTTGCGGCAGGCGTTAAGCAGCGCCACCTTTTGGCTGCTGGCCGGGACCTTCTTTTTTTGCGGTTTGTCCACGAACGGCCTCATCGGCACCCACCTTATTGCGGCTTGCGGGGATCACGGCATCATGGAGGTGGCGGCCGCCGGGCTGCTTGCGATGATGGGGGTATTCGATTTGTTTGGCACGACGATTTCCGGCTGGTTGTCGGATCGTTTCGACAGCCGCAAGTTGCTGTTCGTATATTACGGGTTCCGCGGATTGTCCTTGCTGTTTCTGCCCTATGCGCTGAGCAGCGCCTCCCCGTACATGCTTGTCGCTTTCTCCGTGTTTTACGGCCTGGACTGGATCGCCACCGTACCGCCTACCGCCAAGCTGGCGGGAGAAGCGTTCGGGAAGGAGAGATCCGGCATGATTTTCGGGTGGATCGTCGTCGCCCACCAAATCGGCGCTTCGGCGGCGGCTTACGGCGCAGGCGCGCTGCGCGACTGGCTTGGCAGCTATTCGCAGGCTTTCGTGGTCGCCGGCTTCTTATGCTTTATCGCATCGGTGATGGCGATGCAAATCCGCAAAAGCCGGGCAGCGAGAGCCGGCGCGGCGATCTAACGCCAACAACCACCCTTCGGCACGCGCCGCAGGGTGGTTGTTTTTCTAACGTATAATCCAGCTGTTTAATAGGAGGGCGTGCCGGGTTATACCCAGACCCCGTTCCGGAATACCGGCTCGGTCGTCCCGTCCGGCAGCACGCCGTCGATTTCAAGCGCCTCGGAGCCGACCATGAAATCGACGTGCGTCAGGCTGACGTTGGCGCCCCGGGCAAGCAGTTCCTCCTTGCTCAGCTTCGTGCCGCCTTCGATGTTCACGGGATAGGAGCTGCCGAGAGCGAAATGGCAGGAGGCGTTTTCGTCGATCCCGGTGTTGAAGAATACCCGCTTCATCTTCGAAATCGGCGAGTCGTTCGGCACGAGGGCCATTTCGCCGAGGTAGGACGCGCCTTCATCCGTTTCGAACAGCGACGTCAAATGCTCGCGGCCGGAGACCGCATCGTATTCCACGACTTTGCCGTCCTTGAACGTCAGCTTGATGCCTTCGACCAGGCGGCCGTTCAGGTTTAGAGGAAGAGTACTCGTGACGGTGCCGTTAACGCCGGTCCGATGCGGCATCGTGTAAATTTCCTCCGTCGGCATGTTGGCGACGAAATAATGGCCGGCCTCGTTGTAATCGCCCCCGCCCAGCCACAGGTAGCCTTCGGGCATCTCGACGCGCAGATCCGTCCCCGGCGCCCGGTAATGCAGCGCTTTGTACCGCTTGTTGTTCATGTACTCCTGTTTTTCCTTCAGCGTCCGGATATGGTCCTTCCAGGCGGCGATCGGATCGTTGTCTTCGGTGACGCGGTTCATTTGGAACACGGCTTCCCACATGGCGGGAACGCGCTTTTCCTCCGGAAGGTCGGCGTACACTTTGTCCGCCCAGGCCTTCGTCGGGGCTTTGATCAGCGACCAGGTTACTTTATTGCTGCGCACATAAGCCTGATATTTCTCGCGGGCGACGGCGGCGGCTTTGACGGCCGTGGCTACCTTGGAGCCGTCGATGCCGCGGAACAGCTCGGGGTCGGGAACTTTGATATGTAATACGGCTCCGCCGCCTTCGGCAAGCTGCTCCATCATGTCGGCCGTCCATTTCGGATAATAGCCGAACGAATCGTCCGGAGCTTTTTCATAACGGATGCGCGTTATTTTTTCGTCGTCCCAATCCACCTGCACGTATTTGGCGCCGGCTTCGTAAGCTTTGGATACGACATGGCGGGCAAACTCGGCCGTCTCCAGCGGGGCCTGCACGAGCAGCACCTGGCCGGGCTGAATGTTCACCCCTACCTTAATGACCAGTTCCGCGTATTTTTCCAGCATGCGATTGAAGTCTTTCATGGCGATTTGTCCTCCGGTTTCGTTGAAAATCTCTTTCATTGGCATGATTCTCTGAAGATGCAATCCCTATTATAACCCGAAAATCGGCGATTCGCTTTGGTTTGGCCAAAAGAGTCCCCCCATTGGTGTATAATGGAAAAGGGAAAACCCCAAGCAATGCCACTTCAATAAGGGAGAGTGGATGTATGCAGAAAACGGAAACGTCGCTGCCAAGAAAAAGCCCGGAGGAACTCGGGATATCCCCGCAAAAGGTGATCGGATTCCTCGATGGCTTAAAGGAACGGGGACTTGAAATTCACAGCTTTATGCTTCTCCGGCACGGCCATGTGGCCGCCGAGGGCTGGTGGGCTCCTTATGCGCCGGAGCTTCCGCACATGCTGTTTTCGCTAAGCAAAAGCTTTACTTCGACGGCCATCGGCATGGCGGTTCAGGAGGGCATCCTAACGCTTGACGATCCGGTCGTCTCGTATTTTCCAGAGGATTTGCCTGCCGAAGTATCGGAACATCTTGCAGCCATGCAAATCCGTCATCTGCTGATGATGGGGACGGGCCACGACGAGGACACGATGGACGCGCTCCATCAGGCGGAGGACGGCAACTGGGCCAAAGCGTTTCTTGCGCTGCCGGTTCCGCATGAACCGGGCACTCATTTCCTGTACAACACGGGCGCGACTTATATGCTTTCCGCGATTCTGCAGAAGGCCTCGGGACAGCGCTTGCTCGATTATTTGCAAAGCCGGCTGTTTGAACCGCTGGGCATTGTAAATCCAACCTGGCAAACCTGTCCGCGCGGCATACATACCGGGGGCTTCGGCTTGAACGTAACCACCGAAGATATCGCGAAGTTCGGGCAGCTGTACTTGCAAAAAGGAGTATGGCAAGGAAAAAGGCTCATCGAAGAAACTTGGATCGAGGAGGCCACAGGCAAGCGGATTTCCAACGGGGACGGCGGAGACAGCGACTGGGCGCAGGGTTACGGATACCAATTCTGGCGCTGCCGCCATGGCGTTTACCGCGGAGACGGGGCTTTCGGGCAATTCTGCATCGTTATGCCGGAGCAGGATGGGGTGATCGCGATCACGGCCGGAACGGGGGACCTTCAAGGCGTGCTCAATTGTGTATGGGATCATCTGCTGGACGCATTTTTGCCGGAACCGGCGGACGGGGACGAATGGTCTTCCGAGCTGAAGGAAAGACTTGCGAAGCTAAGCCTGGACCTTCCCCGGTTCGAACCCCGTTCGGAGCTGGAGGCTCAAATCGGAGGCAAAATCTACGACCTGGAGGAAAATCGGTATTCGCTGCAAAGTTTTCGCATCGATTTTACCGAAGAATCCGCCTGCCTGACGTTCAAAAAAGAAGAGGGTGACGAACTCATCACGTTAGGACGCCAGCGCTGGGTCACGGAGCTATCGCCGGTGTTTGAGGGAAGGGACACTCTTACGTCATCCAGCTTTACGTGGAAATCGCCGGATACGCTTTTGTTGACGATCCGCGGCATCGAAACGCCTTTTGCCATCACGATGGAGGTAAAGTTCGAAGAAGAATCCATTGTGATCGACCACAGGTTTAATGTGTTCGGACAAGATGACGTCAGCCCGATCAAAGGAAGAGCTGCTGAATAAAATGGAAAAGTCCGCCCGTGGGCCCTATTGGCTTGACTCCGGTCAATAATCGGCATGGGCGCGATGACCTCATATGGTATGAAGATCATTTCTGCTTCTTAAAAAAAGCACGCGGACCGTTTAGGTCGGCGTGCTTTTGTCATCTCGGAATTTTTCTCTCGTATCGTAAGCTTTTCGGGCTTGTTCGATTTGAGGATAATACTCGTTCAACCAATGGTTTAGATGGCGCATGTAGGGGATCAAGCTCTCTCCCAGTGGAGTCAGGGTGTATTCCACTATGGGCGGAACCTCCGGAAAGATACTGCGCTCAATAAGTCCGTCCCGTTCCAGCTGGCGGAGCGTCTGGGTCAGCATTTTTTGGGAAATGTCCGCGATGCTTCGCTGAAGCTGACCATAACGTTTGGTGCCTTTCTCCAAAACAAAAATGATGAGGACCGCCCATTTATTCGAAACGATTTCCAGTACGCGCCGAGCCGTGCATGAAGTTACCGAAAATGCGGGTTCCGCTGCTTTGATCTTTTCCATCATTCACCTCCTGACGCACCTTCGGGTTCGTGACGAACTAAAAAGTGCCTTCTTTTCACATTGTACTGACTGTATTAATCTATGTCTACCAACCCGGAAATTCCCCGCAAAAATTGTCAGAGAAACGGGTGGATCCGCTATGAACTTCAAGGAGGTTTTCTTATGAATAAAAATCATCAACCCATTCGTGTCGGAGTCATCGGTGCCGGTTTGAACGGCGCATGGGGAGGAATAGCGCATATCCCGGCACTACAAGCGCTGCCCGAGTTTAAAGTAACGGCCGTCGGTGCGTCTCGGCAGTCCAGCGCGGAAGCGAGCGCCGATCATTTTGGCGTACAACATGCCTTTTCCGATCCGTTTGAGCTTGCTCTGCATCCGGAGGTCGATTTGGTTACCGTATCCGTCCGGGTTCCCGAACATGACCGGCTGATTCGTGCGGCGCTTCAAGCCGGCAAACATGTGTACAGCGAGTTCCCGCTCGGCCGCACGACCGCGGAATCGGCAAAATTGTTGCAGGCGGCCGAGGAACAAGGAGTGCGCCATTTCGTCGGGCTGCAGTCACGGGCCAATCCCGTCATTCGTTATGTCCGGGAGCTTCTGACAGACCGTTACGTCGGGGACGTATTTGCCGTTCATGTCAATTACGCCGTGCCGACTTATCCGATCCGTTCCAAACAGATCGATCTAGGTCACGCTTATTTGCTGGACGATGCGAACGGCGCCAACCAACTGACGATCACCGGCGGGCATCTCCTGGACGGGATCATGCATCTCTTTGGCCCCTTCTCCGAAATTTCGGCCATGTTAAAAACGCAAGCACAGCAGGTGCCTGTAGAAGAGACGGGTGAACTCATCTACGCGTCGGCGCCGGATCATGTCGTGGTCAGCGGTATGCTGCCAGGGCAGGCCGTATTCAACACCCAAATTCGCAACGCGCATGCCGGGAGCTTCTTGATCGAGGTCAATGGTACGAAAGGGGATTTGCAGATCCGCTCACGGCAAAACTTTATGTTCCAAATCGACGAGTTAACCGTGTTTGGTACGCAGGGTAGCGGGGAGCTGAAGGAGCTGCCGCTGCCCGATTATATCCTCCAGCCTCCGGCCGAGCTGATCGGAACCGCTGCTTACAATGTGGCGGGCATTTACCAGCAAATCCAGCAAGATTTGGCGAATGGAACACACGAAACCCCGGATTTCCGAACTGCGCTTGCGATACACGAGGTGTTGGATCAGGTGCGGAAGGCAGGGAAGACGGGGCGTAATCACAATGCAGAAGTCCGAGACTGTATAAATTTTCGGCAGGAAGTGGAAGAGTGAAGGATGCCGGGTTAACCGGCGCGAGGGAAAGCGCGCTTTGATGGGGCTATCGGGTGGATGGAGGGGCGAATGTCGCCCTTTCGTCGCTGGTCTAAAACAACGAAGGTTCGGGTACAAAACGCGTCAAATAGGGGTCCTTCTCGGGTGATCGCGTCAGGCCTGAGAAGGATCTTGGACTTTGTAGATTTAATATTTTTCCATACTGTTTCAAAAACGATATTAAATGTTTATTATGTTTCATACATATTTACTAATAAAAGCTTTGTCCAGAGGAGTGACGGCAAAAACGGCAGTACCATAAGCTAACGGTGGGAGGCTGAAGCGATTGAAAAAAATGCGCATGGCGTTTACGTGTTTATTGCTTGTCGTTCTCATGATTAGCGGGTGTTCAAGCGGATCTTCCAACGAAAATGTGAAAACGCTTACTTTGTGGTACTGGAACCGAAGCATCGACGACAACCTGATTCAATCGGTCCAGAAGCAGTTTCCCGGAATCCGCATCAATGCCCAAAAAATCGGCGGCGATTTCAAATCCAAATTGAAAACGACGCTGGCTGCGGGCTCCGGCGGACCGGACATCGTAGCCTTTAACGACTGGGTGACGGAGCTGTTCCCGAGCGCCGACCGTTTCTACGATTTGTACGATCTCGGCGCGGGAGACATCGAGCAGGATTACCTCGACTGGAAATGGAAGCTGGGCGTAACGCCGGAAGGAAAAATGATCGCGCTGCCGATGGATACCGGACCTACCGCCTTGTTTTACCGGGCGGACCTGTTCGAGCAGGCCGGGCTTCCGAGCGATCCGGAAGAGGTCCATAAGCTGATGGGGACCTGGGACGACTATTTCGCCGCAGGCCAAAAGCTGCAGGAAGCGTTAGGCGGCAAGGTCAAGCTCACGGACAACATCGGCAACATATACACCCAAGTGAACGCCCAGTCGGACAAAATCTATTTTGACAAAAACGAAAATTTCATAGGGGAAGATCCTTCTTCTTCCATGAAAAAAGCGTGGGACCTCGCCGTCAAAGCCTCCCAAATGGGGCTGCTGGCCAATGCGAGCACGTTTTCCTCCGAGTGGAACGCCGCGGCGAACAACGGGAAAATCGCGTCCTTCGTCGGCGCGGTCTGGTGCAAGGAAATTCTCATGCAGGCGGCGCCCGACACTTCAGGGAAGTGGCGCGTTGCAAGGGCGCCGGGCGGGGACGGCAACAACGGCGGATCGTTCCTGGCCATCATGAAAACAAGCAAACATCCGCAGGAAGCGTTCGATGTCATCCAATGGCTGCAAAATCCGGAGAACCAGGTAACCAGCTTTAAAGAAATCAATCTGTTCCCGTCCGCCAAAAAGGCGCTTGATTCCGACGTCATGAAGCAAAAAGAAGCGTTTTTCGGCGGCCAGGTCACGGGCGAAATCTTTTCGGAGTCTGCCCGCAACGTAAAACCGGCCTATTACGGCACGAAATATGCCAATCTGAACGGCATCGTCGGCCGGGAGCTGTCATCGGTCGCCATTCAGGGCAAAAATCCGGAGAAGGCTTGGGAAGACGCGCTCTCCAGGGTCAAAAAGGAGCTGCTGCGGTAAAACGGTTAGACCATCATCGACAATGGAGGTTGAGTCTTATGGGAGCACCCTTACAGAAGCGAACTCATTTCGATCCGGGCAGTTCCGCGCCGCCGGCGGGGCGAAAGGCGGGATTGGCGTCCGAAATCTGGAAGCACCGGAAAGAGTACCTTGCGATATCTCCGTTTTATATTTTGTTTGCCGTTTTCGGCCTGTTCCCGATCCTGTTTTCGATGTATCTTTCCTTCCAGAAATGGGACGGCATCGGCGAAATGACCTTTAACGGCCTGAACAACTATCAGTTCATGGTCACCGATCCGGAATTTTGGAAAGCGGTCGGCAACACGCTGCTGATCTGGATCTATTCCACGATTCCGATGCTGTTTTTCGCGCTGATCGTCGCTTTCTTGCTGAACGCGTCCTTCGTCAGATTCCGGACCATCTTCCGGATCGGCTATTTCCTGCCGAACGTCACCTCGCTTGTCGCCGTAGCCATCGTATTCAGCACGCTGTTTTCCAACAACTATGGCTTGCTGAACTATTTGCTCTCGCTGCTTGGCATTTCGCCCGTCGAATGGCTGAACAAAACATGGGGCATCCAGCTGGCCGTCTCCGTCATGGTCATCTGGCGCTGGGTCGGCTACAACGCGATCATTTATCTTGCCGGCCTGCAAAGCATTCCGACCGTATTGTACGAAGCGGCCAAAATCGACGGCGCCACGGGCGTCCAGGCTTTTTTCCGCATCACGATCCCGAACTTGCGGCCGATCATTTTGTTTACGGTGATCACGTCGACGATCGGCGGCATGCAGATTTTCACCGAATCCCAGGTGCTGGTCGGCAATGACGGCGGCGTCAGCGGAGGCGGCTTGACCATCGTCCTGTATCTGTACCGCGAAGCTTTCGTGAACAACTATTTCGGTTACGGCTCGGCCGTCGGCTGGGGCATGTTCATCCTGATCGCTTTGTTTTCGATCTTCAATTGGCGGGTCGTTCAGGGCGGCGGCGCCAAAGACGAATAAACGGGGGTGCATCGAATGGCTATCCGAAAATCGATCCTGCTTTATTTCGGTCTGATCGTTGGACTGATCCTATCCGTCTTTCCGTTTTATTGGCTGGTGGTCATGGCTACGCGCACGACCGCGGAGATTTACAGCTTCCCGCCCAAGTTCTGGTTCGGGACCCACCTGATCGACAACATTTCCCGGGTGTTGCAAAACATCGATTTTTTCGGGGCGTTCCTGAACACGTTGTTTGTGGCTTCCTGCAGCACCGTGCTCGTGTTGTTCTTCGATTCGCTGGCAGGCTACACGTTTGCGAAGTTCAATTTTCCGGGCAAAAAATGGCTGTTCGTTCTGCTCCTGGCGACGATGATGGCCCCGGCGCAGCTTTCGCTTGTGCCGTCCTTCGTCATCATGGCCAAATTCGGCTGGGTCGGCACCTTCAAGGCACTGATAATTCCGGGCATGGCGAACGCGTTCGGCATTTTCTGGATTCGGCAGTATGCCGAGGAATCCGTGCCCTCCGAGCTCCTGGACGCGGGGCGGATCGACGGCTGCGGCTTTTTCCGGCTTTATTGGAACGTGGCGCTGCCGATTTTGCGGCCGGCCCTGTCCTTTTTGGGGGCGTTTACGTTCATCGGCGCGTGGAACGATTACCTGTGGCCGCTCATCATTTTGAACGACGAAAGCAAATTTACGCTGCAGGTGGCCTTATCTTCGCTTAACGGCATTTACACCACGGACTATTCGATGGTCATCGCCGGGACGCTGCTCGCGGTCGTGCCGCTCATCATCTTGTTCCTGTTCGTCAGCAAGCAGTTCATTTCGGACATCGCCGCGGGCGCGATCAAGAGCTGAAGGGTGGATCGTGTTTGGGCCGCATTGCGGGCGGCCGTTCCAAATGCAGACTGAGCCGACAGGTTCTCCATCTATATCCAAAGCCGTCCCGGCGACAGCCTGGGCGGCTTGTTCTTTTGATTGCAGCACGTTACATGGGGCTGGAACTCATGCTCAGGCGTGTAAAGTTGACTAAACTTATTTGCTGCCTATCTCCTTAACAAGGCTGATGTTATGATGAGCACATCACGGGTGCGCGCAACCGGTTTTGCCATTTTTAATCAAAAGGAGATATAACATGAGCAAAGACCATATCATTAAGTCGATGCTGTCCGGCCAGGTCAGCATGACGCCAAACGGATTTCTCGCAGATCACTTAAGCCCCGCTCAATTTGCCGATTGTTACGAGCTTTTTTTTGACAAGATCTTGGAAATTAGCGCATCGGATATCACCGGCGTACAGGGCTACGGCGAGTTCAACGAGGATTGCAAGACGGAGTATGCTACCTGCAGGGAATTTCTGATCGACACTTTTGCGGAAGAGAAAGAAGGATATTGGTTCCACTGGAAGGAACTCTACGATACGACGATGCTGGACCGCGGCTTTGTCGAAACGTATTTAAAGGAAATGGAAGCCAGAATCGATTATTGCGAGGGCAGGCGGTATTTGGTCAATAATAATACGTTTTTCGAAATTATGATTACGGATGGAAAAACAATGGTCGGTTTCCCGGATTGGAGCCGTTCCGGCATCTGCGACTTCCTGCTGGATTTTGCCATAATGGACTTAAACAAGCCTTATTTGCGCATTCCTGAATTGCTGTTCGAGTATTGCGGCAAAAGGGGCATCGTCATTCCGGATTTTAAAGAAAGATTTTTATGCATGGCGTATTATAAAGGGATCGATACTTTGCGTTGGCATGCGTCGATCGATGACACGGAATCATGCACGTCCATCATGGAATCGATCCGTCAGCTGAAGGACCGAATTTACGCCTTATAAAGGATGATCGTCATGAAATATGAAAACGCCGGCGAAGTCATACCCGAGAAGTTATTGAAAGAAATCCAAAAATACGCGGCCGGTAAACTGTTATACATTCCGATCGGAAAGGAAAAGAAGGGTTGGGGCGAAACGTCCGGCTACCGGGACCGATTGCAAAAGCGGAATAGGATGATTCGCAATAAATATGCCGGGGGAATGACCGTTTCGGAGCTTGCGGACGAATATTTTTTATCCCTGGATTCGATCAAAAAAATCATTTATTCGAAGAAAAACGACGGACATATGACGTATGCTCCAACCGTACGATCGGCCGTAGCATATGCCAATATCGGAATGCTCGAAGAATGGATCCAATGTTTTTTGCAACTGACTCTAAAATCCGGTCCCGGATTCTATAATTTCATGGAAGAAAAGCATGTCTATTTTGGGATCGTAAAGTTTCCCTTGCGTCTCATCCAGCTAGATGCGGAACATGCAACTGGAGCGGATGAAGAGAATGAACCGGATGATCACGCGGCGGACCTTCCGCCTCTCCTCATTCAATATGAAGAAGGCCGATTTTATTGCATCGAGCAAAAAGAAATGTTAGCCGCATTAAAACGCCGCAAAGTAAATGCATTCCCGACCATCATCGTGTTAAAGGAAACGGCGGATTATCAAAGGTTTAAGAAGCATTATGGAAACGTGCTGTTTTTTATCGATCATGCATGATTTGGCGATATATTCAAAAAAAAGGGCCGTCCAGCAATGGACGGCACCTCTGTTTACAGGGCATATCAATGCGTTTATTTCTTCTGAACGGTAATCGTCCAGGACGCATCATCGATTTGTTCGAAGTTCGTGACGGAGTGGCCGGCTTCGGCAGCCCAGCGCGGAATGGCTTCCGTCGCCTGGGTGCAGTCAAAATCGATCACCAGCTCATCGCCGCTGTCCAGCGCTTCGATGGCCTGCTTGGCTTCAATTAACGGGAACGGGCATACCATCCCGAGGACTTCCAGCTTTTGTTGTTTCATGATCTGATCCTCCCTTATGTCGTTGATGTGCGCAGCGCCGCACTCGGATTCGCTTTGGTTTTGGCACGCGGACGGACATAGACGAAGTATGACGCCGTCCAGGTACCCAGAATCATAAAGGCAAGGGAAACCCAACCCTGCCAGGTCATCATCGCCGTCATCACCAGCCCGTTGCCGATCGAGCAGCCGCCGGCCCAGCTGGCGCCAAAGCCCATGAGAATGCCGCCGATGAAGCTGGAGACTGCTGTTTTGGCGTCCGGAGCTCTGAAACGGAATTCGCGGCTGCCTTTCGCTGCGATAAAAGATCCCACGAAAATGCCGAGCACGAGAAACATGCCCCAGTTCACGAATTTATCGCTGTCCCCCGTAACGAGATACTGCAAAAGATTCGCGGAAGGCGTGGTAATGCCCAGTCCGGACATCCGGCCCGTCGCTTCGCTGAGCGGCCAAGCCAGAAGCGCGATCAACCCGACCAAGACGGCCGTGAAAAACGGATGCCACCGCTTTTCGAACAACAGGTGGTTCAGACCGGAACGTTTTGCTTTCATGGCCGGAATGGCCACCTTCGGTTTGCGCAGCTGGCGGATGGCCAAAAATGCCGTAAGGACTGCAAGAATAGCAATGAATGGCCATACGGAAAGCCCGAACGTTTCCGGAATCGAATTGACCGGCGCGTCCAATTTCTTGATTCCGTTGTTAACCGGGGCCAGCGCACCAGTCTTCATGGTCGCACTCATGGCCATATATCCAAAAAGGGCGATCCAGCTGCCGATCAGACCTTCGCCGGCGCGGTACCATGTTCCTGTCGCACAGCCGCCGGCAAGGATAATGCCGATCCCGAATATAAAAGAGCCGAGGATCGTGGCAACCCATGGAAATGCGCCTGCGCTGAATTCGATCAGCCCCGCCTGAATGAGGGCAAAGACGCCGATGCTTTGAATCGAAATGGCGATCAGCAGGGCGTAGAACATGCGGTTATCTTTGGTTAAGTACATGTCCCGGAAACCGCCCGTCAGGCAGAAGCGGCCGCGCTGCATCACAAATCCCAGCAAGGCTCCGCATAACAAGCCCGTTAACATCATATGAGATCCCCTCCTAATAAAAAAATCATGCTGTTTTTTTGTGTAAATACAAGTAAGACGCTTTGAATTATCGGCATTACCGATTTTAGCAGATCAAGAAGAGATGTCAATGCCAAAATCTGGGGTTGGTGTTCCGCCGAAAACATAGAAGTTTAAATACAAACGCAGCAAAATAGTTTAGAATAGGGTGAAATAATATTTCATTGCCCAGTTTGTTCCGTGATATTTTTTATTAGGAGGTCATCCAGGTGAAACGTGTCTGGCAAACGTATCGCACGGTGCTGTTCTGTCGTTTTTTTGCCAACTATTTCGCGCTGATTCTCATTCCGGTCATCGTAGCCAGCGTATTGACCCATTTCTTCGTCGTCCGGTTGATCGAGCGTGATGCGGAGACATTGAACAATACCGTCATGCGGCATTTTTCGGAGCAAATCGACGACACCTTCGCCTCGCTCGAAAGCGATATGGTGAACATGCTGTCGACGGCAAGCTTCAAAAGCGTTCCGCGAACGTCCGGCGATCCCGCCGAACTGACGCAGCGTTATGAATCGATCCACACGCTCATGCAGCAAATGGTTACACTGGATTCGGAACCTCTGGTGTATCAATCGTTCCTGTATTTTGCGGACGAAGACCTTGTCATCGACGGCAAAACGTACAATGGCAAGGACGAGTATTTCCGGGAAAGGTATCCGGTAAAAGAAGCGGATATGCCTTCCTACTTCGGCAATTTTACCGGCAAAAAGCCGATGGTTTTTACCAAACCGCATACCGTATATGAACGGCCGCCGTACACGCGGGACATCGTCCAGGCCCATGAGAACATCGCCGTGTTGATGAGCTATCCGTTCAACAGCGGCCGTCTCGACGTCTACTTGGTCGTGAATTTGGATCTGGATAAGCTTCGTGAACGATTGGGCATGCCCGAGAAGTGGGTGATGGATACGGCGCTCGTCAACTCGGAAGGTTCCGCCCTGATCGCAAGCGGCTTCTCCGAGCTGCAACGCGATGCGTTTGCGGCGATGATCGGCACGATGCCGGAGCAGGAATTATTTTTGAACGATGGACAGAAAGCGCTTTCATATGTAAAATCCCGGTTCAATGACGGGTGGTATTACGTAAGCATGATCGACCTGCCAACCTTATTGAAGCCGGCCCGCACGATCCGCATGATGACGCTCGCGCTGCTCGGCATGTTTATCGTCGTCGGCGGCCTGGTCTCGTATGTGTTGAGCCGGAGGCTGTACAACCCGATCCGCGAAATCAAAACGGGGCTTGAATCGCAGCAGCTGGACGATGCACCCGATTTGCACGGCGGCAACGAGTTCGACATGATCAAACGGTTTTCCCGTTTGCTGATCTCAAAGAACAAGGAGCTGGCACAGACGGTAAACGGCATGTACCCGATCGTCCAGGAGCAATTTATCGTCAGGGTATTGTTCGGCGAATACCGCGACAGCTTGTCGGTCGGATATTACGCGAAAGAAATATCCTTCCATTGCAATCCGGTTGCGACGGCCACCGTGCTTTGCATTGAAATCCAATTCTACGCGTCGTTTGCGGACCAATTGTCCGAGACGTCCAAATCGTTCATGCTGGCCGAACTGAAGGAGAACATCCGTAAACTGTCCCCCGCCATGATCTGGGTTTGCCAGACGCGTTCCGATCAACTGGCGTGCGTGCTGCACCATGACGAGAACGGGCTTGACGACCCCGCGGAAACGGCGGATGCCATCAAGCAGCTTCTGCAGCAGCCGTATTACAAAGCTTCCATCGGCATCGGGAAAACGGTCCATTCCATGGCCGCCCTCCATCAGTCTTACAAACATGCCCATTCGATGCTCAAGTATAAAAGTCTGCATTCCGGCGCCGAAATTTGCAGCGAGCAAAGGGCGTGGAAGGGACGATTGTCAGGCGACAGCTTCTTGTCTGCGCTCGAAGTGAACCGCATCCTCAATATGTATAAAGCCGGCGACAGCAAAAGCCTGCTTCAATCGGCGTTCGACCTGCTGGACGACGGAATGAGAAGCCATGCCAACGCCCGACAGGTCAAAAACTTGGCCGTCGATGTGCTGAATACGTGGACCCGCGCCGTCGAGAGCGAGCGGAACGATTTTGATATTTCGGTCTATTCCGAGTTTTTTGCCGCCATCAACCGCTGCGTGACCTGGGATGAGCTGAAGCAGACGTTCCGGGACATCCATGGCGTGCTGTTCCGGACGATCGAACCGTCGGATCGCAAACGGCAGTTTGCCGACATTTTGGCCTATATTCAGGACCATTATAACGAAGAGCTCTCCATAGAATATTTCGCGGAGCAAATGAACATGTCCGCCGGCCATTTCAGCCGCATGTTCAAGGAAGAGGTCGGCGAAAAGTACGTGGAATACATCGCCAAATACCGGATATCGAAAGCGAAGCAATTTTTGCTCGAAACGGATTTGAAAATCGACGAGATCGCGGAACGGATCGGCTATTGGGGAAGGAATTCGTTCATCCGCAATTTTCGAAGATACGAAGGCATTACCCCGGCTAAATACCGTACCATGCATCAATCTTGAGAGGGATCTTTTTTTGGGAAGACTCATTTTTTTCGTCGGCCGGTAACGGAAATTCAACCGTACCGCGGGATGCAAAAACGGAGACATCCGTAAAAACACGGCGCTTTACCCGCGGCATGCCCAAGACGTATAGTCAGGGCAAACATTCAGCAAAGGTTGGTGTGCAAACGCCTGCCAAAGGGGGTGAAAGCGTTGTCATTGGATCGAAGCGATGCGGCGAACGTCCGAGCGCCTGCCCGGGGGCATCGGAGGAAGAGGGCTTCTCTCGGAATGATCCTGAAGAAGCACAAAACATTGTATTTGTTGATGCTGCCCGGCATCCTGTATTACATCCTTTTCAAATACGTGCCGATGTACGGGCTGATCATCGCGTTTCAGAATTTTTCGATCGGCCGCGGCATCTTGGGCAGCAAGTTTGTCGGCCTCCAGCATTTTACCGATTTTTTCGTGAACACGCCGGATGCCTGGAAGCTGATCCGAAACACGGTCATGCTGAATGTGTACGACCTGCTGTTTCGTTTTCCGGCGCCGATCATCCTGGCCTTGCTGTTTCACGAAATTCGAAGCCGCATGTTTAAAAGGTTCGTGCAGAGCGTCAGCTACTTGCCGCATTTTTTATCGACCGTCGTGATCGCCGGCATTATGGTCACCTTTTTATCGCAGCAAACCGGCATCGTCAATCATTTGCTCAGCTGGCTCGGATTCGAACGAATCCTGTTCCTCGGCCAGCCGGAATGGTTCCGCACGATCTACGTGGGCTCGGAAATATGGCAGACGGTCGGCTGGGGCACGATTCTGTACCTGGCGGCGATCGCAGGCGTCGATCCGACCTTGTACGAGGCTGCCAAAATCGACGGGGCCAACCGGTTTCAACAAATGCGCCATGTGACGTTAGTCGGCATGATTCCGGTGATGATCATTCTGTTCGTCCTGACGCTCGGCCATTTCATGGAAATCGGCTTTCAAAAAATCATCCTGTTGTACAATCCGATGACTTACGAAACCGCGGACGTCCTGAATACGTTCATTTATCGGCGCGGCATCCTATCCGCCGACTTCAGCTTCGCTACGGCGGTCGGATTGTTCCAATCGGTGATCGGATTCGTGCTGGTCGTGGCCGCGAACCGCGTCGTCAAGAAATTTTCGGACACAAGTCTCTGGTGAAAGGGGGCCGGGAAATGAAAATCAAGGAAAGCTTCGGCTCGCGGCTGTTTGACGCCGTCAATATCTTCCTTATGATCGTCCTCGTTATTGTCATGGTGTATCCGCTCGTCTATGTATTCTCAGCTTCCATCAGCGACAACGCCATGGTGATGAGCGGGCAGGTTGTCCTCTGGCCGAAGGCGGTCACCTTGGCCGCCTACGAACGGCTCGTCGGCAATCCGGACCTGTGGATCAGCTATTGGAACACGATTCGTTATACCGCTGTTCAAACCTTCTTGTCGCTTGCCGTCACATCCGCCATGGCTTACCCGCTGGCCAAAAGATGGCTCCCCGGCCGACGGCTGATCCTGCTTTTGGCCGCCTTTACGCTCATGTTCGGAGGAGGGATGATCCCGACCTTCCTGGTCGTGCAGAAACTCGGGCTGCTCGATACGATGTGGGCGATCGTCCTGCCGACGCTAGTCAGCACCTGGTATTTGTTTATCATGCGCACCTTTTTCGAGGCATTGCCGGAAGAGCTTGAGGATGCCGCCACGATGGACGGCTGCGGCACGATGCAGGTATTCCTGCGGATCGTCCTGCCGCTTTCTCTGCCGGTGCTGGTCTCCATCGGCTTGTTTACCGCCGTCAATCAATGGAACTCGTTTTTCGATGCGCTGCTCTATTTGAACGATCGGAGCATGTACCCTTTGCAGATCATGCTGCGCAACATTATTATCGCCGGCTCCAACGTCCAGGGCGAAGGCAACACGGACTACATAGAAACGCTAAAATACGCCATGATCATGATCGCAACGGTGCCGATTTTATGCGTATATCCGTTCGTCCAAAAATATTTCGTGCAGGGCGCCATGATCGGCGGAATCAAAGGGTAGCCATGGATACCGCCGGAAACTATTCCTATATCCGAAGTCAATATAAGGAGGGGGCAAACGTATGAGCAAAAAAATGATGGCTGTCATGCTTGCTGCCGCGATCCTGGGCGGTTTGACCGCGGGCTGCAGCGGAAAGGGCGGCACGCAGGAAGGGGCAACCGGAGGGGAAGCGGGCTCGCAAAAGCCGGCGAAGTTCTCCTGGCTCGTCTACGACCGTCCGGAAGGAAAGGTAAGGGATGATTGGGAGATTTTCAAAGAGATCGAAGCAAAAACAGGGGTCAAGGTGGATTGGCAGGTCGTCAGCCAGGAAGGGTTGACGGAGAAGCGGCAGATTATGATCGCCACGAACTCGGTCACCGATTTCAGTCAGCCGACGAATCAGGAGGCCAGGGAGAACGGGCCGGAAAAAGTATTTCTGAATTTGAAGGACTATTTGGATATCGCGCCCAATCTCAAAAAGTTCTACGAAACGTATCCCGAAGCCAAAGCCGTGGCGACCGGCGCGGACGGCGGCCTCTACGACGTTCCCGTGCTCGAAGGCGACCCGGCGGGGAAAGGCTTCAACTATATTTGGATGGCACGCAAAGATTTGATGGATAAATACCAATTGACAGCCCCAACCAATCTCGATGAGTTCTACCGTTTCCTGAAAGATTTGAAGGCCAAAGAGCCGGACAGTTTCCCGCTCAGCTTCAATGCCCCGGTCACGGGCGATACCGGCATGTATACCGTATTCGGCAAAATATTCACGGGAATTTCAGGGTTTTTCAATCAAAGCCCGACGGGTGAACAATACGAGTTTGCGCCGTATAACAGCAAGTATAAAGATGCGCTTATTTTCATGAATAAGTTGTACGCGGAGCAGCTGCTCGACCCCGAGTTTTATTTGTTGACGCCGGAGCAGTGGGAAGAGCGGTTATTAAAAGGCAAGTCGTCCGTAACGTATTATTGGAAGGCCGAAGTGAACCCGATGATTGAAAAAGCGAAGCAGTCCGGCATCCCGGACTACAATCTGGATGCGCTGCCCGAGTTTGCCGCGGACGGCGTTCAGAGCTACCAGTTTTCCCGTCCGGTGGTCGGATCATCGGGGCGGGCCATTTCGGCGAAAGTCAAGGATAAGGAAAGAGCCGTCAAATTCCTTGATTATCTGGTGAGCGAAGAAGGGACGAAATATTTATCGCTTGGCATCGAAGGCAAATCGTATACGCTTGAGAACGGAAAACCCGTCTACATGAAAGAGTTCGGAGCCAGCCCTTACGTGCCGCTGCGCCGCGATTTTGGCGTCTGGTACGACAACATTTCGCTGAACAACGCGCTGGCGCGCGAAACGTGGGAGAGAGGCCTCGACGACAAGAGCAAAGAAATCAACAAAAGCTATGAAAAGTTCATTATCCCCGCGCCGAAAGCGATCGTGAAAACGACCGAAGAGCTTGATCTGGAAAAAGCGAAGCTGACCCCGCTTACCAAGTTTTTGGAGCAGAAAATTACGGAATTCGTCACGGGCAAGACGCCGATTACGGACGCAAACTACCAGCAGTTTTTGGAGCAATTGAAGAAGCTTGGTGCGGATGAGCTGCTGGACATGTACAACACCGCGTATAAGCGCACGTACGGCTCGAAATAAGCGGCACGATGCAAATCAAAGGAGGGCATGAAATGCGATCCGCACCGTTTATCGTCGATGCCGACGTCCACAATGCGATCGGGAGGCCCGAGGACCTGCTGCCCTATTTGCCGAAAGCATGGCATCAGCAATGGCTGGAAAGCGGGATCGGCGTGCATGGCCAGTATTATTCGCCCGTAGGCGTGCTGCGCCAAGACGCCCGGCCGGGCGACGGTGGGCTTCCCGGGAGCGATCCTCATTTTGTTCTGCAGCATTACATGGAACCGTTCGGCATCGACTATGCGATACTGACCGGCGGGGGAGAGCAAGGCCTCTCCCTTCACGCCGATCCGGACTTTGCGAATGCCGTGGCCGCCGCCTTCAACGATTGGCTCGCGGACCGTTGGCTCGGCGTCAGTCCGAAATTCAAAGGTTCGATTCAGATCAACCACTCCGATCCGGCCGAAGCGGCCAAAGAGATCGACAGAATGGGGGCGCATCCGGGCATGGTGCAGATCGTGATGGGAAGCGGGGCGCGCATGCCGTACGGCAACCGCTTCTACCATCCAATCTACGAAGCGGCGGAACGGAATGGCCTGCCGGTCGCGATTCATCCGGGGACCGAAGGGAAGGGGATCGCCGGCCCGCCGACGCCTGCTGGATACCCGACCCGGTATATGGAATGGCATAATATTTTGCCGGCGAATTTCATGACCCATATCAACAGCCTCGTATGCGAAGGGGTGTTCGAAAAATATCCGAAGCTCAAATTCGTAGCGATCGAAGGCGGCATAGGCTGGCTGCCCCATTTGATGTGGCGCATGGACAAAAACTACAAAGCGCTGCGCGATACCGCGCCGTGGCTCAAACGGCTCCCCTCGGAGTATATCGTGGAGCATGTGCGGCTCACGACGCAGCCGATCGAGGAACCGCGGATGCCGGAGCATCTGCTGCAAATCTTCCAGATGATGCATGCCGAACAGATCGCCATGTTTTCGTCCGATTACCCGCATTGGGACTTCGACAATCCGAAGGTCGTGTTCCGGGGCCTTCCCCAGAAGCTGAAAGAGCGTATTCTCGGATATAACGCCGCGGAGCTGTACGGCTTTCCGATCCCGGCGGAGCATAAGGGGGCGGATCGCGCATGAGAGTGAAAGTCGCGGAGCCGGATGCGCTCCCTAGCGGGGGCAAGCTGATCGTGAACGTGAAGGGGATGGAAATCGGCTTGTTTCGGATCGGAGACGGCTACTATGCGTGGCTTAACGTTTGTCCGCATGCGGCGGCGCCGGTCTGCGCGGGTCCGATTCGGGGAACCCGTCTCCCTTCGGGCGTATACGATTACCGTTACGGGATGGAGGAACAAGTGCTTCGCTGCCCGTGGCACGGCTGGGAGTTCGACCTGAAAAGCGGCCGCCACCTGGCGGCCGGCAGCGATGCCAAACTGCGGGGTTATCCGGTGGAAACCGACGATTCCGGGGTGTATATTGTGTTGGGCGACCGAAAAAAAAGCTAGGTTCGCGGCTGCGCCGGCTCCATCAGCCCTTAAAGGTTCTGATAAAGGGGACGATGCAGACGAAGTTATGATGCAGGCAAAAACGGCTGAGGGGATGCACCTGAAGCCGTTTTTTGGTTTCTAGCCGGGACACATCGGTGCGATCGCAGACGCAGTTAAGTTTTCTTTAAGCTGGCGGTGCTACCATCATGTTCATTCAAGGGAAGGGAGAAGAGAAGGCATGAACAAGGTGGCTAGGAACGTATTGATCATCTGCGGCTGCGTCGTCGTGATCGGAGCGGGAGGGACTTATGTTGTTCAGAAAAGCGCGGCCACGCCGAGGACGGAAACGGCGACGATTACATACGAAGTCAAGAAAGGGGATCTTTCCAAGACGGTGACCTCTTCGGGCAATGTGGAAGCCTCGGATTCGGTCAATCTGGCCTTCAGCGGAAAATCCAAAGTGACCAAAGTGCACGTGAGCCCCGGCGATAAGGTGTCCAAGGGCCAGCTGCTTGCCGAGATGGATGCCACGGCGCTGCAAAACGCGCTGCTGTCCGCGCAGGCGAATTACGAAAGCGCGGCCGCCAAGCTGAAAAGCCTGCAGGAAGGAACGGACGCGGATACGATTGCGAACCAGAAATACGAGGTTTCCAAAGCCAAGGCGGATTTGGAAAATGCGCAAAGCGAACTGGCGGAGGCCAAAAAGCAGGCCGATCCGACGTATATCCGGCAGCAGCTGGACAAGGCAAAAAAGACGGTGGAGATCGCCCAGGCAAAGCTGGATCTGGCGAAACAGGGACCGGATCAGTCGCAGGTCCTGTTCGCCCAAGTGGCGCTGGAAAACGCCCAAAACGCGTACAAGCAGGCAGCTTCCCGGCAAAGCGGAGCGGATGCTTCCCAGTCGTCGGTCAAAACGGCGGAGAGCAAAGTCGAAAGCGCAAAACGGGCCTACGATCAGGCTGTGCAGCAGTTGAACAAACTGCAAAAAGGGCCGGAGGAAAGCGAGCTGGCCATGGCAAAAGCGAGCGTGGCGCAGGCGGAGGCGAACGTAAACGACGCCAAGGCGAATCTGACGGGGGCCAAAATTTTCGCTCCGTTTAACGGTGTCGTGTCCGCGGTCAATATCAAAGCGGGCGAGTATCCTTCCGGGGATGCGGCTACGGCTACGGCGATTTCGATGTTTTCGACCGAAGGCAATTACAAAATTTCCGCCTCCATCGACGATACCGACATTACCGACGTCAAAGTCGGGCAAGAGGTGCGAATTACGTTCGACGCGTTGACGGGCGTGGCGTTAAAAGGGAAGGTCACGAACAAGGCCGTTCTAGGCGAAGTCCAAAGCAGCGGGCTGGTCACGTTCCCGGTAACCGTCGAAATCACACCGGGCCAGGACAACGCCGATAAGCTTATTCCCGGTCTCAGCGCTACGGTGGCGATCGTTACCGACGGGAAAAAGGACGTGCTGACCGTTCCGGATGCGGCGATCAAGTCGTTCGGCGGCAAAAAAATCGTCATGGTTGAAACGGGCGGCAAAACGGAGCAAAAGGAAATCACGACTGGGCTGGACGACGGCGCAAGCTCGGAGGTCGTCTCCGGCCTCTCGGAAGGCGACAAGGTAACGATCACGATGACGACGTCTTCCTCTGCCAAATCCAACGCTTTAATGATGCAAGGCAGATTCGGCGGTTTTGGCGGGTTCGGCGGCGAAACGGGCGGAGGAAGGCAGCAGTTCCAGCAGTCGGGCCGGAGCGGCGGCTCGCGTCCAGCCGGTTCCGGCGGAGGTGGCGGCCAATGATCAAGTTTGAGCATGTCGATAAAATCTACGCCGCCGGCGAGATGAAGGTCCATGCGTTAAAAGGCGTGTCGCTGCAAATCGAGCCGCGCGAATTCGTGTCCATCATGGGCCCGTCGGGGTCCGGGAAATCCACGATGATGAATGTCATCGGCTGTTTGGATAAACCAGGCTCCGGCACGTATACGTTGGACGGCGTCGATATCGGTTCGGCTTCGGCCAAGCAGCTGGCGGCGATCCGTAATCAAAAAATCGGCTTCGTTTTTCAAAATTTCAACCTCCTCAAGCGGACCTCGGCGGTCGAAAACGTGGAACTGCCGCTGTTGTACGCCGGGAAAAACAAAAAGGAGCGGCGCGAACGGGCGGAATATTGTCTGGAGCTGGTGGGCCTGAAGGATCGGATGCGCCATAAGCCGAACGAGCTGTCCGGCGGGCAGCAGCAGCGGGTTGCCATCGCCCGGGCGCTCTCGAACGAACCTGCCATTATTTTGGCCGACGAACCGACGGGCAACCTGGATACGGCATCCTCCGAGGAAATCATGGACATATTCAAGCGGTTGAACGACAGCGGCAACACGATCGTCCTCGTGACGCACGAGCCGGAAATCGCGGCGCATACGAAACGAATCATCTGGTTCCGGGACGGGCGAATCGAATCCGACCGGCTGAACGTGGAGCGTGTGTCCGGATGAAAATGGGAGAATTGTTCAAGCTTTCTTTTCGAAGTTTGCAAAGCAACCTGCTCCGTTCCTTTTTGACGGTGCTCGGCATGATGATCGGGGTTGCGACCGTCATCGCCATGATTTCGATCGGGCAGGGAACCAACGCACAGGTGGCAAGCCAAATCCAAAGCTTGGGCTCCAACCTGATCACGATAACCGCCTCCTCGGCCGGATCATCCGGCAGCGGGGGATCGGGGAGCGGTATGCTGAAGCTGACGGACGCCGACCCGCTCTCCCGAATCGATACGGTCCAATACGTAGCGCCCGTCACGCAGGCAAGCGCTCAGTTCAAAAACGGAAAAAATGTTACGTCAACCAGCGTGATCGGAACGACCCCGAGCTACGCGGACATCAAATCCTGGGAAACGGATATCGGCCGCTTTTTTACGGAGGACGAAGTCACGGATAAAGCCAAGGTGGTCGTTTTGGGGGCCACGATGGCCGAAAACCTGTTCGGAAAGGCGGGTTTTGACGCGATCGGCAGCATCGTCAACATCAACAACGTCCCGTTTCGCGTCATCGGCGTGCTGAAAACGAAAGGTTCGTCCGGCTCCTTAGACCAGGACGATACGGCCATCGCGCCGATTTCGACCGTGCAGTCCCGCTTCATGTCCGGCAGTTCCAGAAACGGCCTTCGTCAAATTTTGGTGGAAGCCAAATCTCCGGATGCGATGCAAAGCACGATCGCGCTGATCGAATACACGATGCGCCAGAGCCATAAGCTGGGAAGCGCGGAAGATGACTTTAAGGTTCAGAGCCAGGAAGACGTCTTGTCCTCGGCCGAAAGCGTGACGAAGACGCTGACGCTGTTTCTGGGCGGCATCGCGGCCATCTCGCTGCTTGTCGGCGGGATCGGCATCATGAACATCATGCTGGTGTCCGTTACGGAGCGTACCCGGGAGATCGGAACCCGCAAAGCCATCGGGGCGCGGGAAGGCACGATTTTGTCCCAGTTTCTCGTCGAATCCGTCACGCTTGCCGTTCTCGGCGGCATCGCCGGCGTTTTGCTCGGCTTCGGCGGTTCCAAGCTGGTCGGCCATTTCATGAGCATCCAAACCGCGGTATCGCTTAACTCCGTGCTGCTGGCGGTCATTTTTTCGGGCTGCATCGGCATGGTCTTCGGGGTGTTCCCGGCAAGAAAAGCGGCCAAGCTGGACCCGATCGAAGCGCTGAGATACGAATGAATACGGAAAAAGAGCCCGTTAATCGGGCTCTTTTTCTTCTTTGACCGTTACCGCAGGTTTGTTCCACAGGATGACATGTTTCGTCTTGCTGAGTTTCTCGTAAAAAAGTTGGGGATCTTTTCGAAACAGGCGGATGAGGACGTGGATAAAAAACCAGGCGTCCATGACGAAGACGACCATGCCGAGGATGAGCCGGCCGACGTCCGGCACATTGTCGAGCGAACCCGCCAGCAGGCGGTTAAGCCCGAAAAATACCCAGTAAAGCAGACCGTAACGTTTGAGGAGCGCCGCGAGCGTAATGGGTTCTCCCATGTTCGTCAGCTTGATGCGGACCAGCCATTTTCCCGGAGTCACGCCATGCGTCAGCCATGGAACCAGAATGAAATAAATCCCCGTGGCCACCCAAAACGCCGCCTTGACATGAAGAACGAAACAGATCGCCATCAATATCGGCCAGATGACCGAATCGATCAAAAACGCGACGGCACGGCGGGTGTATGTGACTCTTTTGGCGGATAAATCCACGTTTTCATCGAGTTTTTCGATCCTTGGCAGGAGCCCGGACAACCATTCGGCCGCCACATACCCGCAAATGCCGCCAAGGGTGTTCATGATGAGATCATCGACGTCGAATACGCGGTATGCATGGTCATATATTCCGTATATACCCGTCAGCTGGGTCACCTCGAAAAAGAGGGAGAGCAGGAACGAAAACAGGATGGACCGGATCCAGCCCGTACGGAAGTAATAACGGAGCACCATCCCGAATGGCACCGTCAGAATGATGTTGAAGACGACCTGCAGGAACGCCCGTTCCTTCAGCAAATGCCAGTAAGTGGAGGGAGCCGATCCGATGACCGACGTCTCTTTTAGAATATCGAAAATGAAGTTCAGCGGCACTAGCTGCATGGCTCCCGATGCCAGCGCGGGGTTATGCCGCGACAACGGCAGCGGAAGGATCACAAGAAACAACGCATTCATTAAGTAAAGCAAAAACAGGTACAATACAAACGCCCGTACTTTATTGATATAACCGTATTTGCGGTATTGCACGATCAGGAACGGAAGCGTGAACAACAACGCCGCAAACGGAAAAGACATAAAGGCGTAAGAAATGGGAAACAGATAGGATTGAAGCACACGATCACCGCCAATGTTTAATCAAGGCCGCCGTGGAAAGACAGCCGGTAATGATCATAACATAATCGGGCCTTCTTCTCGATTAAATTAAGTTTAAATTTTCCTGCAGCCATCTTTAAATGCTTTAATTATTATTCACAAAAACGCAAAATCGTTTATACTGGACTATACGTTTAATTAAATTCATCGTCATTCATGTATGAGTGCATCAGGAGGATATGGATGGGACAACCTGAAGGATCGTTGCAGAAAAAACTAAAGCCTAGACATATCAGTTTTATGGCTATGGGCGGCGTCATCGGAACAGGCATTTTTAAAGGCAGCGCGGAAACGATCGGGCTGGCGGGACCGGGCGTCATCGTCACGTACGTGTTTGCCGGGCTGCTGCTGCTGGTTGTGATGGCGGCGATGGCCGAAATGGCCACGGTATACAAGGGCAGGAATATGAAGGATTTCGTGAGGGAAGCATTCGGCGAAAAGGTGTCCTTCATTTTGGGATGGATGTACTGCTTTATGTGGCTTTCGGTTTGCGTTATCGAAATCATTGCCGCGGGCAGTTTCTTGCAGTATTGGCTGCCGGGGGTGCCGTTATGGGTGCTGAGCCTGGCTTCCGCGGCATTGATCATCCTGATCAATATGCTGAGCGTAGGGACGCTCGGGGAATTCGAATTTTGGCTGGCGGGCATCAAAATCGCCATGATCATCGTATTTATCGTGCTGGGCACTTGCCTCATTTTCGGGATCATTCCAAGCGGCAACACGCCGTATTTGAGCAATTTTGCCGGTGCCGGCGGCTTTTTCCCCGGGGGCTGGACGTCCGTTTTCTCGGCGATGCTGGTCGTCATGTTCTCCTACGGCGGTTCTGAGCTGATCGGCTTGACGCTCACCGAGACGGAAAACGCCGAGCGCATTTTGCCCAAGGTCGTCGGCAATTTCATTTTAAGGATCATTTTGTTTTTTACGCTGCCGATCCTCGTCATTTGCGGCATGATTCCGTGGAACGAGGTCGGGCAGGAAAGCAGCCCGTTCGTGCAGGTGCTGTCGGCGACGGGGCTTGCGGGCGCGGCTCACATAATGAATTTCATTCTGGTCACGGCGGTGCTGTCGGCTGCGAACTCCGGCATTTACGGCGCGTCGCGGATGCTGTATTCGATGGCTGCGGCCGGGGAGGCGCCGAAGGCGTTGTCCAAAACGAACCGCAAGGGAAGTCCGGTCAACACGCTGCTGTTATGCGCGGTCATCCTGCTTGCGGGCGCCATGCTTGGCTTTTTCGCGCAGGATCAGCTGTTCAGGGTGCTCATGGCCGTGCCGGGATTCGTCGTATTGCTGGTATGGATTTGCATTGCGCTGTCGCAAATGAAGCTGCGCAAAAGGTATCCGGTGAAACCGTCGTTTAAGGTGTGGGGATACCCGTATGTTACCGGAATCGCCGCGTTATGTTTGGCGGTCATCGCCGTATTTTTTGTGGTGGACCGGCAAAACCGTTTAAGCATCGGGATTTGTCTTGCCGTTCTGCTGCTGCTGATCGTTTGGTCCTTTGCCAAGTTTCGCGGAAAACGGCCAGAAGGGAAGGCGAGTTAGGACAACCCGGACAACACAAAGCAAGACCGACCGTTCCTTGGAGAGGAAACGGCCGGTCTTTTTTTCGTTTGAATGTGATGTGATCCATCTTGGCGATCAGGCTGGAAATCAAAAATACTAAAAAAATGATTATATCTGTAATTTTCATGTGAGATTAAAGTTAGATATGTAATCCAATAAACGGGCCCGACTTTGCTCATGGCCGGTTTGAACCCGGTAATCTGAAAGCGATTCCATGCTGGGATTGCAAAAAACGGTTGGCCGTTGATGAACGGTCAACCGTTTCTTTTTCCGGGCTGCAAGCTTCCGCGTACGAGGTCCCCTTAATTTAAGCTCAATTGCCAAGAAACCCCGAAACGGTCCTGAACCCAAGCGAATTTTTGGGCAAACGGATAGGCCGCAAGCGGCATCAGGACGGCACCGCCCTCGGATAGCTTGGCGAAGGTTTCGTCGATTTCCTCTTCGGACTCGCAGTCGACGAACAGCGAAATCGCGGGCGTAAACGTAAAGGCGTGGTGGACGCTGCTGTCGATGCACAGGATGGTTTGTCCTTTAACGGAAAAGGCCGCCTGCATGACCGACCCTTCCGTCCCCGATTCGTTGGGCCCGTAACGCGTCACGCGCAGGATTTCGGCCGGGCTGAATACCGAAACGTAAAAATTCATCGCCTCTTTGGCCTGCCCTTCAAACATTAAAAACGGCGTTACTTTCGGTTCCATCGTTTTTCGCTCCTTTAAAGTATGTTACAATCACTTACGGGACGATCCTGGCATTGCCGGGCAAGCTGGACTGATATTTTTTTAGGCTACATTCTACCGGATTGGACCCCGGAGGGACAAGCAGCCTCTAAAGCGGGAATTCACGCGATAGAACAGCAGCCCCTGCAGGATCGATAACCCACTGAAACCCGGATGCCTTGATCCAAAACATAAAAAAAGGAGGCTGCCGTGTTATGGCGACAGTCCGCGAGCTGTTGACGGAAGCGGATTTTCGGGAGGCCGAAGAAAAGAGGCTGCCGATCCGCGTATTCCGCGACGACCATTTGATCGACTCCTTGACGTATATCATCCGATTTACCGAAAGCACCGTCATTACCCAGTCGGATGTCAGCGACGTGACATACCATTCCCGCGGGGAATGCCAATTTTTTGAGATCCGCAAATCATGAACCGAAAGCAAAAGCATGACAACGCATGAAAAGGGGCGTACACTCGAATCGTTCCGTGCGTTTGATGTTTTTCGGCCCGGTCAACGGGGGAAAACGGCAAAAAAGAGCTTCAGACCTCGTCTGAAGCTCTTTTTTATTTTATCGCAACGCGTTGCGTTTAAGTCGCTTTTAAATAATCGAGAATCATGGCTTTCAGGATTTCGAGCTGCTTTACCGGTTCGATATTCGATTCGAGCATCGGAATGCTGCTCTGCAGCGACAATTTTTTGGCAAACTGGCCAAACGCGTTCGTAACGGTCGCAATCGTCTCCTCCAAAGGCACGTCGGCCCGGAGGGAACCGTCGTTGATGCCGTCTTTTAGAATTTGGGACAACGACGTTTGAATGCGGCCGACGGCGGCGTGGTACGCAGGTAAATCCTCGAGCGGCTCGCGGGATTGGGCGGCGTAGCTTTCGAACGCTTCAATCAATTTGGTGTTTTCGCTATGTTCTTCGCCGATAAACCCGATGAATACGTCGAGCATTTGCTCCAGGCGCTCATAGCAAGTGCCGGGCCGACGGAGGATTTCCTCGAACGTTTCGGTCTGCGATTCGATGATTTTGATTGCAACGGCGACGATCAGTTTGTCTTTTTTCGGAAAGTGACGGAACACCGTCGCGACCCCCATATGGGCTTCCGTTGCGACATCCTGCATCGTCGCTTTGTCGAGGCCTTTCCGGTTGAACACCTTTTGGGCTGCTTCCAGCATGAGCGCTACCCGCTGCTGCTTGGCTTCCGTACGTTCCCGGTCCCATCTGGTTTTTGAATTCAAATTGTCCACGTTCCTTCCAAACGGTTCGTTTTTTTGTTTCGTGATCATAACAAATGGCCGGAGGGCTGTCAACCGGATCAAGCGGGAAAAGTCCGCGCCGCCTGCAGGATGAAACGGTTGTCATTCGCCTGCGACAGGCGTATAATGATCGGTGTAATGATAGTTACACTATCACATAGATACTTTAACTATCATCACTTGATTTTATTCTATATTCTAAATCCTAAAGGAGTCGATCCTTATGTCTGAAAACCATCAAGTTGTTGTCATTACCGGTGCGGGAAGCGGAATAGGCCGCGCGACAAGTTTGAAATTCGCCGCAGGCGGCGCCAAGGTCGTGCTTGTCGACTTTAACCGGGAAACGGGCGAAGAAACGTTGAAGCTCGTGAAAGAGCAAGGCGGAGAAGGCATCTTCGTGCAGGCTAACGTCGCAAACAGCGAGGACGTCCAAAACTATGTGAACAAAGCCGTGGAAACCTACGGACGCGTCGACGTCTTTTTTAACAATGCCGGCGTCCTGCAAAAATTCTCCTTGTTTGCGGATATCGAGGACTCCGAGTTTGACCGGATTTTCTCCGTCAATGTCAAAGGGGTTTTCCTCGGCATGAAATATATGCTGAAAGTGATGGAAAAGCAGGGACACGGCGTCATCATCAACACCGCTTCGACCGCGGGACTGCGGAGCGAGCACAGCCTTGCGGTGTATTCGGCAAGCAAGCATGCCGTCGTTGCGCTTACGAAATCCGCGGCGCTTGAATACGTGAAAAAAGGAATCCGCGTAAACGCGATCTGCCCCGGCGGCGTGGATACGTCCTTGACCCAAGCCGTTCCGTCCATGATGCAGGAATCCGGATACGTTCCTGAGGAACTGCCGAACATGCGAATCGGACGTTACGCCAATCCGGAGGAGCTGGCGGAAGTAGTTACGTTCCTCGCTTCGCCGAAAAACAGCTACATGACCGGCTCGATCGTTCCGGTCGATGGCGGATTGACGCTGTAATAACAACCGTTTTGAGGGCCTGTGCGAGGATGTTTCGCACGGGCCTGTTTTGCGTTTGGTGGGGGAATCAAACCGGAGGGACACCCCAATAATATTTGACAGATCAGTACAAAATAAGTATGCTAATACCACCAATATTTTCCGAAAGGAGTTTAGGCCAGATGAGCAAAAGCGGAAGACCGCGCGAGTTTAAGGATAACGCCGTGATCGACGCCGCGATGGAAGTGTTCTGGGACAACGGCTATGAAGCATGCTCGACCGAAGCGCTGTGCAATAAAACCGGCCTCGGCCGGGGAAGCCTGTACAATGCATTCGGCAGCAAACACGAGCTGTATGAACAGGCCCTTCGGAGATATCATGAGCTGGGAATCCAGGAGCAGATGGAAATTCTGGAGAGGGAGGTTCCGGTAAAAGATCGCTTGAGGGCATTATTGGAGTGGCAAATTCGGGGCGATTCCAGGGCCAACAACAGGGGATGCCTTTTGATTAATGCCGCTGCGGAGCGGGCCAAAACCGATCCGGCCGTCGAACGCATTTTCAAAAAACACGTCGACCTGCTGGAGAACGCGATCGAAAAAGCGATCATCCAAGGTCAGGAGGCGGGGGAAATTACGCAGAACCGTAAAGCTTCGGAACTGGCTGACATGTTTCTCAGCAGCCTATACGGTCTTGGCGTCATTTATCCCGCGACGTTGAACCGAAGCTTGGCGGAACGCATCATTGAAGGAACGTTATCGTCGCTAGTTTAGGCACGGCATGCGCTTTCCGGGTTTGGGAAGCGCGAACGCCGGCCGCGGCTGCGATGGAGCGGGCAAGAGGCGGATAGGCTGCTGCCCGAGGAACCTTTTTTTGATTAATTTTGTACTGATATGTACAAAATTGTCTTCTGATTTTGCAGAACATCCCTTTTGAACGAAGGGACGCTTTTTTAGCCTTAGTTTTGTACTGTTCATTACAATATTGAAAATCCGGGAGTGATGTTTATGCCATTGGCTATTTACGTACTGGGACTGATGATTTTTTCCATGACGACGTCCGAATTTATGGTCGCGGGGATTATGCCCTCGCTTGCTTCGGATTTCGGGGTATCGATCGCGGCGATCGGTTATCTGATTTCCGCTTATGCCGCCGGGATGATCGTCGGGGGACCGCTGCTGACGATCGGGCTTCTCAAGCTTCCGCGAAAAACCGCATTCATGAGCCTGGCGTTCATTTTTCTTGCCGGCCAGACCTTGGGCGCATTGGCTCCGAACTATGAGCTGATGATGGCGGCAAGGATCATCACGGGCATTGCCTCTTCGGCCTGCTTCGGGGTTGCCATCGAAATTGCTTTGACGCTTGTCCGGCCGGAATCCAGCGGCCGCGCGGCTTCGATCGTGCTCGGCGGCTTGATGGTCGCCACGGCCGTGGGCCTGCCGATCGCAATGCTGTTCGATCAATATTTCGGCTGGCGCTCCAGCTTTTGGGCGGTCGCCATACTCGTATTGCTGTCCGGAATCATGGCGCAGCGTCTCATTCCGGCATCGCCTGCGGTCGGGTCAGTGAGCCTCCGCGGCGAAATGGCCGCCTTTAAAAACCGGCACCTGTGGGCCGCTTATTTGACGAGCATGCTGATTATCGGCGCCACTTTTGCCGCTTTCAGTTATTTTTCGCCGATCCTGACCGACGTGACCGGTTTCGATGCGAAGCTCGTTCCGCTTCTTCTCGGCATTTATGGCGTGGCGACGGTGGTCGGCAACCTGATCACGGGGCGGCTTGCTGACCGCTTCATGATGCCGATCCTGACGATCGGACTTACGGTCCTTGCCGCGGCGCTGATCATCTTCGGCTTGTTTGCGGGCAATCCGGCCGTCGCGATGACAGCCGTGATCGTCATTGGCCTTGCCGGAGTGCCCATGAACCCTGCCATGGTGACGCGGGTATCGCGGACGTCCAACAGCGGCTCCCTGGTGAGCACGGTCCACGTTTCCATCGTCAACTTCGGCATCGTGGTCGGATCGACGTTCGGCGGGCTCGCCATTGACCAAGGTTTCGGCCTGTCTTCTCCGCTCTGGGTAGGGGTCGTATTGGGGATTCTCGGGCTCTTGTCCCTTGTGCCGTATCTCTTGAAGGAACGCGAACCGAACACCCGGATGCAAAAAAGCGGGCAAACCTGCGCATAAGGCATCCATGGAATCAAAATCGGCAGGCCGGGCATGAAAGCCCCGGCCTGTTTTTAATTAACCGCATTCCCGATCCGTTCGATGAAACCGCGAAGCGGGCTCGAAATCCACTTTTTGGGATGCAAGGCCAGCAGCAAAGTTAACCGGAGATCGGGATGCGCAAACGGGAGGCTGACCAGTTCCCCGCGGCCGATTTCGGCTGCGGCAGCCATCCTCGGCAGGAGCGATATGCCTGAGCCGCTCATCACGCACCGTTTGATGGCCTCGGGATTGCCGAGTTCAAGGCCGATCGCATAGGGGATGCCGTTTTTCTTTAAAATGTTTTCGAGCATGATCCGGTAATTGCAGCTCTCCTCAGGCATGATCCACTCGGCGCCCGCCACATGCTCCAACTCGATTTGCTTCATCCTACAAAGGGGATGCCCCGGGCTTGCCAGCAGCACGAGGGGTTCGTCGCGGATCGTTTGCCATGCCAATGACGGATCGGAAGGCTCGCCGTCCAGGATCAGGCCGAGATCCAGTTCGCCTTCTTTGACTTGCTTGAGAATATGCGTCTCGCGGCCGGTCTGCAGCCGGACGGACAGCCCTTCGTAGCGCACCCGGATTTCCTGCAGGAAAGGGGGGAGGAAATAGGCGGCCAGCGAATCGATGGTGCCGATGGAGAGGGTGCCCCCGCTTTGATTGCCCAGCCTTTCTTTGGATTGTTGGTGGAGATCCAGCATTTGGACCGTGAACCGCAGCAGTTCTTCCCCCGCGGAAGTGAGGCGCAACCCTTTGCCGAAGCGCTCGAAAAGCTGGACGCCGTAGGCTTTCTCCAGTTTTTGAATTTGCGTCGTGACGCTGGACTGCGCGTATCCAAGTTCCTCGGCCGCCCGGGTAAAGCTTTGGCGGAGGGCGACCTCGCGAAACGTGTTCAGGTAAGTGAGATCCATCCATTTCAACTCCATCAATAATATTGATAATACTCATCGATTATTATAGATAACACCGATGGTAATTCCTATGGTAAATTGGATGACAAACCGATAGGAGGTCATTCTGATGTTGAAAAGAGAAGATTTGCGGGGCGTTTTCGTGCCCGTCGTTACGCCGTTTACGCAAGGCGGGGAGCTCGATTTGGCTTCTTACCAAAACTATGCCGGGCAGCTGGCAGAGCAGGATCTTGCGGGACTGATCGTGAACGGAACGACGGGGGAAGCCCCGACGGTCCGGTGGGAAGAGGTGCGGCAGCTGGCGGAAGCGACGCAGTCGCTTTTGAAAAATAAAAAAAGGGCGGTGCCCGTCGTCATCGGAACCGGAACCAACGATACGGCATCGACCGTCGAACGAACCGAAAGCGCGGCGAACATGGGCGCCGATGCGGTACTCGTTGTCGTTCCTTATTACAGCAAACCGTCGCAGGAAGGGATCCTGGAGCATTTTCGGACCGTGGCCCGGGTCGGGGTGCCGGTCATTGCCTACGAAATTCCTTCCCGTACGGGGATCCGCCTCAGCATGGATACGGCCAGAGCCATCATGGAGTTGGACGGGGTCATCGGCATCAAGGACAGTTCCGACAGCCTGGAGCTGATCGGGGAACTGACGAGGCATAACGCCGGCCCGGTCCTTTGCGGGGACGACCTGCATTATTTCGCCAAACTGGCACTCGGGGCAGGCGGGGGAATATTGGCCTCCGCGAACGTAAACACGCAGCGTTTCATCGATGTATATAACCTGGTGCAAAAGGGGGAGATCCTTGCGGCCAAACAAACCTTCGACGCCCTGATCCCTTTGGTCCAAGGCCTTTTCCGGGAACCGAACCCCGCTCCGCTCAAGTGGTTGTTGGCAAGCTTGGGCCAAATCGCCACGGATCGCCTCCGGCTGCCGCTGATGCCGATTTCCGAGCAGCTGAAAAACGAACTCGAGCCATGGCTGCATTACCTATAATCCGAACATTCCCTTATAATATATAGATAAGACACCGCAGGAAAAAAACAAGGCCGGCGGGCGATGCGAACGAAGGGGATTTGGAATTGGCGGCACAAAGAGAGGAAATATTGCAGCGGTTATACAAGCAAATCCAGGCGGATGAGTATATCATCGGCGTGGCGGCAGGGGCAGGCATCTCGGCCAAATACGCCGTCAAAGGCGGAGCGGATCTCATTTTGGCGCTGAATTCGGGGCGTTTCAGACAGATGGGGCTCGGCTCCGTCGCCGGCTTTTTGCCTTTTGCGAGCAGCAACGACATGGTCATGGAATTCGGGTCGCGGGAAATTTTATCCGTAGTGGGAGAAACGCCGGTCATTTTCGGCCTGTGCGCGACGGACCCGACGATGGAAACGGAAGCTTTTTTGAAACGGATTAAGGAGAGCGGCTTTGCGGGCATCATCAACTACCCGACCGTAGGCTTGATCGACGGGAAGTTCCGCGAAGCGCTGGAGGAAGAGGGCATGACGTATCTGCAGGAGGTGGAAGCCGTCAGGTTGGCGCACGAGCTGCGGCTTTTTACGATGGCTTTCGTTTTTGACGCGGAGCAGGCATCGCTGATGCTGAAGGCTGGCGCCGATTGCATCTGCGCTCATTTGGGGGTCACCGGAGGCGGGAGGATGGGCACGAAAAGAGTGCTGTCCCTGGAAAAGGGGGCCGAGCTCGCCCGGCAAATTTTCGCCGTTTGCGACGCTTCGGGAAAGCGGCCGGTCAAGCTCGTCTACGGCGGTCCCGTTCATGCTCCCATCGATGTTCAATATATGTACGACAATACGTCGGCGATGGGGTATGTCGGCGGGTCCAGCTTCGAGCGGATTCCGACGGAAGAAGCGATCGTGGAAACGACGCACCGCTTTAAGCTGACCGGGCAGCTGGAGCAGGACAAGCAGCTGATGGACAGGCTGTCGCATGCGGGCGAACCGTACGACTATGTCGCTTTTGTCAAAGAATACGTCGCGGAGCATTACATGAACAATATTTCGCTCACCGAGCTGGCGGAACGGATTCACGTATCGCGGACCCATTTGAGCGCTTTGTTCAATAAGGATGTCGGCTGCAGCTTTCCGGAATACATCGCGAAATACCGCATCCATAAGGCGCAGGAAGTGATCAAGCATACCAGGCTGCCGCTTTCGCGGATCGCCGAAACGGTAGGATATCCGGACTACGTCCATTTCAGCAAAACGTTCAAAAAATATACGGGCATGACTCCTCAAGCCTACCGCCGACAAACATAAGACAAATATACATAAAGATCGTACATGGATACGATCCTTTTTTGATGAAAGCGCTGTATCCTTAACTTGTAAGGGTATGAACGGCAGCCCGATCCGGGTAGCCGCCTGAGGCTCAAGTGAAGGAGGTTGTTTTCATGAAAACGATTGCGATTGCCGGAACGTTCGATTCGAAAGGCGAAGAGTTTTTGTACGTGAAATCGGTCATTGAAAACCTTGGCTTAACAACGTTTACGATCCACTGCGGCGTATTCGAGCCGATGTTTACGCCCGACGTGTCCAACATCGAAGTGGCGCAGGCGGCTGGAGCGGACATCCGGGAGATTGCCGCAAGGAAGGACCGGTCCGCCGGGACGGAGACGCTCGCCAGGGGAATGGAACGGATAGTTCCGCAGCTTTATGCGGAAGGGAAATTCGACGGCATCCTGTCGTTCGGCGGCACCGGCGGCACGTCCATCGTTACCGCAGGCATGAGGGAGTTGCCGATCGGCGTTCCGAAGCTGATGGTTTCGACCGTCGCCTCCGGCCACACCGAGCCGTATGTGGGCACCAGCGACATCGTCATGTTTCCGTCGATCGTGGACGTGTCCGGGCTGAACTCTTTTTCGACCATGATCTTTGCGAACGCGGCGCATGCCATCGCGGGCATGGTGCAGTTCGAATCGGCTCCGCCGCGGGATAAAAAGCAGCTGGTCGCGGCGACGATGTTCGGGGTGACGACCCCATGCGTTAATTATGCCAGAGAATATTTGGAGCAGCAGGGCTACGAAGTGCTTGTTTTCCACGCGACGGGTACCGGCGGCAAAACGATGGAAAGCCTGATCGAAGGCGGCTTCATCGACGGCGTCCTGGACCTGACCACGACCGAATGGTGCGACGAGCTTGTCGGCGGGGTGCTTGCCGCCGGACCGCATCGCCTTGAAGCGGCAGGCCGCTGCCAAGTGCCCCAGGTCGTATCGACTGGCGCGCTCGACATGGTCAACTTCGGGCCGTACGATACCGTGCCGGCTGCGTTCAAAAACCGCAATTTGTACAAACATAATCCATCGGTAACCTTAATGCGGACGACCGTGGAGGAAAACCGGAAGCTTGGCGAAGTGATCGCGGAGAAATTAAACCGGGCGCAGGGGCCGACGGCGCTCATGCTTCCGCTGAAGGGCGTGTCCATGCTTGACGTGGAAGGGCAGCCGTTCCATGGAACGCAAGAGGACGAATTGCTGTTTGACACGTTAAGACAGCGGATTGACCGCCAAACGGTAGAGCTGATCGAGCTCGACACCGACATCAACGACAAAGCTTTTGCCGTGGCGGCGGCGAAGAAATTGATCGAACTGATGAAAAAAGCGAACCGGACAACCACCTGAAACAAACGCGATATGGAGGAGGAAACATACGATGAAAACCAGAACTGAAATTTTGAAAAAATTAAAAGCGGAGGTTGCTGCAGGCAACGTGCTGTTGGGCGCAGGAGCGGGAACGGGCATTTCGGCGAAAAGCGCCGAAGCAGGCGGCGTGGATCTCATCATCATTTATAACTCCGGCCGCTACCGCATGGCGGGACGGGGTTCACTTGCCGGACTGATGGCTTACGGGGATGCGAACCAAATCGTCGTGGACATGGGGAATGAAGTGCTGCCGGTCGTCAAAGAAACGCCGGTGCTGGCGGGCGTCTGCGGAACCGATCCGTTCCGGATCATGGATATTTTCTTGAAACAGCTGAAAGAACAAGGTTTTGCAGGCGTGCAAAACTTCCCGACGGTCGGTCTGATCGACGGCGTGTTCCGGGCCAACCTTGAGGAAACCGGTATGGGGTACGACCTGGAGGTCGACATGATCCGCAAAGCGCATGAACTGGATCTGCTGACCACGCCATACGTGTTTGACGAGGAACAAGCGAAAAAAATGGCCGAGGCCGGAGCGGATATTTTGGTTGCGCATATGGGATTGACGACGAAAGGAACCATCGGCGCGAAAACGGCGCTTACTTTGGACGATTGCGTCGAAAAAATCCAGGCGATTTGCGACGCGGGCAAGGCGGTTAATCCGGACATCATGGTCCTGTGCCATGGCGGCCCGATTGCCGAACCGGAAGACGCGGAATACGTGCTGTCCCGGACAAAAGGCGTCGAGGGATTTTTCGGAGCGTCGAGCATCGAACGTTTTGCGACGGAGGTGGGCATCAAGCAGCAGACCGAAGCGTTCAAGAGCATTTTGAAATAAGACGCCCGGACTGAAATCCCCGCAGAAAACATACAACTCATCAAGCCTTAGCCGTTGCCATGCCCCAAGGAATCGATTCCAAGAGGATGGAGCGGCCGAGGCTTATTTGATTTCACGCGGCGTCTACAAGCCCGCAAAGTTCGTACGTACATGATGGCGGGTTGTCGCCGTTTTGCGGAGAGACCGCAAGGATTACGGGAGACAGCGTCGAAAAAGAGATATGCAATGACCGAGTTGCAACAACGAAAATGTAGGGAGGCAAATGGATCATGACATGGGTAGAGAAGTATATTGAGGAATGGCTCCGGCATCGTTTGGTGCTTCAAGAAATGGTTGCATTGGTTCCCGATGAACACATCGGCTTTAAACCTTGGGAGAATGCCATATCAATGGGTTCTTTAATCACACATATCGTCACTGCAACGGACATGTTCGTAAAAACGGTCAAAAACGGCACGTTTACTCCACCGGCAAAAATCAATCCATGCGAAACGATGGAAGAAATCGGAAACATCGTCCGGGAATTGACGGAAGTGACCCGTAGAGATTTGAATTCGATCCAGGATGAACAGTTGGAAAAAGAACTCGAGTTTAACGGTTATATCGGTACCGGAAGATTATGGCTGGAAACAGCAAAGGACCACGAAATCCACCATAAAGGTCAATTGTTTACGTATGCAAGGATGGTTGGAGTTGAAAAGCTGCCGTTTATGATGATACAACCTCCAAAAAAATAATAAATGATTTAAAAGAGGCTGCAGCCGGACATCCAGCTGCAGCGCTGTTTTTTGATCGAGTCCCTTGTTTTATGAAAAACCGCTTCACCTTCTATTTGACGGTCACTTTTAGAATATCGCTTTTGGTGACTCCGCTGCCGTTTTCCAGCTCGACCTGGTATTCGTACACGCCCGGAGTCCGCCCTTCGACCCTGGTGACGGCGGTCTGCGCCCGCGGCGTGGCGGCCGTCAGCGTCTGGGTGTCGATGAGGACGCCGTTTTCGTATAGGCGGTAAACGTTCCCGTTGGTTCCCCACCAAAGATTCATCGTCAGCTGATAGCTGCCGTCGCCGTCCCAATTGTCATCCGACAGCACCGGCTTGCCCGGGGCGGCATGCTTGACGGTTACCGTATGCGGTTCGCAAACGGTCGTTCCGAAGGCGTTCGTGAGCTCGCAGGTATATTGGTAGATGCCGTCCGCACGTCCCGAAACCGGCGTTGACGCCGCCTGGGCGGCAGGGGAATCGTCCGTCAGCTTTTGCGAATCGATCAGCTTTCCGTTTTCGTACAGCTTATATTCCGTGCCGTTGTTGCCCCACCACATGTTCATGACGATCGTGTAATCGCCGTCCAGAAGGCCGGTATCATGACCGTTATCATCGGACAGGACCGGCTTGCCGGGCACGCCTTCCGCCTTCGCAGGATCTTCCGGCCCGCCGACGTAGCGAATCAGCGGCGCCGCAGGCTCCTTCATGCCCGCTCCGAGGTAAAAGCTTGGATGGGGCGGCTGGTTGTAGCCGACGTTCTGCCAGGCCACGCCAAGCCGGTACACCGGATCGTGCATCAACGTGCGCAGACGGTGTTCCGTCGGATCGACCGTCGTATAGATTCGAAGCTCGGTGCTGTCGGCGGAGCGCCATACGGCTTCTTCGCGCCAATCGCCGAACAGGTCGGCCTGGATCATCGGATTGCCTTTCGTGAAATTGTTGGAGAGCGTGCCGTCCGCCGTCAGGAGATTGACCGTTTTTTTGTTTTCGTAATCCCATTTGTCGATCGTTCCCGGACCGGCCCCGAGCTCGCTATTCCATTGATGGTTCAGCAGCTCGCGCAGCAGGTCCCCGTCCCACCAGATCGCGAAATTCGTGGAAGAAGGAAGGGTTTCGCCGATGAGTTCTCCTTTGGCGCTGTAGAGCCCCGAAATCGGAACATGCTGTTCTTTCGTGATGGTGGAAGCCCAAGCTTCCTCGCCCGGATAATGGGGATCGATATCCGCCGTCAGACCCCTGCCCGTGTCCAGGCCGGTATACACGCCCCAAAGGATTTCTCCGGTAGCGGCATCATGCATTTCCATCCCGTACGTCGCGTCTTTATGTTCATGTACGCCGAACACTTCAAGTCCCGGACGTTCTGGATCGAGATCGCCGAAGTGCATCGCGTCGCCATGTCCAAGCTGGGTGCTGTACAGCGGTTTCCCGTTATCGTCGATTGCAAGGGCGCCGAAGAGCACCTCATCCTTGCCGTCTTGGTCGACGTCTCCGATCGACAGATTATGATTGCCTTGCCCGACATAGCTTTCGTAGCCTTTGTCGTTTGTGTCGAACCGCCATTGCTGCGTCAGTTTGCCGTCCTGGAAGCGGTAGGCGGCCAGGACGGTGCGCGTATAATAACCGCGGCTGAAAATGACGCTTGGATGCTCGCCGTCCAAATAGGCGACGCCGGCCAAGAAGCGGTCGACGCGGTTTCCGTACGCGTCGCCCCAAGACCCGACGTCTCCCCGGGGCGGATCGTACGGGATCGTCGAAAGCGCTTTGCCCGTCGGCCCTTCAAACACCGTGAGGAATTCGTCGCCGAGCAGCACGTATCCGGAGCTGTTCCGGTGATCCGCTTTCGGATCTCCGATGACCTTGCCCAGGCCGTCCACCGTGCCGTCGGCGGTTTTCAGCGCCACTTCGGCTTTCCCGTCCCCGTCCAGATCATAGACGAGAAACGGGGAATAATGCGCTCCCGCGCGGATGTTCGGCCCGAGATTGATTCTCCACAGCCGCGTGCCGTCCAGTTTATATGCATCCATGTAAACGATGCCGGTATAACCGCTCTGCGAATTGTCCTTCGCATTGGACGGCGACCACAACATTACGATTTCGTAGGCGCCGTCCCCGTCGAGGTCGCCGACGCTGGCGTCGCCGGCCGCATACGTGTAAGGCTGGCCGTCTTTCGTATAAGCGTCGGCGGGCTTTTGCAGCGGAACCGAAAGGTATTGCTGCTGCCATACGCCGAATTCGGCACTCGCAGCCTGTTCCTTGCCTTGGATGACCGTCGTCAGCTTGTAAACCGAGTCCGCTTTGCCTTTGGCATCGATCATATTCGTGCGGTCTTTGATCGGCTGTTTGTTCAGCTTCACGCCGTCCCGGTAGACGTTAAAGGCGATGCCGTCCGGATCCAGCCCAAGCATCCGCCAGCCGATGTAATTGCCCTTGCCGGTGCGCACGGCAACGGGGGCGCGGTCCAGATATTCCATATCCCGATGGAGCGTCGTGACCGCTTCGGTCTTCAACGGTTCCGACATCGGCGAGATGCCCCCCGCGTTGACCGAGGCCACCTTATAATAATAAGGAATGGTGGTCAGGACGGTTGGGTCCGTGTAGGCGTTCGTTTTGGTCTGGCCGACAAACGTGTATTCCCCGTTTTCTTGATCGGCGCGGTATACGTTATACAACCGGGCGCCGTCGGCTTTCGTCCAGACAAGCGTGACGTCGTTTTTATGAATGGCTTCGACTTTCAGCCCTTTCGGCGGGGCTGCCGTCGGCACGCCCGGGTCGATCGTCGCGACCTTTAGCCCGGCGGACGGAACCGATTCGAAGCCCGCGCCGTCAACGGAAGTGACTGTGTAAACATACGTCTGGCCGACATCGGCCGTCGCGTCGGCAAAGGCCGTATCGGACGTTTCGCCGATCAGCGCGGGAGACGCGGAACCCTCCGTCTGCCGGTAAATGCGATATTTGGCTGCATCTTCCGAGGCCTGCCAAGACAGCTTTACCGTCACCGGATCGTTTGCCAGATCGACTTCGTCGGCCGTCAACGACGCGGGCGCAAGCAGGATCGGGGTAATCTCCAGCCCGTTCAAATGGGCGGTTTGGCCGCTGAAAATGAAATTCATCTGGCCGTCGGTCACCGCGATTTGGTTGAACACTTTTTCGGCGATGTTTTCTTTCCCGGAGGAGACCGTTCCGTAGTCTTTGCCCTCGATGTTCACGTTCGTTTTCGTCGAGCCGATCCAATCCCCGGTATAGGTTTTGACGGCGTAGGAGCCGTTCGGGAGATCGACTTTGAATTCGTAGCTGCCGCCGAAATAAATGACAAAATCCCTCCGGAGGGCATCCGTCACGCTGCCGCGGTCGCGGTCGGCCATGCCGGCGCTTGAAGTCAATCCGTATCCGCGTTCCGGAGTATACAAAACGTTGCGGTTGACCTCGGTATAACCTTCAGCGACCGGGGAGCCGGCAGGTCCGAAATCAAACCGGTATTCGGCCGATTTCGTCCCGATCCGCACTTCGTCGGAGGCCGGCGATTCGCCGCGTCCGTTGACGGCCGTTACGCGGACGGTGTATGCCGCGCCTTCCGCCATGCCGCCGATCGTCATCGACGGAACCGTGGTCGTGCCGATCATGGCGTAGGACGTTTCCGGCTCGGATGCGAGTTTGCGGTAGACTTTATACATTTCCGCCGCGTCCACCGGATTCCATTTGAGCACTGCCCCGGCATTGCTGATGCTCCCGGCCGTAAGCCCTTCCGGTTTGGCGGGAACGGTTTCCGGCATGTCGGTCTCCTTGACGTACCCGGACAGAGGCAAACCCAGCTCCTTCACGCCCCCTGCAATAAGCCGGGCAATTTGGATGGCGCCGTATTTCTGAAAGTGGGTATTGTCCGTCACGCCGTTCGGGAACGCCTGGTACACGCCCGGGTCGGCGAACAGGAACACCGATTTGGCGGCCTCCGGACCAATGGAATCGTAATAGGCGACGCTGAGCGAGCTGAGATCGACCAGCTTGACGTCGAGCTCTTGCGCGACTTCCTTCATCGCCTGCACGTATTCCGGAAAGCTGACGTTGAATTTGCCCGTATCGGCGTTAAAATCCCTGCGGCCGACCGGCGTGATCAGGATCGGCGTTGCGCCGCGTTCCCTCGTGCCAAGCACGTAGGTTTTTAAATACCCCTTGTAATCCTCCGGAGACGCGTAACGGTCCGGGCGGCTGATCGTCGCGTCGTTGTGCCCGAATTGGATCAGTAAATAGTCTCCGGGGACGATGCTCCGCAAAATTTCGTCAAGCCGCCCCTCGGTAATAAACGTTTTGGAGCTGCGGCCGCCGATGGCCCGGTTATCAAAGCGGACATCCCCCGTGAAATAACGGTCGATCATTTGCCCCCATCCCGCTTGAGGATCCCAATACGGATCATAGGTTTGAGCCGTGGAATCGCTAGCGATGTATGCGGTCGGCACGCCGCCCGGCTGCCGGTCAGGCAACTTGCGGATCACGAGGGCGTTGATTTTCGGAGCTGACCCGGAAAACTCCAGCTTCAGCTGGCCGTCGACCAGTGCCACGTCAAAATCCATCTCCAAATATTGGCCGGCCGGCTTGGAGGCGGGCTGGACCTTTTGCATCCGTTCGGCTTTGATCGCGATGTCGGTCGGTTCCGCTTCGTCCCCGGCGATCAGCGACACCGTGTAATCTCCGTTCGGCAGGTCGACCATAAACGACGTGTCCTGCGGCATGACAAAATCGGATCGGACCGGATCCGGGGTTCCCCTGTCGGCGCCGGTGACTTTGGCCGGGTCTGCAAAGCCGTATTTCAGCTCCGTGGAGTAAGCCGTGGATGCCTGAACTTGTATGTATCCGTCCGCGACAGCCCCGAGACCGAAGTCAAAGCGCCACTCGCCATCGCCGGCAAGCGGGGAAGGGGAGGAGGGACCGTAGACGGAATCGGTGACGGTCGCTTCCGGCACATGCTGCGGGCTTGGTTCTTCCGCATGGGCGCGCCCGGCGCCCGAAGGAAGCATAGGGATGAGGATCAAGGCGGTGCTTAGGAGCGTCAAAAAAGGACGCTTGAAAAACAAAGTTCGCATATTACGGTCATACCCTCTTTCTGATGGAATCTGTTCAAGTGCGTTCAATCAACAGAAAGCGCTTGCAAAACGGTGCGCATCGATGATGCCACTACAAGGAAACCGATCCGGACATTTTTTCTAGAAGTTAACACCCCCCCTATGCAAAAATTGGCAAAAACGAATGCCCAATCAAATGATAGGATGTTCGAAGCGCCGTGCCCATGCAAAAATCCGTCCTTTTTCATTAAAAATCAGACATTTCAATTTTTAATATTTTTGCGGCATCGTTCCGTCGGAAAGGCGCAAAAAAGACCGCATCAGCCGGCGTGCCGACGTTATGCGGTCTTTTCGTCCGGGCGAACCCGGAGGAATGCCTCGGTGAACATCCGAGAAGGGAGCCTATTGCGCCGTAATCTGCTTTCGCTCAAAGCAAGTCACCTCGAACAGGATCCCGCCCAAGACGGTAAAATATAGCGAGTATCCGCCCCGAATATTGCGCGGCCGGGTTCCGTCATGCATGCTGGCGGCGGTCAGCCTGTCGCATAACCGGTCGACTTCTTCCGGCGTATCCACGATAAACCCCACGTGATAACCTTCCGGGTAGACGGGAGCTTCGCCCCCAAATGCTTGCGGGTTGCTTAAGACGAGGGTGAAGCCGCAGCGGTCGTTCATGACCAGAATGGCGTCTCCTTTTTGCTGCTCTACTTCGAAATCAAACAGGTTTTGAAATAGATCTTTGGCTTCGGACAGGTCGCGGACGCATAGATTCAAATGGTTTAAACGCATGTTATTCTACCTCCCACGCGGCTTCGATTTGTACGCCGTTCTGATCGACGAATATAAAATTGCGGAGGGCTCCTTGCTCGTAAATATCCGTCATAACGATGCCTTGCTGCTGCAGTGTATGGCGCAGAGCCATGGCCTCTTGCTCGGAAGCCAACGCAAACGCGATATGCTGCAGCGCTCCCGGCACGAATCGGTACAAGTCCGCGGAACCGGGATCGTCCATCAGACGGCGGATCGCATCGGCGCTTGAGGTTATTTCGGCATCGGGATATTCAAAAAAGTGAAGCCCCCATGCATCGGTGTCGCCCGGCTTGATAAAGCAATGCCTGCCGCGCTGTTTCATCGCCGGGTAAATGTTGCCCGCTTTCATGCCGAGAATGTCCTCATAAAAGCGGATCGTTGCATCCAAATCCGGGGTTACCAAGGCGACATGATGGAATCCAAGCCAATGAAAGCGCGGTTGTTCTCCATGTTGATCCAATTCATCCATTACAAATTCTCTCCTTTTAACAAACTAATTAGAATTCTAACTACATGGTCGAAAAAAGCGGATTTTACCGCTTCTCGAATATTCCGACCATTTTGACCAACAGCTTCTTCAACGAGTCGAACTCCTCGGGCGTAAGGCCAGCCTTGACCTTGTTTTCGACGTCCGCGGCAAACCGCTCCGTTTCATCGGCCGTCCGCACGCCTTCGTCGGTCAGGTAGATCAGCTTGAACCGGCCGTCTTCCGGGTGATCCTTGCGCACGATAAGCCCTTTTTTCTCCAGACCGTTCATCAGGCTCGTCACGCTGGGACGTTCGATCATCAGGATCGGCTCGATTTGGGAGGAAGTGATGCCCGGGAATTGCCGGATGATGCGAAGCGCGCTCCATTGCGTATGCGTCAGCCCCAAGGGTTTCAGCATTTCCTCGACATCCTTGCGAAGCGTAATGTACCCCATCTTCATCAATCGTCCAATGGGACCGTCCTGCCATTTCCAATCGGAGTTTCGCTCCTTCACGTTCATGCACCTCAAACTAGTTAGAATTCTAACTAGATCATGACGATCCAGATCCCCTTTGTCAATGGGCATCTTTCAATGGCTGTCCGAACCGAGCCGCAGACTTCTGAAGCTTGAAGAAGAAAGGGGAGACGGCTTTCGATCCGTATAAAAAGAAATCCCTTGGGCAAATCTACCTTAGACGAGAGTATACAAGGCAAAATTTTGCTTTTATGGAGGGCGACGACCTAATGGCGAACGAACAAAAACCATCAGAACACGGAACTTCGGTCACGGGCGCGGGCGATGCGCTGGATCGGCGGATGGGCACCGGAGAAGACGACATGACGTTGACTACGCGACAGGGCCATCCGGTTACCAACAATCAAAGCATCCGGACCGTGGGCAACCGCGGGCCTGCAACGCTGGAAAATTACCAATTCATCGAAAAAATCACCCATTTCGACCGGGAACGTGTGCCGGAACGGGTGGTGCATGCCCGCGGCGCGGGTGCGCACGGGTATTTCGAATCCTACGGGAAAGTGGGCGACGAGCCGGTTTCGAAATATACCCGGGCCAAATTGTTTCAGGGCGAAGGCAAAAGAACCCCCGTTTTTGTCCGGTTTTCCACGGTGATTCACGGCGGGCATTCCCCGGAAACGCTGCGCGACCCGCGGGGGTTTGCGGTCAAATTTTATACGGAAGACGGGAACTGGGACCTGGTGGGCAACAATTTGAAAATCTTTTTCATCCGAGACGCCATCAAATTCCCCGATATGATCCACGCCTTCAAACCCGATCCGGTGACGAACATTCAGGATAACGAGCGTTTTTTCGATTTTTGCTCGAACTCGCCGGAAACGATGCATATGGTGACGTTTGTCTACTCCCCGTGGGGAATCCCGGCGAATTACCGGCAAATGCAGGGCTCCGGCGTGAACACCTACAAATGGGTGAACGACAAAGGGGAAGCGGTGCTCGTCAAATACCATTGGGAGCCGAAGCAGGGCATCAAAAATTTGACCCAGAAGGAAGCCGAAGCGATTCAGGCGAAAAACTTCAACCATGCCACGCAGGATTTGTACGAAGCGATCGAGCGCGGCGACTATCCGGAATGGGAGCTGTTCGTGCAGATTTTGAGCGACGATGAGCACCCGGAATTGGATTTTGATCCGCTGGACGATACGAAGCTGTGGCCGAAAGAGCAAATTCCGTGGCTTCCGGTCGGACGGATGGTGCTGAACAAAAATCCGGAGAATTATTTTGCGGAGGTCGAGCAAGCGGCGTTCGGAACCGGCGTTCTCGTGGACGGGCTGGATTTTTCCGATGATAAAATGCTCCAAGGCCGCACGTTATCTTATTCGGACACCCAACGTTACCGCGTCGGTGCAAACTATTTGCAGCTGCCGATCAACGCGCCGAAAAAGCGGGTGGCTACCAACCAGCGCGACGGGCAGATGACGTATCACGTGGACCTGGCTCCCGGCCAAAACCCGCATATCAATTACGAGCCTTCATCGTTAAACGGGCTGCAGGAAGCATCACGAACCAGCGCCGAATACACGCCGCATGTGGAAGGCAAGCTGGTGCGCGAGACCATCGACCGGACGAACGATTACAAGCAGGCGGGAGAAACGTACCGGGCGTTCAGCGACTTCGAAAAGGACGAGCTGATCAGCAACCTCGTGAACGGGCTGGCCTCCTGCAGACCGGTCATCCAGAACAAAATGATCGAGCATTTGACCAAATGCGATCCGGATTACGGCCGCCGCGTCGCCGAAGGTCTCAAGCAGCATGGAGCCAGCAAGGATCACGGCCCGCTTGGGGCGACCGGCACGCATGAAGCGGTGCAAGAGGCGGAGCGCAAAGGTCACGAGAGCGATTCTTATTAATTTTAGCTGGATGTGAATGAAAACTAGAAGGACCGCAAAACGAAAAGCTAACCAGCGCAAACTTTCTCCGGAATCTCTGCGTCTGGTTAGCTTGTTTTTTGAAGGATCCCATAGCGCTTGTTCTGTTTCAGCATGTAAAAAAATTACCGGCGCCGTTAGGAGGTTATTTTTTTGATCTTTTTCCCTGTTTTCACATAACCGTACCCCAACAAACCGAATAAAAGCACGTAAATGCAGGCTACAGGAAGGATGATTCCCCACACCCCGCTGTAATGGTTCAATACATTGACCATATTGGTTGAGAAAATGATGACATTCGTAAGTATCAATATTCCGATGACGCGCTGAATTTTTTTGTAATGCTCGGTCAAAGATTCGGTATCCGTATACAGCTTCGGGAGGTCACCCGATTCCCATTCCGTGCGGAAATAATGCCACGCGCCTTTGTAAGAAGATACATATTCCCATCCGGCGTCTTCATACAAATCCTTGTATTCCTGCAGGCGTTCCGTCCCGAGTCCGGGCTGATAATCCAAACGGTAGGTGTACCGTACCGAAGGATTGCGCGTGAATAAGCTATGGAATGTCCCCGCTTTCTTAAGGTGGAGCCCCTGAGCGGACAATTCATTTAACCATTCTTCTTCTTTCTCATAGTTCCAGCTTGTCGTGAAGCGGAATCTTTTCTCCAAATGCTCACCCATGCATTCGTCACTCCTTCGTTTCATTTACTGCCTGTTCGCCTGCCGCCAGAAGCTCCTTCAGCCGAACGATTTCCGCAGCGACAACGGTTTTTCCGTCAGGTGTAATTTGGTACATTTTACGCCGGGGGTCCGAGCCTTCAGGCATAGGATAATGATCGATCAGTCCTTTTTTCAGCAACGTATTCAGCGCTGTGTACAGCGTTCCCGCGCCGATTTTCACTCTGCCGCCGCTCATTTTTTCCGTATCCTGCATGATCCCGTAACCATGCGCGGGCTCTTTGTACAAGGCAATCAATATATAATAAAAAGCTTCGGTCAGCGGCAGCATCTGTTGAGGTGATTTCAACGGTGTTTTCCTCCGAAATATAATGAGTTTCGATATATCATCTAACGATATATTAAGATCGGTTATATCGAATGTCAATATAAAATCTGCGGTATGTGATGTGTTGGTCCTCCTTAAACGGGGTGATGCGGCATCTTCCATTTTTTTGTTTTAGTTATTTGTTAAATGAAAAACGAACGTCACTTTCGGCGTGCAAAAATATAATGCCAAGGCGATCATGAATTTTATTCTTTTTCGGCTTATAGTAGCTTGATTTTTAACCAAAGGTCGTAAAAATATATTTGCTACAGTATTGAATTTTAAATTGATTTAATATACTATTATCTAAAATGTTTTAATTAGTTTCAAATAAAATACAACTTTAGTTGTAAGCGTTTCATTATTCAAAGGGATGCAAGAAAGGGGATACAGCCGGGGTACATAAAGGAAATGCGGTGCAGAAAGGAATCGTTCAGTTACGGAAGGACAAGAGAGGAGAGGCATAAATGAAAAGAAAAAGCGTATCGGCGCTCGCCGCGTTGATGCTGTTTGCATCGTTAACGGGGCCGGCGTTTGGACAAAATGGGGCAGGAGCTGCCGCCGGCAGCGGCAAAGCGGGGAAACCGGAAAACCAGGGAGGAAGCAAACCCGTGTTTACGAACGTATCCGTGCACGACCCATCGATCGTGAAGGACGGAGACACCTATTATGTATTCGGTTCGCATATCGAGGCGGCCAAATCGAAGGATTTGCAGAACTGGACCCGCTTTACGAACGGCTATGCGACGCCGGGGAATGCGCTGTACGGGGATCTGTCCAAAAATCTCGCGGAGTCATTTGCTTGGGCGGGCGAGAACGATTCGGACAGCAAAGGGGGATTTGCGGTCTGGGCGCCCGAAGTGTTCTGGAATGAAAACTACATCAACGCCGACGGCTCCAAAGGGGCTTACATGATCTATTACTGCACGTCCTCGACGTATATCCGGTCCGCGATCGGTTTTGCAGTGTCGCAAAACATCGAAGGCCCGTATAAAGATGCAGGCACCCTCGTCTACTCCGGATTCACCCGGGACGATGCCAAGGACAAAGACAGCCAGGTCAACAAAAAATGGACGAATACGAACATCCAAAAGCTGATCGAAGGCGGTACGTTGTCCGGAGCCAGCGAACACTGGTTTAACCCGGACGGTTCTTACGCCAACGGCACCTATCCGAACGCGATCGATCCGAACCTGTTCCGCGACAAGGACGGCAAGCTTTGGATGAGTTACGGCTCGTGGTCCGGCGGCATTTTCGTGCTTGAGATCGACGAGAAAACCGGCAAAGCGATGTATCCGGGAAAAGACGGCAAAACGAGTGACGGACGCCTCGTCGACCGGTATTTCGGAACGAAAATCGCCGGCGGATTCGGCAAATCCGGCGAAGGGCCTTACGTCATTTACGACAAGGAGACCGGATACTATTACCTGTATATGACCTACGGATGGCTGGGTGCCGACGGCGGGTACAACATGCGCGTATTCCGTTCGAAAAATCCGGACGGACCTTATGTGGATGCCGGCGGACAAAGCGCCGTTCTGCCGGGCGATACCGACAACGCGCTTTACGGGAACAAACTGATGGGGAACTACCTGTTCCAGCGCGACATAGGCGATCCGGGGACGGGCATCGGCGTGGGGTACGTTTCTCCCGGACACAACTCCGTCATGATCGACGAAAAAACCGGCAAGCGCTTTCTGGTATTCCATACCCGTTTCCCGAACATGGGCGAGGCGCATGAGCTGCGGGTGCATCAGATTTTCATGAATGCGGACGGCTGGCCGGTCGTCGCTCCATACCGTTATACGGGCGAATCCTTGGAGAAGGTTGACCGTCAGGAACTGATCGGCGAATACAAATTCATCAACCACGGCAAAGAAACGAACCCAGCGATTGAGCGGGCGCAATATATCAAGCTGGAGAAAAACAATACCGTCTCCGGCGACGCAACCGGCACATGGAAAAAGACGGGGCATAACGCGGCCGAGCTTACGATTGGCGGCAAGACCTATACGGGCGTATTCGTCGGGGAATGGGATCCGGTGTCCGAACGCCGGGTCATGACGTTTACGGCGTCCTCAAGCGAAGGCATAGCCGTATGGGGAAGCAAGCTGGAAGACCAAACCGACAAACAAATCATCCAGGCCGTTTATCAAGATTTGAACCTCGGGGATACGTCGAAGGTCGTTTCCGATTTGGCCCTGCCTGCCGAAGGTACGCGGCATACGGCTATTTCCTGGGAGAGCTCCGACCCGTCCGTCGTGTCCTCCAAAGGGGAAGTGCACCGTCCGGAAGAGGGCTCCGCGGTTTCGGCGGTTCTAACCGCAACGATCACGCGCGGGAAAGAGAAGCTGACGAAGCGTTTTGACGTTACCGTCCTTCCGTACGTCAAGGCGGAGCTTAGCGCGCGTTACGGGTTTGACGGAAACCTGTCCGAAGAAGCCGGACGTTTTGAAGCGGGCACCGTTTCCGGGGACCGGATCGACAAGACCGGGGGCAGCATTACGTTTGCCGAAGGCAAAAACGGTCAAGCGGCGCGATTTGACGGCAAGTCCGGAATACGGCTGCCGAAAGGGCTCATTGCAAGCAATACGTATTCCGTCTCCCTCTGGGTGAAACCGGAGGAGCTGACGACCTATACCCCGACCTTCTTCGGCGCCAAAGACAGCGAGCATTGGGTAAGCCTGGTGCCGCGCGGTCCGGTGAAGGACAACACGATGGTATGGTCCGGCAGCGCGAGCTGGTACGACGGACCGGCTGGAATGACGGTTCCGGCCGGGGAATGGACCCATCTGGCATTTTCCGTGGACCGCGGCACGTTAACGCTTTACGTGAACGGGGTTCAGAAATTTAAAGGGGCAAACTTCCCTGACGTATTTAGCGGAGGGGATGCGGTGTTCAGCCTGGGAGTCAACTGGTGGGATGCGCCGTTCAAAGGGCTGATCGACGACCTTCGCATTTATGACGGGGCGCTGACGCCTGTACAGGCTGGCGAGCTGCTGAAGTTGTAATGTGAACAACGGAAAAACGGTTCAATAAGATTCAAAAGGGCTTTCATAACCGGGGCGTAAGCAGAGGTGAAATACTGCTTCGCCCCGCTTGCTTTTTCGGGGGAGATAACGGCTTTAGGCCCGGTCTTTCGGCAGCGCGCATGTGAAAAGATCGGAATCCGCATGAAACAAAACCGCCGATGACCGCGTATAAAAGAAAGCACCGGAAAAAGGTGCGCGAAAGGGGGTGATAACGATGAGCACGATTCATATGCTGGTCGGCCTCCCGGGCAGCGGAAAAAGCCATTACGCGAAAGAATTGAGCAAACGCCAGCGCGCCGCAGTGGTTGCGACGGACGCCATCCGCGAAAGGTTGTTCGGCAGCGATACGATTCAAAAAAACGCATACTTGGTCTTTGATGAAGCTTTTTCGGAGATCGGGAAGGCGCTCGAATCCGGACGAAACGTCATTTTTGACGCCACGAACGTGAGCCGCGACCGCAGGCTGAAATTTTTGAAACGATTCAGGGACGTGCCGGTGGAATGCCATGTGCTGACGACGCCGTATGAAGTGGCCGCGCAGCGCGATCAGGCAAGGAAACGCCGGGTTGGCGAGCGGATATTGGAGAAATACGCCAAAAGTTTCGAATTCCCCGCCGCCGGCGAAGGTTTCGAGAAACTGCATTTGGTGCATTTTCCCTCGGCAACGGGACTTCGGCGCGGGACGCTGGAGCAGCTGCTTGCACGACGGCCGGACCATGACACGCTTTTTGCTTATTTATCGGCATATCCGCACTTTCGGACGATGCTTGGCTTCGACCAGGAAAATCCCCATCATTCCAAGACGTTGTCGGAGCACACGTATGCCGTGCTGGAATACTTGAACGCCTGCTACGAAGGTGAGCATTTACTCGCCATGCAGCTGGCTGCATTGTTTCATGACATAGGCAAGCCGTTCAGCAAAGCATGGAAAGCATCCCGAGGCTATTACTCGTATTACGGGCACGAGCATGTCTCGGCAAGCATCGCCGCGCATGTGCTGCAGGAGCTCGGATATGACGAAGGATTCGTCCTGCATGTCGTCCATCTGGTCAGCTTCCATATGGATATTTTGCATGGCGGCGATGCCGGAGCGTCGAGGATTTACCACCTGCTCGGCGAGGACGTGCTGGCAGAGCTTTATTTTTTCGCCGAAGCCGACACGTTTGCCAAATAAGCGTGCGCCGCGATCTTGAAGCGCATCCGCTTGGCGTTATCACATCACGGGAGGTGAACGAAATGAAAATAAAATACCCGCGCACGATGCATCTGCCGTGGTCGAGAAGCTATACCGACGACGACAAAATTTTGCGGAACACCGATCATTTTGCGGGCCGCGAAGTGGTCATTACCGAAAAAATGGATGGGGAAAACACGACGATGTACCCCGATGGCATCCATGCCAGATCCCTTGACAGCAAGGATCATCCGTCGCGGCATTTGGTCAAGACGCTGCATGGCGGGATCCGGTATTTGATACCGGAGGGCTACCGGTTATGCGGAGAAAACGTCTATGCCAAGCATTCGATTGAATATGTATCATTGCCGTCGTATTTCATGCTGTTTTCGGTATGGAACGAGCGCAACGTATGCCTTTCCTGGGACGAAACGGAAAGCTGGGCGGCGCGTCTTGGGCTGTCGACCGTTCCGGTATTGTACAGGGGGATATGGAGCGAAGAAGCGGCTAAAGCTTGTTACACGAAGCTGTCCCGCTGCGGCGGAGAGCAGGAAGGGTACGTCGTAAGGCTGGCGTCCGCGTTCCGATACGAGGATTTTCAGCAAAGCGCGGCCAAATTCGTCCGCAAAAACCACGTGCAAACCGACGAGCATTGGTTAAGCAAGCCGGTCGAACCCAATCGGTTGGCCCCATCGCCGTAAAAATAGCAGCTAGGTCAAGCAACGGGATAAGCGGTTCGCAATTCAAGAAAAGAAAGGCGTGTTGATCATGTAATTCATCCGACAGATTTTCCGAGTTGAAGAAACACCCGGCAGTACTATACATACGATGGGAGCAATCCTAAAAATTCCGTGCCTAAAGACGTTTATTCGGTTATCATCATCATGTACAGGGAAAATCGAATGTTAGGAGAAATCTACTAAACATTCTAGTTCAAAAGCATTGTTTAAAGCCGTTTCACGTCCGGAAAATTGATGCAGCAGCGCAAAGGTTATATACTAATACATAATCAGGCTATGGAACCCCCTTCCTTCTATTCATCTTCCAATGGGCAATAGGGATTCCGATTTCCTGATTTTTTAGTTTCATAGCTTTATAGCCGTACAGGGTACCCAACAACAAATGTGACATTTACCCAAGTGCACAAAAGTATCGAAACGTTTCTTTCGATTGAAGCTGCAACATACATAGGAAATTCAAAGAATCGCATCTCTCTTGGAAAGGAGATAGCCTCATGTGTACGGGGGCGGCTTTTTATCACACGGACCATATAGGTCCGCTGGAAGCCCTTGAGATCTGATGTGCTTTTTTCGAATCGACGGGCATTCGGATCACAAGTGCGGGTTATTATGAATATCTCGAGAAAGGAATCATGAAGGAGACCATGACATCATGGAAGTGTCCTTGAAAAAGTTGAGAGCACTGCTTGCAAGCGGGAAAGCAACCGCCTTCTGGCTGCACAACTAACAGGGGACGGTCCCTTCGCAGAGATCAACAGGATTTTGGGAGAAGCGGGCATTCTGGTGGCATGGAGACCGCCGCAGCCGAAGAAGCCCCGAAGAAAATTGCCCTGATCAGCATATCAAAGGAATGGATACCATCAAAGATTCGGAGGAAATGTATGTCGCGCCGACGGTTCAGCCGCTTGCAGGGGAACAGCAGGGGATGCCTTGCGTTCGAGCCCTTTTTTCTTATTCCTTACAGCATGTTTGGTACATATGCAACGCTTTATATGCATAACCTTGGCGTTTCCGAGACGAAAATCGGCTGGATTACCACCATCGGTCTCGTCGTCCAAGTGTTTTCTTCTTTCATCAGCGGGTATTTAACCGACCGGATGGGGCGGAAATCCGCGATTTTGTATTTCGATCTGCTGAGCTGGAGCCTGGCGACCATTTTATGGGCCGTATCGCAAAATGTGTGGTTTTTCCTGGCCGCGGCGATCATCAACGGCTTTCAGCGCGTCCCCCATGTCGCGTTTTATTGTCTGGTCGTGGAGGATACGAAACCTTCCGACCGAACCTACGTGTTTACGCTGCTGCAGATTATAAGCGTCATCGGCGGACTGTTTGCCCCGCTTGGCGGCTTGCTCGTCGACCGGTTTGGGCTTGTGCCCGGCGTAAGGATCATGTACGTGCTGGCGTTTCTGATGATGACCTTTCAGTTCGTCGGCCGCCACCTGACGACACGCGAAACGGAAATCGGCTTGCGCAAGATGCGGGAAACGCGGGAGCTCGGCCTGAAAGAAAGCCTGATCGATTACGGCGGGGCGATCCGCGATATTTTTGCCAGCAAACCGCTTTTGCTCATTTTTGGCATTTATATTTTGTTTAACTTCCAAGCGACGATGAAAACGACGTATCTATCGCTGTATTTGGCCGATTATTTGCATGTCGACAGCGGGCTGATATCCCTGTTTCCGGCGGTGTCGTCGGTCATCATGCTGCTGACGTTGTGGCTTCTTATGCCCAAAATCCCGGAACAGGCCGCAAACCGGGCCATGATGGCGGGTTTTGCGTTATCCGTCTTATCTAATGTCATGCTGGTCATTCTGCCGACTTCCAACCTGGCATGGATTGGATTAAGCACCGTATTCGCAGCCGTCGGATTGATGATCAGCTCTCCTTATTTGGAAGCGGCCGTACAAAATGCGATCGACGACGAGAAACGGGCCAAAGTATTTTCCATGCTGTCGGTGCTGATCCTGCTGCTGACTTCGCCTGCAGGCATTATCGGAGGCTGGGCTTACGAGCTGGATCCGCGCATTCCGATTTGGATCGTGTCAGCGGCATTCGCCGCTTCCGTCCTGCTGATGCTGATGCACCATCGGGGAGACCGTATTCGCAAGGAACGCGCACTCGAACAATAAACGAAACTAAAAAGAAAACGGCACGATAACAAAAAGAACATGGAGGGTACCACCTATGAGCGAAGAAAACAATACATCCGGCTGGGATGCCATCGCACAGCAATTGACGAACCTTTACGGGGAGCAGGAGCCAAAACATTATGGAACGCTTCTTCCGTTCATGTTCGGCGGACAGGATCCTTTGGACGGCATTAGCGCCTATAAAAACGAGAAGCCCGTTCCTCATTGGCATATCGTCACATACGGATTTTCGGAGCTGTACGAAAAAGAAACCGAAGACGCGGAAATCAGCGGATACGGGTTCGAATTAACGTTTCGCCTTGCGCGGAGCCCGGAAGAGGAAGAACCACCGACCTGGGCCTTGAACCTGCTGCAAAACATGGGACGATACGTATTTAATAGCGGCAACGTATTCCGATCCGGGGATTATTTGGACGCAAACGGTCCGATTTGCCTCGGTTCCGACACGCAGCTCACGGCGCTCGCTTTTGTCCATGATCCGGAGCTTCCCGCCATTGAGACGCCGAACGGCCGTGTGGAATTCATTCAGATGGTAGGCATCACGAAAGATGAGCTCGAGTCCATGCAAACCTGGAACACGCTGGGGGTGCTTGCCGCCGGACTTCCGTACATGCCGCAGTACATCACCGATTTGGGGCGCGAGTCGCTCCTCAAGATGCCTGCCGTCACGGAAGCGGTGGAGAAAGGCATGGAGGAAGATGGATCCAATACAGGGTTCCTTTACGTCGACCAGTTGTCCTGGACTCCAGGGAAAAAAGGGCTGTTCAGGACGGCTCCGGCGGTTCTCGGCCTCGGCGCCAAGCAGGCCGGCATCGTCGGCAAGCTGCTGCGCGGCCGGATTTTGAAAGGGAAAAGCTTAACCTTGGTGGGGCCCGAAGTCAGGGTTGTGCTTGAACCGGGGGAACAAGCGGCCGCCGCGTTCGAAGACGGGGAGCTCCGCATTTCCTTGAACGAGCAAACCGTGACGGAGCTTAGCCTGAATTTGCTTCCTAAAGAAAATACGATCGAGCTTCCGGCGTTAAAAAACATCGCGATTCAAATCGTAAAAACGCACATTAAGGATCAGGACGGGAACGTCGTGGAGACGATCGGGTGACGAAATCCCCGGCAAGCGGAAAATAAGCGTGTTCCGGGGAAGGCAAACCGATGACGGGGGATGATCCGACGGCCTTTTTCTACGAAGCTAACGGAGCGTCGCGATCTCCGCCCGATTTGAAGTCGCGGTCTTCTGAACGCCGGGATCGCTCGCCTAGCCAGAAACCGCGGTCATCGCAAAGGAGGGTTATTGACGTTGAACCAGGCAGCCGAAGCTTTTTTGCAGGATGTATGGCATCAAATAACGGAAATTTATGAACGGGAAAACCGGAGAATCGGAGAGCTTCCCAAACCAAGGAGCCTGCAGGCCGGCATGAAGGATTACCTGAGGGTCGCCTGGAGAAAACCGAAGGGTGGCGGCGGATACGGACGCATCCATGTCGATGTCTTTGAACCGTTCGAATGGAGCGACGACGCGTATAAATCCGAGGCCGGCTCTTACGTTCAAGAGCTGACGGACGAGGTTCTTGCGGACGAGGTTTTCCCTGCTTTCATTGAGCGGATGAACCGTATTTTTTTGGATGGCCCTTATGATCCTCAGTTTTTTGATTATCGTCTGGAGCTGGTGTTGGAATTTGACCGGGACGACCATGTGCTGCGGCTTTCGCAGGTGTTGGTGAACGAGGCGAAGCGTCTTCGGCTCCGGCAGCGTCTGGATGCGTTCATCCAAACGAAAATCCTGTCCGATCTCCCGGTGCGTCCGGCGAAGGAGGATGAATTCTTTTTTGCGCGCCTGCTTCTGAACCCGGATCTGTTCGAGCAGAAGCGGGAAAACGTCGAGCCGCTGATCCGGCGCCTCAGGGACAAATTGCGGGAAAACCGCGGGCGGGCGGCCGGATGGGAAGCCGAATGCGTGTCGGCGTTCAAAGAGTGGGCGCAGGAACGTTTTTTGCCTCGTTATTTTCAGCGGACCGGCGACTTTGGCATGACGTGGGTTTTGCAGGAGGCGGACGGGCGCGGGGAGCCTGCTCCCGACGAATTGGAGTTTTTTTTGTATGCCGCTCAGGAGATCGGAACCTTGGATCCGGATACCCGGCAGCAGTATCTCGAACTTGCCGTGCAGCTCGGGTCGGAGCAGGCGGCAGCGTTTTTGGCGCATGGCAGCGGACGATTCGAGAGCATGCGCCGGAGCGGGCGGTTCCAAGGAAAAGCCAACGACGTGCTGCAGACGATCGAAATCCGTATCTTGTCCGAAGAGGAAGAAGCCTATGCCGAAGCGCTGGAATATCTCATCGACCTGTTGAAGAATGGTTTTCCGAAAGGATATCGATTCGGGCTCAAAAGCAAGGAAAAACATTTCCTGCCGCTTCCCAAACTGGCCAAGTCCCGGCTGCACCAATTTTTCGGAAATGCGCTTCATTATCCTGCGCTATATCCGCGGCTGGCGGAATACGCCGGGCTGGCGATGGAGGAGTTCGCTTGGTACCGGGACGTGGAGCCGGGGGAGAAGTCCGTCATGCCGGGCACTTATGCGGTGTTCGGGCTTGGATTATGCAGCGATGCCTATTTTGAGTTGGTGCAACAATATATGAAGCTTGTCGACGCCGAGCATCAATCCATGCAGGACGGTTATGCGGACGCTTTTATCGAAGCCCATGGGCTCTCGGTCGAAACGATGCCGGTATGGGTATCGATCCTGCTCGGGGGAAGCGAATCCGCAAAGCCGGTCAAATCCGCCCCGATCGCCAGCCCGGAGCAGGCGGACGCGCTGTTGGCCGAGCTTGAAACCATAAAAGGCTATCAGCGCGAAGCGGTGTTGTACCGAATATTTGGAAGCCCGGTCAAACTCGCGCAGACTGCCAAAAAAGCTTCGCCGCCGCTAAAGGACAAGCTTTTGCGGATATCGGAGTGGATGGCCTAAAAGCGCTCGCGGAAGAGGGGCCTGCAGAGGGATTTCAAACGTTTCCTGCCTGGAACAGGATTGCATCCATACGGAAGAAAACGAAAAGAGGAACGAGGAAATGGACTGGACGGAAATCAGCAAAACGAAGGAACTTGACGCCATCCGCAGCGCCGTGAATCTGCTTGATCCGAACGAACGGGACGCCCGCGGAAGAACCCCGCTGATGCTCTTCATCACGAACCGGATGCCCGTCGAGGGAATCCGGCTTTTGCTGGAAAAAGGCGTGGACTTGGAGGCGGAAGACAAGCTGGGCGATACCGCCCTAAAAAAAGCGGTGAAATTTAAGCAGGCGGAGACCGTCAAGCTGCTGCTTGAATTCGGAGCGAGTCTGGATTCTCCGCACGGCATTTTGGGGACGGCGTGGAATGAGGCAAGAAGGAACAAAACGATGGCGGACCTGCTCCTGGGCACCAAAGGGGCGGTGCGGCTAACTTTGGATCCGCGGGAACAGGAGATCGTGGACGGCATTTTGTATGAAGAGTCGATCGACGACATGTGCCGCCGGATCCGGGAGCTGTCTTCGCCGGAATTGATCCATGCCGTCGTGGACGGCTACAACTGGGATGACGGTCCGGAGCCGATGATTGCGGCTTACGAAAATCCGGCTTGTGCCGAGATTACGCTGCTGGATATGTACGAACTGATGGAAGCCGATTATTGGCTCGACATGGACGAAGAGGAATGGTCGCACAACGAGGAATACCGGCTTTGGCGGCGGCTTGCCGAAGGGCTGCAGAAAAAAGGGGCATCCGCTCAAACATAAAAGGACTGCTGGAAGGGTTCCCTTTTGCTTCGATGGAGCAGGACGAAAAAAAAGCTGTGCCTATAATGGCACGGCTTTCTTTTGCTTCAGATGAATACGGCAGCAGTTTGCTTCATCCGTTTCAAATCCGATACGTTCAGCGATTCCGATCTCCTGTTCCCCGAACCGGCTTAGGCGTTCAGATCGCGAATTCCGGGGCTGTGCTCGTTAGGAAGCTCCGGCAAATTCGGAACCGGAAAGCCTTCGGGCGGCTGAACGACTTGGAGACTCCCGCCGTTTCGGCTCGGAGTTTGGCCGCTGAAAATTTCGCCGATCCTCGTTGCGTCCAGCCGGAAATTGAATTGGGCGTTATGGAAGCCCATATCCACATATTTTTTGCATTCCGGATATTTATGGATATCGTAATTCGGGACCGGGAAGAGCTTGCCCCACTCCACTCCAAGCGTTTCGAGCGCTTTGGCGAATGCGTTTTGATGGGCATTGTCGCGGACGATCAGGAAAGCCAGCGTTTCCCGGAATGTTTTGTTCGAGCTCATTTCATAGATCCTTGATTTTTGCAGCACGCCCGTCGATTCCAGCACGAGATTGTCGAGCAGATTCGCTACCAGGTTGCCATGGTCGTATACATAATTGCCCATCCATGGATTTCCCGCCGCATCGACCGGCAGCGAGCTTTGAGCCCCCATGATGAAATGGTGCGGGTTCGCATGTTTGATCGCTTCGTCCAGCGGCGCTTCGTCGATGCCGGCATTGCCCGGTCCGGGAGCTCCGGCTCCTGTTAGCAGCTGGTTGATCGTATGCTGCACAAGCTCGACATGGCTGATTTCCTCCAAAAACACGCCCCGGATCAAATCCCGGTACTGGGTGTCTTTTCCCCGGAAGTTGTTGCTCTGGAAAAAGAACTGCATCATGGTCCGCATCTCGCCGAAACGGCCGCCGAGCGTTTCTTGCAGGACCTTAGCGGCAGCAGGATCCGGTTTATCCGGTACGATCAGGTTGATCAAATCTTCTTTGTAGAAATACATGGCGATGCCCCGCTTTCCTAAAATGGTTGTATGCATGCCTTCAGTTTCATTCAATGCGGCCGGTTTCATTCAGCTAAAGGGGCAGGTAATCCTTTCCTTCGTCCTCATCTGAAAAAAATCTGAGACGAGCCAGTCTCTACAAAAAAACTTAGGCCAACCCATTGCGAAAAATAAAACAAGAAGCGAAAAGACCCTTTAGCACAAAGCCAGAGAGTCCTTTCGCTATTGTTGTATTGACCGTCTTTGGGCTCCGTTAGCCTTCGTCACAGGTTAGACCCGCTGTCTGCGAACCGGGGTATGGTCCCGCAGCAGCCACATATGGAAGAAGTACTCAAAAACTCCTGCCAAAACGGTGATCACCAATATTTCCGTGAGGTTCAGCGTCCAATCGGCCGCATCGGCGATGATCCACAGCATGGCAAAAACCAATACTGCATCCGCGATGGTTGCGACGATGTTGCTGGTTCTTGGAAGAATCAGGAGATCTCCCAGCAGGTAAGCAACGATGCCTATGCCAAGAGCGGCCAGCAGCGCCGACATGAGGGTCGCGTTCGACATCAGGTAAATCAGAGCCGTAATCATGACGCCGTGAACCACCAGTTTCACCAACAGCTTTTCCATCAATATCACTCCTTTTGAAAATTAGGTTACCCAACTGATACATTTATAACCCGTTGAATCGACTTGAAACAGCGTTGTCGGTTTGTGGCACTCCGCTATAGAGGGACGGATGGCCCGAACGGTTTGCATCCGGGGGCATGCCGCCCCGTCCGTAATGCAAAAAGCCGTGCCTATGATAGGCACAGCTTTTTTAGCGTTTATAAAGGTTATCCCGCTTCGATTATTTCAGCGGCAGCTGCTTGGACAACCGCTCGAATTCGTCAAGGATCGGATTGAATTTGGAGACATGGCTTTGGAAATACTTCAGGGCCGCATCGTATTTCCGCTGCTCCGATTGATTGTCGGCCGGGAAAACGATGTAGTAGTGGTGAAGGGAGCCGCTGCGGTAATCGGCGCTGAATACCTGTCCTTTTTTGAATGATGCTTTCATGTTGCTGTTGGATCCAAGGATGTTCAAGGTTTCTTTTGGAGTTTTGTACGTGAAGCTGTAATCCGGATCCGCCAGCGCATGGATGACGTTGTAGCCGGTTTGGAGAACGCCGCCGCTGAACGTGCCGGTTTGGACTTCGTTCCATCGGACCGCGCCGCCTTCCTGGGTTACTTTGTGGGTAAGCGTCCCTTTGCCGCTCATTTTGTCCTGCTTCCACGAGCCCGAGTACACGACTTTATGTTTCTCGCCATTTTCGTCGACATATTCGTTGATGTATTTTCCCGTGCCTTCCCGTTTGCCGTTGACGAATGCGCCGGAATACTGCTTGCCTTCGCCCCATTGAATCGTTCCGAGCCCATCCGGAGTCCCGTTTTTGACTTCTCCGTAATAGGTGGCTTGATTCGGTAATTTGACCCATTCTTTGGCTGCCGCGGCCTTCGCCGGGACGGAGCCTGCAGCGAGGGAAGCGGTGGTCAAAGATGCACACAGTGCCAAAGATAGGGATAAAGCCGTCCATTTGTTCATGATTAAAGCATCCTTTCGAGTATGAAAATGATGTATGCCGAGAGACCTGGAAACGTTTGACGGCGATGGCCGCAGGGAACGTTTTCGGTCGACTCCCATTATATACGAAATCCGGACGGAAGAAGTTGCCTGCTGATCGGAATTTTTAATTCTATGATAAACGTCCAGGCAAAAGGCGGGACCGCCGGACAGACATTGCAGCACCTGAAATGAAAGGCTTATGTTCAGCCCGATTTCGGCCTTTTAGCATCGTTGCCGATCAGCATTTCACAAATAGAATAAGCCTTTATTGGGGAGCCGAAAACGGCCCCTTTTTATGTTCCAAAATAAAATCGCTTAAACCTTTATTAACACCAAATTAACAGCCTCCCCTTTATAATGGGCAGTAATCGGGAGGGATCGCCAGTGGCCAACATTCTATTCAATCAGGTTTACAAGCGGTATGGAAAATACAAAGAGATTGCTGTAAGCGATTTCAATTTGACCGTGGAGGATACGGAATTCATCGTCCTGGTAGGCCCGTCGGGGTGCGGAAAGTCCACGACGCTGCGCATGCTGGCAGGCCTGGAAGACGTGTCCGACGGCGAAATTTATATCGGCGACAAGCTGGTCAACGATATTCCCCCAAAGGACAGGGACATTTCCATGGTTTTCCAAAACTATGCGCTGTATCCGAATATGAGCGTGTATGAAAACATCGCCTTCGGCCTTCGCTTGCGTAAGCTGCCCAAACATGAAATCGACCTTGCCGTCAAACGGGCGGCCCGCGTGCTTGAAATCGAAAATTTTTTGAACCGGAAGCCGAGGGAACTGTCCGGAGGACAGCGTCAGCGGGTGGCGTTAGGCCGGGCCATCGTGCGGACGCCGCAGGTGTTTCTCATGGATGAGCCACTCTCGAATTTGGATGCGAAGCTGCGCGTGCAGATGCGGTCGGAGATCATCAATTTGCACCGCAAAATCGAAGTAACGACGATCTACGTCACCCATGACCAGATCGAGGCGATGACGATGGGGGATCGGGTCGTCGTCATGAACCGGGGGATCATTCAGCAGGTGGACTCGCCCGAAATGATCTATAACAAACCCGTGAATATGTTCGTGGCCAACTTTATCGGGAATCCCCCGATGAATTTCATCAAAGGCAAGCTCCAGGAGCGGGATGGGGAGCTGCAATTTTATACGAACCGCTTTGATTTGACCGTACCTCCCGCGCAAGCGAGCACATTGCGGTCGCTCCATATGATCGACCGGGAGATTATCCTGGGGATACGCCCGGAGCATATCAGTTTTGAACCGCACCGGATCGAAGCTTCCTCGAAATCCCTGGTTACCGGCGTCCTGCAGTTCAACGAATTCGTCGGCTCCGACCGTTATTACCATATTGACATCAAACAGGATCGCAGGCTGGTCATCCGCGCGAACGAAGGCATCCGCTGCGATGACGGGAGTTTGGTTACCGCGGCGATCAATATGGATAAGGCATTGTTTTTCCACAAAGATACGGAAATGCTCCTGACGAAATAAGGGGGTTGCAGACGTGAAGCTCAACAAGCACAGGTGGAGAAAACGCTCCATCATCGCCGTTTTATTGCTGGCAGCGGTGGTCAGCCTCATCAAGCCGCAGCCATACAGCCATCCGCCTTCCGCATTTGCCGAATCGCAGCAAAGCAAGAAAACGTCCGACCTTGCCATGCCGGCCGAAGTGGAGATGATCGAACCCTATTATCTGGAACGGCTCCAAGCCTGGCAAAAAGCGGGCGTATCGAAGGGGTCATCCGAGCAAACGCTGCCCGCTTCGGCATTCACCGCCAAATCCGATGACGCCGACCTGCGTGTCGAAACCTTCGAAGGAAAATCCGATGCGCTTGTCTGGCCGAACCAACGCGGTTGGGTGGAATACGAAGCCGATGTGGCCCGGGAAGGGCTGTATGAGATTTGGGCCGACTATTACCCGCTGCCCGTGAGCGACGGAGGCAACCGCCAACCGGTTCTGCTATCGGTCTTTGTCAACGGCGAGTACCCGTTCAACGAAGCCAGATCGATCGTGCTGGAACGTTACTACCGCGAAGTCGGCAGAGAGCGGTACGACGAGTCCGGAAACCAGCTGCGCGCCCAAGTGGAAGAAGTGTCCGGGTGGAAAAAGACGGCGTTTCGGGAATCGAACGGAGCGTACGCCCTTCCCCTCCAGTGGCATTTGAAACAGGGGAAAAACACGATCCGCCTGCAAGTGCTGCAGCAGCCCGTCGCGCTGCACGGGATCACGATCAAGCCGGCCGAGGAACTGCCTTCGTATGCAAAAGCGAAAGCGTCGTATCCTGCGGATGGGGTTCGGTCGGGAGCTCCTATCGTCGTCGAGGCGGAACTTTACGACCAGAAAAATTCGACCTCCATTCAAAACGTGTATGACCGCGATCCCGCGTCGCATCCCAAATCGATCGGCTCCATCGCCTACAACACGTTGGGAGGTTCAAGGTGGATGGAGGGCGGACAATCGGTCGCCTGGACGATCGACGTGCCGGAGACCGGGCTGTATAAGCTGGCCGTGCGGGCCAATCAGAACAGCATGAAAAACATGGCGGTATTCCGCAGTTTATACATTGACGGCAAAATTCCCTTTCAGGAAATGAAAACCGTTCGTTTTCCCTATGATTCCGGTTGGAAGGGGATAACGTTAGCGGATTCGGACGGGGCTCCGTTCGTTTTTCACCTAACAAAGGGCACGCATACGCTGGCCATGGAAGCCCATTATGAGCCCTACATGCCCATGATGATCGAAATGGACCATATGTCCAAAGAGCTGCGGTCCATTTTGCTGGAGCTTCGGATGGCCACCGGCAACCGGGAAGACAAATACAGGGTTTGGAATGTCGAAAAGGATATTCCGGGGTTAATCGAACGGCTGGAACGGATCCGCGAACAATTCGTTTCCCTGCAAAACCAAATGAAAAGCATCAATCCGAAAACCGATAACGTGACGCAAATGTTGAAAAACGGGGCGGCCGATCTCAAAAGCATCCTGAATAAACCCAACCAGATTCCTTACGCCAAGGAGCGCATCGCATCGGTGCAGGAATCGCTCGAATCGAACCGTTCCCTCCTGGCGGATAGCCCTTTGCAGCTGGATCAGCTGTTCGTCGCTCCTCTGGACGCGAAGCTGCCCGGCATGACGTCTAATTTTTGGCAAAAAACGGGCGGTATGCTCCAATCCTTGTTTTATTCGTTCGGAAAAGGTTCGACGACGAAAGCCCAAGACGACGACGTTCTCGAAGTCTGGATGGTCTGGGGACGGGACTACGTGGATGAGCTGCAGCGTCTGGTCAATGACAGGTTTACGCCGGAGACGGGGATCAAGGTGCATATCAACATGATCCAAAATCCGCAAATGCTGACCTTGGCGAATGCATCCGGCATGATGCCCGACGTGGCTTTGGGAGTTCCGGCCAACGTTCCGTTCGACATGGCGCTGCGCAACGCGGCGCTTGATTTAAGCAAGCTGCCCGGCGCGGACGAGTTTTTCTCTTCGTATAATCCGGGGATGCTGCAGCCGCTGTATTATGACGGCGGTTATTACGGAGTGCCGGAAACGGTCCGGTTCAAAGTTTTGTTTTACCGCAAAGACATTTTGGATCAGTTGGACTTGAAGGTGCCGCAAACGTGGGACGACGTCTACGCGATTTTGCCGACGCTGCTGCAGAACCATTACAACTTCTACATGGATCCCGCGGATTATACGCCGATCCTGTTCCAGAACAACGTCGATCTGTATACGGCGAACGGGTTGAAAACGGGGCTGGATACGCCCGATGCGTTCAAGTCGTACAAAATGTGGACCGATTTCTACAACGTCCAAGGGCTGGAGCGCGTCGTGCAGAGCTTTTACAACCAGTTTAGGCGAGGGGACATTCCGATCGGCATTTCCGATTTCAATATGTACATCCAGCTGCTCGTGGCCGCGCCGGAAATCGCCAACGATTGGGCGATCGCCCCGATTCCGGGGACGAAGCGGGAGGACGGAAGCGTGGTACGCTGGTCGGGAGGCGCCAATCCGACCAATGCGATGCTGTTCAAGAGCAGTGCTCCGGAAAAGCAGCAGAAAGCTTGGAAGTTTCTCCAGTGGTATATGTCCACCGAAATCCAGACGGAGTTTGGGCTCAATCTCGAGCAATATTACGGGGAAACGTTCCGCTGGAACACGGCCAACGTGCAGGCTTTCGCGCAGATGCCGTGGAAACCGCAGGATTTGAACGTCATTTTGGAGCAGTGGAAGTGGACCAAGGAAGTCCCTCAAGTGCCGGGCGGGTATATGACGGATCGCGAGATCGGGTTCGCCTGGAACCGGACGGTCGTCGACGCGGAGAATCCTCGCATTTCGCTGGAAAAAGCGATCAAGGAAATCAACCGCGAGCTCGCGCGGAAGCAGCAGGAATTCGGGATTGCGGGGCCGAACGGCGAACCACTGAAGTCGCTGGATCTTCCGCGGATGGATCAACCTTGGGAAGGAGTGGATCAGCTTGTCGAATGAAGCGACCCGGGTCGTACGGCAGCCGGCAGCTGCGCGGAGCCCGAAGCTGAAGGGCAGTCTCGGCCGGATGCTGCAGGACAAGATGAGAGAAATATGGAAATTCCGCCTTTCTTATCTCTTTATCGCGCCTTTCCTCGTCGTGTTCAGTTTGTTTATTATCATTCCTGTTTTTACGGGGGTTGCCCTCAGCTTTACGTATTTCAACTCGATCGAATTCCCGAAATGGGCCGGGTGGATGAACTACCAAAACTTATTTTCGCAGGACGTCATTTTCCTGCAGCATGTCATACCGAACTCCTTCAAGTTTGCATTGTTCGTAGGCCCGATCGGATACGTCCTGGCCTTCGTCCTGGCCTGGCTGATCGCCCAGCTTCCGGGCACCCTCCGCGTTTGGTACGCGCTTGCGATGTATGCGCCATCCCTGACGGGAGGGATCGCCATGGTCGTCGTATGGCAGGTCATGTTTACGGGAGACCGCACCGGATATATCAACAGCTTTCTTCTGAAATGGGGTTTGATCGACCAGCCCGTGCTTTTAACGATCGATAAGGACTATTTGCTCGGAATCATGATCGTCGTCTCGATCTGGTCCAGCATGGGCCTCGGGTTCCTGGCCATCCTGGCCGGCATTCTGAACGTCGACCGGACGCTGTACGAAGCGGGAAGGATCGACGGCATTTCCAGCCGGTTGCAGGAAATCTGGTATATTACGATTCCGATGATGAAACCGCAGATGCTGTTCGCCGCAGTCATGGCGATCGTCGGGACGTTAAAATCCGGCGGCATCGGAACGCAGCTGTCCGGGATGAACCCGACGCCGGATTATTCGGGACAGCTTTTCATGAACCATATCGAGGATTTCGGGTTCACGCGGCTCGAGCTTGGTTATGCGAGCGCCATCTCGATCGTTCTGCTCATTCTTACGATTCTGCTCAGCCGGTTCCTGTGGATGCTGCTCGGGCCGAAGGAGGATGAATAACATGGCGGTACTGAACAAAATGCGGCAGTCCATGGCCCGGACCTGGTCCCTGTACCGGAGCGATTTCCGGAGCATGGACAAAACGCAAATCTTTTTGCTTTTATTGCTGACGCTGCTTGCCGTATTCATGCTTTTGCCTCTCGTTTTTATTTTTAATCATGCGTTCAAGCCGCTGCACGAGCTGTTCCTGTTTCCGCCGACGTTTTTCGTGCGCCAGCCGACGCTGCAGAACTTTACCGACCTGCTCCAGGCGACGCAGGACACGTTTCTGCCGGTGACCCGGTTCATTTTCAACAGCATCGTCGTCACTTTATTATCCACGGTCGGCATGGTCATTCTGGGCGCCTTGTGCGCCTATCCGCTGGCAAAACATCCGTTTCCCGGGCGCAAAATCGTGTTCGGCGTCATTCTCCTGTCAATAATGATCTCCGTGGAGACGATGGGGATTCCGCGTTATATCGTCGTGAAGTCCTTGGGCATCATGAATACCTATTGGGGGCATGTGCTGCCGATCCTGGCCCTGCCCGTCGGCGTGTTTTTGCTGAAGCAGTTTATGGATCAGGTGCCGGATGAGCTGCTCGAAGCGGCGAAGCTTGACGGAGCCACCGAGTGGCAGCTTCTCGTCCGGATCATCCTTCCGATCGTCACGCCGGCGATGGCGACGATAACGATTTTGTCGTTCCAAACCGCTTGGAGCAATTCGGAGACATCCGCGCTGTTTATGCAGGACGACGCGATGAAGACGCTGCCGTTTTACGTGGAATCGCTTACATCAAACCTGGCGAATACGGTGGCGCGGCAAGGGGTTGCGGCCGCAGCGTCTTTAATCATTTTTATGCCGAATCTGATCATCTTCCTGCTGTCGCAGCGGAAAGTCATTCAGACGATGGCCCATTCGGGCATCAAGTAGGGTAACGGAGGTTCAATCATGGAAAAGCGAAGGGCCGGACGACGGCTGATCTATATGTTGACGATTCTCTGTATTTTGACCGCCGCCTTATTACCGGAATCGGCCGCGGCGGAACCGCCCTACATGACTTTCAGCAAGGACGGTTACGACCGGAGGATCCCCAGCCAGGCAGCCTATTACCCATCCACCGTCGTGGGGGACAACATTTATAAAAAGAAGATTCAAAACGGCGCGGAGCGCCTGGAATATTCGCCGCTCAAACGGCCGCAGGACCTGTTCATCGACCGCAAGGACGAAATCTATATCGCGGATACGGACAATAACCGGATCGTCCACCTGAACCGGGACGGAGAATTTCTGCGCGAAATTACCGCAAAAGGCATGAAGTCGCCTCAAGGCGTTTTCGTCGCTTCGGACGGGACGATCTACGTCGCCGATACGGGAAACAAACGGATTTTGAAGCTTTCCGCGAGCGGCGAACTGCTTGCCGAGTACGGGCGTCCCGAGTCGCGTTTCATCGACGAATCCTTTCACTACGAACCGACGAACCTTGTCGTCGATGCCCGGGGTTTCATGTACGTCATCAGCAACGGCAGTTATCAAGGGATCATCCAATTGGATCCCGAAGGCCGATTTTACGGCTTTTACGGCACGAACATGACCGAAGTATCGCTGATGGACATCGTACGCAAGCTGTTTTACACGGAAGAGCAGCTCAGCCGCCAGGTCCGGACGCTGCCTTCGACCATACGCAATATTCACATCGACGAACAGGGGTTCATTTATACGGTGTCCGCGACAGATAAGGAGCAGGTTAAGAAGCTGAATATCCGCGGCGAAAACCAATGGAAGGACAAAAAGTTCGGGATCGAGCCCAAGTTCAGGAACCGGAGCCAGGCGGCGGAAACGCAGCAAACCGATTCGAAGCAGGAGGTGCAGAAGTCCGGTTTGACCGACATCACGGTGGACCGCAACGGAAATTTGGTCGCGATCGATAAAGTGTCCAATGCGGTGACGCAATACGGCCCGAACGGGGAACTGCTGTTTTTCTGGACGGGACCGGTGACGATCGGGTCACCGCAGCTCGGCATCAGCCAAAGCCCGGTCGCGGTGGATACCAATTCCAACAACGAACTGTTCGTGCTGGACGATTCCCAAAACCTGATCCACGTACTGAAGCCCACGGAGTTCGGGATGCTGCTGCATAAGGCGACGAGCTTATCCCAGGAAGGAAAATATGCCGAAAGCGAACCCGTCTGGCGGGAGGTGCTGAGGTTAAACGCGTTGTATTCGCCGGCTTACCAGGGACTCGCGGAAGCAGCGTATTACAAGGAAGATTACAAAGAAGCGCTTCGCCTGTTCAAGCTGTCGGGGGACGTCGGCGGATATTCCGACTCGTATTGGCAGCTGCGCCTGCAGTGGTTCCAGCGCCATTTCTCCGTCATGGCCAATACCGTTTTCGCTGCGGCCATCCTGATCTGGATCTTTTACCGCAGCAAGAAAAGAATGCGTTTTTTAACGCAGGGAAGCCAAAGATTGCGGGGGATATTGGGCAAAAACAAGCTGCTGGTCCAGCTGAGGCATGCATTTACCATTTTAAGGCACCCGATCGACGGGTTCACGGATCTCAGGTACAGGCAAAAAGGAGGTTACCTGAGCGCTTTCCTTCTGCTTTTGTTCGTAACGCTGGTGCTTCTGGCGAAGGAATATTACACGAGTTTCACCTTCATGCCCGTTCCCAGCAACGAACGCAGCGGCACCTTCCTGATGACCGGAGCGGTGACTTGGCTGACCTGGGTCGTCTGCAATTATTTGATCGGCAGCATCAGGCAGGGGGAGGCGCGCTTTAAGGACGTGTTTGTCGGCAGCTCCTATGCGCTGTTCCCGATCGTCATTCTCGGGCTGCCGCTGGCCGCCGTGTCCAACATCATGACGCTCAGCGAATCGTCGATCTACGGCTTTTTCCAGACCGGGATGCTCATCTGGTGCGGATGTTTGTTTTTCTGGAAGATCCAGTCGCTTCAAAATTACGGCGTCGGCGAGACGGTAGGGAACATCCTGTTGACCGCGTTTGCGATGATCATCGCCTGGGTGTTGATCTCGATCATCGCCGGGCTGTCTTCCGAGCTGCAGAACTTCTTCTATACCATATATCAGGAGGTGTCGATGTGATGCGGATGCCGGCGAAGTGGAAACGGCTTTTCGTTCTGACGCTCCTAGCGGCCATGACAAGCGCAAGCATCGTCACGTACACCATCGCCGCGGAGACGAAGACGCCGAACGGGGCGGATGCGGGCAAAACGGATTCGGAGCAGGATGCGAAGCGGGAAAACAGCGCCGAAAGCGCCCGGGGATCCGGTACGGGGACGATAGTCGAACCTTCCCAAACGAAAGATGCAAACGCAGGGGGGGCGTCCGGCAACAAAACCTCGACGGGCCGCAGCAGCCAAACGGCCGGCAACAGCTACCGCTCCCTGTTTCCGGACGACGATGCCTTTCGGCTCGCAAGCGAAAATGCTTATCTTGGGCTGTACGTCGACCCGAAAACGGGGCATTTCCTCGTCAAGGACAAACGCAGCGGCCAAGTGTGGAGGTCTTTTCCGGATGCTTACGGCTGGAACGACAAGGATAACACGAACACCTGGAAAAAGCATATGCAATCGCCGGTGTTCATCAAATACGTCGAGTTTAACGTGCGGAAAGACCAAATCAAGGAAACGAACGTCAAGGATCAGAAAGCGGCGATCGAACGGTTCGAGATCACGGATTCGGGTTTCCAGCTTACGTTCGACATGCCCGACATCGGGTTCGCCATTCCGATCGAAGTGAGCCTGAAGGATGACAGCGTCGAAACGAAAATCATCGAAGAAGGCTTTAAGGACGGGAAAAGCAGCGAGGAGATGGCCGAATACGAGTCACGCACGAAAAAAAAGGATAAAAACGCGCGCATTGCGGCGCTTCGCTTATATCCCTTCCTCGGCGCTTATACGTCGGACCGGGAGGATGGCTACCTCCTGATACCGGATGGTCCGGGGACGCTGATCCAGTTTCGGAAGGACCGGCCGCCGAACAACAATTTTTATTTCGAAGGGGTGTACGGGGAGGATTACGCCTTCAGCAACAACAACCAATCCCTTTCCATTCGTCAGCCCGTTCGCATGCCCGTATTCGGCATCAAGGCCGGCGGTCAGGGGTTGTTGGCCGTCATTCATGGCGGGGCGGAATACGCCAACGTGCTTGCGGCCCCGTCCAAATCGATGAACCAGTACAACTGGGCGACGGCCGAGTTTACGTACAGGCAGCGTTTTTTTCAGCCGACCGATAAACGCAAGCAAAACGGATTCCAGACCTTCAACAAGGAACGCGCACATGGCGACCGGTCGATCCGGTATTATTTCCTGGACGCAGGCTCCCCCGATTACGTCGGGATGGCAGCGCGTTACCGCCAGGTTTTGATGGAAGAAGACGGACTGAAACGGGCGACGCCGGATGACGGTTCCATCCGTTTGCCGATTTATTTGCTAGGGGCCGATTCCAAAAAAGGGTTCCTGTGGGATTCTTACGAGGCTCTGACAACGACATCGGAAGCCGAAGAAATCGTCAACGAGCTGACGGCGATCGGAGTCAAAAAAATGGCCGTCACCTACGCCGGCTGGCAAAAAGGCGGCATCAGCGATTTCGGAGGGCATTTCCCGGTCGACAAAGGCATCGGAGGCAATGAAGGAATGCGTCATTTCATCGAATATGCCCATGTCAAAGGCCACGACGTGACGCTGGACGCCTCCTCATACACGTTCAATAACACGGGTCGCGATGGGTTCCGTTCCAGCCGGGACGGGCTGCAGGACCTGGGATCGGTCGTCATCAAGTATGGAGGAAGAAACGAAACGTCGAAGACGCTCGTGAGCCCCCGTTTTATGGAAAAGATGCTGCGGAGGGACTTGGACAAATTCAAACCGCTCGGGGCCGACGGATTAACGTTTGGCGAAGGGCTGGGTTCGCTGTTGAACAGCGATTTTAATGAACGTCACAAAGCGACGCGGGAAGAAATGAAAGGAATCCAGCAGCAGCTGTTCGATCAAGCGGTTCAAACGCTGGGCTCCGTCAGGGCGGAGGGCGCCAATGCGTATGCCTGGAAATACGTTGATGCCCTGGACGGCCTGCCGATCGAAAATTCCTTCGATCTGTTCGTCGACGAGACGGTGCCTTTTATGCAAATCGCGCTGCACGGGCTGATCCCGTATTCATCGACGTTTGCCAATACCGCCGACAACTACACGACATATTTGCTGAAAAACCTGGAATACGGCTCCATCCCGAGTTTCATGCTGACTTATGCGGCTTCGCAGGACCTGATCGGGACGCGTTCGCTTTACAACTATTACAGCACGCATTATAAGGACTGGTCGGAAGAAATCGCCAAGCAGTACGGCCGGTTCAACGAAGCGCTTGGAGACGTGCAGGACCGGATGATCGTCGGCCATCGTTCCCTTGCCGCAGGCGTGTACGAGACGACGTACGAAAACGGGAAACGAATCGTCGTGAACTACAACGAATCGCCATATCACGGGAGCGGTTATGAGGTCGAAGCCCGCGATTTTGCCGTCGTTCATGGGGGGAGATCATGATGGGCAAGTTCAAAATCAAATCTCGTACTTCACGGCATTTGGAAGCGCTGATGTTCGTTGCTCCCTGGGTCCTCGGCTTCCTGTTGTTCATGGCCTTTCCGCTAGTTTTCTCCCTGTATATGAGCCTGCATAAAGTGACGGTGCTGCCGACGGGCCTCAAATACGATTTTCAAGGGTTTAAATATTATCAAGAAATTTTGTTCGGGAGTTCTGCCCTTTACGATAACCTTATCCCGTTTTTTCAGGAAATCGTCATCATGGTGCCCGTCATCATCGTCTTTTCATTATTTATCGCCATCATGCTCAATCAGAATTTTCCGGGACGGATTTTGTTTCGGGTCGTGTTCTTCCTGCCGATCATTTTTACCTCGGGATATGTGTTGACGGAATTCGTGAATCAGGGTGAAGGAACGCTGGGCTTTTTGGAGCGGTTTTCGATCGGGGAATACCTGCTCGATTTTTTGGGGGACAGCTCCTGGACGAAGCCGGTCATGGACGTGCTGAACCGGTTCGTGCTGGTGTTATGGTACTCCGGGGTGCAGATTCTGATTTTCCTGGCGGGAAGGCAGACCATCTCGAAATCGAGCTACGAATCGGCGCGGATCGACGGCGCTTCCCCATGGGAGGTGTTCTGGAAAATTACGCTGCCGGCCATGTCGCCGTTCATTTTGCTGAACCTGATTTATACGGTGGTCGACATGTTCACGTTCCCGTACAACCCGATCATCGAGCTGATCAATACGGGGAACTACGGCTACAACAGCGCTTTGGCCTGGATCTATTTCGTCGTTATAGCTTGCTTCCTGAGCCTGATCATGCTCCTGTTTTTGAGAATGAACCGCAGCCGCCGCTACCGGTAATGCAGATCCCGCAAGAGAGGAGGGGCCGAAATGATTGGAAAAATCAACACGATCAAGTCCAAAACGTCTGCGCTTAAAAAAAGGATCGCCCGCGACAAGCTGAACACGGTCCGATACGTCATCCTCGGCCGGGAAGTGAACCGGGGGTTGTTGTTCAAGCTGTTTATTTACTGGATCCTGATCGTGACCTCTTACATTTATTTGAACCCCATTTTGAAAATGCTCGTGAAGATGGTGATGAACGAGAAGGACCTGAACGATCCGACGGTGACCTGGGTGCCCCACGAAGTTTATTTAGGCCACTTAAAAACGGCTTGGCAGGCGCTTCATTACGTGGAGTCCTTATTGGTTAGCGTCGGCATTTCCACGGTCGTTGCCTTATTTCATGTCATCGCGTGCGGATTGATGGGTTACGCGCTCGCCCGGATGCAGTTCCCTTTCAAAAAGCTGCTGACGGTGCTGCTCGTCGTCACGTTTATCATTCCGCCGCAGGTCATCGTGCTGCCCATGATCATCATGTACACGAAGCTGGGGCTGCAAGGGCATCTGTTTTCGCTGGTACTGCCTTCTTTGTTCGGTTTCGGGATCAAAGGCGCGTTATTTGTCATCATTTTCAGGCAGTTTTATACGACGCAGCCGAAAGAGCTGGAGGAAGCGGGAAAAATCGACGGCGCCAGCAGCTTCAAATTTTATTGGAAGGTGATGTTTCCGCTGGCCAAACCCGCGATCCTTGTGGTTTCCCTGTTTTCCTTCGTATGGACGTGGAACGACACCTATTATCCGCGGATGTTCCTCGGCCAATCTCCGCTGGTGCCGCTTTCGACCCAGATGTCCCGGGTGGATGCAAGCATTACGAGCATGCTCGGGAACGAAGAAACCGCGCTGGTGCTGGTGGAAGCGATCAAAATGTCGGCCAGCTTCCTTGCGCTTTTGCCGCCGCTTCTCATCTTCTTTTTTGCGCAGCGTTATTTCGTCGAAAGCGTCGAGCGTACGGGGCTTGTCGAATAACGGGCCTATGCGGATGCCTAAGGAAAGCATGGAGGACTGGGCTTCGCCGAATGAACGGAATCTAGAAAGGGGGGCTGCCGGTCAAACTGGAGGTTTCAAAGACCCAATGCGATTCAATCAGTTCATGAAATGCCAAAAGGTATACAGTGAATCCATGTTGAAGGGATGAATCGGTCATGAAAAAGCGGATGAATGTTTTTTTCTTGATACTTGCAGCATTTGCGCTCATTATTACGGGATGCGGCTCCGGAGGTTCGGGGACCGACACGGCGGCGAAGGAGCAGGCCCCGCCCGATGCAAAGCAAGCCCCCAGTCAACCGGCGGAGCAAAAGCCGGAAGAGAAAAAAGAAAATCATGAGCCGATCAAACTGATTTTCATGGCGCCTTGGAGCAAGGAGCAGGTCGAAAGCCGCATCCTTGCGGGGACGAAGGAGAAATTCCCCAATATCGACATTGAGCCGACGGGCAAATTCGCGGATGCGGCGTCCTTTGACGAACTGTTCGCCCAAAATGTGATGCCGGATTTGATTCTGACGACGGACGGCTTCGACATTTTGAAGGAAAGAGACATGCTGCTGCCGCTCGACGACATGCTGAAAGAACGGAACTTCGACTTCAACAAAATCAGGCCGGGAATCATGGATGCGCTTCGGGCCCGGGATCCGGAAGGCCAAGGAAGGCTGCTTGGCGTGCCGATCGAGGACGTGACGGTGGCGCTGCATTACAACAAAGCCGTTTTCGATAAATTCGGCGTGGACTATCCGGTCGACGGGATGACCTGGGACGAGGTGATCGACCTTGCCGGCAAAGTTACCGGGGAAAGGGACGGCGTGAAATACCGGGGACTGGCGACCAATTCATTGTCCCAGGCGATGACGCAGCTGTCCGCGAACGGCACCGATCCGAAGACGGGAGAACCCCAATTTTCGAAAAACCCGGCATTCGCGAAATTTCTGAACTTAACGAAGCGGATCGCAAGCATTCCGGGGAACTGGGAGCCCGACATCGAATACGACTTCAAAAAGGGCGACGTGGCCATGAGCCTTGGACTGATCGCCAACACGATCCCTTATTATCCGGAGGAGCTGGATTATGACGTCGTAAGCTTCCCGAGCTGGCCGGATCTGCCGGGCGTCGGACCGTCCACGCTGCCGCTGACGATCGCCATCAACAAGCACAGCAAACATATTGACGAAGCGATGGATCTCTTGGAATTCCTGCTGACGGATGAGCAGCAAATCCGCATGACCCGCGCGGGCATCCCTTCGGTTTCTTCGGATCAGGGCATATTGGAGCAGTTCGCCGCCGATACGCTGAATGGCCGGGAATTCAACATCAAAGGCATCTATTCGCTGCAGCAGGCCAAACCGGCGCTGTACAGCCCATACGGGCCGGACATTTTGCTCTACGGAACCAACTACGTCGGCTCGCAGGTGAAACCGTTCCTGACTTCGGGCAACGACGTTCAAACGTTCCTGAGGAAGATGGATGAGGATTACGCCACCATCGTGAAGGAGAAAAAGCAGCAGAATTGATGCGCGGTCATTGTCTTTCCCAAAATAATCGCGGATGAGGGGGAATACGAGTGGGCAATAAGCGATCTTGGATTCACGGAGCGCTCGGTTTGCTGTTGTTGTTATGGATCACGGCTTGCACCGGCGGTACGGCGCAGGAAGCCGTGCCCGAGCCGAAGCCGCAGACGCAGACGGAAGAGCAGTCGGAGCCCAAGGAGGAGGCGCCCGTGAAGACGTTTCCTGAGGATCCGGTTGAACTGCTTGTAGCCACGCCTTGGGGCGAAGATTACTTTAATTCCCGCATTGGCAATTATATGAAGGAAAAGCTGCCTCATATCCAGGTGAGGCATGTCGATTGGAACGGTACCGTAGAAAATATGCAGGAACTTAACGCTTCGCAGATCGTTCCGGATATCGTGCTTGCGTTTACGGGCCAAGAACCGCTTCAAGAACTGGAGATGGTTTATCCGCTGGATGACATGGTGAAAGAATACGGAGTCGATCTGAGCCAAATCGATCCGGCGATACTGGCCCAAGTGCGGTCGCGGGACCAACAGGGCCGGTTGGTCGGCATTCCGCAGGAGATGGGCGTCATCGGCCTTCATTACAACAAGGAAATTTTTGATCTGTTCGGGGTTGAATATCCTTCGGATCATATGACATGGGATGAAGCGATCGAGATGGCGAAAAAAATGACTGCCGAACGGAACGGGGTGCATTACAGGGGATTGGAATTTGGAAGCTATACGTTCCCCCTGAAGCAGCTATCCGTCACTTTAACCGATCCCGATACAGGCGAAGTGCTGTTATCTAAACACCCGGAATTCACGAAGTATATGGAATTGATGAAAAAAATATACAGCATACCAGGCATGTACGATGAAAACGTCAGCGGATTCAGCGATAAAACGGTCGCGATGCATGTGGATTGGCACGGATATCTCACATGGTTCGGGGGGAACGACGAAGAAGCGAAGGAGTTCCAGCAGGACATGGACATCGTTCCCGTACCCACGTTTCCCGGCCAGGAAAATACGGCGCCGACGCCGAATACGCAGATTTTCGCGATCAATGCGTTCAGCAAGCACAAGGAAGCGGCATTTCAATGGATCCTTGAAAGCATTTCGCCGGAATATCAGGCAACGCTTGCCCGGGCGGGAACGCCATCCGTCATCACGGGGGACAAAACGATCAATGAGCAATTCGCTCAGGACAATATAAGGTACGAAGGCAAAAACATTAACGCGTTTTTCCAATATCCTTTTGCGCCGCCGCCGGCCAAAAGCAGCCCTTGGGATTCGTACGTGAAGCTGGATGACGCGGTCAAGGAGTTTTTGCAGTCGGACATGGACATTCAGAAGTTTCTGAGAACGCAGACGGAAAAAGCGGAAAAGGCGATTCAGGAGGCAAAATCCTCGAAAGGGAAATCATGAGCCGCATGAATCTTTAAAAATTCAAAGGGCCGGCCGAAAAAAAGCAACCGCAGAAAGTCCCGCATCCGGAAAACGGAAGCGGGACTTTCTGTTTTACCGCCACAAAAACGGCTGCGACGCTTATCCTTCATATCTCCGGGCTTCGCGATAGGTGAGCATCAGCGCCAGCAGAAGCACGGTCATGACCGCATCGTACACGATGAGGATCAGCATAAGCGGTATCGGCTTCGTGAACAGGTTGGCGGCCAGGCTTGCCAGACCCGAAACGGCCAAAATCGCAACGCCCATCCCGACGGAGGCCGGCCCATGCTGCTTTAGGGTCCGAAAAGCCCGGCGGAAGGCGGCGTCGAAAGGAACGCGATCGGTGACGATCGTAAATTCCAAATATACGAACAAAATCCGAAAGACGATCAAAAACAGCAGGGCGGCCCCCGAACCGATCGCCCCAAACATGACGATCAGCAGGGTGGAAGCTGCCGATGCCGCAAGCATAATCGCGGCCTGCAGCAGCAGAAAGGGAAGTCCGTAACGCAAGTTCGCGCGCATCATCTGCGAAACCGGAAGTTTCGAACCTCGGCATGCCGCAGCGAGCGTACGGATGTATCCTCCCTGCGCGAATGACCATAACAGGGCCGCGACCAGCATAAACCAGGTGAACGGCAGGGAAAACAGCTGAAAAACGGATGGAATTCCCATGCCCAGCATGACCCGGGAACTCCATTGGGATTGGATCTGCGACGCTTGAGAGCCGTATAGAACGATCAGCAAAATGGCGTCGATCAGGAAGGGCTGCAGGACAATATAGGGATGCCTTCTGAACGTTCGGCAAGCTTCCAGGATCGGCATAGCGACCTCCTTTGGGTTGGGGACGAAAAATTTAAGCGGAATGTCAGCCTGCGGTTCAGGCCGGCTTGGACGAATCGAGCTGAAACGATTGCTGCACCGGCAGCCTGATCCAGAAGACCGAACCTTTGCCGATTTGGCTCTCTGCCCAAATGTTGCCTTGATGGGCCTCGACAAGCGCTTTGGCAATGCTCAAACCGACCCCTAGGCCGCCGCTGTCCCTGGATCGGGATTTATCCGCCCGGTAAAAGCGGTCGAAAATCCGGCCGAGCTCCTCTTCGGGAATGCCCATGCCCGTATCTTTGCAGGAGACGAGGATCGAGTCCTCTTCATGAACGACGCCCACCTCGATTTTCCCGCCGCTTGGCGTATATTTGATGGCATTGTACATGACGTTGGACAGAATTTGCGCGATCCGGTCCGGGTCGGCTTGCAGGTAGCACGGCGTTTTGGACGGCACGTAATCGAAGCGGATGTTTTTTTCCCGGGTCAGGAATAAAAAACCTTCGTAAATGCCTTGCACGATCCGCGACAAATTGACCTCCTGCTTATTCAGTTCGAATTGCGCGCCTTCGGCTTCCGACAGCTTCTCCATGTCTTCCACGAGACGGTACAGCCGTTCAATGTCAACAAGGATGCGCTGAATTTGATCGGCCGTAAGCGGGTAAATGCCGTCAATGATCGCGTCCAGCTGCGACATAACGGCTGTCAGCGGCGTTCTGAGCTCATGCGTGAGATCCTGCATCAGCTGATTGCGCCACGATTCATGGCGTTCGAACCGGTCGATGAGATGGTTGATCGTCGTCGTCAGAACCCGGATCTCCTTCGTGCCGCGGACGGGAATCGGCGATAGCTGGTTGCTCGTTACGATCGTCTCGGCCGCGTCGGAAGATGCGGATATGTTTCGGCTCCAGCGCCAAGAGGCCAAGAGAGACACCGCGAAAGCGGCGCTAACAAACAAGATGAGCACCGTCCGGCCCCTCCGCTCAAGCTGCTCTTCCAGCTGCCGGATGGCAGGCGAATAGGCGCCTTCGGCCGTATCGTAATAGGAGGTGAGATAACCGTCGATTTCTCCGTCCAAGACGAGCGGAGCCTCTATGGAAAAAAGGCTGGGACGCGACAGCCATGCCGGGTCCAGCAAATCCAGGATCATCGTTTGGTGGTCTTCGCCGACATATCGAATCGGGACCGCGAAATGGCGCGACGCATCTTCGAGTATTTTGATGCTTTCGCTGCGATTCGCGCCGCTTTTCATCCGTTCGCGCAGCGTATAAAGCAGATGGTGGCTTTGCTCGGCGGCGTATTTTTGTTTAAACGAAGCAAGCTGCTTGCTCCAAATTTGCGTCAGGACCATATAGGAGCCGATGGAAGCGGCCGCCGTCAGGGAGAGGATCGCCAAAAACAGCCATGCACGGGTGGTTATCGTCCAGGATGCCGTTTTTTTCATGTTTCGTCCGGCTGGAAAGTAAATTTGTATCCGGAGCCGATTTTGGTGACGATGTACTGCGGGTTTTTGGGATCCTCTTCGATTTTTCTGCGGATATTGCGGATATGTACGTCCATGACGCGCCCGTCGCCAATAAAACGGTAACCCTGCACCTCGTAGGACAAATCATGCCTGCTGAATACCTTCCCGGGTTTTTTGACAAGGATGCTCAGCGTGCGGAATTCGGTCGCGGTCAGGTTCGCGGGTTTTCCGTCGATATACACGTCCTCGAATTCGAAATTGACCATCAGCCGGCGGCGGTTAAAATAGAGCACGTTAGGTCCGCTTTTGTTCAGCTGGGTGATTCTTCGCTGCAAGGCATAGATTCTGGCAATCACTTCTTTCATGCGGAACGGCTTCGTGATGTAGTCGTCCGCCCCCAGGTTCAGGCCGTTGATCATATCGGCTTCGCGGGCTTTCGACGTAATCATGATGAGCGGAATGTTCGATACCTGCCGAATGCTTCGGCACACTTCCTCGCCGGGGAGCCCTTGAATCATCAGGTCCAGTACGACCAAGTCCAGCTTCAAAAGCTGGATACGCTTTAAGGCTTCCCGGCCGTCGCCCGTAATGTGCACGTTCCAGCCTTCATTGAGAAAATACGATTGCAAGATGTCCCGGACGGAAGCTTCGTCTTCTACAATCAAGATGTTCATCCTGTAACCTCCTAGAACTCTTTTTCATTTGAGCGGAATCAAACATACTCGAAAAAGGGTAAACCCGGACCGCCAAGAGGGCGTCATATGCTAAAAGCAGGGGATGAATCGATGGAACATGTCCTTTAAAAGATATATCTAATCCTTCGTATATATGTGTTAGTAAACGTTTTCATTCATGTGTGGTTATATTTTACAATAAAACTAAACGAAGTGGTAGCGATTTGTTATATTAACTTGAACGAGTGTTTAGTGAAATAGGCAAATGATCAACAAACGCTTAAAAAATAAGGCTGCCGAAAGTTTTTTTCGACAGCTTATGTATTGGGCCGGGGGCGTTGTTCGGTTTAGCGTCGCTCGCGTTCGATCACGTCATCCAGAAATGAAAGCAGCTGCCCGCACATCACATCCGTACCGGCTCCGAGCCAAATCAGGTGGCCCCATGAATCAAGCTCGCATAGCCGGGCGTTTGGGATGGTCCGATAAGCGAGCCGGGCGTGTTCCAGCGGGACGGATGCATCGTGAATGCTGTGCATGATCAGGGCGGGACACCGGATCGAGGCCAGCTCTGAAATCAGGTCTTGCCTCGTTTGTTCCAAATCGATCAGAAAGCCGTGTCCCGACCGTTGACGGTCGATCATGTTTTTGAACTGCCTCCGATCCTCGCTGCTAATAAGCGGCAGCACCTTTTCTTTCGGCAGCTTGCTGAAGGAGGGGATCATGCTGTTCAGCAGAACGCCGGGCGCAAATTTATTCAAGCACCGTAACGTCGCCCACACATATTTTTCGGCGGAGGGCCGGAACATGAACCGTGCCAACCGGTATGCCTGATCGCCGGGAGACAGCCAGCAATGGGAGACGGCGGATTGCAGGATAAGGCTTTTGATGCGGCTTGGGTATCGTGACGCCAAACATATTCCGCTCGGCCCTCCAGCGGACATGGCCAGAATATGCGCTTGGGGCACTTGGAGCTCATCCAGCAGTCGAATGTAAGCATCGCATGCCGTCATGAGCGATCGGCCAAGCCCCGCCGAAGTGCGGCCATAACCCGGGCGGGAGGGCGTAATGATCCGGAATCCATGCGCCGCAAGCTGGGCATACCCCAGTTCTTCGCTGCAGTTCGAATGGCCTCCGTGCAAAATGAGGATCGGTTCACCCGATCCGACGAGGCTGTATTCCAAGTTGAAACCGTCTCGGGTTGCGTATCGATGGATGGATCTTTCCATAAAACAGAACCTCCTAAAAGCGAATTGTGATTCATTATTAAATCCAAAAAAAACGCGTGCGCCCTTTTCACAGAAACGCCCGCAGGCCTTGATACCAAAAAGCGACATATTGGCGAACCATTTGTTTGCAGTCTTCCGGATCCCGGTGGCGGCGGATGATTTCGAAGTATCCCTGCATAAAAGAGACCGCGATCGGCCATGCCGTTTGCAGATCGAACGCTGCCTGACCCTGCTCGCGGTTATAGGCTGCCAGATGATCCGCGACGTTCTCTGCCATCGCCTGGTGAAAATCCGCGGCGGCGTTTTCGAACCGGGTCCCCTTAGAGCCATCGATCAAAATAAGGAGCGGCACCCGGTACTCCCCGATGATCGCCGTCAGCGCCTGGACGACAAGTTCAAAAATGCCGGTATGTTCATCATAAGCGTATTTTTCGTGATTGTAGATCAGCGTCTCCAGTTCATGCTGAACCGGGGATACGACCGTTTCGAACAACGCCTCCTTCCCCGGAAAATACCGATACAAGTTACCGACCGAAATGCCGGCATTCGCCGCGATTCTTTTGATCGACGCATTTGCATATCCATGCTGCGCAAACTCGTCTTGCGCATGCCTCACGATCGCCTGTCGCAGTTCTTCCTTCAATACTTGGACCATAAATGAACCTCCATTCGCTTTTAGAGTATATAAAAATGGGCCGTTGTTTTCAAGCATCCAAAACAAGGCCATCCCGGCCGAAGGGCCGGACTTTTATCCGGCCAGAAGGACCGCCGCAATAAAAACAAGCTGCAGCGCGGTTCGGAGTAACAGTTTGGGTACGGGCCGCCCGCCGATCGTTAATTTTTCCTTGGCCGCGTGCACGTTGGCGGGGAACATGGCCATAAACAGCACCGCCAATCCGATCGAAGCCGCTTTGGAGACGGCAGGGATCAAGATGCCGACGGCTCCGGCGATTTCCAGCAGTCCGGTGGCCGTCACGATCCAATCCGGTCTGGGAAATACCTGCGGAACCATGCGGATCAGGTCCGGCCTGCGGGTCCCCCAATGCGCGGAAGCCGTGAGGAGCAGCATGACGGCCACCGCCGCCTGAAGGGAAGCATGCCAGCCTTCAAAATAGGCCAATCCGATCAGGCCGAGACCCTTGAACAACAGAAAAGCCGCAACCAGTACGTAAAAAGGCAGCATTCGTACAACCTCCTTAGGAATGTGGTTAATCCCAACTTAGAACCCTTTCATGACCATGAGGTATAAAATGACGATCGGAAGCAGCGTAGCGGCAATGCCGAATACGGCCCAGGAACGGGACGCTTTCCGGTACGCTTGGGAAATCTCTCCTTTTTCGATGCACCCGGCGCTGATTCTTATCATTTTGCGCTGCAGGGGAATGAGGATCGCCGCCCAGATGACGCCGGTCAGGGCAAACAAGGCGAGAGATAACGTGAGCCAGTTAAATCCTGCCAGGGACAATCCCGCGCGGGCCGCCATGATGCTGCCGGAAAGGATCACGAGGAACAGACCCGGAATCGTAAAGATATAATCGGCAAGCATGACGTTTTGCACGGCCTGATGGATGGCTGCAGGGTTTTTCGTCAAATCCGCCCGAACCTTCCAAAAAGCCGCCGTAATGATGTTTCCCGCGAATAATACAACTCCGAGCAGGTGAAGCGTTAACCATAGATTCATGATGGTTCCACCTTTCGTTTTTTTATTTTCGAGACTGCAACATATCCGAAATCATGGATGTGAAATCAAGTCCTTTGAAAGAAGCGGCCGTCAACGGGATGGAGGAGCGCACCCGCAAGCCGAGCGTAAGAAGGACGAACATATCCGCCGTTTTGTCCGCATCGACCGATGCCGGAATGACGCCGTACCTTTGGCCGGTCACGATCCACTGCTTGGATAATTCCATGGATCTCTCATAGTATTGTTGGAGTACTTCCGCGATGACGGGCTGATCCTCCTTGCCGAGCAAGTAGAGCAGCACTTTGTTCGTCACGTCCTGGGCGTTTTCGTATTGCAGGATGCTTTCCGCGATTTTCCGCATGGGCTCCTCGAAAGACCGGCGGCCTAGTTCCACTTCGTTCATAAATTGCGTATTCGTTTCTTCCAGACGCTCCTGGAGCACCCATGCAAAAATTTCATCCTTGCTTTTCACATAGTGGAAGATCGCCCCTTTGGACAAGCCCGATCGATCCATGATATCCTTCATGGTCATCGCATGGCATCCTTTTTCCCGGATCAGCTCTTTGACCGTATCCAGCAGAAGTTTGGTGGTTTGCTGTCTGCGCTCTTCTTGTTTCAACGTCTTTCCCTCCGTGAATGGTAATCGTTTTTTGCGTCTCTGATTTTCGATTTATGCTTATTATAAAAACCGACCGTTGGTTTGTAAATGTTTTTTTGCCAATCTCTACTTTTTCTTCGATAGCTGTCTGCGGCGAGGTCGCGACTAAAGCGATATTTTTTGCGTGCATGGGGATAAACCGTCTGTTGGCCGAACATAATTTTGTGTTGACTTAAACCATGGTTTAAGTCGTATCCTATTCCTGTCGACAGAATCAAGATAAAAATTTGGAGGACTCCAAATGAAGTATTATTCCATTAGCGAAGCTGCAGCCAAATTCGATATTCCGGAATCCACGATCCGCTATTACGAGAAAAAAGGACTATTGCCATTAATCGAGCGCGATGCGGCCGGGAGGCGGTTATTTTCGGAAGATTCAATGACGCTCCTTAAAGTCGTGATTTATTTGAGCGTTTTGCAGTAATCTGAGGCCTTGAGCCGTAAGGATTTTCGGACATAAAAAAGGGACTTCACCCCAACTTGGAGAAGTTTTCAAGTGACCAAACCCAAAAACCTCAAGGATGGAGGAAGTCA